>JBEKHX010000001.1:0-273373 GCA_050012055.1 Nitrososphaerales archaeon
GCTCGCTGCTCTTCGAGATGCTCTGATAATCTATCGTGAGGCCCGAGACCCTGTTCTGGAGGAGAACCAGGTCGAGCTTGAGTCCCTCGCTTCTGACGTTTAACATCGTAGGCTCCACGCTTGCCTCCACAAGTCCCTCACTTGGCACGGCTTCCGCTGCCTGACCTTCGCTCGATGTCATGCTACTACACAGGCAGTCTAGCGGTATCTCTGTATTTTGTCCAAAAGGGGGGAAAGACCCAGGACGACTTCTGCAATACGAATAAAGCACCAATCCATGATGGTTGGGCGGCGGTCAGCAACCTCACAGTGTGGGTTCGGGCCCCAAGTGACCGCCTGTCTGACTGCCACTTTTAGTCATGGTTCTCTGATTCCAGCCCCAAGAACGACTACAGTCAGTCAGTGGGCTCAAGGCTCAGATGCCTGGTGCTGTCGTCGGTTGCTTGTTCCTTGCTTCCCTAATACAAGTGCGTGGCTGCCATGTAGGGACTTACGAATTGCTGAATCGAGGAATCCCCGAACCCCTCCCCGAAGTAGTCGAGACGGCTGAGACGGTGTTGTCGTTTCCATTGGCCACGAAGACCTGGCCCTCGGAGGATTTCTCTTGGAAGAGTCTCGATATGGTTCAAATTCACTCAAAGCGGTCGGGGTTCTTGCGGCAATCTACTGCGTGACCGGCTCCGGCTGCGTCTTCAACTTGATTACAGGACCGAAAAGGATCCAGACAGCGGCCATTCCGCTCACAATCCCGCCCAAGATCACAGTATCCACCACACCGATGGTCTCCCCGAGTATCCCCCCGACGAAGGAGCCCACGGGTATCGTCCCCCAAACTATCGCCCTCGTGGTCGCGTTCATCCTGCCCTGAAGCCTGTCTGGAGTAATCACTTGTCTGAGGCTCACGGCATTGATGTTGTAAGGGGCGACCATGAACCCTGTGACGAATGCGATCGATGCCAAGACCAAGAAGGGGTACCCGTAGAGCGCGAGCGGAACCAGCGCCGCGAGGACCCCCCCTGATATCGCCACGGCAAGGCTCATTCCTAAGCCAAGCCATTTGGTGAACCTGCCCGATAGCAGGACGCCCAGAAAGAATCCGATGGCGCCAACCGTTCCCACGAAGCCCAGCACTGCCGGTGAGAGGAGGAGAGTGTTGAGGGCAAAATAGGTGGTCATCGGTGCTGCAATGTTGCTTCCCAAGTTGCACGTGGCCGTGCACCCAGCAAGCGTCCACAACACCGGGTTCCCAAAGACTACCTTGATACCCTCCTTCATCTCCGCCAGGAAATTTGGTCGTGGATCGCCCTGAACAGGCTGCGGTTTGATCTCCTTCTTGCGAATCGTGCCAAGTGAAACAACTGAAGCGAGGTAGCCGATTGCGTCGAAGGTTATTGTCGTCGCCCCGCCGAGGACCTGGTACACAATTCCGGCCAAGCCAGGCCCAGCCACGGACGCTCCGGAAGCGCTCATCTGAAGTTTCTGATTCCCCTCGACGAGGTCGCCTCTGTCTATCAGCGCCGGCAGGTACGATTGATACGCCACGTCGAAGAACACGCTAAAGATTCCGTTGGTCAGAGAAACAACGTAAAGCTGGATCAGGGTCATGTGGCCAAGGAACGCAGCGACGGGGATAGATCCCAGGGTCACCATCCTGCCGAGGTTGCAGACTATCATGATCCGCCTTCTCCTCGACCTGTCCACTAGGACCCCCACAAAGAGGCCCAATGTGGGATAGGGCAGGAAGGCCAAGGTCGGGAGAAGCCCCAGTTCGAACGGGGTCACCTTGAAGGCCAGCACTGCGAGAAAAGGAATGGCCAGGCCAGAGAACGTGCTC
Organism: Nitrososphaerales archaeon; assembly: GCA_050012055.1. GTDB lineage: Archaea > Thermoproteota > Nitrososphaeria > Nitrososphaerales > Gagatemarchaeaceae > UBA183. Next base: position 1,835 of record JBEKHX010000001.1, read on the forward strand.
CCGAACTGACTCACTGTATCCGAGAACCATAGGTGAAGGAAGTCCCGATGCCTCCAAAGGTTTCCTCTTGGTTTGAGGTTCACCAATCTGGTCCCAGGGACTGCGCAACAACTCATCTTGGTTTCAAGCTTTCTTTAGGATGAACTCAGCGATGCAATCCAGAGTCAAATCCCCGCTCTCTTGCGGAGTTCATGTTCAAGAGTGTTCATCATGTTCGAGTATCCTCATCCAGTTAGCATACCGAATCTCGCAAGAAGAAGACAGAATCCTGCCCCCTAGGTCGCCGAAATACCTAACACTTGATCCCATAGCGGCTCGATACACGTATAACCGCTGAGAAGGTCGGGGCGCCCTAATGTCGGAGAATTCGGCGCAACTCGCCGCCGGGAGCCCGATTATCACCGTCGAGAATGTGAGCCTCAACTATCACAAAGAGAAGGAACCGCTCCCAGTACTAGTCGACGTTTCGCTGACGGCAGGGAAGGACGAGCTAGTCGCCATAACAGGACCTTCAGGCTGCGGCAAGTCCACGCTCCTCAGGATCATGGGGGGCCTAAGCAAGGCCACAGCGGGGACTGTGAAGGTCCTGAACTCCGAGGTGACGGGCCCGCGTAATGACATCACCATGGTCTTCCAGAACTTTGTACTGCTTCCGTGGCGGACGTCGTTGGAGAATGTCCTCTTCGGCCTGAGCTCGCGGAAGGACCTCACAGCTGACAAGAAGAGAGAGAAGGCCGAGAAGGCACTCGAGGAGACAGGGTTGATGGGGTTCGAGAACGTCTACCCTGGAGAGCTCTCGGGAGGAATGAAGCAGAGGGTGGGGGTGGCCCGAGCCCTCGCAACGGACCCGGAGGTCATGCTCATGGACGAACCATTCAGCTCGCTCGACGACCTCACTGCCGAGAGGCTCAGGAAGGAAATCTATGAACTCCTGATCAACCCCTCGACCTCCGTCAAGACAGTCGTCATGGTCAGCCACAACGTGGAGGAGATCATCGAGCTGGCCGACAAGGTCGTCGTGCTTTCACAGCGGCCTGCACATGTTGTCGGCGAGTTCAGAATCGACCTGCCGAGACCAAGGAACAAGAAGTCCGAGGAGTTCTTCGCATGGGTGGACAAGGTGTATTCGCTCTTATCATGACCAGCCGACATCTCCTTAAGCCGCACGGGAGCACGTGGAGGCGCAGGAACGCATGGTAGAACCAGGAAGGCCTCTTCCGATAGCGCTCGTGATGCCGGGGAACGTCAGGGCCGGGCAGGTCATCAGCCTTGTCGAGGTCACGGGCGGGCTGGGGCCTAAGGTGGACGTGCCCAGGCTCGCGGACGAGTTGGGTGCAGACATAGCGGTCCTGCTGAGCATACTGGATGCCGCCGAGATGCTCGGTCTGGTGAGGAGCGAGAAGGGAGACGTCTACCTCACGGAGCTGGGACACAGGTTCCAGAAGGCTTCGAAGAACAAGGTCAGGATACTCAAAGACAGGCTGGCGACCATCGAACCGTTCCGCACGGCCCTGGAGCTCGCCTACAAGGGCAAGACGGTGACCGCAGGGCAGGTAGCGGAATCGCTCTCCGAGATAGGCATCAAGTGGCACTACCAGCCAGAGCTCAACGAGTCACTGATCAGGGCACTCCTGATACACTGGACCATCTACGGAGAGCTTCTCAAATACGACGGGAAGTCGGGCAAGTTTCAGAGAGCCTAACCGTCGACGCCGGTGGACGAGTAGGCGAGCTTCCCGTTCGCGAGAGTCGCTGCTATCCGGACCTTCCTGACCATCGCGGGGTGCATCCCCTCCACATCAGAATCCAGCAAGGTGAGGTTCGCGTCAGCACCTTCGGCCAGTCCGGACCCGACCTCGTCGAACCCGTTGGAGCTGGCATTCGAGGTGTAGAGGCCAAATGCCTCGTCGAGGGACAGAGACTCTCGAGGCGCGAAGCCACCTCTGACCATTGCAGCCCAAACCCCCACCAGAGGGCTCATCTGCTCGATCGGGGAGTCCGAACCTCCTGACACCACGGTTCCCCTGGCCAGCATCGATTTCAGCGGGTACAAGTCATTGACCCTGTCTTCGCCCAGCCTCTTGGCGACCCATGTGTCGGACGTGATGAAGAGAGGCTGGACGGCAGCCCTGATCCCGTGCTTTACCATATCGGACATCAGGTCCCTGGGAAGCAGGCTCGCATGTTCTATCCTGTGTCTCCTCGGGTTCCGGGCTCCGGTCACCCGCGAGAGCGCCTGAATCGCCTGCTCTACCGCCCGATCTCCGATGGCATGGATGATGACCTGATAGCCTGCGGCATCAGCCACCTCGACGATGCTCCCGAGCTCCTCGTCGGTGTGCCTCAGAATCCCGCTGTTGCCGGGGTCGTCTGCATACGGCTGGCGCAAGGCGGCGGTCCTGGCCCCCAGAGAGCCGTCAGCGTAGGCCTTTACACCGTTGATCCTGACCGTGTCGTCGTTGAGCTTCGAACGGAGCCCCTTCTCTTCCACGTATCCCATGGCCTCCACCGGGATGTACACCCTGTAGCGCAGAGAAAGCGCATCGGCGGCGTGCAGGGCAGCGAAGGCCTCGAGCTCCTCATGGTAGCCTGTCGGTGAGAGGACAGAATGCAGGGTCGTGACCCCGCACCCTGCGGCCTCTGCCTCGGCAGACAATAGGTCGTTGGCGCAGACCTCTGCGCCTCGAGGGATCTTGCCGTAGACCTCCTCCAGCGCCCCCTCCTTGACGATTCCTGTGAGGCGCGCTCCGTCGTCCCTCACGAATTCGGGCCCCTGCCTGTCTTCGAGGGCGAGTGCCTTGATTGCGACGGTATTGAGGAGGGCGATGTGGCCGCAGACCCTAGTTAGGGCGACAGGGTTCTTGCCTGACAGGTCGTCTATGTCCGACCGGTCCGGCATCCTACCCTCGCTGAAGGCCTCTTGGTCCCAGCCCATCCCCGTCACCCACTCGCCGGGCCTCGATTTCTGCACCCTGGCGAAGAGACGAAGGCGAAGGCCGGTGATGTTGCCGGTCCCTCTGAGGTCGACGTTCCGCTTCAGCCAGCCGAACTCGAATGGGTGGCAGTGGGTGTCAGTGAAGCCCGGAAAAAGCGCGGCTCCGTTCGCTTCGAGTCGCTTCACACCATCGAGGGCATTCAGGCTCGCACTGTCGGACAGTTCGACGATCCTCCCGCCCTCGACCATTAAGGAGCCGGTCTTCCTGCCGCCGAGCTTGCAGTTCTCGATCAGGACACTCGTCTTTTGAGCGCCTCCCTGGCGAATTCCACGGACAGAATCCTCCTTCTTGTGCGGGATAGCGCCCGCAGGTCCTCTGGAGTGTCAACATCAGACAGGACGCCCTCTCCACAGTACACAGCGAGGGAGAGGCCCTTCCTCGCCGCCCCGCTGACATGATTCCAGAAGCTGTTTGAGTCATAGCTCAGGGCCGGCGCGACCCTCCCTGAGAAGATGAGAAGGTTGGTGCCGTCGAATGAACGGGACGGGGAGATGACGCAGTCGAAGCTGCGTTCCAGCGCGAGCGTGTTCTTGATCTCGTCAGGGGCGAGCAGGGGCAGGTCTGAAGGCACCACCATGAAATCAAGGTCCCTTCCGAGCGTCTTCACGCTCCTCCCGACAGCGGCGTTGACCCCTCTGTCCCGGGATTCAACAATCGTCTGCGCCCCCAGTCTTCGCGCGAGGGTAAGGACGTTTTTGTCTGACGTGACGACGTAGCATTTTGGCAAAAGGCCAGCCTTGCGGAAGGCTTCGAGCACGTCAAGGAGCATCAGCTCCGCCAGCCGGCTTCTCTGGTTCGGGCCCAGGACCCGGGAGAGCCTCGATTTCTTCCGGTCGGCCTTGAAGGGGATTAGAACGGCTGTCCGGTTCAAGCTTCCATCAACTCCTTTGAGAGCCTCTCCTCGTCGGAACGGTCCCTCATGAGGGTATCCGAGAGTACGCACTTGATCCCGAGCTCTTCGACCTCACCAGCGAGGCCCGCGTCGCTCCTGTTGATAATCAGCGAGTCGAGAAACTCCGAGTAGATCTGAGCCACCCCGACAGAATCGGGCCGCATCCCGACTGCCTTCATCAGTTTGGCTGCGGGGCCGCAGAAGGGAGCCCTGCCCACCATCGGGGAGAGCGCCGTCACTCTCGCCTTGGTCCGGGAGAGCCTCCTGGAGAATTCTGGGACCGCGAGCATCGGACCGATGCTGGTCACCGGATTGGCCGGACAGAGGACGATCCTGTCGGCCCTCTTGATGGCTTCCTCGACGTCCTCGGTGAATCTTGCCTGGGAGGCCCCCTTGTAGACAACTCCTCTGACCGCCGGCCTGCCCCGGTCTCGGACCCAGAACTCCTGAAGGTGCACGTAGCCGGCAGGGGTGAGGATACGTGTCTCGACTGGGTCGTCGGTCAGAGGCAGGATCGTCTGGGCGACGTGAAAGGCCTTTCGGAGCTTCTCTGTGACTGAGGTCAGGGTCAGACCTTCACGCAGCATCCTGGTCCTCGCTAGCTGGGTCGCGATGTCCATGTCTCCGAGCGCGAACCAGGTCGGCTCGCCGATCTGGCCCAGCTGTGCGAGCGTCCGGAAGGTGTCCCCGTCGATGCCCCAGCCCCGCCTTCTGTCCGCAAGCCCAGCCAGCGTGTACATCGCGATGTCAAGGTCTGGGCAGACGTAGAGGCCGTGCATCCAGACGTTGTCCCCGACGTTGGCTACCACGGTCAGGTCCACGCCCAGCGCCGACAGCCCCCTCAGCAACTTTGCCGAGCCCGTTCCGCCGGCCAGCGCGACTACCCTCAACCCGTCACCTGAAGAGGTCTCTTTCCCTCTGCATGATCAGGGACTTGACCCCGCCCTCTCCCCTGGCGTACCTTACACCGCGGACCACGGCCACGGGGACCCTGTCGAGCTTGCCCATCGCAAGCTCGGCCGCGCCGGCGACCTCGTCCACGACTGCGGGCTCAGTCACCCTCAGGGCATAGCCGAACCTGTCAGCCTTGCCCATGAACGAAACCAGCGGGTCTATCCCCGAACACCCTATGGCCACATCTGTCTGGCCCCTTCTCCAGGGTCTGCCGAAAGTGTCGGTCACTACCACAGCCAGGCGCTTTCCTGTCCGGTCCTCGAGGGTCTTCCTGATCTTCCGCGCGCTCAGGTCTGAGTCCACTGGAAGCAAGCTGGCGCACCCCTTCCCCACGTTGGACTGGTCGACGCCTGAGTTCGCGCACACGAAGCCGTGTTTCGTCTCTGTGATGACGACGCCGTGTCCCGACCTTACCACCCTGACCGCCTCCCTCAGGACCAGTTCCATGAGCCGGGGGTCCTTGCCTTCCGCCTTCGCCAGGCTCTCAGCACGTCTCCCTGGGACCACCTCACTTAGCCTGACCACTTGCCCTTCGGCCTTGGACACGACCTTTTGCTTGACCACCACAATGTCTCTGTCCTTCAGCTCAATCCCGGCGCGGTCGAGGGCCGCCATCACCAGTCCTCCAACGTCCGACCGCTTGCCTACCTCAGGCAAGCCCTTGAGAGGGAAGATCTCGACCTTTCCCAAATCGCTCCGCCCGACCAAGCGGGGAAGGCGCGATAAATGCTACCCTAGCGGCTACTGGTTCAGAAGACTAGAATTTAATACGCGGAAGAACACCGTGTCCCGAGTTTGCCGAGTACAGAACAGGTGATGAAGGCCCTTTCCTCGGTCAAGGACCCGGAGCTAGGTAGGGACCTGGTGTCTCTGCGAATGGTTGAAGGCGTCACTGTAGACGGGGGAAGGGTCACTTTCACGCTCAACCTGACGACCCCCGCCTGTCCGCTCAGGACTCGGCTCGAGGACGCCGCGAAGGAAGCCGTGAAGAGCCTCCCAGGCGTCAGTGAGGTGCAAATGAAGACCGGCTCAATCGTCTTCGCGACAAGGGACACTTCCCAGTCAGAGATGCTCAAGGGCGTCAAGAACATTATCGCGGTAGCGAGCGGGAAGGGCGGAGTCGGGAAGTCGACAGTCGCCGTGAACCTGGCCGTCGCGCTCGCGGCCTCTGGGGCGAAGGTCGGGATACTGGATGCAGACGTCTACGGGCCGAACATACCTCACATGATGGGCGTGAACCAAGACGCAGAGGTCAGGGACGAGCTGATAATCCCGCCAGTCGCCCACGGCGTCAAGGTGGCCTCGTTGGGCTTCTTCTACAAGGACGTGACACCCGTGATTTGGAGGGGGCCCCTCGTCGCCGGTGCAGTAAAGCAATTGCTGACACAGGTCGACTGGGGGGAACTCGACTACCTCGTTTGCGACCTTCCCCCAGGGACTGGCGACGCGTCCCTGACACTGGCTCAGACTGTCCCGCTGAGCGGCATCGTGATAGTAACGACGCCCCAAGAGGCGGCCCTGAGCATCGCTGCCAAAGCGTTGGCGATGTTCAGGAGGCTCGACGTGCCCATCCTCGGGATCGTCGAGAATATGAGTTACTTCGTCTGCCCACACTGTGGCACACGTTCCTACATCTTCTCCAGCGGAGGAGGGAGGAAGATTGCGTCTGAGCAGAAGGTCGACTTCCTGGGGGAAATCCCGCTGGTCATGGCCGTCAGAGAGCAATCTGATGCCGGAGTCCCGATTGCGATAGCGAGACCTGGGTCACCGGAGGCCGACATCTTCAAGGAATTCGCGTTCAAGGTCGCAGGGATGGTCAGCATCGTGGCCTTCTCGAAGATGAAGAAATGACTGGCGAAGAAGACCGCCTTCTCGCTGACAAGGAACGAAGGAAGAAAGCCCGCAAGAGGCGACGTGGTCCCTACAGGAAGTCCATTCTCCGTAGGGTTGAAGGCTAAAGGCTAAATCACAATCCAGCCAAAGTCGTCGAGTTGCCACGATTTAGAATCACCCACACTTCACGCAAGCGTTTCTTACCCACGGCGCGCGCGCAAGAACATTACGTCAGTAACGCCTTCAGAATCCAGGTTGCGACAGAACGACTCTTCCTGATGGCTTGCCGCGACAAGAGTCGCTGATGGGCAGGAGGGTCATTCTGAGACCTTTCGGAGAAGATGATGTAAGACACGTTCAGAAGTGGTCCAATGATGCTGAACTTAGGAAGTTGACTGGGGGAGTTGAACCGATGAGCAATGCAGAGGCTGAAAGGTTCTACACCGAGTTGCGCAATGACAAAGAAAGAATCTGGTTTGTAATTGTCTTGAAGGATAACGACAAGGTGATAGGAGAGACGGGCTTGTTGAGGGTGTTCAGGCCCTGGCGGACCACGGACATGACCGTCATCATTGGAGAGAAGGACGAATGGGGGAAAGGATACGGAACTGAGGCGGGTCGTCTGCTTCTTGACTACGCATTTAATCGAATAGGCCTCCATAGAGTCTCGGTAGGAGTCGTCGGCTTCAACAAGAGGGCGCTAAGGCATTGGAAGAACCTCGGCTTCGAGAAAGAAGGCGTTGAGAGAGATGGGTACTGCTGCGAAGGCGAGTATGGCGACTTCGTAATGATGAGCATCCTAGAGAACGAATATCGAGAGAAAAGAAAATCCGTCTGATCATCTCCAAAGCCGTACATGGCAGCCGTAGATTGGCGCGCGCACTAAGGCAAGATGAGAAGTGGATGAAACAGCAGCAAGCAGCTGACGATTTTACTTTGTATGCCCCGATTTCGGTTCATAGCGGAAGTCCCGGCTATCACGCTGCTAGATTGAAATCATCTCGCCGAAATCCCCCCCGGGGCGTAATTGGCGGGTCTGAGAGCATCCACCAAGGTCAAAAAACGTCAACGCTACGTAGAGTAGGTGCTTAGCACCTCCTTAACATTCAACACGCGTTTGTCTTTGCCTCTTGTTGCCTTCTTTAGCGCCCGGTGAAACTCCAATCTAGCTGAATTGTTGAGGTTCCGGCAATGGAATCAGTTTTTTCAATGGGCGGGCAAAGACGCCTATCAGACCGCAGCCCACGACCACCACGCCGGCAATGAGAATCCCGTTCGTGACGCCGTAGTAGCTTGCGGCGAAGGCCCCAAAAAACACACTGACAGGAGCTGTCAGGAATTCAACGAATTGTTTGAACCCAAGTATCCGCCCGAGCACTGGGCCCGGAACAGTCTGCTGGTAGTAGACTGTCGGTATGGTGTCGGAAAACGGTAGGAAGAGGCCGAAGATGAAAATGGCCACGAGGGCCTCTGGCAGGGTGGTGGTAAAGGAGAGCGCCACTATGGCTGCTCCCATTCCGAACAGCGAAGTGAGAATCGCCAGCCTTCTCCTTTGTACCCTTCCTATCCTAGCAAGGTAGATGACGCTCGTGAGAATGCCGGCGGCGCTGAACGTCCCGAGCATGCCGTAGCCGAAACTGCCTGACATCAGGACGTTATCCGAGAAGATTAGCGCGTAGACGTACCAGAGCGCCCCAAGGCCAAAGTTCGAGCCCATTACCAAGATTGACATCCAAACGAGATCCATTCTTGTCTTGAAGTACGCGAACCCTTCCTTGAAGTCCCTTTTCCACGTGCGCTGCATTTGTCCGAGAGGCATGGACGGCACCGTGATCAGCAAGAGTGCGAAGACCAGCACCACGAAGCTCAGGCTGTCAGCCAGAAGCGCGGCTGCGGTCCCAAACAGCGCTATAGTGATCCCGGCAAGCGCCGGTCCGGCTATGCTGTCCGCCTCGAAGACTGCCGTGAAGGTCGAGTTCGCCCTCAGAAGGCTGTCCTTCTCAACCAAGAATGGTACTACCGTGTTGCCGGCCAGGTCAAAGAGCGCACCAAGCAGACCCACGGAGAAGGCGACTACGAAGATGAAAGCCAGGGGAGTGTAACCCACCAAGTTTCCCGCGCCGATCGCGCCGAAGAGCACCGCCCTTGTGGTTTCGGTCGCGAACATGATCCTCTTCTTGTTCCACTTGTCAACATAGACCCCAGCGAACAGCCGCACCAGCGCTCTCGGTATCATGAAGACGACCCATGTGATAGCCAAATCGAACGCCGAACCAGTGATTGCGTAGACGAGCCAAGAGAGAGCCAGGTTCCCGAAATAGTCGCCGAGCGAGGAAACCCCTCTGCCGAACAGAAGAGCCAGAAAGCTCTTGTTTCCAGAAAGAGATGGATACTGGGGCCTTGCCATGCCCGAATGACTCAGGGTACCCAGACGTTTGATGCTTATTAGCTCTCAATAGGTCGGGGAGACTCTATCAAGGTCAAAAACGTCAACGCTAAGGGTCTACTCGCAAGGTGCTGCCCTGCAACTGGGGCAGAACCTAGTGGTTGCGAGATCGTTCAGATTAGCGCGCGCTAACCAGACGAGATGGCTTACTTCTTGTGGCCTGATTTCAGCCCTAAGAGAAAGCCCTTTCACCTGACGTGTCATAACTGAATCGGCTGACTACTGCGCGGCAAAGCGCAGACTTAAGACACCTATCTCACCAAGCATCTACGTTGAAAGCGAGACTTATGGCGATCGGGGGGTTTATCCTGGGCCTGGGGTTCGCTCTGATCTTCGGGAGTATCAACATTGCCAACCTTGCATATGCAGTCAGCGCGGGTGGCTCAAGCGACGTAATCTCAATTTCGTACTATTTCGTCTGGACGGGAGTTGTGCTGTTTCCGATCGGGCTAGCAATCTTGGCGTATGGAGTCGGGGCGCGAGAATCTTCGTCCCAGACCATTTCGACTGAGACAGGTATTTAGTCCATTCCCGACCTATCTTCGGTCATCCTCTACGTCCCAATCCCAGAGAATAAGGGAAGTCGTTGACACAGCGCTGACGTCAGCGAACTGCCACTGCGTCGATTTCGACTCTCGCGCCCTTCGGGAGCGCTGGGACTTGGACCGTAGTCCTGGCAGGGAAGGGTGTCGAGAAGTGCCTCGAATACTCTTCATTCATTTGTGAGAACTCGGCAAGGTCTACCATGAAGACGTTCGTTTTCACGATGTTCTTCATGCTGAGGCCGGAGGCCTTGAGCACGGCCTCAAGGTTTTGGAGGGCTCTCCTCGTCTGAGGGACTATCCCGTCCTCAAGGTTCCCCGTAGAGGAATCAAGACCAATCTGCCCCGCGCAATAGACAGGTCCTGCGTCGATGGCCTGTGAATACGGCCCCACTGGGGCAGGCGCACCTGCAGTTCTCACTTCGCGGTTCAACGACGTCCTGCGAAGACTAGCATCTTAAATCGGTTTTGAGAGGCAGGCAGCGGGGATCGGCGAGGACCCGTAGTCACCTAAGCATCCTGAGGAGCCCTTCGTAGATCTCTGACTTCTCTGTGTATTCGAGCTTCTCCTTCCTGTCCATGTCCTCTAGCATCCTGGAAACTCGCCTGCCCCTCTTCGATACGAGGATAATCCTTCGCCCTGCCTTATAGGCGGCCATAACCTCCATTCCCACGCCCGTGCTCGGGCTTGTCACGTCGGCGACCATCACATCCGCGTTCTCCGACCCTGTCCTGTCTCGGTCGAAGACGTTCACTGCACCCGGGGAGGAGACCTCCAAAGGGTCCAAGTTCCAGGGTGAAGCGACGACATTGCCCGAATCCCTGATTGCCTTTGCCATCAGTTGGGCCCTATCGATTGATCTGTTGGAGACCAGCGGCACAGCCAGGTAGACTTTCAACGCAGAAGCGGTGAAATGATATGAGTTTATGCCTTGCTGGAGAGAGCCACTTTCAGCGGAGGCGAACGGACCTTGCCGTGGTCGCATTTTTGGGGGCTGTGGGCGTAACAATACGTGGCTCCGCAGACGTGGCATGCGTAGTAGAACCCGACTCCGAGACTCCGGCCGCAGAGGCCACATGTGGGCGCAGGCTTCTGCGCCTGGCTCGCGTACATGCTCAAACCTTTCGTGGAAGCGCTCGCTATTAAGTCGTTATACAATATTGCACGCGGAATGAGCAGGGATATGTGAAATTAGTATTCACATTCCACCGTCAGGAAAGTGAACGAAGAAGCGCCTAGAGTCCCCGACTCCGGGCCGTTCCCTTAGCGCTTGTACCCTATCTTGCGGAGGAATTCGTGCCGCTCCCTCCTGTCTGACTCTGTTTCCGAGCCTTTGGGAGACACTCCGTCGACGACCCCCAAGATGCCCCTGCCTTTCCCCGTGTCTGCAACCAGGACGGCGACCGAGTTGGACGTTGCGCAGTATATCCCCACGACCTCCTCGACCCCTTTGAGCCTGTTGAGGACGTTGATGGGGAATGCCCCCTTGAGCACCACCACGAAACAGTGCCCTGCCCCCAGCAAACTCGCGAACCTCTGGGCAGTTGAAGTAGCCTCCTCGTCAGAGCCGTCATACCTGACGAGCGCCTTTCCGGAGGCCTCGCAGAAGGCGACCCCGAATTTGATCCCGGGCATTGAAGTAGCCAGGACCTCGTAGACGTCCTCAACGGTCTTGATGAAGTGGCTCTGGCCGAGGATCAGCTGGCTTCCCTCGGGGACTGCCAGCACAACTTCCTCGATGTTCACGCCCCTGCACCGGCTTCGGAGGGCTCAAAACCCTTTTGATTCCTTGGAATGGAATCGACTCTCCCATCTCGAGGGCCAGGCGGCCCCCTCATTCGGACAATAGTATCCAAGAGGAGTGACTCCTAAGACTGGCCGATGGACAGATGAACGAATGGACGGATGGACGGACGAATGGACGGAAGAATGGACGAATGGACGGAGGAGTGAACGCACCAGCAATCCAACCACTTCCGTGGCCCTCAACACGACCCGCGAAACAAAACTTTATGCCAATTCAGCGTGTAGCACGAGTAGTGCATGGAATAATAGACGCACACACTCATCTTTCGGAACGAAAAGACGACCGACTCAATGTCTACGCCGACCGAAATGGACTGACGTATAACCTGGAGGAACTCCTTCGACTGATGAAGCTGAATGATGTGGCCCTCGGGCTGCTCCTTAGCTCGATAGTTGGGATGGGTGTCCCACTCCCAAACGAAGATGTTCTGAAGCTCTGCCTGAGGAGCCAGGGGAGACTTCTTCCGGTGATCACCGTTGAACCGTCTTCCAAGAAGGTGCGGAACGCTTTGCAGCTTGCCAAGCGTAACGAGGGTCTTGTCAAGGCCTTCAAGGTCATGCTCGGATATGGGAAGGTACGCGCCGGCGACCCTGTCTTCAATCCTCTGTACGACCACGCCGAATCAGCCGGTCTTCCTATCATGTTCCACACGGGTGACACTGCAGATGTCGAGGGTAGCCTAGTGCATGCTCACCCGCTGACCCTGGACGCTCTCGCAAACAAGCGTGGCGACCTAAAGATCGTGGCCTGTCACTTTGGCAATCCTTGGATCGATGATGTCGCTGAACTGATATACAAGCATTCGAACGTCTACGCCGACATCTCTGGCCTGGTCGTCGGCGGCAGTAAGTACATCGAGCAATACACCGACTCGCTGGCAGAGAGGTTGAGCCGAGCCATATATTTCGCAGGCGGAGCCGACAAAGTAATCTTCGGAAGTGATTATCCTGTCACCCAGCCTTCTGTGGCAATCTCCCTTGTAGAGAAGCTCGAAATCGATACGAAGGACCGGGAAAGGATTCTCTCGGAGAACGCGAAGAGGGTGTTCCGGCTCTGACGGTTCAAGACGAGAACATACGGATTTCCGAGGTCCCCATCGGGAACAGGGCGCCGCTACAGCATCTGCTCGATGAGAGTTTTGAAGGCTGGTATCTGAGGCATTCAAAGAAGGCGCTGATGGGAGTAGAGATGGTTAGGGAGGCAGTCGTCGACGAGCATCCGGTGGGTCTGGTCATGTTGAAGGCTTTCTATGGTACCGCAGGCTACGTCTACTACATCGCCGTGGCCAAGGATTACAGAAGGAGAAAGGTCGCGACTCGGCTTTTGGAGCATTCACTCGAGTACTTTTCTGGGCTCGGCATGCACGAAGTGTATGCGAGCATAGAAGAAGAGAATGCGGAATCTGAAGGGCTCTTCAAATCTCGCGGGTTCGTGAGGACGAGCTACAGAGAGGTATCCGGCAAGTATGGGAATCTGAGGGCTCTCAATCTTTACAGGAAGATGCTTGTGGTACCAGGAGAGACACTGCTTTGCCGACCTCTCGATTTCACCCGACTACCCTGTAGTTGAGGCTTGCATCTGCAAACTCTGCGACGGGTCTTGGCCGCAAGGGTATGAGCATCTCCATTCAAGTGGTCTCGTCGGGCTGAAATCGGCTAAGCCCTCAGCTCGATCGTCTCTTCAAAGAACCTGCGCGTGGTCCCGCTGGCGGGGGAATCGAAGGGGTCGACGCTGACTATAACAGGAAGATTGTTCACTGCATGACCTATGAAGAGGCACATCCTAGGGGGGAGAGTTCTGACTATCGCCTTTACGGTGTCCGTGTCGGCCATAGAAGCCTGGGAGATGAGGTTCAGGTCCGAGTCGCTGCTGAAGTTGTAAAGGAAGATGTTGTCTACCTGCCTGTAGATCTTCTGGTCAATTGCGTCGGGCTGGTTCGTGACGAAGACGGTGAAGACCCCGAAGTGGCGCATCCTGGTGATGAGGTCCTCCCAGTAAGTGTCCCTGAGATACAGGTGGGCCTCCTCGGCGAAGAGGAAGACTGGCGGTATCTTCCTGCGCTCTAGGAGCTCCACCATCCTAGAGAGCATCAGCTCGACGACCATCTTCCTGTTCAGGGGAGAGACGCAACTCAAGGTCACGATCAGCGCACCCCCTCCTTCGTTCATGTCGAAGAAGTCCTGGAGGTCGAACTGCTGGTGGGGCGAATCCGAGAAGAGACCGCAGGAAGCGATCGTGTGGTACCTGGCGAAAAGGGCGTCCCTCACGAACTCGTTGCACCGCCACTGGTGGATCGCCGACTCGAGCGACGCCAGGGAGAGGTCGTGGCGGCTCTCGAGCTGCTCCCAGATCTTCACGAACTCGCGCAATGAGGTCCCTGGCATGTCCAGGGAGTGGGAAAGCAGGTTCGTTATGGAGCGGAGGCCGACCGTCGCCAGAGAGAACTTGAGCTCCCGACCGGGCCTCATCGCCTTGACCTTCCCGTAGACTGTGGTCCTGGTCCCGTCCCTCCACTGGCCGATCGACGCGTACTCGTCGTTCAGGTCGAAGACGACCGAGTAGGCTCCCTGCTCGAGGAGGCCCCTCAGCAGCATCTTGGCGAGGTGAGACTTGCCCGACTCCTTTCTCCCTGTGATGACCGTGATCCTTCCGTCGAGCGATTCGGCCGCGATGAAGAACTCCGAGTTTGAGTCGACGCGCCCTATCCTGATCTTCCTCACCCCGAGAGGGGGCAAGGTCCCCGACAGCTCATCGACCATAAGCCTCGCCACCCTCGAACTGGTCCTGGAGGGCATCCAGTCGACCCCGGGGGTCAGCCGGCCGCCCGAAATTGTCCCCCTCGCCTTGCAGAGCAGAATCCGCATGTCCCTGATTAGCGTGGAGATGGTAGTGAGGTCGGTCGGGTCTACCGTCACCCCTGGGGCCGATGCTGAAAGGACCTCCTCCCGTGCTATCTCCTCCTCGATGCCTTCAATATCCAGGTACCGTTCGTCATAGACCTGGAGGACGAGGCTCCGTTTCTCTTCGGCAGCCACGAGATAGTCGCCGACCCGGGCGGGCTCCCGGGGCGAGGCAATGACCAGTATGTCGTCAGACTCCTTCCTGAGTATCCTCAAAGGCTAGGCTCCTCCTTTGAAGCTGCCGAGGGCGATCCTCCTGAGCGAAAAGGTGGGGAGCTGCTTGAGCCTGAAACGCTTCGTGACGTAGGCCTTCAGGGCCTGGTCCTCGGCCTTCGAGAAGATGGAGAGGTGATGCGCGACCTTGAGCGAGTCCGGATACCCTGAAGCGAAGGCGTCGTTCCAGAGGATCCTGCCGAGGGTCTGCTGCACGGGTTCCGGACTCCGGGCGAAGTCCAGCCTGAAGACTAGGCCGTCGGGCGTGAACTTCGCGAGCACGGTCTTTACCGGACCATCGTCGATGCTGTGGTAGGCCGCGACCTGAGACCTTGAGAGGGCGCTGACCGCACTCTCGGAGAAGATCAGGCTGCTCGACTTCGAGAACCCCACCAGACAGCTTCTGCTGTTGCCGGACTTCGGCAGCGACCTCGCGAACTGGCCCATGGGATGCTTGAGCGAGCCGTCGGCCATCACTACGGCCTCCTCGTTGCTGGCCATCAGAGCATCGATGACCCGCCGCTCTACGCAGTTCCTGATAACCCTCTCAGCGACGGTGTGGTCTGACAGGAGCATCGCGAATTCTGGCGACGAGAGGTTTGATTCTATGCCGACGAGGCCCGAGTCCGAGGCGTAGACCAGGATGGGACCGAGCCTAAAGAAGCGTCGGAGTGCCCCCTCGAACGATATCCCTATCGCAGTCCTTGCTGCGTAGAGGGCACCCCCCGAGGTTTCTCCGACGAGAACGCACGTCGAGTCGACCGACGCGACCGGTCGCCCTTCTTTGACGGGAATTATGCACCCAGGGACCAGGGTCGCGTCTGTCTCCTCGAAGTACGGATACAGCTCCCTCCCGTACCGACTGAAGACAAAGTTCCTGCCGGAGAGCTCTCTGTCGGCGCTTTCTACCAGCTCGGCGAAGCCATGCTTGAATTCCTCTGCAAGGGAGTCAAGAAGGTCGGGTTCGAGGCCGTCGGGAAGGATGCTTGTTGCGATGGCCATGTTGCGCAACATGGTATGCAAGTTGTGACTATTTAATTGTTGCGCAATAGCAACATGCGCAACAGCCACTAGCGGTTCATCCGAGAGCACGGAAGGCCAATACTCACGTATCCTGCTGGTGACACTAATCCTTCAAATATGGGCAACTTGCCCAACAAGGGCAACAAGATACCCCTTGTCGTCACAGCCGAACATGATTACAGTGAAACTGAAGAGGGGCGCCTGGGAAGTCGAAATCACCTCACCGGAAGACAGAATCCAACAGGCTGTCGAAAGCGTCCTGGCGGGAATGGCATCCAAGGAGCCGGCACTCGTGGAGGCGCAGGAGGCGCCGTCTGACCGACGTCGGTTCGAGACCTGCAGGGGTTTGATCGTCACGATGTGGCGCGAAGGGTGGTTTTCGACCCCAAAGGCACTGTCCGAGGCGCATGAGGAGATGAGCAGGCGAGGGTATCATTACGACCGGACGGCAGTCTCGCACACCCTGGCCGACCTGGTGAGGGAGGGCACACTCTTCAGGGAGGGCAGCATGCGGAACTACCGGTACGTCCAGAAGTATCCTCTAGCGGGGCAGAATCGCGTTGGCGAGGACGACACGGCCAAAGTCGGGACAGAGCACTGACTTCATGCCGGCCTGTCGCAGAGACTAGACTGAGCTTTCCTGCAGTGATTTCAGTTTCTTTGAAAGCTGCTCCCCCAGTCTGTTGACTCCGACGGTGGCAATCCTGTACTTACCGCCTCCCTGAGAATCGATCCTCTCCACTTGGGCCGACTTCGTCAGCTCGCTGAGCCTGGAGCTTATCGTCTTCGGATAGAGTCCCGTCGCCGCTTCGATCTCGCCGACGCTCATAGCGTCAGAGGCGCCCTTGCCGCTCAGACTGGCTATCCTGGCCGCGACGAGCTGCAGGAGGATCACGTCCCTGTCGCTGAGCTTCTTGTCCTGCGTCCAGACTCTGGGCCCTTCGGGAGTGATCCTGACATTATCCTTGAACATCTGTATGAGGTCGTTAAGGGAATAGTTGACGGTGATCATGCGCGCCAGGTCCATGTTGGGGACGACCTTGGAGACGAACTCGTGCAACGAGCGCATCACCACTTCGGGCGACCCGGAGAATTCGACCCTGGCATCGCCGTAGCTCACTGATATCGAAAGTTCTCGTTCTGAGGACAAAGCGCTTCTTGACTCCGCCGCGCACATGAATCGAGACTGGTTAAATTAGGTTCTGGGAGGAAGCAATCTCGTCGAGGCTCTCCTCGCGCCGGGGCGGGGGGACTGCTGGCATGGGCATCGTCGAAGCGGTGTAGACGAATTCCCCGTCCTCGGCCTTGAAGCGCCTGATTTTGGTCGCCTTCGCGAGCCTGAGCAAAGCGACAGCGACCGACTGCTTGGGATAGTTCATCCCGTACGACTCCAGCGCCTCCCTTACGTCTGAGAGCTTCCGCCTTTCCCTTCCCCATGGGTCGGCGAAGAACTTGCCAATGACGTCAGCGAGGGAGTCGCCCTTCTCCAGGACGATCGTGGGAGGTTGGCTGGGAACATGGGGCACCATCGGTTCGTCTGTCTGGACGGCTGGCCTAGCCTTCACGCCCTCGACTCCATGCGCTCCCTCTCGTGGCAGCTTGGCAACCACCTCCGGGATCAGTTCAATCGCCTCGCGGAGATGCTCGGAGTCGGCCTCCACCTCAGCCTCGGCAGAGCCTAGCTTCACCCTGATCTTGGTCAAGAATGCATCTCGTGACGAGATCCAATCCGTCCATTTAAGCCTAAGCGGGCGAGCGGAGCGGTATCAAATCCTCTGCACTCCAGAATCCCACAGAATTCTCAGATGATGCTTATATCAGTTACGAACGATGCCGAGATGATTGACGTACAAGATCACCGACGATGGGGAGTTCGTGAGGCGGAGTTTCAACACGACCGAAGTCCTCGACCTGGTCAAGAAGCAGAACGTGAAGTTCGTAGACCTGCAGTTCACGGACGTGCCTGGGAGGCTGAGGCACGTGAGCATACCCTCCGAGATGATGCAGGAGAGGATGTTCACTGAAGGGGTAGCGAAGCTCGACGGCTCGTCGGTTAGAGGGTTCGTGGAGATCCAAGAATCCGACATGCTTCTAGTGCCCGACTCGTCGACCTACGGAGTCATTCCATGGATTGAGGACAGCGTAAAGACGGCCCGGCTTATCTGCGACATCAGGTCAGGCTACGGAGCAGGGAGGTTCAGTAGAGACCCTAGACACGTCGCCCAGACCGCCGAGGCGAAGATCAGAGAGGCGGGGTTCACGGATTCGCTCTGGGGGCCGGAGATAGAGTTCTTCGTCTTCGACAGCGCGACCTGGCAGGCAAATGACCCGTTCAGCTCAGGCTTCAAGATATCCTCACGCGAATCAGCGAACGAAGCGAGGGGGACCAACTTCCCGGTCCGTTTCAAGGACGGCTACTACCCGGCCCAGCCAGTCGACACGATGAGCGACTACAGGGGGGTCTGTGTGAACTACCTCCGCGACGGCTTCGGTGTCCTCTGCAACGCGCACCACCACGAGGTCGCGACCGCAGGGCAGTGCGAGATTGACATGTACAGGGACGAGCTAGTGACAGCGGCCGACAGCGCAATGACGTACAAATTCGTGACGAAGAACGTGGCGAGTAAGATGGGGCTAATCGCGACGACGATGCCGAAGCCGATCTTCGGAGATAACGCGGTGGGGATGCACATACATTCGAGCCTCTGGAGGAGCGGGAAGAACACCTTCTTTGACCCCTCCGACGCCTACGCTGAGGTCAGCCAGACGGCACGTTACTACATCGGAGGGATCACGGAGCACAGCCGGGCCCTGTGCGCGATCGTGGACCCGACGACCAACTCGTACCACAGGCTCGTCCCGGGTTACGAGGCGCCGGTCTACATCGCGTGGAGCAAGATGAACAGGTCAGCGAACGTCAGGATTCCGGCCTACGAGAGGGGCTCAGAGGGGGCGAAGAGGGTCGAGTTCAGGACCCCCGACCCGTCCTGCAACCCGTATCTTGCTTTCGCAGCTATCACAGCCGCCGGGCTGGACGGAATGAAGAAGAAAACTGACCCTGGGGACCCCGTGGACGAAGACATCTACAAGCTGACGGCCGAGAAGCGGAGGGACCTCAAGGTGGGCGAGCTCCCGGGGAGCCTGAAGGAAGCGGTCGAGAGTCTGAGGAGCGACTCCTCGTTCCTGGACGGCATCTTCCCAAGAGACCTGGTCGAGGTCATGACGGAGCTGGAGATGGAGGCGTACAGAGCGGTGTCGGCAAGACCCCACCCGTACGAATTCTATCTCTACTTCGATTTGTAGAAGTCAGGGGAGACGCTGTGCTATCAATCGTGGTTGTAGTAGGCTGAGCTAGCCTCCGCTAGCTTTGTGCTCTTCCTCCTCAGCCTTCTCCGCTTCCACCTTTGTTCTATGGACGGTTCCGTCCGGATGGTTCGGCGGGGAGTAGATCGTGTAGAGCTTCGAGTCCCCCTTCGAAACGTTGACTATGTTGTGCCAGGTCCCGGCCGGAACGATAACCGCGTCCCCATCCTTCGCGACGTGAGTCTCCTTCCCGTTGTCGAGGACGAACCTGAACTCTCCCTTCTCTATCCGGAAGAACTGGTCGACGTTCGGGTGCACTTCGTTTCCTATCTCCTCCCCTGCCTTCAGGCACATCACGACCAGTTGAGCGTGCTTCCCCGTGAACAAGACTTGCCTGAAGTATATGTTCTTCAACGTCTGCTTCTCAATCGACCCGAAATAGCCTTTCATTTTACATACCCCTCCTTTCCATCTCTATTGCTTCATAAGAACATTCTCTGTCAAACAAGACTAACGCAGCCTCTGCGAACAAGCGATCAAGAAACAGACGAAACTCACGCCGAGGGTTGGGCCTTCTTCCCCCAAGGGGTTCAGCTCACCGGCTCAACAGATGAGATAATTCAAAGTGGAACTCACAGAAAACCTTCGGCCAGAGACCCGGCATTGCCAACGAATTGGGTTTGTGAGGTGGGAAAGGGACCCCTCTGATGACAGGTTGTATCTTCCTCCGGCTTACCTGGGAGTTGCTGTCGTTGAGCAAGGCAACCCTCATTGGCATCGCTACGGTGGTAGCTAACAATATAGCCGTGGAACCCGCCACTGCTGTATATGGGTAGGCTCAACGGAGTCGTCCTGCTTGCCTGCGTGTGCGTGCTACTCGTGGTGGTCTCAGGTGCAGTTGAATCGGGAAAGGTCGCGGGGTTCAACTATGCGGGTTTCCCGCTCAAGAATCTTCTGGGATGGCTTGGCACTCTGAGGAACTCCACGACGGGCGCTCTAGGGAACTCCACGACGGGCGCTCTAGGGAACTCCACGAGGACAGTCGGAGGCAGAACAAGCGAAAGTTCCCTGCCCAACTGGCCCTCCCTGTCCTTCTTGTCCTTCCTGCCCGTCTTGCCAGCGTGGTTCCTGGCGGCAGCTGCGGTCGTTTGCTTCGGGGGCGCCTGTCTGCTCATTCTTCGTCTCAAGACCAGCGTACACGTACTGGACCTGGAGGACACGCTACAGGAGATGGAGCAACAGCGGAAGTATCTTGAGGAGAAATGGTCATACAAACTGCGAAACGCGGCCCTCCTCCGCTACTACCTCCTCATGCGGAGGGCATGCTTGAAGGTCGGCCTCCGGGACGAGCCTGCCGAGACGCCCCAGGAGTACGTAGGGAGGGTCTCGTCGTTCCTCAAGGTGGAGAAGTCCGACGCTGTCAGGTTTGCGTCCGCTGTGAACAGATCGAGATACGGGGAAGAGTTGTCGCAACTCGAGGCGGGAGAAGCGTCGAAATTCATGGGCGCCTTTGCCGACGTCATCAGGAGGAGAGCGAGTGAGGGTCGGTAGGGCCCACCTGTACGCGGTGCTCGCCATCGCCGCGGTGGTGGCTTACGCGGTCGGGGTCGGGTCATACTGGCTGGCCGACATGGTGGTGTTCGCGGCGGTGGCGAGTGCGGTGGCCTGGTTCTGTTTCGCTCGGGGAGTCAAGAAAGGAGACATTGACCAAGTCTTTCAAATCCTAGGCCCAGGCGCACCTAGGCTCGGATATCGTTCGGGACTAGAAGTTAATCGCTCTGTTGAACGAGATGGCGCAGTCACCGAGCCCGACCAGAGAGAGAGCGTGCCGAGGAGCAGGATAGCACACTACGTCATTGTCTCCCGGATTAAATCCGCGACATTTACTGCTTGGCTTCGTCGGGAATCAGACAGCCCATTTGAACGAGCACTCCTTTGCGAGCCGGGGTGGCGGACGCTTTCGGGAGAAGGCCTGGAAGAGGTCATCAGGAAGGCCCCAGATGCCTCGGCCAACAGAGCCCAATAGGAAACCCGCTCACCTGAGCTCTCCGCGAAGGACCTGCTTCCGTCCTCCCAAACGGTTTATCTGAGCACCCTCGATCAGCCCCAGCCACATGGACGTCTCGGAATTCGTCGGCTTCCGCGACCGACTTGTCGAATCTGTCTCCAAGACGATAGTCGGGAAGCGCGACGTGATAGAACTCGTCACGTACGACCTTCTTGTCGGGGGCCACATCCTCTTCGAGGACTTTCCAGGCCTCGGGAAGACTACCCTGGCGAAGGCGGTCGCCAAGGCACTCGGCTGCGAATTCAGGCGAGTCCAGTTCACCGCGGACCTGCTCCCCGCTGACGTCACGGGCACCTTCATCCTCGACGAGTCGAAGGGCTTCCGCTTCCTGAAGGGCCCCGTCTTCACCCAGATACTCCTGGCGGACGAAATCAACAGGTCTCCGCCGAAGACGCAATCGGCGCTGCTGGAGGCGATGCAAGAACACCAGGTCACGGCGGAGAACCAGACATTCCCACTCCCGGAACCATTCGTCGTGTTCGCGACCCAGAACCCGATCGAGTATGAAGGAACCTATCCGCTGCCCGAGGCGCAGATGGACAGGTTCACCGTCAGGCTGCGCATGGGTTACCCGGGGTCTGACGGCGAGGTCGCAATCCTCGGGCTGCGCAAATCCCTCACCGATGAGCTCCAGGCCGTCGAGCGGGTGTCAGGCCCCGAAGACCTGACCACCCTCCAGTCCAAGCTCGAGCAACTCTACGTCGACGATGACCTGAAGACATACATAGTCAGAATCGCCTCAAAGACCCGCTCGATTCCGAGCGTGGAGGTGGGCGTGAGCCCCCGCGGGTCCATTCACCTGTTCAGGCTGTGCAAGGCCAAGGCGGCATGCTCCGGAAGGGACTTCGTCACCCCCGACGATGTGAAGGAACTCGCTGTGTCAGCTCTCGCGCACAGGCTCGTGCTCGACACCGACTACGAGATGAAGGGTCTGCGCCAGGAGGCGGTTGTGCAGAAGGTGCTCGAGGAAACACCTGTGCCCAAGGTAAGCGAAACCTGAACACTAAGCTGTCTCTGGCCATTGCCGTCACCCTCTTCGGTCTCTGGATAACCGTCATTCTGTCCGTCACTCCCGATGCGGCCTTCGGCCTGGCTTCGATTCTCGTGCTCCTTTTCGTGGCGTTCGACCTCAGGACCCCCCTGCCGCAGCCGCAGGAGACAGGCCTGACAATATCGAGACGGGTCTCAGAAACGAAGGCTTTGATGGGCACCCCGGTCCTGGTCGAGCTAACCCTGGAGAATCACGGCCGCAGATTAGAGAAGGTCCTCGTCCGTGACACTCCGCCCGCGCTGGCTACAGCACGAAGCCTCCAGGGCATTTCGCCCGCGCATGCGGATGTCACCAAAGGGTCGACCTCGCTTCTCTGCGGAATGAACGAGGGCGACAGAGTCACGCTGAGGTACGAGGTGCAATTCAGTGAACCCGGAGAGTATCCATTCGAGCCGTGCATTGTCCGGCTGCAATCAATGTTTGGACTAGCGGAGCGGGTGCTCGTTCTTTCCTCGCCCCTCACCGTGCGCGTTTACCCGAGGCACTTGGTCAAGATGGTGGATACCGGGGCTGCAAAGGCATTTGGCTGGTCGGGCGTCACCCCCTCCAAGTACAAGGGAGGGCGCCTCGATTTCATGAACATGCGCACCTACACGTCTGGCGATCCACTGAAGGACGTGAACTGGAGAGCTAGCGGAAGGCTTGGCAAGATGCTGGTCAACGAGTGGCGCGTCGAGCGCGGCCTGGACTGCGTCGTCATTGTCGACCTCTCTGCGGGAAGCTTGCCGAGGGTCGGCGAGTGGAGCGGGAGAGGCGAGGTCGTCACGTCAGCCTATGAGCTGGCAAGCTCGTTGGTCGACTCTGGCAACAGGGTCGGCCTGCTCGTGATGGGGAGTACTCTTGATAAGGTCAGGCCAGGATTCGGCTCGAAGCAATTGAAGGCGATGGTCGAGATGCTCGTCGATTCCAGGGAGGGAGAAGTCTGGAGCATGAAGTACACGGAACAATTTCTGGAGCTGTTCTTCAGGAGGCAGTACGCCCGTCGCAAGGGGACCCTGTTCTTCGTGTTCGCATGGCCAAGCGTCGAGTTACTCGAATCGGTGTCCTCGCTTTCGAAGAAGGGCTTCGTCTGCAACTCTGTGCTAGTTGATGCGTTGAGCGGAGAAGGACGAGCCCTGACGAAGCTGAGAATCCTCAGGCGCAGGGAGGTAGAGTTCGGCCTGAGGTTTGCGCGGGCGGAGGAGGACTCCTTCAAAGCAATGCTCGCTGCCTTCTCTGACGTCTACGTGTGGAAAGCGGGCAGCGGATTCACAGAAGCGGCTAGGAAGACCAGACGATGACCGCAAGACCCTTCGCAATGATTCTGCTCCTCGCCGCGGCGGCGGCAGCGGGAGTCTCCTGGAACACTTTGGCGTCGGTAATGGTGGTGGCGTGCGCAGCCTCCCTCTTGGTGGGCTTCATGTGGAAGAGGCCCATGCCGACCCTGCTCGCAGGATTGCTGCTCTACCCTCCCCTAGCGGCGGCGCTGACAACGGTCTTCCCAGCTACCTGGAGCTATCTCGCTTCAGGTCTTTTCGTGATAGTCATCTGCGAGAGGATGACCTTTGAGTACGAGGTGTCGGCAGTGCTCGGGTCCCCCAACGGGATTGACGCCGAAGCAAGGTCGCTGGCCTCCGAGGTCTCGAGAGCGCACGCGAAAAGGGTGTTCCTGTACGTTGCCCTAGCTGCCTTGGTCATTGCTGGTTCTGCGGTGGCCTCCGCTTTCACCGTGTACGCGTCGGTGCTGATCGCCGTGGCAATGCTACTCATGCTCGTCATCCTGGTCTACGCGACCCGCTGACCTGACACACGGAAACCGACTTCGACAAACACTTCGACCTGTAGAGAGAGGAACGCAGGGAAGGACGAAGCTGTCGAATCAAGGCCGAATGCGTCTGAGAGTTGGGATAGGACGGGTCGATGGCCGTTGACGAGGAGGCCGGCAAGGTAATGTCTGTGCAAGTCATCGACGTGAACGTCCCGTCAGTCACGGTTGCAGGGTAGGTCACAGCTGACCGGCCAGGCTACACAGGGCCACCCAGAATTCGTAGATAAGAGCGCAAGAAGGTGGACACCCGCCCCATCTCTTCGCGCCAGATTCTGGCTATTCGCCTTGCTTGCTGCCGACAATCGAGGCGAGCCTCTGCCTGAGGAGCCTGCTAACCAGCCTTCCATCAGCCTTCCCCCTGGCCTGCGCCATCACCTCTCCCATCAGTGGAGAGAAGGCACCCTCACCCTTCGCTTCGATCAAAGCCCGGTTGCTTCGGACGACCGACTCGATGATCTCGGAGAGCCGACCTAAATCAATGGAGCCGAGTTCTAGCCTCTCGACAGCTTCGTTCACGCTCTTCGACTCGCCCCTGCCGATTGACCTCAGGACGTCAGGGGCAGCCTCCTTGGCAACCATCCCCGAGTCTATCGCTCGGAGGACTTCTGCGATTGTGTCCTGATCGAGAGCATCCTCGGGGATGCCCTCTCTCGCCAGCCTTATGGGGAGGTCGACAAGCATCGAGGCCACCACCGAGGGTTCGAGCCTGAGCTCGCCCGACAGCCGTTCGAAGAAGTCAAGAAAGTCGGAGTCGAGCAGCTTGAGGGCGAGGTCTCTACTCAGCGAGTACCTTCTTGCGTATCTGCCGACCGTCTCCTCCCAGCGTTCCGGGACCATCTTCATCAGGGCGCTCAGACGGTCAGCCCCAATCACAACATCAGGGACGTCGGTCTCCGGGTACATCCTTTGGGCGCCAGGCCTGGGTCTCATGAACCTCGATTCGCCATCCTCTGTGGCGGAACGAGTCTCTGCCGGAACGCCCTCCGTGGCCTGCTTCAGCCGCTGGATGATGTGCGGAGCCGCCTTCTCGACCTTCGATGCCGGGCCAGCCAGCAGGACAAGAGCCGCGTCCTTACTCGCTCCGCACTCCCTGCGGAGCGCCTCCTCGTCCTCCCGCGAAATGCCCTGTTTCGCGAACTCGTCGGAATGGATTATCCCTCCCAGGCCGTTGGCCCTAGCCACCTCCGCGACCTCCTTCCCGAGCCTGATGCCAGGCGACGGCTCCCACCCCATCAGGCCCTGCATGCCGCCTGCGCTGATACAGAAGACCTTTCCCCCCTCCCTGAGCTTACCTTGGATTACCCTTGATTCCGCATTCAGCAACACCTGGCTGGCATCGCACTCTCTGCATTCGACAGTCATGACGCCCCTCTTCTTCAGCCTGGAAGAAACCTCTAACAGCCCGAGCTGCCTCGCGACCTCGTATGCGACGACCTTCGGTAGCAGGTTGAGCTTCTGGACCCCCTTAATCTCGACGACCTTGCCGCCCTTCACGGACACATTCAGGTCCTGCCTAATCGTCCCCAAGCCCCTGGCCACCTGGCCCGTCGACCTGAGCGTCCTGCCGAGGTGGAGCGCGACCCCACTTACTGCTTCCGGGCTTCCCGCGATAGGGTCGAGGGCCACCTCGACCAGCGGGACCGCAAGCCTGTCCAGGGCGAACCGCCTCGACTTATCGTCCTCCCCAATTATCCTCGCGGCGTCCTCCTCTATCGTCACCGATTGAACGCCCACCCTGACCCCCTCCACTTCGAGGTACCCACCGAGCCCGATGACCGCGGTCCTCTGGAAGCCAGTCGTGTTCGAGCCGTCTATCACTATCTTGCGCATCACGTGCACCTCGTCAACGACGTTGGAGTGGAGGAACCCAGCAATCCGGAGGACGATGTCGAGAGCTTCATCGTTGAGCTGGTGCGGGGGCTCCTCGTCCGCCTCGACGAGACACGACGATTCCGGGTTCCAGAGGTAGACGTTGGACCTTCCCTTCGTGAACTCGAAGACAGCGGCTGGGTCGAGCTTGCCGGTCTCGCTCTGGGCCGGCCTCAGTCTCCTCTGAAACGAAAGGGGGAGCTCCTCCGACTTCAGTATCGGGCACTCGCAGAAGAGTTTGTGCGCAGACGCCAGCTGCTGGTGAATCTCTAGCCCCACCTTGACGTCGGCTCCCTTCGGGTCGGTCTGCGAGCTGCTCACCCCGGAAACCTGCGTGGAGTCATCTCGCCCGCCAGGTTCTCGAGCATCTTCGCCCTCGCGTCCATTA
Source organism: Nitrososphaerales archaeon (assembly GCA_050012055.1). Taxonomy (GTDB): domain Archaea; phylum Thermoproteota; class Nitrososphaeria; order Nitrososphaerales; family Gagatemarchaeaceae; genus UBA183. The sequence goes on from JBEKHX010000001.1 coordinate 27,928, forward strand.
CTGTGGCGGAGTTGCCGAGCGCCCACATCGCCTTCACGAGGGCAGTCTCGGCCAGCATGTCCTCGAGAGGCACGACCCCCGCCCGCACGAGGTCCCTCCCAGTGTCGTAGACGTTGAGGTCGACTCTTCCGTTGACGCACTGAGACGTCATGCAGACGAGCCCGCCTCCTTTGACGAAGGCCTTAACCGCGGTAATGTTCTTCGAATTCACGTGGCCGAGCCCGGTGCCCTCGAGTATCAGCCCGCGGGCCCCCATTCTTCTTACTGCAGAAATCAGGTCACTGGGCATGGATGGATAGAACTTCAGGAGGGCCACCTTGCCGTCGAAACGACTGGCAGGCCTGAACCGAGCCCCGTCCCCCCTCTTTGGAAGGTCGGGTGCGACCTGCTCGATCCCCGAAGGGCGCCAGACCGCTGCGAGAGACACGCCCACGGACAGGAAGGCGTCCCTCCTGCTCGTGTGATTCTTCCTGACCCTCGTGCCCCGGTGAAGGGCAATCGCGTCGTCGCTCTCGTCCAGGTGCATAGCCACGTAGACTCCCGAAAACGCAGCATTCGCAGCCACGGAGACCCCTCCAATCAGGTTCTGCGTGGCGTCCGAGGAGGGCCTGTCCGAGGAGCGCTGCGCACCCACGAGGATGACCGGAACAGGCACACCTTGAAGCGCGAAGCTGAGGGCTGCCGCAGTGTATCCCAGTGTGTCAGTCCCGTGGGTCACGACCACCCCGCCGTAGCCCTCGGCGACGGCCCTCTTGACACGGGCGGCCAGCTTCGACCAGCGGGCCGGCCCGATGTTCTCGCTGAAGACGTTGAAGGTGATCTCAGGCTCGATTTCTGCGATATCTGACAACTCGGGGATCAAGGCTTGGAGCTCGCCCGCCGAGATCGCAGGACGGACTGCGCCCGTCCTGTAGTCGACCCTGCTGGCAATCGTGCCTCCCGTCCCGAGAATCAGGACCCTCGGAAGCCCGGTCCTAGGCTCGGGACGCCCCGGAGGTGCGAAGGCTGGCTTCTCTCCCTTCATCTTGACCGACGCGCCCTTGAGCTTCGAGACGGCAAGACCGATGTTGTACCCAGACCTCAGTTTCAAGACTACGTAACCGTCGTCGGCGTGCTCGTATCGCGGGACCAGCGTCCCGGTTACCGTGCCCCATTCGGTCTTCGCTTCGAGGACATCCCCGATGCTGGCCTTCGCCCTGTTGAGGAATTCGAGAGCCCTACCCCTGTAGCCGGCCAGCTCTGACATGCGGTCAGTCCTGAGCCTCTGCAGTCTTAAACGATTGCCCCCTCCCCACAGAAAGGGTTAACTCCTGAAGCGGGGCGGACCCTCCTGAGTTATCCAGCGTGAGTCATCCATGATATCAGGGATCCAAGCTTCGGTCGAGGTTTCAGACCTGAGGAGGGAGTTCAAGACAAAGCAGGCCCCAGTGGTCGCTCTCGACGGCATCAGCCTCAGTGTAAGTCGCGGCGAGATCTTCGGAGTCCTGGGACCGAACGGAGCCGGGAAGACGACCATAATCAGGATCCTGTCCACCCTCCTGCTTCCGACCGGGGGCTCGGCCTCTGTGATGGGGTTCGACGTCGAACACGAGCCTGAGAAGGTCAGACATGTGATCAACATGGCGAGCGGGGCAGACAAGGCCGGCTACGATTTCATCAGCGCGAAGCGGAACCTCTGGTTCTTCTCGCAGCTCTACGGCATTCAGCCCCAGGTCGCCGAGAAGAGAATAAGCGACCTTTCCGAGCGGCTGGGCCTGACCAAGTACCTTGACAGGAAGTTCTACGCTCTCTCCACAGGCTATAGGCAGAGGGCCACGATTGCGAGGGCCTTCATCAACGACCCGCGGGTCGTCTTCCTCGACGAACCCACAATCGGGCTGGACGTCATGACCGCCCGCAGCATCAGGGACTTCCTGAAGGACGAGGTCCGCCAGCACGACAGAACGATAATGCTCGCCACGCACAACATGGCCGAGGTCGAGGCGATCTGCGACAGGGTCGCGATAATCGACAAGGGGAAGATTATTGCCGAAGGCTCCCCGAAGGAGCTGAAGAGGACGCTGGGCGTCCCGGCGCTGGTGATGGAGGTCTCTCCGCCAGAGAAGAGCTTCGACGCGCTCACCGAGGTGGCGGGAGTGAAGGGGTTCACGTCTGCCTCGGACGAGGAGAGGGGGCTCTCGACCATCCAGGTGGTGGTCGAGGACGACGGGGCGGCCCGGAGGGCCGAGGAGGCCATGGCGAAGTCGGGCCACAAGGTCATCGCCTCGTGGCGGAAGGAGACGACGCTGGAGGAGGTCTTCGTGGCCATGGTCGGGCGAGGATTCAAGGAGAGGGAGGAGCAGGATGGAGACTAGGCCCTGGCTCAGGACCATGAAGGCGAGGGCCCTGGTGAGGCTCTGGAGCATCTTCGGAGAGCGGCTCTGGATCATAGTGAACATGGGCTTCCCGATCCTCTCGTCCCTCGCGCTCTCGCTGCTCTACTACAGCATCGGGGCGACCGACTACATCGGCTTCGCCATCCTTGGGGGCGTGATGGTGGCGTTCTGGGGCAACGTCCTCTGGTCGATGGCGAGCCAGTTCAACTGGGACAAGCAGGAGGGCCTCTTCGAGATCTACCTCACTTCGCCCGCCTCGCTGTCCGCAATCCTAATCGGCATGTCGTTCGGAGGGATAATCGGGACCCTCCCGTCCGCGATGATGGTCATCGCAATCGGCTGGGGTCTGTTCCACCCGGTGGTGGCGGCTTCGTGGGGAGCTGTCATGCTGACATTCTTCCTCACGCTCGCATCTCTCTATGCGATGGGGATGACCCTCTCCTCTCTCTACCTCACCTACGGCCGGGAGGCTGAGTCGATGAACAACGTGCTCCAGGAGCCTGTGTCGATGGTCTCGGGACTTTACTTCCCGGCGATAGGCGTGGCCTCGCCTTTTCCCTCCGCGGTACAGGCGGTCGCGTCGCTGATCCCCCTCACCATCGGCATGGACGCCCTGAGGAAGTCTCTCTTCGGAGGCAATGGCATCGGGTCCATCTGGCCAAGCCTCATCACCCTAGCCGCGATGGCGGTCGTCTTCCTCGTCATCTCCGACTTCGCGCTGAAGGCCCTAGAGAACAAAGGGAGGAGGGACGGCACGATCGCGGTGAGGATCAGATGATCAACCTCAGGTCGCTCTTCGCCTCGGCCTGGATGGGCGTTCAACACGACCTCGCCTGGACATACCCGCCCGTGTCCCTCGCGCTGCAGGCTGTCGCCCCATTCGCCTCGGCGATGACCGTCTCGATGATCTACTGGTTCGGCTCCTCGTATAGCAAGGGGGTCACCTTCAACCCGACCCAGCTGGCCTACGTACTCGTGGGTTCGACGCTGTATGCCCACGTGGCCTCCTATGCCTGGGTCCCCACCGTCGCGATAGCCGAGGGCAAGAATCTCTCGGTCTTCCAGCACATCTATCTCACCGCGCGGTCGACTGCCGTCTACGTGGCCGGTAGGGCCCTTTCGTCCTTCGTGATCTCGGTCACGACGTCTCTCGCCGCCCTGGCGGTCGCCTACTACGTGCTGGGCTCCTTCCTGAGTACGACGGTCCCGCTCACCGTGACCCCGATGACCGCACTGATGCTGGGGGTCGCGCTGGTCGCGGACATCCCCGCCGCCTTGGGTCTGGGCTACCTCCTCGGCGCCTACTCACTGTATGCGAGCAAGTTCGAATGGTCCCTGCCCGGGTACATCGCGGGGCTCCTGATGGTCTTCTCCGGGGCGCTCTTCCCGCCGTCGATCCTTCCCTATCCCGTGTCGGTGGGAGCGACGTACCTCCCCTTCACCCAGTTCATAGCCGCCGCGAGGGTCGCCATCGTCCCAGGTATCTCCGGGAACTACCTCTATTCGCTCTCGCTGTGCACCCTGGGCGGGGCGATCTTCCTCGTCGTCGGCCTAAAGGTCTACTTCGCGGCCGAGAAGAAGGCGCGCAAGGACGGCGTCATCGACAGGAGGATGGCCTGAGGCCGAGGGCGGCCCCGGGTCAACCCAGCCTCTTCGCCATGTACGGCCCCAGCCTCTCGTAGCCCAGCCTCCTGTAGTAGTTCCTCGTCCCCACAGCGCTGGTCACCAGGACCCTCTTCACGCCGAACTCTTCGCTCGAGAGCCTCTCCGCCAATTGCATCAGGGACGCGCCAAGCCCCCTGTGCTGCCACGCGTTCTCGCTCCAGCCTCCCACTTCGACCTGGCGCCCGTAGACCCTAAGTTCGCGGACGACCGCCGAACCTGCCATCTCCGGACGGTGGGCACCCTCAGACGGAACGCGGAGCCGCACAAAGCCAGCGATCTTGCTGCTCCTTTCGTATTCGAAGGAGCCGAAGACCTCGAGCCCGCCCGAGGCCGCGTACCTCTCCTCCCTGTACGCAAGGTCATCCTCCTTGCCCATAGCGGACGGCTCGCTCAGGGCCACCTCCCTGCACCTGATGCAGCAGCACCCCCACCCCTTCTCCTCGGCCCGGGCGAGGACCAGCTCCCTCAGGTTCCCGTTCTTGACCCCTCCCGATATCTCGCCTGCAGGGATCTCCCGCTGGATTCTCATTATCCTGTGCCATCTGGGGACAAACCGCTTCATGTCGCTCAGGAGCTCCACGACGGTACGGAGTCCGTATGGCTCGTAAAGTCCGGCCTCGAATTGCTTGGCCAGGGCTGTCCCTGGTACGACGAGGGTAGGGTAGAGCTTCATCATGTCGGGGCGGAGGTCGTCCCGCTCGAAGAGCATCCGGAGGTCCTCGAGGTCCTCCTCAGGGGTCGCGCCTGGGAGGCCGGGCATCATATGGGCAGTCACCTTGAGGCCGGCGTCCCTTGCGACCCTGAAGGCGTCCAGCGTGTCCTCCACAGTGTGCCCTCTGTTGCTCCTGGACAGGGTCGCGTTTCTGAGGCTCTGGACCCCTATCTCCAGCCTCGTCATCCCGAAGCTAAGCATGAGGTCGACGTCCTGCGGCCTGCAGCAATCAGGCTTCGATTCGAGGGTCAGGCCCACGCAGCGGCTCCGGGCAAACTCGTTGGCCGCCTGCGCTTCCTCGAGGGTCCCAGACGAGAAGCCGTTGAGGCCGTCGTAGACCCCCTTCACGAAGGAGGTCTGATAATCGGCAGGAAGAGCAATGAAGGTGCCACCTTCGATGATCGTCTCGACCTTGTCAGTCCCGTGGCCGTTTCCTTCGTACTTGGAGAGGCTCCTGCGGACCTGGAGGAATGGGTCGAACGCCACACCGAGCGCGGTGCCCATTCCCGGGCTGTCGGGGAGGTAGCTTTGAGGCGTCCCTGATCGGGGCCCCCCCGGACAGAAGACGCATGTGCCATGGGGGCACGAATGCGGCGCGGAGAAGGCCGTGACGACCACTATGCCGGAGGCGCTCCTCCTCGGGTGGACCCGGAGAATCTCCTCAAAGGCGTCCCTCGTGCCGGGTTCCAGGGCGGCGATTACCTCAGAGTTGGAGACGTACCTGTCCAGAGAGTACCGCTTGGCCGCCCGCTTCTTCAGCTTCTCGAGGGTCGTCCTCGACGCGACCCCTCCGTTCACGACCTGTTCGGCCAGAAAGGCGGCCGCTTCCCGTATCCTCTCTGGCGCTTGGGCGGTCACCGGCGCATCCAGTTCTGGCCTGGCTTGCGTCTGAGGATAAAGCGTTTGTCGTACGTCCGCTTGTTCCTTACCTTCGGAATCTTGCTAGGCTTTGGCTTCCCTTCCAGTTTTGGAGTCTGGGATCTAACCTTTCCGGCCTTGGTGACTGGAGGCAGTCAGCGTTGAGCTGAACTGCTGACTCCCGTGGGTCGGCATTTTCTTGTTTCAATCCTCCTTGGGAAGCCTTGCCCCTTAGAGTAGATTAGTCTTTGGTTTGCGACCGGATAGTTGGGATAGAACTCACGAGCTGCGCATGGGTCGGCCGTCATCAAGCTGGTCAGGCGTAAGTCTACTTCAGACGGCCCGTCCGTGGCGTCATCTCGTCCCTAGCTTCTCCTCGTAGAACATGAGGAGTTCAATGCTCGGCTTGCTAGGTCTTACTAGACAACGGCCAATGTTCCCATGCGAGCCGTGCGACAGTTTTGCTTCGATTCTCAAGGGGAAGAAGTAGGCGACGAAGCCTTGAGCAGCCGATGGCTTCCAGAATCAATGGTAACAGCAGTAATAGGATGCCGATTTGGTAACTAAACTAATAACCTGTCGAGGCGAACAAGACCCCGATGGGGGCAGAGAAATCTCAAGTGGACAGCTTTCTGGCGACCGTTTGAGTTTACGGAGGTACTTCAAGACCTGCCCCTGTCATGGAAATCTGCTCTTGTCCATGTCATGTTCTGAGAAACGCTTCTGCCAATCTCTCCCATCAGAAAACCATCCGCTTCGAGACCGGGGACGACGTGTTGAAAGCGAGTCCTGTCATCCATGAGCCAAGAAGCACCTGAGGACGATGCGATGTTCGTGGATTGCGAAGCTGCCCCTGACAGCGCAGGTGTAACCCACTTCCTACCGCCGAGGAAATGAATGAACAACGCTTTAATGTCCTGAGACTCGGGGAGAGTTGAATTTCATTGGCAACAGCAGGACCGGGAGGAGAGAATCCTGACGGAGGAGGAAAAGGTCCTCTGGACGACGAGGAACCTTCACTCGAGTCAATAAGGGAAAGGTCGATTGCGGCCGCCGAAGAGGCAATCAGGAAGTCCAGTTCCCGCCCAGACCTCCACCTCGTCCAAGCGATCCAAGCGCTCGACGACGTCGACAAGTTCCTCAACATCACATCGACGAGAGCCGCCGAGTGGTATGGGTTGCACTTCCCGGAACTGACCCAGATGGTCCAGGACAACGTCGCTCTCTGCAGAATCATCATCGCCGCAGGGAGGAGAGACGGGTTCACCCCGGAGCTGCTCCGGGGGAGGGGGTTCACCGAGAAGAAGGTTGAGGCGATCTTAACGGCGCGGGATAGGTCGAAGGGCGGGGAGATCACTGAGGGGGACCTGGCCAGGGTGAAAGCGCTGTCGTCCCTCTCCGTCGAGCTCAGCGGAGAACGGGACAGGCTCAGCGAATACGTCGAGGGCGCCATGAAGAGGATTTCCCCCAACGTCTGCGAGGTGGCCGGCGCCACGATAGGTGCAAGGCTGATGGCGAAGGCAGGAGGGCTCGACAGACTCGCGATGTTGCCGGCTAGCACAATCCAGATCCTAGGGGCCGAGAAGGCCCTCTTCCGGGCGCTCAGGACGGGCGCGAGACCCCCCAAGCACGGGATCCTCTTCCAGCACGAAGCCGTCCATGCGGCGCCAAAATGGCAGCGGGGGAAGATAGCGAGGACGATTGCGAACAAGCTAGCGATAGCGGCCAGGGTCGACTACTACAGGGGCTCTGAGGAGGCCTCAATCAAGGTGGGCCTCGACAAGCGCCTCGAGAGCATCAGAGAGAAGTACAAGGAACCCCCGCCGAGGCAGCCGGAGAGGCGCGACCGCCCCCAGAGGCGGGAAAGGTTCCCCAGACGCCAGAAGTCCAGTCGGCGATGAGCCCGGTCAGGAGGGAGGACAGGAACGGCAGGACCTTCCTGCTGACCCCGAACCTCGCGAAGGGGTACAGGGTCTACAACGAGGAGCTGGTCAATAGAGACGGAGTCGAGTACAGGACATGGGACCCGTTCAGAAGCAAGCTTGCGGCAGCGATGCTCAAGGGCCTCCCCGACGACACGATAAAGGAAGGCGACAGGGTGCTGTATCTGGGGACGTCGACGGGGACGACGTCCTCCCACGTGTCCGACATAGTCGGAGAGAACGGGCTGCTGATAGGCGTCGAGTTCTCGCCCCGCGTGGCAAGGGAGTTCGTGGAGAATGTCGCCAGGCAGCGCAGGAACGTGATTCCGTTCGTCGCTGACGCCCGTGACCCCTCCAAGTACAACATCTCCAAGGTCGACCTGGTCTACTGCGACATCGCCCAGCCCGACCAGACCGAGATCGCGATGGAGAACTGCAGGGCGATGCTGAAGCCCGGGGGGAGGCTCCTGCTCGTGGTGAAGGCGAGGAGCATCGACGTGCTGAAGGACCCCGAGAGCGTCTTCCAGGAGGAGAGAAGGAGGCTTGAAGGCGCCGGCTTCAGGGTCGAGTCGGTAATCGAGCTGAGCCCCTTCGAGAAGGACCACGCCCTGATACTCGCGACCCGCTAGCTAGAAGGGGGCGAGGATGCGCTGCCGGAGCCTCTCCCAGGTCTTCCAGCTCTTCCTCACGTACTCTGGGAGCGGTTCTCCCCTTCGCATTCGTTCGATGAAGAAGGTCCTGGTGTAGGGGTCGGACGGATACCCAGAGCCGAAGTCGCCGTGCTTCCTCCTCAGCTTCTCCACCTCCCTGTCCCTCTCGACCTTTGCGATGATCGAGGCAGCCGAGACGATGGGGTAGTCTCTGTCTGCCTTGTGGAGCGCGCTCACACTGCAGCGGGTCTTCAGGTTGTCGCAGATGTTTTCCTGGAACCTCTTCGGGACGCTGTCGCACGCGTCCACAGTCACCCGGCTGGCGTCCAGCTGGTCGATGACCTTCGCGAAATAGAGGGCCTCGAGGTAGTTCAGCCTCCGGAACTTCTTGCCTGTCCTCACGACCGTGTCGATCTCAGCGGGCTCAATGTGCGCCCAGTACGCGCGACTGCAGACCTTGAGGATCTCCGCATAGAGGGTCTCCCGCTGGCGAGGTGAGAGCCTCTTTGAGTCCCTGACGCCTAGCTCCTTCAGCTCCCTCACCCCGGAGCGGGTCGCAGACACCCCGGCGACAACGAGCGGGCCCACGATGCAGCCTCTCCCTGCCTCGTCTGCTCCCCCCACCAGAGAGACCATTTCACGGCACGGGCCGTGGGTCGGGCTTAACTTGTTTTCGGGCCGCCCGCGGCTTCGAGGAGCGAACCGGCGAGCCCGTCGGCCACCTGGTCGCGGTTCTCGACGGTGACGGTTATCGTCTCCTTTGCCTTCTCCCGCAGCTCGGCGAGCAGGTCGTCCTCAAGCCTTTCGTGGACGACCGCGAGGATGGGCTTCCCGGAGTCGAGGCAGGCCCTTACCCCCCTCCTGAACTCGGGGCTGACTAGCTCCATCGGCCCCACTTCGTCAATCACGACTACCTCGGAAGAGGCAGCCGCCTTCGCCAGGCCGGCGGCCCCGACCGCCGAAAGGTCCACAAGGTTGACGCGATACCGGCCCACTCTCGGGCCGAGGCCCGCCGAAAGAGAAGCGAGCTCCCCTCGGGTCCCGTCGGTGAGGTTGAGCACCTCGAACCCGACCCTGGCCCCCTTGGCCTTCCTTTCCGTGGTGGAGCAGCCCCCAACTATAACGCCGGCACTCTTCAGCCTCAGGATGACCCTCGATACTATGGTCGACTTCCCCACCCCGGGCGGGCCAGTCAAGAGCCAGATGCCGCTCATGGGTTACGCCGTGGGAACCGGTGGTAAAAGAACCTGCGCGCCCGGCCTGAGAGATGTGAACCCGATTCACTTAACAGCACAGGAACCGAGGTCGCGAGCCGGTTGAAACTCGTCCGGACTGAAGAGGGGAAGACGATTCTGCTGGCCCCCAGAGAGAGTCTCTCGCCCGTCCCTCCGACCCTCCCGGTCTTTTACAACCCTGCGGCGTCCATCAACCGCTCCGTCTCGGTCGCGATGGTTGAGGCGACGGAAGGCCTTTCGTTCTGCGACGCCCTCGCAGGGATAGGCGCGCGGGGCCTGAGGGTGGCCTCGGAGGCGACGAGTGAGCTGACAGTGACCCTGGTCGACATAAACAGGAAGTCGATCAGCCTGGCCCAGAGGAACGCGAGGCTCAACGGGGTCCAGGCGCAGTGCAAGTTCGTCTCCAGCGAAGCTAACTCGTACCTCTACTCGAAGTACGGGAAGGACGAGAAGTTCGACTACGTCGACGTCGACCCGTTCGGGACCCCTGTCCCGTACTTCCAGGCGGCCCTGCGTGCCACAAAGGACGGCGGGATAGCGTCGTTCACCGCCACCGACACAGCAGTCCTCTGCGGGGTGCACGTCAGAGTGGCCGAAAGGCGGTACGGGGGGACGCCCGTCAACAACCACTTCCACCACGAGACAGGGGTCAGACTCCTGCTCAACGCCGTGAGGAGGGAAGCGGCGTCGCTGGACCTGGGGGTCAGGCCCGTCGCGGTCCACAGCACCAGGCACTACATCAGGGTCTTCGTCAGGGTCGAAGTCGGCCCGTCAAAGGCCGAATTGTCTCGGGATAGCGAAGGCTACGTGCTCTGGTGCAGGCGGTGCGGCCGTCTTGCAGAGGGGTCGGTGCCGGGCAGCTCGTGCGAGGAATGCGGGGCCCTGCCGAAGGTCGCGGGGCCGCTCTGGCTGGGGGAACTGACCGAGACGAAGACGCTCCGCGACGCGGTCGCGGCCTCCGGAAAGCTCGGGCTTCCCGAAGCAACAAAGGTACTGTCCTCTATCTTGGGCGTGGACGGGTTCCCGCCCTGGAGCTTCAGCATAGAAGGCATCTGCTCGGCTCTGCGCATAGCCTCTGTCTCAGACTCGAGAGTCGCGGAGCTGCTGAGAAACCAGGGGTACAAGACCCTCAGGCAGCCCCTCGAGAAGACCGGGCTCAAGACCGACGCCCAGTACTCTGCGGTCGTGGGAGCGGTCAGGGAGGCGGCAGCCCAGGGCCGCGAATAGGGTACCGTAGGTCCTTCAGGGCGGGGAAGTTTCTTCCACTGGGAAAATGCGGTTGTCCGTTCTCCACCCCTCGCAGTAATAGTAGAGCTCGGAGCTGACGTTCCTGCTAGCTGCTGGCTTAATGGGCCTCACCGCCCTGAAGCGCCTCCTGAACTCGTCCCGGACCTCCTGCGAGCGCTCCCCTTCGAAGAGCTTGAAGAAACCCGACCCGTCCCTCCTCAGGATCGACTCCGAGAGTTCGAGGACTCTTAGGGTGAGGTCCACCTGCCTGCCCTGGTCGAGCTCCCAGACACCTGAGACGGACGGAGCCAGGTCTGAAAGGGCTACGTCGGCCGTCCCCCCGAGGGCCTCCAGAACCTTCTGCTTGATTCTGGGGTCGTGTACGTCCATCACAATGGCCTTCAAGTTCTTCCCCCTGAGCCTGACCTCGCGCAGGTCGACCCCGACCACGACGCCGTCGTCGCCGACCAGCTGAGCGGCGACCTGCATCCAACCTCCGGGAGCCGCCCCGAAATCGACGACCTTGTCGCCCGGCCCGATGAAGTCGTACTTCTCAGCTGCCTGGATCAGCTTGAATGCCGCCCGGCTCTTGTATCCCTGCTCCTTGGCGAGCCTCCTGTAGAGGTCACGCTTGGCTTCGTGGAGCCTCATTTGGTCCTCATGCTGGAGGTCGCTACCCTGAGGGGACCGCAGTCGGCATGAACTGACCCCTCGCGACCCTCGCTTCTTCGATGACCCACGAGCCGACCAGCGGGCAGATGTACGGGCTGATCTGGCCGTCGACGGCGCACTTCGACTCGAACAGGCAGACTATGCAGGGCGCCTTCTCGATCGAGGCCATGTTCGTCGGGAATCTCAGCGGTGTAAGCTTGTAGGTCCAGCGCCCTTCCTCCAGGACCTTGACTCGCCCGATCAGGCCCCGCCTCTCTAGCCTTATCGCGAGCCTGGAGCCGTCCCGGCTCGTCAGCCCGAGTTCCTTCCAGATCTCGCTCTGCAGGACGCCGTCCTTTCCCCTCTCGACTACCAGTTTGTAGACCCTCGAAGTCAGGTCGACCAGCTCCTCCTCCGTCCTTTCGACCGGGTGGGGAGGCTCCTCCTTCGTCTTGGCCTTCGGCTCTCTTCCGGGCTGGCTCTTGGGTTGGATCTTGGGTTGGATCTTGGGCTTCGCCGGCGCCTGCTTCTGCTTTGCCTTCGGTTTTGCTTTGGTCATCTTGACGGACCGAACTCCTGCCTGATGTCGTAGTTGTCAAGTATCTCCCTGACCCGGTTCCTCACGGTCACTTCAGTGACCTCGGCGAACTCCGCCACCTCCCTCTGGGGGAGGTGCTCCCCTACGAGGACGGACGAGAAGTAGACGTACGCCGCCGCGAGCCCAGCAGGAGCCTTCCCGCTCGAGATCTTCGAGTCGCTGGTCTCTCGCGAAAGGAACAGGGCCCAAAACTCCACCTTGGGGGCGATCTTCGCCATGTTGATCAGCTTTGAGATGTACTTCTCGACCGACGGCGGCGGGACGTACTCCTTCTCCACCTCCCTCAGGACGAGCCTGAAGTACCTCGCAACGCTTCCTTTCTCCATCCCGGCGGCGCGGGCCACCTCCTTGAGGGTCCTTGAGACACCACACTTCCGGCACGCGAGATAGACGGTCGCCGCCGTCATCCCGAGTATCGACTTGCTCTTGGCGACCTTCATCCTCGCCGACGTCCGGTAGATCTGGGCCGCGGTCTCAGCCACGTTGGCTGGCAGGTTGAGGGACTGACAGAGTTCGCCAATCTTCGAAAGCACGATTGACAGCCCCCTCTCCTCGCTGTTAATCGTCCTGGCGCGGTTCTGCCACTTGCGCATCTTCTCGACCGTGGCCCGCATTGTGGGGTCGAGGTACTTGCCGTGGGAATCGCGATTCGTCCTGCTGATCTCGGTCGTGAGGCCCATGTCGTGGAGCGCCAGCGTCATCGGCGACCCGACGCGGACTCGTTTGTTCTTCTCCGCGAGGTCCATCGCCTTCCATTCAGGGCCGGCGTCTGCAGGGGCGTAGGTCACGTACCCGCAGGTGGGACAGACCTCTTCCCCCTTCTCGGAGTCCCCGATCAGCCTGTTTCCGCAGACGGGGCACGACGTCGTGAAGGCGTCATCCCCCCTCGGGCTCCAGAGGCTCAGTCCATTCACCCTTCCACGTAGGCCGCGTCGCCGGCCTTGCCGATTCTGCTGTTCGCTACTGCAACGGAGGCGTAAGGAGCCCTGACTGGCCCGATCAGCTCGACCACCTTGCCCAGCCTTCTCCCCTTGTCATCTAGGATGGGGACGCCGGGCCTGACTTCCCTCGTGAGACGGACGATTAGCCGGCCGCTCTTGGCTTGATGGAGCAAGACGCCGACTTGTAACAAGAAATGGGGTTGGTGGTCTTCTTGCCTTTAAACCTTCGCGGGCGGGTCACTTCTTTTTCTGAACCGGCTGGCCAGAACCCTGCTTCTTCTGAGCGATCCCCCGGACTACGGAGAGCTCCCTCGCGACCTTCATAACGAGTGCGTGCTTGGGCTTCTCCTTCGTCACAGAGACGTAGCCTGACTCTCTTGTCGGAGACGACGGATATCGCGCGACCTGCATGACGGGCTGAAGGTTGAGCCTCCGGCAGGCCTCCCCGAGTTCGTGAATCGTGGGCGCCCGTGTAGCTGAACTGAGAGGGACCCTCCTCCCCTCCCTCCTCTTGAGTTCTGAGTTGAAGTAATCCAGCCAGATTACGTACTTCTCGTATTCCTTCATTTATTTCGACTTCGTCAGGACAGCGTTGACGACCCCATCGTCGGTCGGACGCGAGGTGACGACCGCTTCTCCGGCTTCGGTCTCGATGACCGCGCCCTTCGTTATCACTCCCCTCCGCTCGTAGTCTCTGTTGGCTGGGCTCTTCTTCACCCGGATGATCTTGGACCTAGTAGCTTTGCCTTTGGAGTCGGAGACGTTCGCGACATCAGAAAACACGACGCCCGCCGACACGCTTCCTCCCCTTCGTCTAAAGAGCCTGTTGGCGGTCTCTCCCACGAGTGGCTCGATGGCGTAGCTGTCACGCTCGTACGCCCTCCTCCCTCTGGAGGGGCGGGACCTGCCGCCTGTCGCTTTCCGCTTTGTGAGGTTCTCTAATGAACGAACCATTCGGTTGGGCCTTGCTGGAGGGACGCCCTCGGCGCCAGATGTTAAGCATTTTGTCAGCGGGGTTCTGTAGAGTCTGCGGTTGGGACTTCCTTAAGACCAGCAAGGAGAGAGCGAAGAGAGAGAGGGCGGTAAGCGCCAACACCAGCCTCGATTTCAACTGCTCAGGGTTCCAAAACAAAGGCAGCCCTATGATAGGATGCACTGATGGCTTGACCATTACTGTGATAGGCCAGGAACTGAAGACCACACCCCTGCTGTCTGTGACGTTGAGTCTGAATTGCCAATCCCCGGTGATTTTGGGGGTGAACATGTAGGTGGACGAATTGACCCCCGCGATTGGCGAATAGGTTGTGTTACCGGGTACCATCGCGAACCACTGATAGGCGTAGGGCGAGACCCCGCCGATGGCAGTAGCCGTCAGCGTCAAGTTCGATGACTGCGAAATCGCTGCTGGCGCCGACACTGCAAAATTGTTGAACGACTGGCCAAGTGTGAACTGGTAGGAAGGACTTGTCAAAGGTGTGTAGTCTTCGCCCGGCGGAGGATTGTTGAGATCGAAGGTGTTCACATAGATCTTGTTATTCTCCATGTCAAATGTAAGAATGGCGACCGTTGCTGCTCCTTTCTGTTCGTCTCGCTCTTGCCTGTCGAAGAACAGTTCATGCCGTCCGCTTGCTGTCGTGGTATGGTAGCCGCTGTCGTTGCCGTAGGGGAAATGGCCGTTCAGGGTCAGAAAGACGTTGGGATACGCCTTCGTTCCGTTGCACCCATTCATCAAACAGGTGAGGCCAGGCGCGAAACCTGTGTAGTCGATTCCTCCAGTGTTGTTAATGAAATCGTGCGTGGCAATGATGACGCGGTAATTCAGGTAGCTGGGGTTCGACAGAAGTTGTTTCGCCCATCCGAGCTCTGTTGTTCCGTTGTATTGGATATTTAAGAGGAGGAAGTTGTTTCCTGCCCCGCTGAAACTGACCGCTGTGTCCATTCCCTCGTTGTCGCTGCTCACCCATCTTGCGTTAGACCAATTCAGGGACGCCTTCTGTAGAGCGGAGGGGTTGAACGCCGTGTAGTTCCATCCGAACCAGCTCCTTCCGAAAGAACAGACATCGTGGTTCCCAGCGTCCCACGTGTACGGGATGTTTGCTTCGAGGAGCACGGACATGGACTGGTTTGCTACCCTCCATTGTGAATCCTGAAAGGCTTTGGTGCAGGATTCATTCAGCGGCCCCTGTATTATGTCCCCCGTGTGGACCACCATCCTCCCGTTGCACGCGGCGTAGTACTTGGCTATCCACTGTGTCGTGTTCATGAACAGGCCAGGGTTGCGTATGGAGAGGTATTGGGTGTCGGTTATCCAGAACAACGAGATGGTGGTCTTCGAACCAGAAACGACTTGCGGCGCTGGGCATGATGGCGAGGCCGCGCCTGTCTGCTCTGGAATACAACCAAGGGCGAGCGAAGCCATGAGGAACAGTGCCAAGAACCTGAGCCGCTTCATCCCCCGAGAGGAGTTTGGGGATTCCATTTATCCTTGCTTTCGAGGTTGGCGTAGGTCCCGGCTGCGATGAAGGAGAGCGGACTTCATTCGTACCTCTGGCGCTGTGCAGCTGGCGCTACGCAAACTTTCCTTTTCGAGCTATACCGGAGCTTTGCATCATCGTGCTTTCACCGTCACCTAGGCCATCGTCAGGACGAGCCTTCCCGGACTCTTGCGGTTGTTTGAGTCTCCGCTGTAGGCCGCCCTGATTGTGGCCCTCCCTCTATGAGTCGCCGTGATTGTCACTGAGCAGGTTCCTGATGCCAGCGTGCAGGTCTTCGAGGAGAACGTGACTCTTCCGGTCCCCGAAACCTTCGACCAAGTGACAGTTCCGTTGTGCGATGGGTATGCGCCGGACACGGTCGCCGTGCAGGTGGTATTCGTGCCTTTGCCGAAGGACGACTCTGTGCACGATATCATGGTTACCGTAGGTGCCTTCTTGATGGTCAGTTTGGCCAGACGGGAACTACCCTGATTGTTGGAGTCTCCGCTGTATGTCCCCTGTATCTTGACATTGCCGGCCGCCGTCCCCGTCATGTTCATGGAACACGTTCCTTCAAACAGGGTGCATGTTGTCGAGTCGAGGAAGACCGAGCCTGTGCCGCTCTGGGACCAAGTCACCGTTCCTGTCGGTGAATAACCCTTCACCTTAGCCTTGCAGGTGATGATTGTCACCGTGTCAGCTACAGCGGATTTCGGTGAACAAGAAACTGTCGTCTTAGTGGCTTTTGTAGTCACGGTCAAGTCGTATGTTCCAGAGGCTGGAGAGTTCTTAGAGTCCCCGCCGTAAGTCGCCGTGAGAATCACGGAAGAGTTTGTGGCCATCGGCGTGAACTTCACTGAACAGACTCCCCTTGTAAGTCTGCAGGATGCGCGTGAGAACTTACCAGTGCTGTTGCTTGACCAAATGACACTGCCAGTCGGTGCAGAGCCCGATTCCTCAATCTTCGCTTTACAAGTGATTGCCGAACCTACAGTCACGGAAGCGTGGCTGCACGATGCGGTGAGAGCGAACACCTGGTTCAGCCTAAACTGGTAGGATGGTTCGGTCAAAGGCCTACTGTCTTTGCCCTGTGGGGGGTTGTTGAGGTCAAACGTGTTCACGTAGATCTTGCCATTCTCAACGTTGAATGTGAGGATGGTGACCGTCGCCGAGCCGTTGAAGTCCTCTTCGTCTTGCCTGTCGAACATTAACTCAAGCACAGCGCTTGTCGTTCTGGTGTGATATGATTGGTTGTCGTAGTGACCATTCAGAGTCAGAAACACATTAGGGTATCCCATTTGCCCATTGCATCCCTCTATCAAACAGTTGAGATTCCCGTAGAAGTTGGGAAGGTCGGTCCAGCCGAACTTGCCGATGAAGTCATGCGTGGCGATGATGGCATGGTAGTCCTCGTAGCTAGGATTTGACAGGAGTTGTCGCGCCCATCCGAGTTCGGCCATTCCGTTGTATTGGATGTTCATGAGGAGAAAATTCTGGCCTGCGGCGCTGAAACTGACCGCTGTGTCCATTCCTTCGTTATCGCTGCTCACCCAAGCTGCGTTCGACCAGTTCAAGGATGCCTTTTGCACGATAGAGGAATTGAACGCCGCATAGTTCCATCCAATCCAGCCGTCATCAGTCGCGTTTTCCAGATTAGCCCCACCAAGAGCATGACAGCCGTCGTGGTTCCCAGCGTCCCATGTATATGGAATGTTTGCATCAAGGAGTACGGTCATAGCCTGGTTTGCTGCCCTCCATTGTGGGTCGCTTGTCCATTCATTGCCATAGTCGCTCGCGTTGCTGCAAGGTTGGCCATTTACGGTTGCTGTATTTTCTACTATGTCACCTGTGTGAACTACCATCCTCCCATTGCACACTGCATAGTACTTGGCTATCCACTGTGTCGTATTCTTGAAAAGGCCACTATTGAACTCGGAGAGGAACTGCGTGTCGGTAATCCAGAACAACGAAAGCGTGGTTGTCGAGCTGGATGTGACTTGCGGTGCCGGACACTGAATTGGTGCCGAGGCCGAAATTACTTGTGTCGGCATCGGAATGCAACCGAATGCGAGCGAAACCATGAAGAACAGTGCCAAGAGCCGGAGCCGCTTCATCCCCCGCGAGGAGTCGAGGGGTTGATTTATCCTTGCTTCTGGGCTTGGCGAAGGTCTTGGCGGCGTCGAACGCGGCTTCACAGTCCCCGTCAGCGGAGCGAGAGATTCCGGCCCTCGAGCTGCCTCTTCATCAGGGCAACCTCACCGCTGAGTCCGAAGTACTCGGAGAACCGCCCGGTCGTCCTGTAGACCCTGTTCCGTCCCTGCCTCTCGCTGACCACGAACCCGACCTCCTCGAGCTCCTTCAGGTGCTGGTAGGCCGCCGAGCTCCTCCGGAGGACCAGCTCGCCCGCCTGGATCGGCTGGAAATAGGCGATGAAGGAGAGGGTCCTCAGGGCGGCCCTCGAGAGGAGAGGGCGCGTCGCGAACTTTCGAGCTACCTGGGTGTACTGCGCCTTGAGCTGCAGGGCGAATCTGAAGCCCGGGTACTCCACGACTTCGACTGCCTGCATTGTGGAGTTGACCGCCCGGGCGATCTCGCGGGCGACCGCTACAGCTTTCCTTTCAGACGTGGTCCCCGCCACCTTCGCAATCTCGCCGGCGTTGAGGGGCCTTCCTGCAGCGTAGAGGGCTGCCTCCACCTTGGCGAGGGAATCCTTTGCGGGGGGCTCTCTCTGCGTCTCACTCAAGCTGCCCCACCGAGACCACCAGCGCGTCCTCGTCGGACTCCTCCTGCTCGATGACCACTTCCCCGCTGTTGGCTGCGAAGAGGATAAGGATGAAGACACGGGCGGCGCCGACGGGGTCGAGGCCCTTGACCAGCTCGGAGAGCATTACCTTCCCTGTAGCCCTGAGCCGCTCGATCAGTATCTTGCGGTACTCCGACAGGACTGCCTGAAGCGAGATGACGTACTCCTGTAGGTCGGGTGTCCGGAGCTCCGCGACCGACATCAGACTCTGCTCGGACCCGCCCTGCTCGTCGACAATGATGCCCTGGAGAATCCTGGAGAGCTCGTCGAAGAGCTCGTCGACGTTGGTGGAGTAGACCTCGTACCTGAAGGGCATGACTATGATCTGAGGAGGCTCGGAGTCGTCCACGAGTCTCCTCTTTGCCCTGAGCCTCTCGAAGAGGAAGAGCGTCTCGACCTTCAGCCTGTAGATCGTCGCCGACGACAGTGCGGCGGTCCCCGCCGCCCTCATGTCGATGGTGTCGGACTGCATGATCGTCCGCAGGAACAGGTCTAAGAGCTGCGAGAGGTCGATCTCCCAGGGACTCTTGCGCCTGGCCAGCGAGGGGTCGATGAGGACGTTCAGCGGCGGCCTTGAGAGAAGGGGCGGGTCAGCCACGCTGGGGCACCTCGGCCGGCCTGTAATGTACGACCCTGGAGACCCCGCCCGTCGAGTAGACGCCGTAGGTGATGTTGCTCTCCGCCACGAAGACGTCCCTAAGGGTGATTGCTATGATCTGGGCCTCCGAGGACCTGTCCTTGAAGAACCGGGCGAGGCTGCTGGAGTTGACAGCGTCGAGTGCTGCGTCAATCTCGTCGAAGAGGTAGAACGGGTGCGACTGAACGGCCTGCATCGCCAGGATCATGGATACGCCCGTGACCGCCCTCTGGCCTCCGCTGTGCTGGGAGGACTCACGGAGCCCGTTCCCGAAATCGGCCCTCAGGATCAGGCCTCCGCTGAGGACGTCGTCAGGGTTCTCGAGCTCCAGCAGCCCGCGCCCTCCGGCCAGCCTTTCAAAGATCTCGCTGAAGCCCGAGCTGATCTTGTCGAAGGCTGTCATGAAGACCTTCCTCTTCTCTGACTCGACGCTCTCGATGAAGGTGATGATGGAGTTCCTCTCCTTCTCGAGCTCGTTGTGCCTGACCGAGAGGCTCTTGTAGTTGACGTACATCTCGGTGTATTGCCTGTCGGCGCTCCTGTTGACCGAGCTGACCACCTGCCGGTACTCGACTTCGAGTTCTGCGAGCAGCGAATCGGCCTGCTCAAAAGGCTCCAGTACCTCGGTGTAGCCGAGCATCCTGAGGCTCCCGAGCGCCTCCTCGACCCTCTCCTGGGCGGACGACGCCTGGCTGGTCAGGGCGAACAGGTCCTTCTGGTTCCCGGCGATCGAGCGCCCTATCGCGTCCCTCTCCTCCTTCAGGCGCCTGACCTTGCTGTCGAACTCGTCGAGGACGGGCTGGCTCCTCTTCGAGGACTCGAGGACCTTCTGAACCTTCTCTTCCAAGATACGCTTCTGCTCGGAGGCCTCCCTGATCCGCCTTGGCGCCTCCCTGGAGAACTGCTTGTTGGACTGGAGGTCCTCGGTCGCCTGGGCCAGGTCGAGTTCGTTCTCCTCAAGGGCCCGGAGGAGGACGTTCTCCAGGTTGGCCTTCTCCCTGGACAGGGGGAGGTTCAGGTCTGATATCCTGTTCCTGACAGAATCGATCTCGCTCGAGAGCGACCGGCTCGCGCCGTCGACCTCGGCCAGCATTGCCTCCAGGCCGAGGGCCTGCGTCTCCGAGACCACATTCTGCAGCGACGCGATGCCCCTCAGGAAGGACTCCTTCCTGTCTGTGTTGAGCTTCAGCTTCGACTCCAGCCTCTGGACGACGCCAGCCTGCCTCTGGTACTCGGCGCTCATGTTCCTGAAGATGCTCTTGTACCTGTTCGCCATCCTGGTGATGGTTGTCCCTTCAGCCTTGAGGCTGGTCGCAGAGACGATCTTCTTGATGCGGTCCTTCATCAGCGAGCGCGAATCTGATTCGAGCGAGTCGAGCTCGGACCTCCTCCTGTCGATCGCGCCCTTCAGGGCCCCGACAGCGTCTTCGACCTCGCTCATCCCTTCGATGTTCTCGAGGCCCTCCATCAGGTTGACAAGGACCTCCTGGTACCCGTAGGTGAACGCCTGCCCTCCCGGCTCGAAGACCTCGCCGTTGACTGTGACGGTCCTGACGCCCTCCGAGGCCAGCGTGTAGGCGAACGCTTCGGTGTCCACAAGGACAGAGTCTCCAGCGAGGAAGTTGACCAGGCCAGTGAAATCAGGTTCGCACTTGATCAGGCTGGAGAGAGGGCCCATCACTCCGGCTGACTTGCCCACGTCGACCGCCTTGGAGCCCTCGACCTCGCTCAGCGGGATCACGGAAAAGGCCTTCGCCTTCAGCGACTTCGCGGCCTTGATCAGTTGCGTCATCGACCTGAGGTCCTGGACGATGAAGGCCCCCATCCACTTGCCGATCACTGCGTTGATAGCCTTCGAATACGACTGCGGGTACTTCACGAGCTGCCCGAATCGCCCCACGTACCCGGGGAGCCCCCCGCCGTCGCAGAACTCCTGCAGCCTGAGCTGCCCGCTCCGTTCCCCGGCGAGGCTCTCGGACATCTGCCTGAACGCCTCCTCCCTGGACATCTCGGCCGCTGCCTTCTCCAGGATCTTCGAAGCCTCCTCCACCGACGAGACGAGCTTGTCCCTGTTCTTCTCGGTGCCCGAGAGGTCGTCGTCGATCTGGTTCAGTTCTTTCGTCGAGGTGTCGTAGAGTTCGAAGAGCTTCTTCGTGTTGGCCTCCAGCTTGCCGAGGACGTCCGAGTAGCCGTCGACCCTCAGTTTGAGTTCGTCGAGCCTCTTCTTCTCCGCGCCCAGGCTGGCGTTCGCCGCGTTAATTGCCAGGTCGACCTGGCCGAGCTTCTGGCCGAGGTCTGCGAGCTTCGCCTGGACCCGCCCCGTCTGCCTGCTCCTCTTCTCGATTGTCGACCGGAGCTCCACGCCCGCCCTGAAGAAATCCTTGAGCCTTGCTGCGAGATCCGCGTGGCGGGCTTCCAGCCTGGCCACCTCTGATGTGAGCTGCCTGACGTTGGACTCGGCCGCGCCGACTTCCTTCCTCTTGGTCGAGACGACCGTCTTGAGCTGCGGGATGGTCTCGCCCTCGAGGACCGACACGTTGCCCTCAGCCGACTTCAGGTCTGCCTCGAGGGTCTCCAGCTCATTCTTCAGCTCTGCCAGCTGGTACTGGAGCTCAATCGTGCCGGCTCCCCCTCCCTGAATCACGTCCACGATGAACCTGGTCTTCTCGCTCTCGACCTCGCCGATGCGGGTCTCGAAGTCCGCCATCCTTGCGTTTAGGTCTCCCATCCTCCCGGTCAGCTCCTGCTCCTGGGCCCGAAGCGAGGAGAGCTTCTCCCTGAGCTCGTTGATCCTCCGCGACGTCCTGACGGCCGTCAGCCAGTTGATCTGGCTCTCGAGGAGGTCGGACCTGACGAGGTCGTTCCTCTGGGAATCGAGCGACTCTAGGGTGCTGCGCATCTCGCCGATCCGGGCCATCGCGACCTCCAGCCTCTGGTCGGCCTGGCCCAGCTGCCTCTGTGCCTCTGCCTTCCGTTCGTCGAACTTCGATATGCCGACGACGCTCTCGATGACCCTTCTCTTCTCTTCCGGAGTCAGGTCGGCCAGCCTCGTGGCAGCGCCCTGGGCGACGATGTTGAAGCCCCCGGGGGAGAGGCCGGCCAGGTCGATAATCTCGGTCATCGCAGACCGGGTGGTCTTGCGGCCGTTGATGTAGTAGACGCTGTCGCCGTCGTCCCTGAGGTCTCTGGTTATAGTCACGAGGTCCGAATCGATGGGGATCGCCCTGTTCGCGTTGTCGAACTGGACCGTCACTCTGCACGTCGTCGGCTTTCCGGAGCCGGGGGCGTCCTCACTCTTCGGGTCGTAGATCAGGCCGGAGAGCCTGCCGTTGGCCGCCCTGAGCGACTTCGGAGAGTTCTCTCCGATCGCGAATGTAATCGCGTCGGCGATGTTCGACTTGCCGCTTCCGTTGGGTCCGGTGATGACAGTGAACCCTTTTTCGAAGTTGACTACGACTGTCCGGGGGCCTGAGGATTTGAACCCTCGCATCTCTAGCCTACGGATGTACGTCACCGCGCGGATTGCCCCGTCTGGAAGTCACGTTTGTGAAGCAATATAAGCACTCCCTTTGCGTCGGCGAGAAGATGACGATTTACGGGGAAAGGCGCAAGAAGCTACTTTCGCTCGCAAAAGGGAAGCAGGTCGTCGCCATGACGGGCGCCAACGTCTTCTACCTGACTGATTTCTGGGGAGGGGGGGCTGCGATAGTCCGCCCTGACAAGACGGTGGTCATAACGGCCCCCCTTGAAGAGGACAGGGCGTCCGAGCTGGGCCATGAGATCGAGGTCGTGGTGGCGAAGGGGCGGAAGTTCGTCCTCGCCTCTCTCATGAAGCACCTCGGGAAGGGGCCGGTGGTTGTCGACGACGACTCCGAGTTCAGAGGGTCGAAGCGGTTCAGCCGGCGGGCAGACCTGTTCCTGGAGGCGAGGCGGGTCAAGGACGAGGTTGAGGTAGCCAGGATAGAGAGGGCATCAAAGGGGCTCGACAGGATCTTCGAGGCCCTGACGAGGGAGCTGAGGCCCGGCAGGACGGAGTGGGAGGTGGCGGCCGAGGTGATGAAGGTCGCGACTGCCAACGAGCTGACCCCCTCAGGTTCCGATTCCGCCCTCAGCCCGACGATACTGGCGTCGGGGCCAAACGGGGCCCTCCCACACTCGGAGCTGACGGCCAGGAAGGTCAGGGAGGGAGACTTCGTTGTCGCTGACATCTTCTTCAGGTACCAGGGATACAACTCTGACGAGACCCGGACCTTCGCCGTCGGGAGCACAACCGCAGAGATGAGGAGGAACTACGCTACGGTCCTCGAAGCGCAGGAGACGGCGCTCGACGCCATCAGGGAGGGGACGGTCTGCGAGGACGTCCACATGGCTGCCGTCAAGGTCCTCAGGAAGGCAGGGGTGGAGAGGTACCTGAACCACAGCGTCGGGCACGGGGTCGGAATCGACATCCACGAGATGCCGGCGATCTCGAAGGGGAGCAAGTCGAGGCTGCTCGCGAACGACGTGGTGACGGACGAGCCCGGCATTTACTTCCCGGGGAGGTACGGCATCAGGATTGAAGACACCGTGGAAACGGGAAAGAAACCGACCCTCCTGACGAGGTTCACGAAGGAACTGCTGACCGTCGGCTAGCAGGCCCCTGCCTCAGGACCCGCGCGCGCTGGCTCCCGATTTCAAAGACCTCGACCAGCGGCTTCGGAGAGGAGCCTCTGAGAACCGCTGCGACTGCCTCGGCCCTTGCCGCTGTCGTGAGGGCGTGGACTCCGTACCCAATCATGTTCTGGCTTGCATGGGACGCGCCCGATGCCTTGGCCAACTTCGCGAGGTCCCTCACTTCGGAGGTCATCAGCCCGAGCCCCTCCGAGAAGCGCTCTCCCTCCGACGCCAGGGTCTCGAGGGTCGGCGATGCCGTAACGTTCCGGCGCGCCCTGTCTCCAAGCTCGTTGATTCTCCTGACCGTGTCCGGTCTAGAGATCGCATCGCTCTTCTTGAACGGCGCGAGCGAGGCAGCGACGATCCTGGTCCCGCGGGGGGAGCTGACTTTGAGGAACTTGGAAATCCCGGGAGCCCCTGCACGGGTTATGACTCCGGCTCCAGTCCCGTCGTAGGTGACGGAGACTGTGCCGAGGCCGGTCTGCTCGACGATGTCGGCGACGTGGGCATAGTATGCCAGGTCTTGTTTCGCCAGCCTCAGCCCCATCGCTGCAGCAGCCGCGTACACCCCAGATATCGCCGCTGCGGCGCTCGCGCCGAACCCGCATCCCACCGGGATGCCCATCGACTGCTCCAGAACCAGACGGCCCCTCGGGTGAGCGTGGCCCGAAAGCATTAGCTCCACGGCCTTCCTGGTCGTCCTCGCGCGATACCTCGGGTCTCCGTCCACTATGACCTCGACTCTCTCTCCGCCGGCCTCCCTGAACGTTGCCCTTGTGGTTACGCCCTTGGAGAGGACGTAGCCCCCGCCTGTCGCGCCTGTGTACCTGAAGTCGCCGTCCCGACCTGGGTTGTAGCGGACGCTGAAGAAGTTGGTGATCGCCGCCGGAGCAAATGCCACGACAGTTCTATGCCGCAGATTGGCTCGCCCTTAGCTTGCTTCCGGCGATTACGCCGGTTATCGGGGCGAAGACCAAGACTATCGCGGCCGCAAGTTCGAAGTAGAAGGGACCGAACCCCCCCACCGGGTTGGGAAGGGCAAACAAGAACAAGGCCGCACCGATCACCACGAAGGCGCCCGCGAACACGAGGGCGATTGCGGTCTGCTTGGTGGTAATGGAACCAATCCAACGAGGCTCGTAGGAGAGAATCGCCGTTCTGCCGTAGAGGGGCCGGACAGCGCGAATCAAGATGGGAACACCAACCAGTATCGCAGGTATCGAGGTTGTGTTCCAGAAGACCACGAAGCCGAGCGTCAGCGAAGTCGGAAGGCCCAGGAAAAGCACGACGACGACTGCAGCGATGAGATTCCCCAACGTGACGAAAGAGATTGTGGAAGCGACGAAGCCTGCCCACGAGCGGTACCGCTTCGCGAACCACCCGAAGAGTAGGATGCCGAAGAAGTTCGCAGGGACTCCGGCCAGAAGGCTCAGAACCGGCGTCGTCGCGCCGAGCGGCACCAAGAAGATCACATCCCCGAGGAATGTACCGATCCCGGCACCGATCGCTGCAGGGAAGGTGTCAGACACTATTGCAAAGAAGGCAGGAAGGAAGATCCCAATTAGGAGTTGGCCGACATGCCAAGGCGTCTGGATGGGCGCGGTAATCGCCTTCCCCAGGACGTATGAGACTGCAGTGACGACGATCACGGCGATCTTGGTCCCGACACTGGACCCCTTGTGCTCCACGAATGAAGCCATCACTCACCGAGCATGTGATTTTGGTATATCAATATATCCTATAATACCTCTATAGATATCTAGACTTCTCGCAGTCTCGCGTTTCGTTCGCCCTCCTGGTTGCGCGCAGCCTCTGAGCCGCCCCCGTCCAGCCAGGCCGCGCTCCGTCGGGAGGATCTCGCTAGGCTCGCCCCGGCGCACTACGAGGAGGAGAGCGAGAAGGGCGCCGAACGGGATCGCGGGGAGGACGTTACCGAAGATGTCTTCGAGGGTCTGACCTAGAAGCGGCAGAAAGTCCGAGGCCGTGAGGGCGGAGAGTGAGATGAAGGCAGCAATCCGGGCGAGGAACCGGGGGTGTATGCCCTACCCAAGGCCTCAGTTCGTCTGAAGAGCTACTGGCACACTGCGGGTACGACGGGACCGCCCGACGCAGAGCGGCGCCTGACTACGAAGTACGAAACAACCAGAACCAGGGTCAGCATCACTGTCCCTGCCAGCTGGAACGGGAACTCTGGGATTCCTCCCCCACCACTGCTGCTTGATGAGGATGACGACGAGGAGGAAGAGGAAGAGGAAGAGGAAGATGAGGACGAGGAAGAGGATGAGGACGAGGAAGAGGAAGATGTGGTGGTCGCGATTGTTGAGCCGAGAATCCACGACACCGAGTTGTCATTGTAGTTTGCCACATACACGTCCCCGTTCGCAGGATTGACCGCGATTGCGTCAGGGTTACATCCCCCACTGGCTTCTCGACAGGTAAGGGTGATGTTTTGTATCACCACGTTGCTCGAGGGATCTATGACCGAAACAGTGTCCGACCCGCCGTTGGCAACGTAGACGTAGCCGTTGTTAGGATTGACTGCGACCGCGTCTGGCAGAAAGCCGACGGTGGTAATATTGGACACAAGGTAGTTCGCTCCGTTTATCACATCCACCGTGTTGTCGCCGTAGTCTGCGACGTAGAAGTTGTCGTTGAACTGATTGTACGCAATGGCAATCGCGTTGACCCCTACACTGATGTTTCCAAGGACCTGGATTCCATGAACAGCGTACACCGAATTGTCACTGAAACTCGCAATGAAGATGCGGCGGTCGATGGGATTTACCGATACCCCATAGAGAGTGATTTGATCACTCGTCCCTACGCTTATGTTTCCGACAACCTGGTAATCAGACTCTCTCATGGCTATGATGGTGTTATCGCCGAGGTTGGTGAAGTACAGGAGTGTTGGGGTGCTTGAGTTGCCCTGAACCACGGAGACTGAGTCTGGCGTGCTCCCGGCAGTGATGTTCTTCACAATCTTACCACTTGAAATGCTGATCTGAGATATGTTATCGTCCGCCCCGTTCGTGACAAAAACGTACCCGGTGACGGAGTCGATCGCGATACCCACAGGGTTCCCCCCCTGCTCTTGGTTACCAACAGTTATGTTCCCAACCCACTTGTGAGTGCTGCCGCTTATGATGGAAACGTTTTGGTCGCCGGGGCAGAGCACATAGACGTTTCCTGTTGACGCGTCGACGGCGATGGCCTGTGGTGAATAGCCAATCCCGATATTTCTCACCGTAGGTCCCGCTGCCACCAATCTAGAAACAAATCCCAGTGACGACACCAGAATCAATGCCACGGCCACTACTGAGAGAAACCGAGCCGGACTACTCCCTCTACGAATATGCAATCTCGCTGGACAGCTGCGACCTGGTCGGTATTAAAATATAGTTACCACCTGGTGGATTCTGTTCCGTTGGCGCGGTGGTAGCTCATGCTGTTCCAATTTGGGTGGTGTTCCTTGCTTCCTCACCTCCTTTCATCCGATTTCGCTGAGCTTCCAAGACGAGTTCAACGCTGAGAATTGCCACCGCCGCGCTCACGGCGGAATGGGGAACTACTTGGCCAGGCTAAGACAAGTGTTCGAGTCAGAGGACTACGACCGCAAGAGCAATGACCACTGCAAACAGAAAGCCGATAGCCGCTCCGCAAGACGCGTCCTCGCGCTGTCTGATCGACTGCCCATCATCTCCTTCTTGCGAGCAAGCTCGGACATTCGCCCGAACAAACCGCCACCTCCCGAATGACCGCCCCAGCGGGCAAGGAAGCACGGGACTGCAACCATGGCTCCCGCATGGAGTCTATTTGAGACGAGTCCATTGGTAACAATCCATAATTACTCTGAATTGGGGCAGACAGCAGGGCATGGGGCTCAAGAAGTACATAGCAAAGCGGTCTGTGTACACCATTGCGCTACTCTTCCTGATAGTGTGTTTCAACTTCCTTCTCTTCCAGGTCTTCCCCTTTCTTGCACTCTGTCCTAAGGGAATGGCTTACACGAACTGCGTCGAGAATCTCTACCTCCCAGAGGCGCCTCCTCACGCAGGGGGCAATGCCACTTTGTACTTCCAACAGATTCGACGGGCGGTACTGCTTCAATATGGTTTCGACAAACCTGTGCTAACTAGGTTCCTGCTCTACATCAAGGCCATGTTCACTCTGCAATTCGGTTACCACATAGGAAGCGGTCTACAAGGACCGGTCCTCAAGACGATAAGTGATAGGGCGCCTTACACGGTGGTGTTGCTTGGGTCGTCGACGATTGCCTCGTTCATAATAGGCATAGGCCTGGGTGTCGTCGCCGCCGCAAAAAGAGGCAAGGTGCTGGATGTTTCGTCACTTGCCATCCTGCTCTTCCTTAACTCACTCCCAGTCTTCTTCATTGGGGCCCTTCTGGAACTCTCGCAGGTAAAACTCACCGGGACTTCCTACATAAACCTCGGCACTCAAACCCTGCTCAAGCAGGGGTGGACCTTATACTCCGGAATACTCCAAGCAACGTTTCTGCCATTCGTGACGCTGACCCTCGCGGGCATAGGGGGCGTCTTTCTGACGCAGAGGGCGGTCATGATAGACTCCGTTGCTGAGGACTACATCCTGATGGCAAGGGCGAAGGGCCTTCCGGAGAGAACGGTGCTCTACAAGCATGCGTTCAGGAATGCGGTTCTCCCGATTGTCACGGCGTTCGCATTGTCCATCGGATTCATCCTTTCGGGCGCGATAATCACGGAGACGGTATTCCAGTACCCCGGGCTCGGGCTGGCCCTCTTCAATGCAGTAAGCGTGTACGACTTCCCGATGGAACAGGCCTTGTTCTTCATCATTTCGGTCATGGTTCTGATCTGCATCTTCATCGCTGACGTCCTTTACGGATTCCTCGACCCGAGGGTGAGCACAGGATAGAATGGCCCGACAAGCTGGGACAGCGAGACTCGCCGGCCTGAGGAGAGTCGCGAGACTCTACGTGAAGTCCAGGCTAGGAATGATAGGGCTTGTTATCATCGTCTTCTTCCTAGCCCTTGCCGTGTTCTCCCCGGAGCTGGCTTCTAACCCTCCCCTCAACTACCAGGTGGGTTCGGCTCGCGACATCCCAGCGTGGGCGAGGATCTTTCCACAGTATTCTAACGTATCAGTAGAGGTCGACCCAGTATGGGCAAAAGGGTTCGCCGACCAGGCCGCTCTGGCCTCCTGGGCCTTCGAGGGTCCGAGTATCAACACAACAGTTGTCCCCGGAATCGGGCCCCTGTCCACTCCCAACCCAGGGAGTATCCTAGTCAAGGCGTCTATCCCCGAGAATTCGAATGCGACCAACCCGTACCTCAAAGGTGCCTTGGTCCTCTTCTCCATGTCTCAGCCGTTTCAGTTCACCGGTTTTCCCCCGACCCATTTCGTCTTGAGCGCCAGTCTTTATGATCTCAATATGACGGGCTTCAGAGTACTCTATGTCAACTTCATAATAACGAACCCGAACGGCAATTTCTCTATGGGTGCGACGCTGTCCACAACGCTGGCCACGGCAATCACAGTCACGACCTCAGACGCCGGCCACTGGAAGAACGTGAACGTCCTGAGCGGATTGCTGTACAACTCGGGGATTCCTGTTTACCAGACTGCGGCTAATCCGTCCAATATCGTCTTCAATGTTACTGGGAGTTATCGATTTACGATGCAGGTCCTTGGCGTGCCTACTCATGGCACAACGCAACCATCGACCTCGTTCTATGTCGGATCGGTCAAACTTCATCTGTCGGGAGGAGCCTACGGCCTGCTAGGTACTGACAAAGAGGGCAATGACGTATGGTCTCAGGAGGTGTGGGGGTCGCGAATCTCGCTGGAGATCGGAATCCTTTCTGGCATCGGGGCGGTCGCCCTCGGAACCCTGGCCGGACTCGCGGCAGGCTACCTTGGAGGGCTGTGGGACGAATTCCTGAGCAGGTTCACGGATTTTATGCTCGTTCTTCCGTTCCTTCCCCTTCTGTTCATTGCGACAACCATCATCTCCCAGAATGCAGACCTCGTAAAAAACATATACCTCTGGGTCGTCGTGATATTCGTCGTACTCTCCTGGCCCTTTGTCGCGAAGATCATACGATCGCAAGTACTCTCCGTGAAGGAGAGACCATACGTCGAGGCTTCACGCGCCGTAGGGGGAGGGACCGGGCACATAATCAGACGGCACATACTCCCGAATGTGATGGGCCTAGTCTACTCGCAGGTGGCCCTTAATGTGGGTGGTTTCATACTTCTCGACGCAGCACTGGACTTCCTGACGCAGGTAACCCACAGCCTGACGGCCATAAGTTGGGGCATAATGCTTACCCAAGCGCTTCCTGATGCAGTCGGAAACCCGGGAGCCAGTTACGTGTGGTGGTGGTTCCTTCCCCCCGGGATTTCAATCGGCGCGCTTTCGCTGGCCTTCGTGCTCGTGGGCTTCGCACTCGACCAAATATTCAACCCGAGGCTGCGTGCGAGATGACAAGCATGCCGGTGCTTCGGGTAGAAGGCCTGACGATGCATTACACCACCGCGGCGGGTGATGTGAAGGCAGTCGACGGGCTGGACTTCGAGTTGGAATCAGGCCAGGTCCTGGGTATTGTGGGAGAAAGTGGATGCGGAAAATCCAGCATGGCCAGCACCCTCCTGAAGCTCCTCCCGTCCAATGCCAAAATTATAGGTGGCAAGGTGCTCGTCGAAGGCGAGGACGTTGTTCAGATGTCTGATGCGGAGGTGCGGAGGAGGATAAGATGGACCAAGATTTCGCTTATTCCGCAAGGGGCCATGAATGCCCTGAATCCGGTGTTCAGGGTCGGGGACCAGATCGCCGAGGCGATAACCGCGCACACCGACGTATCGAACGCGGAAGCCCAAAGGAGGACGATAGAGTTGATGAAGCTCGTCGGAGTCGACCCTTCCCGCAGGAGGCACTACCCGCATGAGTTCAGCGGAGGGATGAAACAGAGGGCGATGATCGCGATGTCGCTCGCCCTTAACCCCAAGATTCTGATCGCCGACGAGCCCACGACGGCTCTTGATGTCATCGTCCAGGCAGGAATCATAGACCTTCTGCTGAGCCTGAGGGGGGAACTCGGAGCGGCCATAATCCTAATCACCCACGACCTAGCACTTGTGGCTCAGATGGCGGACAAGGTCGCGATAATGTACGCCGGCAAGTTTGCAGAGTACGGGTTCAGCAAGGAAGTGTACGCTTCCCCCCTGCATCCGTACACTCTTGGCCTCCTGCGTGCGTTCGCTGACATAAGGAAGCCCAAGGAGAACCTGGTCTCGATTCCGGGGTCGCCTCCGGACCTGATCACCCCCCCGCCAGGGTGCCGGTTCAATCCTAGGTGCCCGTACGCGAAGGAGCTTTGCAGGACTAGCGAGCCGGCGTTCACGGAGGCCAGCCCTAATCACTTTGCCGCCTGCCACTTCTGGAAGGAGATACGGGCAGAGAGGGGTGGGAGCTGATGGAGACGAAGGGCGACGTCATACTCGACGTCCAGCATCTGACGAAGCTCTTCGCGGTCAGGAAGACCTTCATTGACTCACTCAGGAGAGAGCCGGGAGGCAAGGTGCACGCAGTGGACGACGTCAGTTTTCAGGTCAAGAGGGGGCAGGTGTTCGGATTGGCCGGGGAGAGCGGGTCGGGCAAGACAACCATCCTGAGGACTGCGCTGATGCTGACCCCTCCCACCTCCGGCTCCATAGTCTTCGAAGGCCAGGAGATATCGAAGCTGACAAGAGGTGGACTGAAGAAACTGAGGACCAAGATGCAGGTCGTCTTTCAGGACCCGTATGAATCGGTGAACCCGAGGATGACGGTCTTCGAAATAGTGGCCGAGGGAATCTTCGTCAACAAGCTGACGAAATCCCGCCAGGAGGCGGTGGAGAAGGTCACGAAGGCGCTTAATGACGTCCAGCTGACCCCTCCAGAAGAGTACCTCTACAGGTATCCGCACGAGCTTTCCGGAGGGCAGCGGCAGAGAGTGGCCATTGCAAGGGCACTCGTACTCAACCCCGACCTAATACTCGCGGACGAACCAGTTTCGATGCTCGACGTATCGGTTCGAGCCGAAGTAATCAACGTGCTGCTATCGATCAGAGAGAAGAGCGGCATCTCCGTTATGATTGTGACGCACGACCTCGCACTTTCGAAGGATGTCGTCGACGAGCTCGCCATAATGTACCTAGGGAAGATTGTCGAGGATGGTCCTGCGGTGGAGGTCGTGTCGAAGCCCTACCATCCATACACCCACGCACTGACGGCGGCGGTCCCTGTCCCCGACCCGCAAGCCCCGAAAGTAAGGGTGCTGGCGAAGGGGGAAATTCCCACGAACGTGGCACCCCCACCCGGGTGCCGCTTCCACCCAAGGTGCGTCTTTGCACAGGCCGTCTGTTCTGAGACTGAGCCTCCGCTGACGGAGGTGAACCCTGGTCGCCGGGTTGCGTGCCACTTCTGGAAGGAAGCCCATGAGGCGTTCGAGAAGGGTCTGGACGGACCAGCTGGCAGCAGTATTGGGAAGTAGATCGGCCGCGATCCTTGTGGTCGCGCTCCTCATCGTCCCCGGCCTGGTCAGTGCCGACGCATCCGACAGGACTCTGGGGATAGTGGTAGGCGACAAGGTGGTCTTCTCATATGAGATATACGTGACGGTGCCCAGCGGTACCGTTGGTCAGAATTTAACGTCCGATAGATGGCATAACGAAACCATCACCTTCACGGCCGTGAACCTCACTGCTCCTCTCGGCTACGTGGGGTATACCGACAAACTGGACCTGCTCAACGGGAGCACGGTGGTCAAGAGCACCGTGTACACCAACATAACCACGATCTTCGACCCCTACGACAACAACAGTTACCTGGGCATCCTGGGGTTTTATCCGGTCGCATACACGAACCTTCAGAGCGGCAACAAACATCTCCAGGTCACCTCGGTGGTCAATGGAACAGAAGGACCTCCCCAGAACGTGACCGTCTCGGTCATCAGAACCACGGCCTCAATAAGCGTCAACTTCACGGTGATACCCTGGGCCCACGCCACCCCTATGCATTCGGTCATGGTGTTCGACTCCAAGACCGGGGTTCTGGAGAGGGGGGACCTGTACACCAACCTCTTCGGCGTCGGGAAATACTTCCACTACAGACTGCTGAGCTACACACATCCTCCAGAGCCCGGCCCCCCGACTACGCCCTATCTCGCACTCCTTGCACTCGGTGTGGTCATCGCCCTGGTCGCAGTGGCCATCGCCACCCGGAAGCCAAGAAGCGAAAGGAAGGCGGCCAAGATGAGAGAGAAGTTCAGACAGTGACCTCAGGATAGGCCGGGGGGTGGCGCAACGTGTTCTCGTCGGGCATTAGGAGGAGGGCAAGGCCATCGGTGAAGAGCCTTGTCTTTTCTCTTGTCTTGTTCTCCGCTGCCGCATACGTGGGTTGGAAGCTGTTCCTCAATTACCTGTACGAACCCCTCGCCGCAGCCGCGGTGGTGGCCCTCCTAGTCACCTTGTTCAGGTTCAGGGGAATCAGGTCGGGGTTGCCCGCGCCCTACGGCCGGGGAAGGGTCTCCATCATAGACGAGAAGGCGGCATTGAGGTCCGGGGTCTTGATCGTGCTGGGCGGGATCATCAGCATGGTGGGCCTTATGGCCAGTGTCTTCCTCATCCCGCCGGAACAGTACTTTGTCCTTCTCATAGGCGTCATTGCCGGTCTGCCGCTTTCGCAGGCGGTCTTCTTCGCCCTTGTCGCAATCGTCGAAGCGGGGAGCCGTTCCAAGATCTTCTGGGTGACTGAGGAAACCAAGAAGGACGAGAGGGCAGTCCTGGTAAAGACAGTCGAGATGGTGCCCAGAGCCCAAAGGTGAAGGGAGGGAAGGAAAGGAGAGGAGAGAGGACCCTGCAGCCGCGCCCAGCTGAGGGCGGCCTGTCCTAACCGAGGCTAGGTCCAGGATCCGTACAGTGCCCCGTTCGTCAGCATGCGGTCAGATCTCGCCAAGTGATTCCCAGTTCGCCCTCTCCGAGCCTGATCGGGCTAACCCGACCCCCTTCCACGGCTCATCTGGGAGGGCCGCACGAAGCTCCTCGGCGAAGGTGGCGACGTGGCGCCTGAGCTCCTCCTCGTCGTCGGCGGCGCCTATCGTCCTTCTGAGTTCTACCGCCGATTCCACTCGGACTCGACCGCGCAACGGGTAGCCGAACTGCGTCCTGGTCAGGTCCTCCACGACGACCCCGAAGTGGGACGGGGAGCGCACCTCGAACTCCGTCACGTACCGTCCCTGGTTCCTTGCGTACGTATAGCCGAGCTTCGTCAGGGTCACAACGACAGATTCGACCAGCTTCTCGTGGTCAAGTCTGGTGAGAGCACGCACGAACGGCGAGAGTAGGCCGAGATATAACAGGCTTGTGTCTCGTCTTCAGATGGGGGCGGACCGATTGGCTCAGAGGAGATGCAAAGGCCGCCCGCGGCTGCAGCGACCGGAAGGCTGCGTGACTCAACGAGGCACGGCCGCCCCACCACGGGCTCCTGTCGCCTCGGGGCCACCCCCTGTGCGACCCGGCATCGGCTCGGCCCCTCTTGGCGCTGACTGCCGGAGAATCGTGTGGTGGCTTCTGCCTTTTCAAGGATTTTCCTAAAAATGGGGAGTGCAATCGAGTCCTAGTGAGACTCGATTGCTCCTATTGTCTATTTGGTGACTTTGAATCCGTATTGCTCGTACCAGGTACGTGCTAACCCGAGGTAGGTGTAGTGGGCGGTTATGATGACTTCGTGCAGTCCTGTCGACAAGGTGGTGGTCGGGATGCTCGCCGTGATGTGTCCTGTGACAGAGTTCCACACCAATGCATATGTGGCTAGAACCTTGCCAGAAGACGTCACGACTTGAGCAGTGCCTGCTCCTTCTGTAGCGTATGTGGATGACATTGGCACCTTGCAGATGTTGTCAGATGTGCTGCAGACCGTGGCGTTGTAGCTCCATTCGTAAATGGGCAGGTCGAGAGAATACGGGGTTCCCTTGTGGACCTGCTGGCTAGCATTAATCGTGTAGGTCTGCCAATAGTTCCTGTAGAAGTTGAGGTTTCTGATTAGAAGCCCACCGCCCGTAACCTCGTCGAAGGTCCTTAACTGGAAGGCACCTGTTCCTACTTCGAGGTTCGGTAGGTTAGTCAGCCATTCTGGGGCTGCTGGTTTGCCTGTGGTGAAGTTCGAGTACGCGTTGGCAAGGGCGTACGGCTGAGAGGTATCGATTACGAGAAGTGCACTTAGGATGCTGTCGAGGTTGAAGTATGTCTGGAATATGTGCGCTGGCATGATTGGAATCTGCAGGTTACCCAAGTTCCAGAGCGAGCTGCTGTTTACGACAACAGAGACCTGTAGTGGGTTGGCCGGGTTGACGTACGTCGCTATGATACCGAGCGGCCCTGCCATCGCACCGTAGTACGGTGTCGATAGGTCTGGTAGGCTGCTAGGTGCAGTTTCGCCTTCCATCCACAGTGAGTAGTTGTAGTCGTATCCAGTCATCTGCGTGTGATCTGTCCAGTAGATGTTGGGCTTGAGATAGAAGGTATAGACGGTACCCTTGTAGATCTTCTGGGTGACACCCTGAGGAGCCTGGAAGTTGAACCAACCTGCGGTTATTCCAACACACTTGTTGGGCTTCAGGATGGTGCTGGTACACACCTTCGATGTGTACTTCGATGTCATCCAGTTCATGAACTGCGCAGGCTTCTGGAACCCTGTGGGTGGAGTGTTGAGCAGGGAGTCGTAGATGTTCAGCCAGATGTCGTCGTCGTACACAGTTGTACCTGAGTACATTGGGTTCAACCCGCCTGGGACGTCAGGTGGTAATCCGAGACCGAGTTTGAACTGCCCACCGTTGGGGCAGGTCGCGGTGTTCGGAGGGGTCTTCAACCCAGTGACGAAGCAGGTTCTGTGGACGTTCATGGCTGTATAGAAGATGCCTCCAGCCGTGTCCGGACCGTATGTCGGGGTTTTTGCGTATCCCGCCCATGCGTTGGAGTACATGGCGAACAGGGTGTTCTCGAAGTACACGTTGACGTACGGAAGGTTGACCAATTGGTCCAAGCCCATCTTGTGGCCGAAGCCTATGGCCTGACCTGCCGTAGTTGCGTATACGACCTTGTTGGCATCATACGAGCCTGTCCCGTTGTGGTAGCTGGCTGCGTCCGCAGTATTCCTGCCGAACGCGTCGTCCATCTGCTCAGCAACGCCGATGAAGTTGGCGCTGGCAGAGTACCCGTATGAGTACATGTCCCACCCTCCGTCCACTTGGCCGTTGAGGGTCATTGTGTAGTTGTACACTGGTGCAGTGTTGTATCCCTTCTGAGGGCCGGAGCCGATGTACGCGCCGTCAGTTATCGTGGCCGCAGCTGCGGCGTTGAAGACGTGGATCTTCGCCCAAGCGATTCCTCCGTTGCCTACTCTTGTGAATGTCAGCCCAATCTTAGCCGCGTTGGCCTCTGTGATTGTGCTGAAGTAGATCCTGCCCAGGCTGGTTCTGTACGCCCAGAGGGGTACGAATTGTGTACCTGCGGTCAAGCCTTGGCCGGTTATGGCTTCTTCCCATATGAGGCCAGCACAGCCGCGACCCGAGTAGGTCGTCCAGCTGAAGTCGCCTGCCGCAGTGAGTGGTGCGCAGTCGCTCGAGTTCGTGCTGCCCGTGATGGCGGATACTGCTGTCAGTAAGTGAAGGCCGATGTGAGCACACGCGCCCTTGTAGTCGAATGGACCGATGCATTCCTTGACTGACTGGAGTTCGAAGACAGCATGAATCAACGCGTTGTTGGTGCTGCTGTCGTAGGTTGGAGCGCTCGGTGGGGCGCAAGCCGCGAACACGGCGCAGGGCATGAGCGCATTGCTCGTGATGCCTGCCACGCCCTCGAGGTAGACGTCCTCGAAGTAGGACAGGTTCATCAGATATGCGATAGCCCTGTGGTAGTGCGTGTCGTTGACTATGGCCCTTAGCATGTTGAAGTAGATTCCGTCAAACGAGTATCCTGGGGTCGATCCGGTACAGGTGGCTGGTACTACTGGGATAGCTGTGGTTGGCACGGCTGTCACACAGTTGTTCGCCAACGTCAGCGTTGTCCAAGTCGCTACTCCGAAGCTGAGGTCCCAAGCATTGATCGTGCCGGTCGACATGGCCGACGCGGCCGAGGTTTCGTCCTCAACGGTCCAGAGTATCGAATCGATCTGTGGACCAACAGTCTTTACTTGTCCTGGAGGGAGCACTGGTTTGATTCCCGCTGCAGATACCATAGATATTGATGAAAGTACTAGGAGTGTAGCAATAGCAAATACTACGTATTTGCTTATCATATGTTTTCGGCGTTGTAGGAGTGCAAGGTGCTTTTATACATTGCTACCGGGGCGAAGTCATGCCAAACCGACTAACAGTTCTTGCCGCTTGCTGCTTTTGTCTGCAAGAATTGCAAGAAGAGCCTGTTCGCGCAAAAGGATAAGTACTCCATGACCCCATGCGCCTAGGTCTTGAAGTATCTTCAAGAGTCGAAAAAAAATATCTTCATCGCATCCCTCTTAGGAGCAATCCTAGTCATAGTGCCCATCGCAGCGACGATAGTGCCCATCGCAGTCGCTAGCTGCGGCGGCCCGGCCTCCCAGCCCAAGCCTTGCACCTGGGTTGGCCCCGTGTTCGCCCTGACCACCAGTGGCCAAGGCAAGCAAGTCAACGCAATCAACAACGCCAACAACACCCTGTTCTATGCCAACTCCAGCACGATCGGCTACTTCAATGGGACGTCCTCCTACAACTTCATGGGATCAGGCTCAAATGACACCTTCTTCCTAGCCGCGGGCAATGACAGCACCGTATTCGTTGCCACTGGAGGCGCTCTGAATCGCAGCAACTTCATTCTCAACAGCACAGGTGGCGGCAACAGCACCTTCAGCATGATAGCCGGACCTGGCTCCAACTTCAGTATCATCCAGGGCAACCTGTGGACCAACATATACAACGCCACCCAGTACTTCATGATTACAAGTGGCGCTCACACCACCGTGTATGAGAACAGCACTGCACCAGTCGGCAACAGCTACTACTCCCTCAATCTGGGAACTAACAGCTCCGTAATCCTAGGCTCTGACTTCCAAGGGAACGACACGATTTTCAACGTAGTCTTCTAGCGTTGTCCATTGGGACAACGCTGCCCCCCCTTTTTCAGAAACCGTTAAAAGAATCACAATGCCCGTGCCTGTGATTGCTGTTCCATCTCGGGCAGTCCAAGGCCCTGGCCGGAATCACGGTGATATGTGCAATCTTGAGTGCGACCCTGCTTGCGCCTGCAGCAACGGCTGCAAAGTTGACAATCACCGTCGACGCCACCCAGCAAGGCGCCTTTCTTGACTTCGACGTCAAAACCTCGTTTCCAGTGACTGTGGGGTTCTCCATCAAGTCCAGCTCGCCTGGGTCTACCGTCTCATGGCAGTTCGGTGACGGCACCAGCAGCACGGATGCGGCTCCGAACCACGTCTTCAGCGAGCCCTGCGTCTACAACATCCGAGTGCAGGTCACGGCGAGCAACGGAAGCATCGCGTCAGGAAACGTGGTCTTCGGTGCGTTCGATGCTACCGTACCGTCGGGGAGAGCCATCGCGGTCTGCCCGCCGCAGGGGACTGAGGGATTCATCCCTGTCCAACTGGGTGGAGGCTACTTTTCCCCGAACCAGCACGTCAGCGTCCTGATGGATGGCGTGAGCATAACGACTGTGACCGCTGACAGTGGGGGAGACTGGATCCTCAACGTCACAGGATTCCTCACACCCCAGCCCAACGGCACGCAGTACACTTTCACTACTTCCCCTGCCAGCGTGGCAAGTGCCTTCACTACCCTAGAAGGTGTCAGGGGCACGCCTGCAGCCGGGGCCCCGGGGGACAGCGTTGTCATCGAGGGGAGGTCGTACCCGCAGTATTCGACAGTCCTTGTCTACCTGGCAGGTGTGAGTCTCGGCGCTGCACAGACCGACAGCAGCGGCCTGTTTCTGACGACCTTCCAGATTCCCTACACTTCGCCATTGACCCAGGCTGGGACCTACCCGTACGCCACCTTTCCGCCGATACTTGGGAGCCAGGCCAACTTCAAGAGCGCTGGCAATACAATCGTGGGAGTCCTGTTCTCATGGTGGTGGTGGTTATTGCTGATCATATTGTTCCTGGTCGCAGCCTACTTGGTGCGACGCAGGATGAAGCGCCGAGCCACGCCTTTGGCCCAAGGTTAAGGCCCTGAAACCCCTGAGGTTTCACCGGGGCGGGTCCGACCGACTGGCTCACAGTCCGTTTCAGAGTCGTTGTCAGACGACGGCTCCGTGGGTGCGAGGAAGACAATTCCTGAGCAGCGACAGCTAGGCAGGCTCGTCTGCATACTGCAGCCAGTCCGCCACCACAGTCTGCGTACCGGTGTTCGGATGGATGGCTCGTCCCGATCGCACGGACGGCTTTGGCAGGTGAAGGACTCCGTCTGTCAGAGCGCGAACCGCACTTGAGGCTGTTGCCGCTGGCCGGCTTCACTCGTGGGAAACGATAACCTGGCAGGAAGCTTCAGGCTTCGGGACGAATCCGTGCCGAGGAGCCCCTTCTATCAAGTGCTGCTGAGAAGCCAGAGGGCGAACCAAGTGGTGTGGTGGCCAATGTCATTATTGGGAGCGCCGGTGGCGTTGTCGATGTCTGTGGTATCACGGACTACGAGCGAGAAATAGTGATTGGGGGCGATTCCCGTCAGGACTGTGTAGAAGTTCACGATAACCGACACGTTCTGTGAGCAGTCTGCGGCAAAGCCGGACCCGCATCCCGTGTCGTTATTCAGTATTCTCCCACTGATGGCGTTTGAAGGTTTCAAGTACCCGTAGAGTAGCGTCGTGAATGTAGCGGCTGCAGGCAAGGAATCGTTAATGGTCAAGGTGACATTCAGCATTCCTGTGAGGTTCCTCGGAACGATCCTGAGCGAGGACAAGGGAATGCTCATGATCGCGGTGGGGTACCGCGACCACGTGTTGTTGGCCATTGCAGAGACCGGGACCGTGGCCGACGCTCCGTCAGCAAACTTGAACCTGATTTGGAAGTAGTATGTGTTGTTTGCCACCGGGAGATAGTTCTTGCAGTTTATGATGGCAATGACGCAGATTCTTGACATGTTTTCCTTGAATGTATTCCCTGCGGGAAGGACGAATCTAGTCTGGTAGTACCCCCCGGCCAGCCTCCTGTAGTCATAGCAGGTCTGGAAACCAGGGGAGCACACGGCCCTGACACTTATGAGCTGGGTCGTGGAAGGTCCAAGATTGCGTACCTCCATCGTCAGCGTGTCGTTGCTTATCAGCGCAGACTCGACTGCGACCCGGTCGGCGGGCGGGTGAGTTGTCACCTTGGTCGTAGTCGACGAGGTAGTCGTGGACTTCGTCGTTGTCGAGGTCGGGATGACGAACGGGTTCTGGCTCTCCCCTTGGACGGGATTCATGTACAGGTAGAGCACTGCAGTGACTTCCAGAAGTACAATCAAGACGACCGCTGCAACCTTCACGGTTACCCCCCTTCGCGAAGCACCTAGCTTCGTTCTCATCGAGGGAGACCTCTAGCTGACAATGACTGTCACCGCACCTGAAAATACCGCGTTGAGTACGGCTGAGCTGTCTGTGACCTTGAGCTCGAATTTGTAAGTCCCTGCTGTGGCAAGGGCGCCCGTGGACACTGTGGGGAGAGAAGAGGTGGTGCACGCGAACGAGCTACCCAAGTTGCTGTAGACGGTTGCTCCAGGCGCCTCCTCGAGCCACTGGCATGTGTACGTGGAAGTCCCGCCGCTGAACGATGTCGCAGTACTGAGCGTGGAGCTCCCGCTCTTGCTTACAGAAGTGGGGAGTGCGCTGATCACAGGAGCCGTCAATGTTGGGTTCACGGTCACCTTGTTACCAGCCGAGCAAGCCGTTGAGGGAGTGCTCGCGCTGTCCGTGACTTTGTAGTAGTAGGTGGTGTCCGATGACGGTGAAGCCATGTATGTAGCCGAGGTAGCTCCGGAGATGGAGCCACTCGAGCAGCTGGCTCCGGTGTACCACTGGTAGGTGTACGACCCGGTGCCGCCGGAAGCGTGCGATGTCAGAGTGATAGACTGGCCGTTGTCGATCGTAGGAGCGGAGGGGGTAATCGCACCTGCGACGAGTGCGGCGTTGACAGTGACAAGGTCGGTCGCGGAAGACACTGTTGGCGCATTCGTCGATGTGTCGGTCACACTGTAGCAGTAGTAAGTCGACGAAGTGGGAGATACAGACTGGGTGGATACTGTTCCTAGCTTGGTGGTGTC
The DNA here is from genome assembly GCA_050012055.1 of Nitrososphaerales archaeon. Classification (GTDB taxonomy): domain Archaea; phylum Thermoproteota; class Nitrososphaeria; order Nitrososphaerales; family Gagatemarchaeaceae; genus UBA183. Next base: position 68,647 of record JBEKHX010000001.1, read on the forward strand.
GGACGAACAGGTCGCGCTCGAACCGGTGTACCACTGGTAGGTGTACGACCCGGTGCCGCCGGAAGCGTGCGATGTCAGAGTGATAGACTGGCCGTTGTCGATCTTAGGAGCGGAGGGGGTAATCGCACCTGCCACAAGGGCAGGGTCGACAGTGACGGTGTCACCGGATGAACAGGCTGACTGCGCTCCGACTGAGCTGCTATCGGTCACCTTGTAGTAGTATGTGGTTGTCGTCGTTGGCGATGGTGTATACGTCGCGGATGTAGCACCGCTTACCGCTGCCGTACACCCAGCACCTGTGTACCACTGGTAGGCATACGGCGTTGTGCCGCCAGATGGGATGGAGGTGAGCGTGATGGATCGACCGCTGTCGATCGTGGGAGCGGAAGGAGTTATGGCACCTGCGGTGAGGACGGAGTTGACAGTCACGGTGACGCTGGCGCAGAAGCTGGCAGCGGGGATCCCGACGCTGCTATCATTCACCTTCACGGAGAAGGCGGTTGAAGTGGTCAGGGTTCCAGTGAAGAAGGACGAGGAAGTCGCGCCCGAGAGAGCATTGATTCCGACGCATCCTGACCCAGAGTACCACTGGTAGCGATAGGACGGAGCGCCACCCGACGGAGCGGCGGTCAGAGTGATGACTTGGCCGCTGTCGATTTTCGGAGAAGCGGGGGTTATGGTAGCGCCTATGGCCGCGTTAACCGTCACCGTCACGCTTGCACAGTAGCTCGCCCCAGGGATTCCGGGGCTGCTGTCCGTGACGAGGGTGGAGAAGGAATGCGTTGAAGTGAGCGCACTAGTCGAGTACGACTGCGACGTCTGGCCTGGAATCGCGCTCGTGCACGTCGAACTGCTGTACCATTGGTACGAGTAGGTCGGAGTCCCGCCGGACGGCGCGGCAGTCAAGACTACGGATTGTCCGGTGTCGATCGTCGGAGAGGCAGGAGATATCGTGGCTGCCAAGGCGGTGTTTACAGTGAAGACGGAAGAAGAGGAGCTCTCGGAGACCTGTGTGGTGGCGCTGTCAGTCACAATAGCACAGTAGAACGTAGTCGAGACTGGGGAGGCGAACGAGAAGGTGGTCGACATCCCTGTCAGGCCAGACTTCGGGTTGGACCCCGAGACGGCCACCTTAGTCGTGTCAAATGTGCACGAGGGACTGCTCCCACTATAGAGGGTGACAGTGTATGGCGATGTACCTCCGGACCAGACGACAGTAGCAGTTATTGTGGCCGTCTGTCCCTTGTCTATCGCCGATGGGGAGAGGACCAGAGTGGGCGTAGAAAGGGCAGGTTTGACTGAGACGACAGCGGCGGCCGTTGTGGACGAATTCTCAGGCAAATAAGCACTGTCTGTCACGGTCGCGCAGTAATGCGCCGAGGAGGCCGGAGATATCGTGAAGGTGACGGAAGTCCCCACGATACCAGTCTGAGACTCGAAGGCTACAGGACTCGAACAGCTTGCTGAGGGGCTGGTGGTGAGTTGCACGGTGTAGAGTGGGGTCCCGGCGTTCGGCCACGACACTACCAATGCCACTGACTGTCCGCTGTCCAGGACCGCAGAGGGTGATACCGTGATTGTGGTGCCAGTAAGGGAGGGGTTGACGGTCACGGTGGCAGCCGAACAGGCAGTATTGGGGGCCGGGGTCGTGCTGTCGGTCGCCATGACCGAGTACTGGGTTGTGGACGTCGGCGATGCTGTGTAGTTTGACTTTGTTGCGCCGGATATCGCAATTGAACACGTCGATCCGGTGTACCACTGGTATGTGTACGGGCCGATCCCCGACGACGCAAGGGCGGTCAGGTTGATGGATTGGCCGCCGTCGATTGAAGGAGCAGAAGGCGAAACCGTGTTTGAGATGCCAATGACGACAGTCACTTGGGTGCAGACAATGCCTGCAGGCACTCCGCCGCTGCTATCTATCACCTTGACCGAGTAGGTGGTTATGGAAGTCGGCTTTGGTGCGTAGGACGGTTTATTCGCACCGGATACCGCCGCACCGCTCGTCGCAGGATTCCCACACGTGGGTCCGGTGTACCACTGGTATGTGTATGGCAGAGTCCCCTGCAATGGGAGGGCGGTCAGGGTGATGGGTTGGCCGCTGCCGGTGGAGGGAGCAGCAGGCGAGATCGTTACCGTTAGAGCAGGGTTGACTACGAAATAAGTTGTGCCCGACGAGAGTGTGATAGGCAGGACGGAAGATTCCTGCACTGTGGCGCAGTAGTAGATGCTCGTGCCTGGCGCGGTGAAGGTGAAAGTGGCCGAGGTTCCGGCAAGCCCTGTCTGCGGGTTGGACGCGGAGAGCACTCCCACTATCGTGATGTCGGATGAGCAGGTGGCGCTGGAGCCGCTGTAGAGGGTGACTGTGTAGGGGGGGGCGCCTCCCGACCAGGTGACCTTGCCGATGACTCCTAGAGGAACCGACTGACCCGAGTCGAGGGCTGTAGGAGTGACCACGAGGAGGAGCTTGTCGAAGGAGGGGCGCACTGTGAAGGAGACGGTCGATGTCGACAGGGTAACTGGCGTCCCGGAGCTGTCAGTCAGCTTCGCGCAGTAGTATGTAGTCGAGCTAGGGGCTGTGAACATGAAGGAGGCTGAGGTACCCGTAAGGCCTTTCTGGGGGTTCGTCCCGGAGAGCAGAGCGACGACCGAAGTGTCGGACGAGCAGGTGGCGCTGGAGCCGCTGTAGAGGGTGACTGTGTAGGGGGAGGACCCTCCCGACCAAGTTACAGTGGCGTTGACCGTGACCGTCTGACCCGCGTTCATTGAGGTGGGCGATATCACGAGAGACGGGGCGGCAAGAGCAGTGTTGACTGTGAACTGTGTGGTCGACGATGTAGCAGACACCGGCGTGACCGACCCGTCCTTCACAGACGCGCAGTAGTAGAGCGAAGAGGTGGGAGCGCTGAACGAGAAGGTCGCGGATCGGGTTGTAAGGCCAGTCTTCGGGCTCGGCACCACGGTGGTGTCAGAAGAGCATTTGGTGCTGGCGCCGCTGTAAAGAGTCACAGTGTACTGGGGGCTGCCTCCGGACCAAGAGATACTGGCGGTGACTGTCGTTGGCTGTCCGGAGTTTATGCTGGCAGGGGAGAGGACGAGGACTGGGGCACCCAGGGTGGGGTTGACCGTCACAGCAGCATTGACGCACACTGCATAGACCGGGGTGCCTCCGCTGCTGTCGCCCACGAGGACTGAGTAGTTCATGCTCGAGGTCAGAGATGGCGTGGTATACGTCGCGGATGTCTTCCCTGTGATGGCATCCCCGCTGGCACATTGCAGTCCAGTGTACCACTGATAGGTGTACGGCGTAGAACCCTTGAGGGTGTTCGCCGTAAGCACCACGAACTGGCCGCTGTCGATTGCCGGAGACGGCGGGGTTACGGTGGCCGTAAGCAAGGCATTGACTGGGAGGGCCACGACGGTGGTCGACACCACCACCCCCGTAGCATCGGACACGGCGGCGCAGTAGTCGGTTGAGGACGCTTGGGAATTGAATTTGAACGTGGTCGAAGCTCCGACTACACCGCTCTGCGGGTTATGACCGGACGAGACAGCGACCAAAGTCGCGTCCATGGCGCAAGTCCCACTATTTCCGCTGGTGAGCTTGGCGGAGTAGGGGGGAGTGCCCCCGGCAAACGTCAGGGTTGCAGTGACCGAAGCCGACTGCCCTAGGTCCAAAGCCGAGGGCGAGAAGGCTAGAGACGGACTGAGGGCAGGGTTTACATCCACTGTTGCTGCGAAGGTCGAACTCGCGTTCTGCGGCACTGTCGCATCGTCCACCACCGTCGCGCAGAAGAACGACAAGGAGGACGCGTTCACATTGAAGGTAGTGATTGCCCTCGCAACACCTAGCCTAGGAATCCCGAAGGAGACCGGGCTCTGGCAGTCCGATTTATTGCTGGTTGTGAGTATGACGATGTACGGAGGGGTGCCATTAGGTTGCCACGCTACAGTCAGTGTCACCGGAATCCCGGCGTCGGTGGTGACGTTGGCAGGGGAGACTTTCACTACAGTGCCCGCGAACGCGGAGTTGATTGTTCCGACATCGTCGGCGCACGCGCTCTGGGCGGGAGTTCCAATGCTGCTGTCACTCACGAGCAAGGAGTAGTTGAAGCTCGAACCTATCGGCCCAGTCTGGAAGACGGACCCCGTTGCGCCAGAGATTGCTTCTTGGCTCGAGCAACCTGCCCCTTTGAACCACCGGTATGAGTAGGGGGGTGTGCCATATGTGGGGACTGCAGTGAGGGTGATCGACTGTCCCGCGTCGACCGTGGGATTCTTCGGAGCGATTGATGCGGACAGGACGCCGTCAATCACGAAGGGGACAGCGGGAGACGTTAGAGTGTGAGGATTGGTCGCGCTGTCGGTCACTGAAGCGCAGTAGTACGTGGTGGATGGCGGGTCAGCGACAGAGAAAGTTGTCGACCTCCCGGTCAAGCCGACCTGAGGGTTTGGCCCTGATACCAGGGTCGCCTTGGTGGTGTCCAGCGCGCACGTGCTGTTTGCTCCTCTGTACATGGTCACCGTAAACGGGGCGATTCCCCCACTCCAGGCGACTGACGATGTGATGACCACGGTCTGCCCACTGTCGATGCCGGATGTTGACAGGGAAAGAGTCGGAGCAACGAGAGCGGGGTTGACCGTCACTGTCACGATTGCAGACACGGCGCTCGACCCCTTCGCTGCTTGCACTGTCCCACAGTAGTAGCTTGTCGCGGTTGGGTTGACGTTGAAGGTGTAGCCAGGAGTCGGCAGCCCCGTCTTGGCTGCCACCAGCGGGAACGAGGTCCCGCAGGAGCTGCTAGTGGGGCCTTGGTAGAGATACACGGTGTAGGGGACGCTTTGGCCCTGCGCACTCCATGAGACTGTGATCGAGGCAGTCTGGCCGAGTCCGACCTCGCTCAGGTTCGGGGTTATGGTTGCGGGCGTAGCGGCGTTCACCTGTATGACATAGTAGACTAATCCCGCCCCTGCTATGATAAGGGCTACAAGCAGAACATTCACAAGTCTGCCGTTTCTACCATTAACGCGCATGAGGCCCAAAGGTTGCGTAAGACGGGTTTAAAACTGTACTTGAAACCTGAATCCTGGGTCGTGGTGCGGCCGCAATTTGTGCAAATTCTAATTCGTCTCATAGGCAGTAGGTGCATTTCTCGCATTCGGATCCCTGCACGCGGCTCTGAGGCGCTTCCCCGACCCGCTTCAGGATGGCAAGCGTGCGCGCGCGCGCGAATGAAGCAGACCATATGACCGGCGGCAGAAACCACGGTCAAAATCGGGAGGGTGAGGGCGCAAGGATACACACGCCCTGAAACGGGCCCGGTGGGGCCCAGACCCATTATGGGTTCGAATCTTCCCTAATCTTTCCACTTTGCAAGACCACTACCAAATCGAAACCGTCTCTCTGGATGCGTTCAATAGGAAACCGGTCCCGAGACCGTGGCTTCCGAATCCCCATTCCAGTAGCCCACTATCTTTCTCCCCCAGAGCATCATGACAGTAACTGCTCCCGACAAGACCGCCATCACGTAGCCATATGCAAGCAGCACAGGACTCTTTATCTTATGATGAAAAGGCGCAGTAGAGATGGTTGTTCAATCTGTTCCAATGAAGATAATGAGGGTGAAACGATGGAAGCTCCAAAAGAAGAGAACATGAAATCAGTACGGAAGAAGGCAGGTCTAGTGATCTTCTCGGTTCTGGCCGTTAGCTCTTTAACGCTCTGGTTTTTGGCAGTTGCTGACCATTTTCGTTTATTCTTCCTTCCTTCTAATCCATTAATTTCTCCGCTCATGCGTGGAGATGCTGGTACAGCAACAACTGCCATACTATCGATGTTAATCTTTATGGGTTCTGTCTTTGTATTGAGAGCTGGCAAGGGGCTTCTTGTCGCTGTCTTTGACGCCTTTTTTGTGGGTTCTCTCTTGGTGTTTATGTATGAACTCTATGTCGTGCTTGACTGGACTTATTGGTTCTATGGAAGGTTCACGATTCTTACTGGTCCTGGTTCGGAAATTTATGGCGGGGGACTTACCAATCAAGTAGTTGCTGAGCTTTCCTTAGGACTCATCATTCTGTACCTTTCATATCATCTAATCAATCATATCAGAAGAGACCAAATTTCGTACAGGAAGTTGTTTGCATCTGCCTTTCTCCTTCTTTGTTTTTCCGCTGTCTTTGCTGTACTCGCGTTCTACTCTCCAATAAAGGCCATATCTACGACGCCAGTTTGTCCTGGCGGAGGAGGGAATGGTGCTCTTGATATTGTGTTTACGCCTTTGGCGTGTAGAAATGTGCTTGTAGTATCGGATATTTTTCCTTTCTGGATGTATCAGGCTTTCGGTGAATTGTCAGAAGCACTTATTGTGTGCGCTATCGTTGTTCCTCTTGTTGCTCTAACTAGGAAGACCTTGGTCTCGGTGTTTTCTCTGTTAAGTTTGAGCGCTTTTTTGGCGTCTGCAATTCTATATATCCCTCAGGATGCCAAAGGTTCTACTCCTTTAATCAGGGGGGCCGCCATACTTGTCACAGGTAGGGGAATAGGTCCCAATCATTGGATAGGACTCTTTGGCCTTTCTTGTTTAGTGATTGCGGTAGCTAGTTTTGGGGTTTACAGGTTCTTCGATGTTGGATTACGGGCTGTGTTTGAGTCACTTACTCTAATCGTTGTTCCTGCGATGATTGCACTTGAATTTCTACCTGTTCTTCCGGTCGACATGCCAGCTGGGATTCTTGTTCTTGTTGTATCATACTTTCTGACCACATTTGGCATCTATTCGGTGGAAAAGTCTGCATTGAAGCCTTAATTCAACTTGTCGCGCGCACACGCTTATAGGTGCGGGCCCGGTGGGATTCGAACCCACGGCCTTCAGCTCTCTGCCGGAGGCAGCCGCAGGCGTGCACCCCTCCAAGTTGATGCCCTGATCCGTATTTGGAGTTAGCATGCTTATCCCTAAGCACACTTTTCCCCTCACGGAAGTCTAGGCTACGGGCCCGAGAAGCCTCGCGCGGGAGCGATTCTTATGTGTTCAGACTTGCGATGGAACCTTCTCGAACCCTCTCACACCCCTACAAGCGTATGCCTTTCATGACTCTTCCTCAAGCCCCGTACGAGGAAGTACGAACCAAGCACTCCTGAGCGCACGAGAATCTCGTGGACACTCACTCATTCCGAACCTTCTGCTGGAGCGTCCAACTCACTCGTGACCATGAGGACCTCAAGGACCACGGTTTCCTGCAGTGCCTCATCCTTTCCGATAGTCGCCTAGACTTCCGTAGAAGATGCCACTCTATGGGTTGGCAGTGACAAGGTCGGTCGCGGAGGACACAGTTAGCGCATTACTCGAAGTGTCGGTCACGCTGTAGCAGTAGTAAGTCGACGAGGCGGGAGATACAGACTGGGTGGACGCTGTGCCTAGCTTGGTGGTGTCGGATGAACATTTCGCGCTGAAACCCGAGTACCACTGATAGGTGTACGGCCCGATGCCGCCAGAAGCATGCGATTTGAGGGTGACAGACTGGCCGTTGTCGATCGTAGGAGCGGAGGGCGTGATGGCCCCGGCTGTGAGGACTGGGACGACTTTGAATCCGTATTCCTCGTACCAGGTACGTACTAGCCCTAGGTAGGTGTAGTGGGCGGTTATGATTACTTCGTGTGGCCCTATCGCCAACTTGTCGGTCGGGATGCCTTCTTTGAGAAGGTTGGGATGCGTGATAGAACAGTGGCCAGACTTGTCCATTTTTTCACAGACCAGTACGTGTCCCAATGTACCGTTGTATACCAATGGATATGACGCCAGAACTCGGCCAGAAGGAGTCACGACTTGAGCAGCCCCTGTGATTAAGCAGGAATTAGACTCCCCTGTGATGAGCGAGCACGATTTTGATGTGCTTCCACCGGTTAGGTATTGGCTTAACATGGGTACCTTGCAGATGCTGTCGGATGTGCTACAGATGGTTGAGTTGTAGCTCCATTCGTAAATGGGCACGTCAAGGTGATACTTGGTCCCGTTGTGAACCTGCTGGCTAGCATTAATCGTGTAGGTCTGCCAATAGTTCCTGTAGAAGTTGAGGTTTCTGATTAGGAGCCCACTGCCCATAACCTCGTCGTTGGTCCTCAACTGGAAGGGCCCTGTTCCTACTTCGAGGTTCGGTAGGTTCGTCAGCCATTCTGGGGCTGACGGCTTGCCTGTGGTGAAGTTCGAGTACTTGTCCGTGGCAAGGGCGTACGGCTGAGAGGTGTCAATCACGAGCTTCGCGCTAAGGATGCTGTCGAGGTTGAAGTATGGCTGGAATATGTGTGCTGGCAAAATTGGGACCATCATGTCACCCAAGTTCCATAGCGAGCTGCTGTTCACGACCACTTCGATCTGCAGTGGGTTGTGTGGGTCGATGTAGGTCGCCATCAGACCGAGCGGCCCTGCCATCGCACCGTAATAGGGCGTCGAGAGGTCTGGTAAGCTGCTGGGCGCAACTAAGCCAGCTGCCCACAGTGAGTAGTTGTAGTCGTATGCAGTCATCTGCGTATGATCCGTGAAGTAGATGTTGGGCTTGATATAGAAGGTGTAGACGGTACCCTTGTAGATCTTCTGGGTGACACCCTGAGGAGCCTGGAAGTTGAACCAACCAGCGGTTATTCCGACACACTTGTTGGGCTTCGAGCTGGTGCTGGTACACACCTTCGATGTGTACTTCGAAGTCATCCAGTTCATGAACTGGGCAGGCTTCTGGTACCCAATAGGTGGAGTTCCGAGCAGGGAGTCATAGATGTTCAGCCAGACGTCGTCGTCGTACACGGTGAGACCTGAGTAGAGTGGGTTCAACCCGCCTGGAACATCGGGTGTGGCTCCGAGACCGAGTTTGAACTGCCCACCGTTGGGGCAGGTTGTGGTGTTCGGAGGGGTCTTCAGTCCAGTGACGAAGCAGGTTCTGTGGACGTTCAACGCTGTGTAGGCGAGGCCTCCAGCCGTGTCCGGACCGTATGTCGGGATGTTAGCGTATCCCGCCCATGCGTTGGAGTAGATACCGAACAGGGTGTTCTCGAAGTACACGTTGAGGTACGGAAGGTTGAGCAGTTGGTCCAAAGCCATCTTGTGGCCGAAGCCTATGGCCTGACGTGCGGTCGTGGCGTATACGACCTTGTTGGCATCATAGGAGACTGTCCCGTTGTGGTAGCTGGCTGCGTCCGCGGTACTCCTGCCGAACGCGTCGTCCATCATTTCAGCAGTGCCAATGAAGTTGGCGCTGGCAGAGTACCCGTATGAATACATGTCCCACCCGCCGTCCAATTGGCCGTCAGCCGCTAGGGAGTAGTTGTACACTGGTGCAGTGTTGTATCCCTTCTGTGGGCCGGAGGCGATGTACTTGCCGTCCGATATCGTGGCCGCAACCGCGGCATTGATGACGTAATACTGGGCGTAGGTCGACGTCCCATCGCCTACTCTTGTGAATGATAGGCCGATCTTCGCTCCGTTGGCCTCTACGATTTCGCTGAAGTAGATCCTGCCCAGACTGTCTCTGTAGTGCCAGAGGGGTACAAAGGGTAAGCCCGCGGTCGTGCCTTGGGCGGTTATGGCAACTCTCCACTTCAGGCCGTCACAGCCGCGATACTTGTAGGTCGACCATCTGAAATCGCCTGTCAGTGCGCTCTGCGCAGTGTGAGGCGCACAGTCGCTCGAGTTCGTCGAGCCGGTGATATCCGATCTTGCTGTCAGGAAGTGGTCTCCGTACGAAAAACAGACGCCCATGTAGTCGAATGGACCAATGCATTCCCTGATTGACTGGAGTTCAAACACAGCGTGCACCAACGCGTCGTTATTGCTGCTGTTGTAGGTTGGAGCGCTCGCTGGGTTGACGCAAGCCGCGAACACGGCGCAGGGTAGCAGCGCATTGGTCGTGATGCCTGCCACGCCCTCGAGGTAGACGTCCTCGAAGTAGGACAGGTTCATCAGATATGCGATAGCCCTGTGGAAGTGCGTGTCGTTGACTATGGCCCTTAGCATGTTGAAGTAGATTCCGTCAAACGAATATCCTGGGGTCGATCCGGTACACGTGGCTGGTACTGACGGGATCTTTGGGGTCGGTACAGCTGTCGCACAGTTATTTGGCAGAGTCAGCGTTGCCCATGTCGCTACAGAGAAGCTGAGGTCCCAGGCATTGATCGTGCCGGTTGACACGTCGGACGAGGCCAAGGTATCTGAGAGGTCAGCGGTCCAGAGTATTGAATTGAGCTGTGGACCAACAGTCTTCACTTGTCCTGGAGGGAGCATGGGTTCGATTCCCGCTGCAGATACCATGGATAGTGACGAAAGTACCAATAGTGTAGCAATGGCAAATACTGCGTATTTGCTTATCATATCCTCAGGGAGGGGGTGCGTCTGGGACACACTTACGCATTGCGTGAATACTGCCGGGTTCTATGAGACAGCGCGCGCTACGTCGGAACTGTGTCGAGCTTCGAGAAGCTGGACCTAGAAATCGAAAAGCATCCTCTGAGCTTCCTAGTTCAACCCTAGGAGGAGCCACCCTGTGCGAGGTGAATGGCATCCGAGGCCCCGGCGGGTTCAGGAGACCACAGCATCAAGGAGCGATCTGCTAACTGAGGCGGGGCCTGAGTCGACGACGTAGGGGCCCAGCCTCGGGCCCCTGTCGGAGCCAAGCAGGATTGAGTAGACCACAGGGAAGAAGTCCCTCGGTTTCAGACCGTTCTTCTTTACCGCCTCGAACGCCGCGTTCTGGATGGCGTCGGGGTCGGAGAGACTCTGTATGGCTCCTGCGAATTCCCGGACTGCGATGCTGACCTTCGGGCTGACCTCCACTTGCCTTCCTTTCGGCCTCCCTTCCCTCCCAGCCCACTTCGAAGCCCAAGCGATCCGTCTCCTGAGCTCGGGGGTTGACCCCTTCACCATCCCGTAGGTGACCAGCCGCTTCACTACGTAGTCTTCTTCCGAGCCCTTGGGCGCGACTGCTGCGAGCTGCGAAAGCAGCCTATAGGGGATGTGCAGACCCTTCTCCTTTGGGACTCTCAGAAGCATGGCATACTCGTAGAGCCCTCTCTGCTTGGCGTCCTTCATCTCGTTCGTTTCCCTGACCTTCGAGAAGTAGTGCTCCTCGAGGTCGTCGAAGTCCTCCATGTAGACAGGGATGTCCTCCAGGGAGACGTTCCTGGTGCCGACGATCCTCTTGTACATCAGGAGCCTGAGGCTTTCGGGCGAAGCGTACTCCAGCCACTCGCTCGGCGTCACAAGGTTCCCCACAGACTTTGAAATCTTCCGCCCAGACTTGTCCTGGAAGAGTTCATACCTGGCGTGGGAGGGCGGCGGGAACTTCAGGGCGTGCTCCGCGACCCAGTCGTTTATCTTGACCGAGTCGGTCAGCTCCTTTCCGTAGGCCTCGAACCTGATGTCGAAGGCCGCCCACCTTGCGGCGAACTCGACCTTCCACATCAGCTTCCCGTTGCCCTCGGTGATCTTCGCTTCCCCTTCGTAGCCGCAGCCCTTCAGGAACTTGTCCCCGAGCTTGGTGCCCTGGCATCTGTAGTGGACGGCGTCCTTCCTCGGGTTGAAGGAAAGGGACTGGGTGGTGTAGATACGGTCACACTGGTCGCAGACCGGAGTGTAGGGAAGGTTCTTCTCGTACTTTGACTGGCCCACCAGCTCGTTGATCTTCTTGCCGATGGACTTCGAGTGCGAAAGGATCAGCCGAATCTGGTCGTTCAGGGCACCCGACTTGTAAGCCTCAGTGCCGCTCTGGAACTTGTATTCTACCCCCAGTCTGTCGAGCGAATCGCGCAGCAGGAACCCGACGTGCTCTGCGTAAGACGCGTGGCAGTCGAAGGGGTCGGGAATCCTCGACACAGGATGGGCGATGTAGTCCTTGAGCCATCCCGGGAACCCTGCGGGGATCTTCCTCAGGCCGTCGAAGTCGTCCGAGTAGGCTATGAGTTCCGACTCGTACCCCGCGGTCTCAAGCGCCAGCTTGATGCCGAAGCTCCTTATCGCGTCGCCGACGCTGCCGATGTGGGGGATCCCGGAGGCGCCGAGCCCGCTCTCGACTCGGATTATAGAGAGGTTCCTGCCGAGCGTCTTCTCCCTCTCGACCGTGTCCCTCGCGACCTTGTCGAGCCAGGTTCCTCGGCCGAAGATCCGTGGGCTCTGCTGCAACGTGCAACCGATTCCGGGGGTCGAATTATAACCTTGTCAGAGTCCTGCTGAACGAGTGTGGTTGTCCCTGAGGGACCAATCGGTCTTGAATCGCCCAGCACCTTCACCCCACACTTTGCGCCAAGCTGCGCAAAAGCTGTATTCGAGCTCGGCCAGCGAACAGGCGTTGCTCAGCGCACGCATGCTCTGCAAATGTCAGGTGGGAGGAGGGGCGCAGGCCTACCTGTAGTAGGGGACTGCCACCTTCTCCATCGGCTTCCCGTCTCTCGAGGAGCGGACCTTCTTGATGGCGTCCGTGAACGCGTCCATCTTCACTATCGCCTCGTCGACGTGCTTCTTCGCGTCCTCGGGCTTCGGATACTTCGAGATGAACTCCTGCAGTACGATGGAGACCGCCGTGTTGGCGAGCTGGGCCAGGTCTGCTCCGCTCAGCCCGTCCGTCATGTCCACTAATTTGTCCACGTCGACGTCCTTCGATGTCGGGATGCCCTTCATGTGGATCTTGAGCACCTCCTTCCTCGCCGCCTTGTCCGGCAGCGGGACCTGGACCAACTTGTCGAACCTCCCGGCTCTGAGGAGCGCCGGGTCCACGATGTCTATCCTGTTGGTCGCCGCAAGGACGACCACTCCCTGCAGGCTCTGGATGCCGTCCAGCTCGGTGAGCAGCTGGCTGACGACCCTCTCGGTCACCATGCTGTCCCCGCCCAGCCCCCTGACCGGCGCGAGGGCGTCGACCTCGTCGAAGAATATCACGCAGGGCGACGCCTGGCGGGCGCGCCTGAAGACCTCCCTGACTCCCCTCTCCGACTCCCCGACCCACTTGCTGAGAAGCTCGGGGCCTCTGACGCTGATGAAGTTGGCCTCGCTCTCTGTGGCCACCGCCTTCGCCAGCAGCGTCTTGCCGGTCCCCGAAGGCCCGTAGAGCATGATGCCCTTCGGCATGTTATATCCGATCTTGTCGTAGAGATCGCCATACTTCAACGGCCATTCGACCGCCTCCTGCAGCTCCTTCTTCACGTTCTCTAGGCCGCCTATGTCTGACCATTTCACGTCCGGTGTCTCGAGGTAGACCTCTCTCATGGCGGAAGGCATCACGTCCTTCAGGGCGTCCTCGAAGTCCTGCATCGTGACTATGAGCTTGTCCAGCGTCTCGGGGCTCAGCCTGTCCTCTTCCAGCTTGATGTCCGGCAGGTTCCTGCGGAGGGTCTTCATCGCAGCCTCCTTGCAGAGATACTCCAGGTCTGCGCCCACGAACCCGTGGGTGACAGCCGCGAGCTTTTCAACGTCGACAATCTTGTCCGGGGTGCTTCCGTGCTTATCCTCTCCCTGGGCGAGCGGCATGTGCCTGGTGTGGATCTGAAGGATCTCCAGCCTTCCGCCCTTCGCGGGTACCTTGATCTCGATCTCCCTGTCGAACCTTCCCGGTCTCCTGAGCGCCGGGTCGATGGCATTGGGGCGGTTCGTGGCTGCGATCACGATGATCTTGCCCCTTGCTTCCAGACCGTCCATCAGGGAAAGGAGCTGGCTGACGACGCGTCTCTCGACTTCGCCCGTGACCTCCTCCCTCTTCGGAGCGATGGAATCGATCTCGTCGATGAAGATTATCGTGGGCGCCTTTTCCCTCCCCTCCTTGAAGATCTCCCTGAGACGGGCCTCCGACTCTCCGTAGAACTTTGACATTATCTCGGGTCCGCTGATCGGGATGAAGTGCGCGTTGCTCTCGGTAGCGACGGCCTTCGCCAGCAGCGTCTTGCCAGTCCCCGGAGGGCCGTAGAGGAGGATCCCCTTGGGCGCTTCGACGCCGAGCTTCTCGAAGATCTCGGGGTGGCGGAGCGGGAGCTCGATCATCTCCCTCACCTTCTGGATCTCGTCCTTCAGGCCGCCGATGTCTTCGTAGGTGACCTGCGGGACGCCCCGGAGGGCTTCCCCCTTCTCAGAGATCACGAAGACTGTTCTCTGGGTGATCAACACCGCGTCAGCGACCGGACTAACGCCGACCACCTGGAACGTGAGCCTGCCTCCGAAGTATGGAATCATGATGTTGTCTCCCTTGGTGACTGGGACGCTTTCGAGGGCGTCGGCTAGGTATCGTTCGTCGATCGGGGGCACAGCCTCGAGGGGCGCAACGACGACCTTCTCCGCCGGAGGGGCTTTCACCTTCTTCACTGCGACGACGTCGCCGATGGCGACACCTGCGTTGTTCCTGATCAGACCGTCGATTCTGACAATCCCCCTTCCCTCGTCAGACGGATACAGCGGAAGGCACTTCGCGACCGTCCGCCTCTTGCCTTTGATCTCGATCACATCGCCCGTCGAAGCGTCGAGGCCGTCCATCGCGTCATAGTCGATCCTTGCGACTCCTCTGCCGACGTCACGTGTGTAGGCTTCGAGAACCTTTAGTTGGACCTGTTGCTGACTCAACCCTGACGAACCCTCAGGCAATGTTTACCCTCCTGTAGCCCTTATTAGTCTTGTCCCTCAACGAAAATGAAATCTCAAGGACGCCGTTCTTGTATTCGGCTCTCCCGCCGTCAGGCTGGACCTGTGCCTTCAGGCCTATGTCAGCCTTGTACTTCCTCGAGCCCCTCTCGGCGGTCACGACCGCGCTGTCCTCGGTCGCCTCCACCTTGATGTCGCTCTTCTCCACCCCGGGCATGTCCAGCACGAGCCTGAGCAGGCCGTTCTTCTCGTCGAGTATCTGCTCGCTCATCGGCGACCGGAAACCATCGTGATGCAGAGGGCTGTCACCGAAGAACTGGACGTTTGGCCTCCCCTCCGGGCCGAGCTTGAACGAGAATCCGGCTACGTAAGGCTCAGTCTGCGAATGGACAGCCGAGATGCTGTTCCTGACGACGTCCTGGACATCCTTCTCGAACTCTTCGAAGTACTTGTCCAGCTCGTCCAGCATGTCCCTCAGATTCTTCCTCCTGTCTTCGCTCATATGTTTAACCTTTGGTTGATTACCTCCGGGTTAAACCCTTTTATAAACCCTTTGTCCTCCAACTCCGCGTGGCTCGCGACCCGCTTCCAGAGGTGATTTCTTCCCGTACCAGGCTCAAGGTGGCAGACCTCATCTCGACCAGGCCGCGGACTCTGGGAGAACTCGCGGCTGCCACAGGGATCTCAATTCAGGGAGTGCTCAAACATCTGAAGAAGCTGGAAGAGCTGGGGCTCGTCGAGGAGACAAGCGTCAGGAGCCCCGACCTGGCGGTCCGCAAGGTCTACGCGGCGAAGGGAACGAGGCTGGGGGATTTCTCTACGGGTGACCTCACGCTGGTGAAGCTCAGTGGGAAGCCTTCAGCGCCCGTGGAGGAACCGGACCGGCCTCTTGACCTGGAGTACCTAGCCGAGGAGGCAATCCTCCAGCGAAGGCGCGTGCGGGACCAGGCAAGAAGGCTCGGTAGGATGATTGACGACCTCGTCGAGGACGAGTCGAGGATCAAGGTTGCACTAGAATCGATGGACTTGAGCGATACCGAACGGCTGATCCTTCAGGTCCTCTTCACGGAGGAGAGCCTCGAGGAGGGGGAGAGGGTTCTCCTGGAGCATTTCGGGTTACAGGATGGCAAGAGGTCGATCGAGAAAGCGCTCAGTAAGGCAAGGCATCACATCAAGAAGAGAATCGACCGGTGATTCGCATTGCTGAGACGCGCCGCGTGGATGGAGTGCGGTGACGACGCCCTGGGAAGAAGTCCCGTTCACGGATAAATAGACACCCGGGCGGTCGAATCCAGAATTGTCGGGTGCAGGCGCCGGATGGGAGCCGATGGCCAGGAGGACGAGGGTGGTCACCCTCTCCCCGCTCCTCCAGTTCTTGATGCCCTCTTTGCTGGCACCGACCTTTTCAAAGAACACGCGGGGAGTCTCGTTCCATGGGGGAAGGTCTGGTCTGCTTCTGGGGTTCGTACTAGTGGTCGCCAGCCTGGGCATCGGATGGCTGCTCAGGGGGCCCACCGGAATCCTGGGGTACAGCGTGATTTTCTGGCTGGTCGGGACGACAGGCGTCGCGATGACGGTGAGCAGCCTGAAGCCCCTCGCCTTCGTAAAGCCTATCTGCACAAGGTGCAGGCTCCTCCCGATCATCGTGGAGCATGAGGCGATTCACCTGACGGGGGTGGCAAGCGAGAAGGAGGTCTGGGCGTCCATGAGGCAGAGGCACAGCGTCGAGAGCCTGAAGCTCGAAGGTGATCCGGCCATCTGCTCGTTTTGCCCCATCCCGAAGAGACTCAGCGAGAGTTGAGGGAACGACAATGGTGCACAGAGTCGCGGTCGTAGATGAAGATCTCTGCCAGTCGAAGAAGTGCGGGCTGGAGTGCATCAAGGAATGCCCTGTCAACATCAACGGTAAGGAGTGTATCGTGCTCGGGGGCAACAGGATCGCCCTCATTTCCGAGGAACTCTGCATCGGCTGCGGGATTTGCACCAAGGTCTGCCCCTTCGACGCCATCGACATCCTGAATCTAAGCGAGGAGCTCAGGACGGAGAAGATCCACCAGTACGGGGTCAACTCCTTCAGGCTCTTCCGGATACCCGTGGTCAGGAAGGGTCAGGTGGTCGGCCTCGTCGGCCGGAACGGGATCGGAAAGTCGACTGCCCTCAAGATCCTCGCTGGGCAGCTGGTTCCGAATCTGGGTGACTACGAGAAGGAGCCGACCTGGGACAGGTTTCTATCGTATCTGAGCGGGCGCGAGATGAAAAGACACTTCGAGAGGATTGCCGATGGTGAACTCAGGGTCTCCCTGAAGCCGCAGGCGGTCTACAAGCTCCCGGAGGCATGGAAGAAAGAGACGAGGCTCCTGCTCAGGCGGATGGACGAGAGGAAGGCGGTGGCCGAGGTGGTCGAGGCTCTCAACCTCCAAGAGACCCTCGACAAGAAGGTCCCGGACCTGAGCGGAGGGGAGCTGCAGAGGGTCGCGGTCGCGGCTGCGGCCCTGAAGGAGGCCGACCTCTACCTCTTCGACGAGCCTTCGTCGTACAACGACGTCTACCAGCGGCTCGCTGTCTCCAGGCTAATCAGCAGCATAGCTGAGGCGGGCAGGTCGGTCCTAGTCGTTGAGCACGACATGGCTTTCCTCGACTACGTGTCAAACTATGTCCAGATAATCTACGGCGAGCCGGGCGCCTACGGCATCGTCTCCGGGCTCTACGCCTCCAGGACCGGGATCAACTCGCTCCTCGACGGCTACCTTCCGCAGGAGAACGTCAGGTTCAGGGACCACCCAGTCTCCTTTGGACAGAAGACGGCGGGCGAGACCGTCGAAAGCGAAGAGGTTGTGGCCAAGTACACCGACCTGAGGAAATCGTACGAGAGCTTCAAGCTCAAGGTCGAAGAAGGAGAGATAATCCGTGGCACTATCCTCGGGGTGGTGGGCGCTAACGCCCTCGGCAAGACGACCTTCCTCAAGATCATCGCTGGCGAGGAGAAGCCGACCAGGGGCAAGGTCGCCGCGGATGCGACAGTCGCCTACAAGCCACAGTACCTGACCTCGACCTTCGAGGGCACAGTCGACGAGTTCTTCATGGGGACCCTGGGAACTAGGTACAGCGAGCCCGACCTGCAGGATGCCCTTGCCATCCCGTTGAAGATGGAGAAGCTGCTGGCGAGGAACATGAAAGAGCTGAGCGGAGGGGAGCTCCAGAAGGTCGCAATAGTGGCTACGATGGCCCAGAATGCGGAGGTGTACGCACTGGACGAGCCGTCGGCCTTCCTCGATGTCGAAGATAGGTTCGTGGTGGCAAGGGCTGTCAACAGGATGGTCAAGGCAAGAGGGAAGGCTGCGGTCATCATAGACCATGACCTCCAGGTGGTCGACATCGTCTCCGACCGGCTGATGGTCTTCGTCGGAGAGCCTGGCGTCGCCGGGGAGGCGACCAAGCCGCTGAGCAAGGAAGATGGGATGAACATGTTCCTCAAGCAGGTGGGCCTGACCTACAGGAGGGACGTCAACACGGGAAGGCCGAGGGTCAACAAACCTGGGAGCAAGCTGGACAGGGAGCAGAAGGAGAAGGGAGAATACTACTACGTCTCCGCGCGGAGGGAAGAGACCCCTGAAGCTGATTAGGAAGGCCCTGGAGGAGGCTCACATCAGCAAGCCGGAAAGGGTCTCGACCGGTGTCGACGTGGTGGGGGACATCGCGATAGTCAGACTCCCCAATCTCTCGGCGGCCGAGAAGAGGCGGCTGGCCGGTGCCCTCACCAAGGAGGTGAGGAACGTGAAGTGCGTCTACGAACAGGAGGGAGGGATCGAGGGAGAGTTCAGGCTCCGGAGCCTGAAACACCTTGCAGGGGAGAAGAGGACGCTGACCCTCCACAGAGAAAACGGCTGCGTCTTCAGGGTCGACGTCGCCCGCTGCTACTTCTCGCCGAGGCTCTCCACCGAGAGACTCACCATAGCAGGACAGGTGGCCCCAAAGGAGCGCGTGCTCAACATGTTCGCTGGGGTGGGCCCGTTCTCGATCCCCATCGCGAAGACAGCGGGAGCAAGGGTCACCAGCTGCGAGATCAACGAGTACGCCTGCGACCTGCACGAAGAAAACGACGGGCTCAACAAGGTTCAGGACAGAGTCCGTGTCATCAGGGGAGACGCAGGGGAGCTACCCGGGAAGGAGAAATCCAAGTTCGACCGGGTCCTCATGCCCCATCCTTCTCAAGCAGACAAGTTCCTCCCTGTCGCACTCGCCATGTCCAAGAAGCGGGCCTTCATCCACTACTACAGGCACGTCCTCGGCGAGAGCGAAAAGGAGGCCTCGGCCAGGCTGGTCGAGGAACTCCTGAGCATGGTCCCAGCAGGGACCCGGATTAAAACGAGGAAGGTCAGGGAGGTCGGCCCCAGATGGCTCGAGATGGCCGCCGACCTGAGGCTCCCAGCCTAGAAGGGAAAACACTGGCCGAGCCTGCAAAGCTGGGCGACCACCCTGAAAGTGACTGAGATCGCGCAGACATGCCGGGAACGGTCATCGTCGGTCCGAAGCAGGCCTGGCAAGACGGATATAGCTAAGGGTTCAGACTCGGAAGGTTGAAGGTCCTAACAGGCGAAGCCGACCTAGAGGCGCTCTCAATCGACTCCGGCATCATCAAGATCAGGCCCAGGGCAGGCTACGTGGCCGAAACCGAGGCTGAAGTCGAATCGGTCCTTGAACTCGCAGGGAGCTCAGGCGGGTCGGTGACGCCAAGGGGTGCCGGCACCTCGATACCGAGCCAGTCGGTGGGGAGGGGATCAATCCTCCTCCAGGGTCGGAACATGGCTGCGGTGCTCCCTGGAGGCAGGGTGAGATGCGAACCCGCTCTCGTGAAGGGAGACTTGAACAAGCTGCTGGAACGCGCCGGGAGGTGGATGCCCGTCGACCCTTCCAGCTACCTCAGCTGCACCGTCGGAGGGATGGTAGCCAACAACTCGTCGGGCGTGAGGACGCCGACCTACGGCTCGACGATCGAGTATGTCGAGGGGCTCAGGGCGGTCATCCCTGGCGAAGGGGCGCGGAGCCTGACGGCGGTCCCAATCGAACAGGCGCTGTCGGGCGACAGGGTCACGAGGAGCGTCGCGGGGCTCTTGGTGGAGAACTGGAAGACCATCATCGGCGAGCAACCCCGGGTCACAAAGAACTCCTCGGGATACAGACTCGAGAAGGTGCTGCACCACGGCCTCTGCGACCTTTCGAAGCTCTTAGTGGGATCGGAGGGGACGCTGGGCGTACTGACGGAAATCACTTTTGCCACCCGAGTGAGGGCCAGGTCGAGAATCCTCCTAATCGTCGAGGTCGGGCTGGACGAACTCGATGCCCTTGTCTCCTCGTTCAGGAGGCACGGCCCGACTGCGGTCGAGCTCGTCGACAAGTCGGTCTTCAGGAGGATGGGACGGGAGGAAAGGATCGCCAGGTATTCTCGCACAAAGGGTGAGTACCTTCTCTTCTGCGAATTCGAAGGGGCCGAAGAGCTGCTGCAAGAAAGGATGGAGGAGATCTCCGGCTCGAAGGTCGGCGGGTTTGAGCCGATCGTCCTAACGAGCCCATCAGATGTGCGCGAAGCTTGGGAGGTCAGGAACGAGACGCTGACCCTGGCCCTGGAAATCAGGGAAGGAAAGAGAATCCTCGTCCCCGGAGTCGAGGACCTTGTCGTCCCGACCGAGAGGCTCGGCGACCTCGTGAGGCTCCTGAAGGATCAGTTCGAGAGAAGAGGACTCGGCTACATCTCCTACGGCCACGCGTGGGACGCCAACCTGCACGCCCGCCCCCTCCTCGACCCGAGCCTCCCCTCCGAACGGAGAATGCTAGAAGAGATCATGGAGGAGTCCTTCGAGGCAGTCTGGAAGATGGGAGGCTCGATGACCGGGGAGCACGGCGACGGCATGCTCAGGGCGCCTTACGTGGCAAGACAGTATCCGAAATCGTATGGGCTAATGAAACAGATCCGGGAGATTTTCGACCCTAAAGGGATACTCAATCCCGGCGTGAAGGTCATCTAGGCGCAGCGGCCCTCGCCAGAAGCCGTGCTACACGGATAGGCTCTGGGATTGACCCTTGGAGCGTGAACAGGTCAATCACAGACTTGGCCTCCGCATCTCCGAGCCCCGCCGTCCGAGCGAAGACGGAATGGCCAGACTTCAGCTTGAGTTTCTTCCTCTCCCCGAGCTTCCTGTAGGCTTTCAGCTTGGCCTCCGCGCCCCCAGGGAAATGACGCCTTATCGAATCCTCGATCCCTGAAGTCTCCTTGTAGGTCAAGCAGATCACGGGTAGCCTGGTCTTCCGCGACAGCTCGTCGATGTCGACGATGTTGTACAGGCTCAGAATCGCCCCTGACACCATCAAGATGTTGACGTCGTTACGTCTCAGCCTGCGGTAAAGCGCCGCAATCGATGCTGACGCATCATCGCCTCCAACGGAGGTCCTTCCCACCGCCAGGCCGTCAACCACGCGGTCGCTCCTCATGACGACCCCAGCCAGGGTCGAGGTCTTCTGCCCCGGTCTGAAGCTCTCTGCAACTCCTAACGCCCGAATCCCGGACTTGTTCAGGTGTAGGCGCAAGCTCAGTCGAGGTCTGGAGCCTGCTCCCACCCTTTTAACCTGTGCAGCGCCCGGCTTCGGCGTGTCCAAGATATACAGCCTCAAACCCGGGACAGGCCTCACCGACGGGTTGCTCGCCATAGCGAAGGGGGAGAAGATCAGAACTGCCAAGGTCGAGGCGATAGGCGGAGTCAAACACCTTCGGCTCGCCTATTTCAACAGCAGCGCGAGGAAATACGAGGTACACGAGTACGACGAATTCCTCGAGGTCACGAGCCTGATCGGCAACGTCACGCTGAAGGATGAAGAGCCCTTCCTTCATCTTCACGGAACGTTCGGCAGGAGAGACATGAGCGTGATCGGCGGGCACGTGATTTCGGGCACAGTCTTCCCGCTGCTCGAAGCCGTATTCACCGCAACCAACAACAAAGCCCAGCGGAAGTTCGACGAAGAGATGGGTTTGAACATCATCTACAAGACCCAGGGTTGAGTCTTCGAGCTCGTCCGGGGTGGTTGAGGCTCAGACTAATGCCTTCACTTCATATTGACCATCTTACGTAACTCTGATTCTTCACAGCCTCAAGTTGAAGATGGGGAAGCCAGATTTAAGAGAAGCGTTCCTCGCCTGCGTCAGCTGAGGGAGCAAGGAGCTCGCTGGGGGAGAATTCAATCGTACAGATGGCACGCCACGTAGTGCCCGGGCTCACGCTCAGTCAGCTCCGGGACGTCGACCCTGCACCTGTCAAAGACGTACGGGCACCGCGGGTGGAACCGGCACCCAGCAGGTGGGTGGAGTGCGCTGGGTATCTCGCCTGGAGGGACCTTCTTCTCAGTCCTCGCCCTCGGATTTGGCACCGGGACGGCGGCCATCAGTGCCTTGGTGTACGGGTGGAGCGCGTTGGAGAAGATCTGCTCGTTGCTCCCCGTCTCAGCTATCTTCCCCAAGTACATCACTGAAATCCGGTTGCACATGTATTTTGCCACTGCGAGGTCGTGAGTAATCAACAGCACGGTTAGGTTGAGCTCCTTCTGCATCTGGAGCAGCATGTCCATTATCTGGGCCCTGACTGAAACGTCGACCATGGCCACAGGCTCGTCCGCCACCACGTAGTCTGGGTTGACCACGAGTGCCCTGGCAATTACGACCCTCTGCCGCTGCCCTCCACTCAGTTCCTGGGGATACCTGTCGTAGAAGGTTTCTGGCGGCGAAAGCCCCACCCTTTCAAGGATGGCGTTGACGGTCTGCTTCAGTCGCTCGCGTGGTGGTCTGTCAAGGTATCTCAGCGGCTCGGCGACTGCGTCCCCGACTGTCATCTTCGGGTTGAGCGACGATAATGGGTCTTGGTAGATGAATTGGACCCGTCTTCTGAACTTCCTGAGCTGGTCCTTCTTTATCGAAAACAGGCCGACGCCGTCAATCGAGACCAGACCTTCAGTGGGCTGAGCCAGCGCCAAGGTGAGTCTCCCGATCGTAGTCTTGCCGCTGCCAGACTCCCCGACCAGTCCATAGATGTCTCCCTTCTCGACGGACAGGTCGACGCCATCGACTGCCCTAACGTATTCAGTGTTCCTCGAGAAGAGCTGGGCGATGAAGCTCTTCTGCACAGGGAAGTACTTCTTCAGCTTCTTGACTTCGACGAAACCCAACTTCATCGCTTCCTGTTCAGCAAGTGGCACGCGGCCATGGCTTCCTCTCCTGTCGAAAGCAGCTTGGGTTCTTCATCATAGCACGGGGTGAAGACGTATGGGCAACGAGGGTGGAATGGGCACCCCTTGGGAGGGTTTGTAAGGTCCGGGGGAGAGCCCGGGATGACCTTCAGCACCCGCCTCCCTGCCTCTACGGTGGGAATAGACTGGAGCAGCGCCTGCGTGTAGGGGTGTTTCGGTTCCTCGAATATTTTCAACACGGGAGCCACCTCGGCTATCTTTCCAGAATACATCACTGCGACCCTGTCAGCCATCTGGGCGACGATTCCCATGTTGTGGGTGATCAGGATTAGAGAGAGCGAGTACTTCTCCT
This sequence comes from Nitrososphaerales archaeon, assembly GCA_050012055.1. Classification (GTDB taxonomy): domain Archaea; phylum Thermoproteota; class Nitrososphaeria; order Nitrososphaerales; family Gagatemarchaeaceae; genus UBA183. Next base: position 91,828 of record JBEKHX010000001.1, read on the forward strand.
TCAGGTCCTTGAGTAGCTGCAGTATCTGTGCCTCGACTATCACGTCGAGAGCCGTCGTCGGCTCGTCTGCGATGATCAAATGGGGTTCAAGGGCCAAGGCCAGGCCAATCATCACCCGCTGCCTCATTCCACCGCTGAACTGGTGAGGATAATCGTTGATTCTCGTGGGCGAGATGCCAAGGTCATGCATTATAGCCTCGGTGCGCTTGATTGCCTCTTCCTCGTTCACAGAAGGCTCATGGGTCCTGATGTACTCGACGAAGTGGCTCCCTATCTTCTTGACTGGGTTGAGCGAGGTCATGGGGTCTTGGAAGATCATCGCAATCCTGCTACCACGGATCTTTCTCATCTCGCCTTCTCCTACGGAGGAGATCTCCCTCCCTTCGAAGGAGATCTTGCCCGACCAGCGGGCCGGCGGGCTCTGCAGGAGTCCCATCACAGCGAAACCCAGTGTCGACTTACCTGAGCCAGACTCCCCCACTATGCCTAGAGTCTCCCCTTTCTTCAGTTCCAGGGAGACCCCCTGGACAGCCTTCGCTGTCCCCCTATCTGACTTGTACTCGACGTACAGATCCTCCATCTGCAGTATCGAGCCTGTCGCAATAGCCTTGGACTCCATCTTACCTCAGCTTGGGATTGGTCCTTTCAGCATAGCCCTCACTTATCAATGAAAACCCGAGGGTGGTGACCAGGATTAGCAGGCCCGAGAAGGCTATGACCCACCACGCGCCGGAGAGAACCGTGGTCCTGCCGTAGTAGAGGTCGACCCCCCAGTCAGGCCTCGTGAGGTCCCCCACACCTATGAAGTCCAGGCCCGCCGTTATCAAGATGGCGTCTGCGAAGTTGATGGTGGCCACCGTGACAACGGAAGGAATGATGTTCGGCCATATGTACTTGCGGATGATTGCCAAACGCCCTGCTCCGACAGACCTAGCGGCATCGACGTAGGGCAGCTCCTTGACTGTCAGAGTCTGGCTCCTCACCACTCTGAAGTAGCTGGGCACGTAGACGACCGCGATGGCCAGCGCGTAGACGAACACGGTTGACCCGAAGACGAGCACTATGATCAGAGCGAAGACGAGGCTGGGAAAGGCGTAGATGCTGTCAAGGACGAGCGTGACGACCCTGTCAACCATTCCCCCCCTGTAGGCTGAGAGTAGCCCGAGCGGAATGCCCACGGCCATGCAGAAGATGACTGCCAAGACCGCTACGACGAGAAGGAAGCGACCTCCCCAGACCACCCTTGCCAGCATGTCTCTGGCGCCGATGTCAGTTCCAAGCGGGTGCTGAGGAGACGGTGGGGAGTCGACCTGCGTTCCGAGGTAGGTGGGGTCCTGCGTGCCTAGGAAAGGCGCAAGGGCGCTCATCGCAACGACAAAGACTACCATGGCGAGGCCAGCCAGCATGAAGCCTCTGCCTGAGCCCTTGCCCACAAGAGGTGCGAACAACCTTCTGGCAAAGCCGAAGCGACTACTCTTCTTCACAATCTCACCCTCGGGTCGAGATAGGCGTAGAGAATGTCGATGAGGAGCGCAACCATAGCGATGAGGATTGCAATGAAGACGACGGCTCCTTGGATGGCAGTGTAGTCTAGGTAAGCGACCCTGTCGACAAGGAACCGGCCGAGGCCGTCGATGTTGAACTCGGTTTCGGTCAGAACAGCGCCGCTAAGCAGAAGGGCAAACTGTAGTCCCATCACGGTCACAACTGGCAGAAGGGCGTTCCTCAAGGCGTAGCCGTAAACAACGGTCCGGCCCTTGAGCCCCCTCGCACGGGCGGCCGTCACATAGTCTGCCCGCAGCGTCTCTAGCATGTTTGTCCTGGTTATCCTGATGAAGACCCCTGAAATCACGAGACCCAATGTGGCAGCAGGAAGGATGAGATGAACGACGGAGTCAGCTAAGGCTGGCAAGTTCCCGGCCAGAATGCTGTCGACCGTGTAGAGTCCCGTCTGTATGTGTATGGCTCCAATCGTCAGACCTTGCGGCACTTGACTTCCTGCCCACAGCCGCCCCCCTGTGGGGAGCCAGTGCAGATACACGCCGAAGATCAACTGGAAGATGAGACCTAGGAAGAAGACGGGCCACGAGTAAAGGAGAATCCCTGTCACCTTGACCGCCCCGTCCGTCACCGAACCGCGCTTAGTGGCGCCGAGAGAGCCGAGCACAATCCCCACTACGACAGCAACCAGGAAGGCGTAGAGGGTTAATTCGAGCGTCGCGGGGAACCTCGAGACAATCTGGGCGGACACTGGCTGAAAGTCGACCATCGAGAGGCCAAAATTACCCGCGAAGAGCCCCACGAAATAGTCCACAAATTGCGAATAGAGCGGCCTGTTGAGCCCCAGCGAACGCTCGCATGTGGCCAGATCCTGCGGGTCTATTCTGTGCTCGAACTTCAACAGACAAGGGTTGCCGGGGAGGACGCGAATCAGAAGGAAAACGACGCTCAGAAGAATGAGGACCAGTGGGATAGTAAGCAGAACCCTGGTGATTACGTAGTCCCTTAGTCCCAAACAAAAAGGGGAGGAAGCCTGGGAGTATAAAGCCTACCCAGGCTCAGCTAGGTTAGGTAGTCTCCTGCAGCAGCCAGTATCTGAAGTTGGTTGTTACGTCTAGGACGATGCCTGACACCTTGGGGCTGCTCACTGCGACTGTGGTCCCCTGGAACAGGGGCACGACTGGCGCAGCCTGAGCGACTATGTTCTGGAGCTGGGTGTAGTACGTCGCGAGCTGCGTCGTGTCCGATGCGGCCACGATCTGTGTCTGCAAGTTCGCCGATGTGGAGTTCAGCCAGTGGGTGTAGAGGTACCCTAGACCGTTAGCTGGGAAGAACGGTTGGACGTAGTCATAGGGGTCCAGATAGTCCGGGTACCATCCGTAGAGATATGCCTGGAGTTGGTCGCTTACGGTCGCGGCCTTGTAGTTGGACCAAGGCATAGACGCCAAGTTGACCGTTATCATTCCAGTCCTCTCGAGGGACTGTTTGACCGCTGATGCAATGAGGTCAGTCGACGTGTAGTGCCCTGTCGGATATGTGAAGTTGATGATCAGCTTGTGGCTCGTGCTGTACCCTGCCTCCGTCAGCAGGCTCTGGGCCTTTGCGGTGTTGGCATTGCCGTAGTCTGTCTGGAATGCGTCTGTGTGGTATATCATACCATTTGGAATCGTGCTGTAGAGGGGCTGTGCCAGGCCGAGGAAGACCGTGTTGACTATCAAGGTCCTGTTGACCGCTGCAGCTATTGCTTGTCTGACGAGTTGGTTGTGGTATGTTGGGAACGTCTCGTCGAAGGCCAAGAACTGGATGAAAGTGCCGGGACCAGTCCAGACCTTCACTGCGCTGTTCGTCTGGAAGGACCGGACGTCTGTGGCTGCCAGTTGTCTGTAGGCTATGTCTACCTCGCCATTCGTCATGGCGAGAGCAAGCGAGGTCGAATCAGAGTAGAATTTGATGATTATGTGTTGTGTCTTGGGCCATCCTGCGGATGCGTTCCAGTAGTTCGGGTTGGCCGTGAGGTCTATTTCGACGTCCTTGCCCGCAGACCTCTGCCAGACTGACAAGACATAGGGGCCGAGTCGGTTCGGATTCTCGGTGGCCAAATTACCCGTGTAGTTGATGACACCTGTGTTCGTGCCTGGGTGGGGGTGGGCCGGCATGGGTGCAAGGCTGGGCTCAACTGGATACATCGGAGCGAATGCCATCATGCCGAGGAACGCTGTGAAAGGATAATTCAGCTTGAACTGAATCTTGTACTCTCCGAGCACCTTCGTGCTGTTGATGACGCCAGTCTGCGCCCCGGTGCCGCCGATTCCTGCACCGACGAACGGACCGGCAGCCTCTTGGATGGCGAACTGCCTGTCGACCGAGTACTTGACATCGGTCGCGTTGAATTTAGTCCCGTCTGCGAACTTCACGCCCTGTCTGAGTGTGAAGTTCCAGGTCATTCCATCAGAAGAGGCGGACCACGAAGTGGCCAGGCCTGGAACGTATTGAGAGGACCCGGGCCTGTAGTCGACGAGCCCGTCGCCAAGGTTCTGGATGATGTTGATGCCGAAGTAGTCGTAGGCGTCGGCCGGGTCGAGTGTTGTCATGACGGTATCAGTGGTTCCGATTGTGATCGAGCTCTTGTAAGTGGGCGAAGTTGTGCTTGTGGTGGATGAAGTCGTGCTTGTGGAATGCGAAGTGCTGCTTGTGGAGTGCGAAGTGCTGCTTGTGGAGTGCGAAGTGCTGGACGAGGAAGTGGTATTGGACCCACCGCTCACCAGGTAATACGCTGCCACTGCCGCAACGAGTATGATTATGATGACGACTGCAACGATGACGGTTTGGCTGATTGCTTTTCTTTGATAAGAGTCTATATTCATTCTCGAGCGCCTTGTGACCAGGGGCGCTGATAAAAGGGTTCGCGACCTCTCAAGTCACCGATTGGGAGAGTGCCTGAACGCAGCTTCACGCTTGACCATGAGCGTGGTGCCCTCCAAGAGAGGGAGCTCAGCGAGAGGTCAGAGGCAGGTCGAGCACGGTGAGGAGCCCGGGCATGGCGCTTCCGACCCTCTCGAGAGCGTGAACGACCAGGGCGACTGTCGCCGAGTCGCCGAAGACCCCCTTCTCGAACCTGAGCTTGACGTTCGGATCTCCCTTGACCTCCACCACATCGAAGTCGGCCGAGGTCATCGACATCTCCAGATCCAGCCTGACATGGCAAGACCCGGCCATCCCCTCGGCGAACTGCCTCACGCCCATGACATAGTCTTCGGACCCCAGGACCGGGAAGACGCCGTGCTTCAGCCCATCGAGCCTCGAGCCCAAGGACAGCGCAATCAGGTGCGCCGATTCTATCAGGCCGACGTGCCCGAGCGTCCCCTCCTGCACTTCCTTCTCGAACCTCGCCTTTGTCAGCCCCACTCCTGTCTTCACCTGGAGCTGGCGTCGGCGCCTGCTGACGTCGACCGACCGGACGACGTGGATGCTGCTCGGGTTCTTGCTTGCAGAGGCAGCGACGGCGGGCACCCAATCCATGACGAAGCCTGGGTTGACGCCGACCCCTACTATCGTCACCCCCTTTTCCTTGGCCAGGGCGTCGAGTGTCTTTGCCGCTTCCTTGCCGGCGAACTCGGGGTACGCCATCTCCTCTGAGGTGGTCACCACGTCGAGCCCTGCCGAAGCCGCGTAGGCCAAGTCCTCCATTATGTCCACGATCCTCGATTTCGTGGAAAAGATCGCTGCGTCGGCCTCCGCGACCGGGAGGTCCCCAAGCGACGCAGATACCCTCACTCCCAAAGGCAGGCCGGTCAGTTCTGCGACCGTCCTCCCGACCTTGCTGGGATCGCTGTCTACGACTCCAGCTATCTGGTGCGACCTGTCAAGCAGATACTTCAGAATCTCAGTGCCAATGGCGCCCATCCCGCAGAGGACGACCTTGACCACGACTGAGCTGACACCTTCGCGGTCTTATTAATAGATGCCCGAAAGGCGGCCACGCATGGAAGTCTCCGGCCACCTGCACGGAGGCTGTGACAGATGGCGATACCGTCAGTGCCGCGGCGCCTGAACTGGACTCTGGGATATCGAGGCAGAATAATGTAGCCTGCCTTGAAAGAAAGGGGAAGGGGAGTCTCTTACTTCAAGAGATTAATGAATCGGTAGCTGAGTGTAAGGCCCCGGTTGGTTGCCCGATAGTACTTCTCCCTGGAGGAGGTCCAAATCGGTTCCACGAGTCCCTCTGCACGAAGTTCTGCAAGGGCGCGGCTGACGTGGCTCAAATGCTTCTTCTCGATCAACGCCAGTTCAGTGGGCGTCATCGGCCCTCGTGACAAGTGAAGCAGCACCTTGCTGCGGACTTCGCTCTTGGAGACGAATACGGTAAGTCGCCCATGCCCATTCAGCGACATACGCTATCAAAAACCCAGATCTTGGTTATATTAACGTTACAGTTGACGGTCATTTCGCCAACAGAGCCAGACCGGTGGACAAGGACAGGAGGGGAGCGGACTCCGGGATGCGCAACGTTCGATAGCCCATTCCTCGCTGATGTCCCTGCCATTCCTCATCTTTCGCGCGACGCCCGCATAGCGACGTACGATGACAGGCATGAGACTCCTCAAGCGGATTCCCTCCCTGTGCGGATGCACAGTTTGAAGGCTCTGCATGGGCCTCTCGAGAGGCCTAGGACATTTCCAAGAGGCTGGAATACGACTCAACCGTTTCCAGGAAGTTCCTGAAGGTCCTCAAAGGAACGACGGCGGCACCTTGAACGAAGCTCCCCGCAGATTCGGAGAAGCTCAGGATCGCCGAGATTATGGGCCTCGGGTCGTCTAGGCTCCTCCTGAGGAGACGGCTCCGCCTGAGCTGGGCCAGAGCGAAGCCCTCGAGCGCGGAACGGGAGGGCACCCTCTTCCAGTGCTTGCAGTCCAGGCTGATGACGAAGAGAGGGCCAGTGGCGACTAAATCGATCTGGGCGCGCGGGTGCGACAGGTAGACGTTCTCCCTGACAGCGTAACCGCTCGCCCTCAGAAGCTGGGCGCAGAAGCCTTCGAAGTCCTTCCATGTCAGAGTACGGGCGGCCTCCTCCTCCGGTACTCCTGACGCAATCAGGTCGAGGGCCGCGAGGACAGCACCTCCGCTCATGGGACCAATCTGAAGTTCAGCGGGGAGGCCGTGGAATGCGGAACTGGCGCCTTCGCCGGACCCAGGGCCTGGCTGGGCGGATTCTGATCGGCGCCTGGGCATCGTCGGGCCCGACCCCAAAGAGCCTCGGATAAACCCGCCGAAAGATCAACTCGAAAAGACAACCCCTCTTCTTGGATGTGTCAGCATGGAAGCTGCTGCATGGTCCAGGCCTTGTCTCAACGCTTTCTTGTGGCCCGAAATCCCGGGCTCATGCTGCCCGCCATGACGAACGGCATGATAGGTTCTGACTTGCCATCACCAACTGGCACTCCGTTGAAGGTGACAATTCGAAGAAAGGCCGCAACCCCGTTCTCGAACGGCCAGGTATGACTAAGGTGTCTGTGCGAACGGGCTGAGCCGCGAAGAGACAACCTCGAATACGCCGTCGGGGTCGGGCACATCTTCAAGTCTCTCTGCAGTCCCGCCCGCCATCAGGCGGACGTTGCCCCCACCCCGCTTGAGCACGAGGTAAACGGAGCCGCAGTTGAACCTCTTGGCCAGCGTCCCCTGGGAGATGACAATGTCTGTGACATCATGATATCTGATGCACTTCGGCTTCCTTAGAAGCCTCCTGACCTCAAGGCCCTCTTCACCGAACTCGAAGACAGTCCTCTGTTTTGCAAACGCGTAGGCGACGAGGAGGCCGACCGAGAGAGCCAAGTAGATGAGATAGTTGCCTAGGGTGGATGGGTTTATCTCAAGGAAGAGCGAGAAGGCTCCTATCGCGATCACGCCTTTGATGAATGTCTTCCTGACGGCCGGCCTCAACCTCTGACCGGCCACTTCAGGGGCCTCATTTGTAGAGCCAGCAGGCAACCTCTTCGTTATCCACCTTTCTCAGGCCAGGGTCTGTGGTCTTGCAGACCTCCATGACGAACGGACACCTCGGGTGGAACTTGCACCCTGTGGGCAGGTTGATGAGGCTTGGTACCTCCCCGGTGGGTGGGACTATCTCCTTATTCTCCAGGCTTGGGACAGAGCTGAAGAGCGCCTGAGTGTATGGGTGCTTTGGCGCGGTCAGGACGTCCTCGGTCGGCCCGATCTCTACTATCTCGCCAGCGTACATCACTGCCACCCGGTCAGAGATGTACCTAGCAATCGCGATGTTGTGTGTGATGAGTAAGTAGGTGAGGCGAAGCTCCTCACGTAGGATGGCCAGGAGGTTGAGCACCTGGCTCTGAACAGATGCGTCGAGAGCAGAGGTCGGCTCGTCAAGGACTATGAACTGAGGGTCGGGGATGACCGCCCTCGCGACAGCGACCCTTTGCCTCTGGCCTCCGGAGAGATCCTGGGGTCTCCTCTGCGCGAAGGTGGCGGCGTCGAGGCCAACACGTTGGAGAGCAACCTCGAACCGGGTCTTCTTCTCTTGTCTGTCGAGTCCCTTCCTCGAAAGGGGCTCGGTAACGATGCTTTCTATCGACATTCTCGGGTCTAGCGACTCAATAGGGTTCTGGAAGACCATCTGAACGTTGTTCCTCAGTTCCTTGACAGCGGCCCTGCCTTCCACCTTCTGCCCCTTGTGGTAGAGCTCTCCTGAAGTTGCTCTTTCCAGAGTGACCATCAGTCTTCCGAGTGTAGTCTTCCCTGAACCGCTTTCGCCAACAAGTGCCATCACCTCACCCTCTCCGATAGCAAGGTCGACCTTCTCGACCGCCTTCACGACTGGGATGCGCGTCCGGGCCAGAGTGTCTATGATTCCCTTCTTTCCCGTGAGGAAGTGCTTTGTCAGCCCCCGTGTTTCGATGAGGGCTTCAGCCATAGAGCCAACACCGAAGTTTCCTTCCGTCGTTCTCGACGAAGCCTGGGTTTTCAGTCCTACAGACATCCATCACGTGCGGGCACCTCGAATGGAACTTGCATCCTGTGGGGAGGTCCAGCATGTTCGGGGGGGACCCGGGGATTGTTATCAGCTCGCCGTCGCGCCTCGACCTTCTTGGAATACTCTTGATCAGTGCCTGAGTGTAGGGGTGGAGAGGGGACTTCGCCACTTTCGAGACAGGACCCAACTCAGAGACCTCACCGGCGTACATCACCATGAACTGGTCGGCAATCGTGTACGCGACGGTGATATCGTGCGTGATGAATAGGATGGACATTTCGTACTCCCTCTTGAGGTCGTTCAGAAGCTTCAGGACCTGTGCCTGGATGGTCACATCCAGGGCTGAAGTCGGCTCGTCGGCGATGAACAGCTTCGGCTTGAGGAGAAGCCCCATTGCGATGACGACCCTTTGAATCTGACCTCCGGACAACTGATGGGGGTAGCGGTTGATGATGGACTCCGGGTCTGGAAGCCTTACGTCCCTGAACTTTCCGACCGCTTCCGCGATTGCCTCCTTTTCTTCGAATGGTCTGCCATCGCGCCTAGCCCGGACCCGCAGCGCCTCCAGGACCTGACTGCTGACCCTCTTCAATGGGTTGAGCGAGTTGAGAGGGTCCTGGAAGACCATGAAGACCTCCCGACCTCTCATTGCGATCGCCTCCCTATTGTTCATTCTTGCCACATCCTTGTCGTCCAGCATCAAAGACCCTTGCGCGATCCTCCCATTTGGCGGCAGCAGCCTTACGATGGCCAGCCCCAGAGTGGACTTGCCCGAGCCGCTTTCACCGATGAGTGCGACCGTCTCGCCCTTCTCCATGTATAACCGTATGCCGTTGAGCGCGTTGAGTTTTCCGTAGATGGTATCGTAGGTGACGCGCAGGTCGTCGATCTCGAGAAGCAACTAGTAGGTAAGCCTGCCTCCTACTAGGTCCTGCAACCTATCTCCAATCAGGGAAAAGGCGACGACTATCACCATGATCACAAGGCCAGGGATGAGGGTCCACCACCATGAAGCAGGGAAGTACGCCACCCCCGACGAGCTCATCGCCCCCCATTCGGGATGCCCGAGCTCTAGTCCGATTCCGAGGAAGGCGAGGGTAGAGTAAAGCAGAATGACGCTTCCGAAGTCTAGCGTGGCCTGCGCTATTACCGGGTCTATCGAGTTGGGAAATATGTGTCTGAACATTATCCTAAGGGGGCCGACGCCGCTCAGCTTGGACGCTTCGATGAAGTTCCTGTTCTTGAGGGATATCGCCTGAGCCCTGAAATAGCGGGCGTAGGTCGGCCACCATATCAAAACAAGGGCGAGAAGGACCGTTGTGAAGCCGTTCCCCAAGAGTACAGAGAAAGCGATTGCAAGGACGAGGAACGGGAACGCTAGGAATGCATCCGTCACCCGCATCAGGACCTCGTCCGTCCAGCCGCCGATGTACCCTGCCGGAATCCCGATTACCATTCCTATCAGTATCGCTGATGCGACTACCAAGACGGAGGCTACGGCGTCGTGGGGAGCCGCATACATGATCTGGGAAAGAATGCTCTGTCCATCATAGTTGGCGCCAAACAGGTTGGCTAGGTTGGTGAGGGAGGGGCCTGCAAGAGAGTTCTGGAAGTTCAGGGCTAGGGGGTTGGACGGGAGGAGTATCCATCCCCATTGGGCGTGCCTCGTGTACACTGCGACGTACTGCATGATCCCCTCCACCAGACCGAAGAGCAAGAAGGCGGCTATGATGATCATCCCTGCGAGGCTAGGTCTGTCGTGGGCCAGGAACCGCAGAGTGAAGGAAGTCCCACTCGTGGAGGAGGTCGGTGCTTCAGCTCCCGTGGGAAGGGGTGAGGTTGGGGTTGCGCGAACAGTCTTGGGGCGGAGAATCCTGTCCCCCAGGAAAGGCCTGAAGAGATTCTCGATTACGCTCGTCAGGTGATCCTCACCCTCGGGTCGATCACCCCGTACAGGACGTCGGCGATGAAATTTGCCGCGATGACCGATATGCCCAGGATTATGGTTATGCCGAGAATCGCGGGGTAGTCGAGGTTGTAAACTGATACTACCGCGAAGTATCCGAGGCCGCGGTAGTTGAATAGGTCTTCTATCACGACGGCCCCTCCCACGGCGGTTCCGAAGATTAGAGCGATCAGGGTGATTATTGGTATCATTGCGTTGCGTAGGGCAGTCCCGTAGACGACCTTGCTCTTACTGAGCCCCTTCATGTAGGCGAGCTTGACGTAGTCCTTGTCAAGCGCATCGACCATCGTCGCTCTGGTGAGTCGGGTGACCACGCCGAAGCTGGCGATCCCCAGGGTGAGCGCGGGCAGAATCATGTGTTGCAGCAAACTGTAGGTGTAGGTCCAATCTCCTACGAGAAGGCCGTCCAAGATTGGAAAGCTCGTAATCGAAGGAGGGGGCGGAAGCAGGGGGTTAGCGATCCCGCTAGCCGGGAGCAAGTTGAGCCAGAAGGCGAAGACGAGTTGGACGAGGACCCCGAGGACGAAGATTGGCGCCGCCCAAGTTACAAGGTAGAGCCCCTTGACCCCGTAGTCTACCGCCGTTCCCCTGTTGCCGGCCGCAATGGCGCCAGTATACAACCCTATGATGACTCCGAGGATGCTGCCGGCGAGTACCATTTCAAAGGAGATAGGCAGGAACCTTTCTATCTCAAAAATCTCGGGGACCCCGTAGAGCAGGTCGGTGCCAAGGTTGCCCGTGAAGACCTGTTTGACGTAGTTGAAGAACTGCGTGTAGATCGGGTCATAGAAACCGTGGTTCCTCGCTATCGTCTCGAGAACACCAATGCTTGCCCTGGGGTTCGGTGCGACAAGCCTAGCCATCGCGATGGGGTTGGGGGCGACGATGTGAACCAGGACGAAGATCATGAGCATCATGAGGATTATTGTTATGACCGCGTTTATCGCCCTTCTCGCGAGGAAGGCTACGAACCCTGCCACGAATCTTCTTTTTCGTTCACTGGTTATTTATCCATATCAGGGACAAGGCGGTCAAGGCCAAATGCGCGCATCACAGTGCGTGACACAGAATCGATTGGGTCCGAGAAAATAAAAGGGGAATCCTAGACACTTTGTCTAGGAACTCGATGTAACAGTCTGATAATAGATAAGGTTGTAGAAGAAGCCGACGTAGATATTCTGGTAGAGTCCGTGCACGTATGGCTGGACCCAATCCACGAGGTGGGGATAGGGCAACCACGCGTAGTATCCCTGCTGGATGGATACCTTGTACAGGTATCTGTCGACCTGAAGACGGTATGTTTGGTTGCCGCTGAAACTCGCACTAGTCACCAGATTCGTCAGGGTTGCGTTGTTCACGTAGGCTGTTATGCCGCAGGCAGTTGTGAAGAAGCAGATGAACTGGTTGTAGAATGGGTCAGGGTAGTCGACCCCCCAACCAATGGTGTTCAAGGGGGGAGCCGTTGTGGGGTCCGATGCCAAAGTGTCGAAGACAGCAGATGTGTACCCAGTCGCGACCATCTGCATACCTATGACTGAAAGACTGGCCTGGAATATGTCGAGTTCCGTCTCCACAGCAGGTGTGAGAGGCAGGACATAGAAGAGGCCGACCGATGGGAGCGGATTTCCGTTGGCGTCGCCGAGCACTGTACTATTGGCCATAACTGCATAGAAGTTATTCGCTTTGCCAGCCAAGTCCAAGTAATGCGCCGCCAGGTTGATGTTCTGAGTCTGCAGCGGCAGGTTGTCCGGGTTGTAAAGCGGACCGTAGGGCGGGATGCCAGGACCTAGGACCAGCTGTCCGTAGGCTGTTCCGTTGAAGTAGATCTGTGTGTTCGCAAGCTGCGAGTAGTCAAGGGCGTTGATGATGGCCAACCGGTAGTCGGTGATGTTGGTGGGGAACCTCTGCGAGTCCATGCCTAGGTAGAACGAGAAGTCGCCGGGGCCGTAGTCCTGCACGACTTGTTTGAAGGAGAAGTGGCCCTTCTGGGCGAACGCGGACCACATCGAGTTCCACTGAGTGATACCCACCTCGCTGAGGGCTGCCACGTTCGTGCCAAAGTTGTTGTACTGCAGTGTCGGGTTGCCGGTTATTCCGAATTCAATCTCGACCACTGGGATGTGGGGCGGAGCGATGACCCAGGGTAATCCGGGCTTCAGACCGTTGGTTCCGCTACCCTTTGCCCAATAGTGGGGATTGGCCTTCAGAGTCAGCTCCGAAACGCCGCTTGCCACAGAGAAGCACTCGTACGGTCCGGTCCCCGGCTCGCAGCTCGTGGAAAGGTACGTGTTGGCTGTGTTGTTCTGAACACCACCGTGCGCATCCACGAACGCCGGGTCGACTGTGTGTGAACCCGAGAACCCAGCAAGGTCGAGCACCACGTCGCCGTAGGGTTGTAGAGTGCGGATGACGAAAGTGGAACCTGAGTTTGCCGAGTAGGCCTGGTGTGGATACGCCATGATACTGGCTTGGGTAGCGTTGCTTGGATCGAAGTTCGAGAGCATGTTATTCAGAAAGTTGGCCAGCGTCTTGCAATTCGAGGGGGTCGGATGAATGCCGGTCACCGACGAGACCGCAGAAACCAGACCCCACGGCTCGAAGTTGCCACAAATCGAAGCGAACCAGTCGCTTGAGTTCATCGTGATTCCATTCCAGTTGGAATATGCGACGAATGACGGGGCAGCCATGTAGATCTCCCTCACATAGGTGAACCATATTGTGTACGCAGATACATTGTCGCCGTTCGAGAAGTACACATCGGGTCTGATGTCGAAGGTGTACTGCTGGCTGTTGTTTGCAACTGTCCATCCCGTCGATTCGACCGGAAGGGCTACCAAGCCATCCGTGCCGTTCATCACTGCGAGGTCCTGGAAGACAGCGGTGTAGTAGGTGTCGTCCTGGGCGAAGAATCCGTACCCAGGATCAAGAGAGTCAGGGGCGGCGCAGCCAGTCTGGCAGCTGTCGTCTACGAGGATACTGCTGTTCTTGGGACCATAGGTGAAATGCGCTGTGGTCGTGGTGGTTGAGGTAGACGACTTGGACGTGATCAAGTAAGCTGCGCCGACTCCGACGCCCGCAACTATAATTATGATTATGATGATCACTGATACGGTTGTACTAATTGCTTTACGAAATAAGGGTGAATAGAATTTCATATTCATGTTGAAAAGTCGAGAAGCCCAATAAAAGCGTTTGCTGAAGGTTGGCTCCTGTGGAAGAGCTAATGGTTAGCTCCTGAGTTATCTAAGTCCCTGTTTGAAGGTGTTGCGGCCGCCAAGAGCAAGCCAGGCTTCACCGGGGTCGTCCGAGGAACAGTTCCTGAAGATGTAGCCCTCAGGCGCTCGGTGAAGGCCTTTCCAGCGTATGCGGACGGACGAGCGATGTAGTTGCTAATACCCTAGTTCTTCGTCCTCGCAACTCTCCGGCTCAGAATGAACACTAAGTTCGAGGCCAACAGCAGCACAACGAGAACCTGCACCCAATCGAGGGTGGGGGGGCTTGTCAGCGTCATGCTGACGCATGGCAGCCGACACGTTCTGACCATGCTGAACACCCGGAGGAACGGCAGGTATGAAGTGCTCGGCATCCAGCTCCGGGCGTACGAGGTGCGCGTCGAAAGGTCGTTCAGGACGAGCAGGAGGGCGACTAGAACTGCCGCGTCGAAAAGCGCGACCTTCACCGCCGTTCGGACCATCGACTTCGGGACCTCGGACTGGCGCAGATAAACCCTCTCAACGTTCAAAGATTAAACACGACTCCTGTCGAGGCCCACGGGATGAGACTCCCCGGTAGGAAGACCGTGCTCTACGGAGCCGTGTTTGTCCTGTTTCTGGTCGTCTTTGCCTACTTTCTGCTCACATACACGAGGAGAGTAGATGGAACGAGCATGCACCCCACGCTCGAAGGGGGAGACCTCGTCGTCATCCAGCCCGTCTCGCTGAATGATGTGCACGTCGGCGACATAATAGTCTACAGTCCGCCCTGCTCCGACGAAGGCTTCTCGGTCATCCACAGAGTCGTCGGCGGCACCGCGGATGACGGTTTCATAACCCAGGGAGACAACAACCCGCTGCCCGATCAGGGTTCGGGCATAGCCGGGACCCCTATCTACCAAGACTGCCTTGTCGGAAAGGTGGTCTTCGTGGTCCCGTACGTCGAGAGGCTCGCGTCCTTCCCGTACGGGGCGAACTACGTTCTTGCATTCCTGATTTTCTTGGTGATCATTGTTTCAGAGTTCACGAGAAGACAGGTCCCTGATGGAGGCCAATCGGATGCCAACGCCGAAGCGCGCGCCAGGCGAGCAAGGCTACTCGCGAAAGCCTAGAAGGCCAGCTAAGCGAGACAGGTGAACCATGGCTGACGTGGAGTGCAGTTACAACACTCCCTGGGCCCGCGAGGTCGTCGGAGAACATAAGCAAAAAGGGAGGAAGTGCTCTTTCCTAGGCGCATGTTTTCGTCGTCAGACGAAGACCTCGTCGGAAGAGCACTAGTGCAAATAGGCAAATCGCTGTAACTAGCATTGTTGTGGCACCGGCGACGCCGAACTCGGGAACTCCAACTGGGACTGTTGCTGTGGTTGTCGTTGTGGAGGACGTTGTGGAGGACGTTGTCGTTGTGGAGGACGTTGTGGAGGACGTTGTCGTTGTGGAGGACGTTGTGGAGGACGTTGTCGTTGTGGAGGACGTTGTGGAGGAGTTGTGGAGGACGTTGTGGAGGACGTTGTGGAGGACGTTGTCGTTGTGGAGGACGTTGTGGAGGACGTTGTGGAGGACGTTGTCGTTGTGGAGGACGTTGTCGTTGTGGAGGATGTTGTCGTTGTGGTTGCCACAACCTGGAAGCATTCGTTGGTCGTGACGGCCGACGACGAGCCCGTGAAGGCAATGGTGTCAGGGGTATAGACAGCTGACCAGCAGTAGAAGCCAACCGCCGAAGGCGATTGGACTGCTGAGATAGCTGAGCCTCCTGACAGGGTCACGGGCGATCCCACGGCATTCCCTGGTACGGCGGCACACGAGATGGCTGTAGCGGTTGGACCACAGAAGTAGAACTGGACGCTACCGGTCGGCGTACCTGCCGTTGATGGGACGGCCGCTACGGTGGCAGTGTCAGTTACTGAGGTACTTGGCGCTACGGTTCCAGTGGAACTTGATGTCGTTGTGGTGGTCGTTCCTACCGTGATTACCGCACTTTGCGAATTGCTGATAAGAGCCTGATCGTTCATACTCCCGCTGGATGGAATCGTTTGAGTTGGGAAGTAATAGAGCATCGCAGAATCTTGGGATGAATCGACGTTTGGTACGTAGCTCCCAACCTCATTCAAGGAGTTTGGAGTGTACTCGTATGCGCTGCCATACATGTCACTCCAATATCCATAGATGAATCGGGAGGGAGTCGTCCCCCCTGTACCGGAAGAAATCGACCCGAAGACGCTGAAGGTCCCAGAGCCAGGCCCAAAGTCTGCTGGATTGCAAGTGTAGGGCGGTGGAGTAACACCGTCCTGAGAGCAGCCGCCCATGGCGTAGGATGTGAGTGTTGTGGGTGGGGGGTTGAAATCGGTTTCATTGCCGATTATAGCACCAGCTGTCGCGCCGTTATACTGCCGTAGCCATGTGCCGTCGTAACCCCCTACTTGGGTGTCCCAGAGATAGCGGATTCCTACGTTCTGCGGATTCGTGTTAGTATTTTGAACCGTGATCTTCATCCGTATCGCAGAATTGGAGGCTGTGGTTCCCGTCACTGTTATGTTCTGTGTGACAACCAGTCCCTCGGCCGTTGCAGGAAAGACTGTGACTATCGAGTTAGTTGTGTTTGTAGAGCTTGTCGGTACGCCAAGTGATGTACCTCCTCCTTCCCCATTTTCAGTATAGTTTACCTTCGTCGTAAAATCGCGGACTGTTGCGAAGCTTGTCCCCGTGGGAAAGAGGATGTAGTTGCAATCCGGGAATGCTGCAATGGATGTTCCAACGACACAGGCCGAACTGCCGCAGGTTCCGATATCGAACGTGTAGAGTCCGGTTGAATCATCAACATATGCTGTAAGGAAACCGTTATCTACGCAAGAGTCGCGTCCAACTATGCCACTTTTTGTCGCGGCACTTGTAGTTGACGTTGTGGTGGGCGTTGGCGTAAGGGAAATAACTGCAACGAGTAAGAGGATGCTGAGAATCGCTAGACTGCCTACTAGAGAGAGTGCTTTCTTCTTTTGGAACGTGTTTTGATACACCCCTACCGTCGTTATTAGGGGTTCGGAATCGGGAGTTCACAGGCATGAACCTCAGGTACATACCCATTTTTTGGGGAAATCTAATCGGCCTTAAGCATGTTATTTGATTATACAGAACATTCTAGGCAAAGAATTGGCCCTTTGAACTGCGACCTCCCTGTATAGCGCGCGCTCAACGACATGGCTCGGGCGCATGGTGTGTGATTCAGCGCTAGACCACGTTACATATACAACGGACAAAAAGACAAAAGGAGCTCAAAACGGGCTCTTTCGGGCCTTTCCGACGCTTGTTAAAGAAACGCTTCCGTCCTATATATACTCTTTATATACTGAGGAAATCTCGGCTCGCTAGATGCCGCAGACAAAGGCAATCGTCAGTATTGAGAACGTCGTCGCTTCTGCATCCATCAACCAGACTGTCGACCTCAACCTCATCACAAAGAACTTCGTTACAGTGGAGTACCATCCCGACCAGTTTCCTGGCCTCGTCTTCCGTCTCCGAAACCCCAAGACTGCAACTCTGATCTTCAGTTCAGGCAAGATGGTCTGCACAGGGGCGAAGTCAGAGGAACAGGCCCGCAAGGCGGTCGAAGAGGTCGTGAGGCAATTGAAGAAGGGCAAGATTCCAATTAAGAACGAGGCCGTCGTCGAGATTCAGAACATAGTCGCTTCGGCGAGCCTGGGCGGGAAGGTCCATCTCGAGGAGGCCGCGAGAGTCCTCCCAAAGTCGATGTACGAGCCCGAGCAGTTCCCCGGCCTTATCCATAGGATGGCAGACCCGAAGACAGTGATACTGCTGTTCGCATCCGGAAAGCTCGTCTGCACAGGTGCAAAGAAGGAAAGCGAAGTCTACAGAGCTGTCAATAATCTCCATGTGACACTTGAAGAGAAGAATCTCATGGTCTACTGACGGTTTCCCACCGATCTCGTTATCGCTTTCAGGTCTTTTGCGCTGATCAGCTCCATCGAGAAGAGCGTGTCGGCCAACTCCATGACGTCAGTCATGCAGTGAAGAGCAATTCCTTCCTTGCTGAGTCTCTCCCTGGCGCCTTCCATCCTGTCGACCAAGACGACCGCGTCGTTGACCTCTCCCCCTTCCTCTTGGACGGCTCTCGCTGAAGCGAGGATGGTCTTGCCCGTCGTCGAAAGGTCGTCCACTACGACGACTTTCCAGCCGGGTCGGACCTCGCCCTCGACCACTCGACCGCTGCCCTGTCTGGAGCTCCTCGCGTAGGTGAGCGGCTTCTTCAGCGAGAGTGCGACAGGCGCAGCCAGGGTGAGGCCGCTGATTGGTACGCCACAGATTGCATTCGCCTTCGGAGCCTTCGCCGAGACCAATCGGGACATGGAATCGACCGCCAGACCGTAGAGCCCCGGGTAGCTCAGAATGCCTCTCAGGTTGATGTAGTAGGAGCTCTCCCTGCTGTCGGGAAGGGTGAACGTGCCGAACTGAAGCGCCCCCGCCTTGACCAGCCCCTCGGCCAGGTTGCTTATCTGAGAGCGGCGCGTCTTCCAGGCCATACAGATGGCCCCCGGATTCGAACTTAAAAACCAACGCCGAACCTGAGTTGATGTTTGCCGGAACTCTGGATTCCTTATGGTTCAGTAGAGACCCTTGTAACAGTCCAGGCCGAGAACCTGGGCGCAGTTGTAGACCCCCAGGCCGAGAGGGCCGTCGTCGAGACAGAAAGATTGCTCGAAGCAATGAAGCGGGCCTCCGCGCTTTTCATTTGCGATGCTTCTCCGACCACGGCCGAGCTCCTGCGGGAACTCGCCCCCGGGCTCGACTCCGCCGCGCCGCTGAAGATCTTCTCTGCTGCGCCCAAGAGAATTGAGTCTGCCGTGCCGGAGCTCAAGGGCAGGGTCACGACACTTCCCCCGCCTATCGCCCCCGACGACGGAGGAACGGCCCTCGCGCAGGAGCTGACTGAAAGAGGGGCCAAACTCTTCGTCGGCACTCCGCGGCCCGACCCCATGTTCGGAATCGCCGACGCGAAGGTCGAAGCGTGCCTGAACTGGGTCGCCCACTCTCACAGGGAGGCTGCCAAGGCGAGGAAGGAGATGGAGCCCTCTCCCTTCGAAAAGACGAAGTCGAGGGAGGTTATGGACGGCATTGCCGAAGGGATTGCAGAGGCGGGTTTTATCGACGTCCTCCCCAGAGGAGGGAAGGTGAGGACGGTGATGGAGGACGCTCCTTTCGACGCTATCAAGAACGGCTTCCTCAGCGTAGGCGTCACGCCTGCAAGGGCAATCGTGGTCGGGACAGGAGGAAGAAGCTACGACGACACTCTCTCGTCTGCGGTGAGAACGGCGTGGAACGCCCTATCGGGAGTCAGGAAGTCCGGCTCGGTCCTTCTCATGACGGAGTGCTCGGAGGGGCTCGGCTCAACCGCCCTCGACATGGCAGCCACGGGAAGGCTTTCGGGCGAAGGAGGGAGAAGGAGGGAAGCATATGTCGACGGCATGGAAGACGTCTTTTACCTCAGCAAGCTGAGAGACGAGTACGACGTGCTTCTCCTCTCGGGTCTGCCCGAAGTCTACGCAAAATCCAAGCTGGGGCTGGCGACTGCGAGGGGTTCAGGGGAGGCAATCGGGAGGCTTCTGAACAAGCTCGGCAGGTCGGGGAAGATGAACGTGGTGACCCGTGCCGCCGAATGTAGAATCGAGTCAGCCTAAAGGGAACCCTGCAATGGTCTGCGGTAGAGGCATGCAGAGCAACGCAAGAGCGAGCGCGCCCACGCACAACCATCTCCTGGTCTCCGATATGGGAGAGACCTCGTCGAGCAGTTGAGGCCCGGAGTGCCGACTCAGGCTCATCAGCAGAAGCACAACGACGGCTAGTGCCCAATAGGTGGGCAGGTCCACCGAGATCAGCAGAATGACGCTCAGATAGGTTGCAATCCTCGATGCCCCAGGTCCCCAGGCGAGGCTCGATAGATATCCCCCGTCGAAGGAGGTCATGGGGAGAAGGCCGACGAAGGTCAGGATCAGCCCCACAGTGGCTCCATCTGACAAAGGAGAGAGGGCGGAATACCCGGGGGCGACATGCGGCAAGAGGGGGCCTACAATCGCGTCCAAGCCCACCTGGATGACGCTGGGGCACAGCGTCGCCGTGCCGTTGATCTGCTGACAGCTCCGCAGCGGCACAACGGACTGGACTGCCACCAAGCTTCCAAGGACGTACAGCGCCAGCGAGACGGCGAGGCCCATGAGCGGGCCAGCGAGGGTGACGTCGAAGAACGTGTTCCTGTTGACGGCGGGCCCCCTCTGGCGTGAGATGATTCCGAGTGTCGGGAGGGCCCCGGTGACACCGGGGATTCCGGGCAGAAAGTAGGGGGCCGGAGGCGCCTCGCACTTCCTGCGCGAGACGTACATGTGACCGAATTCATGGGCCGACACGATAGCCATGATTGCGGTCCCGTACAGGAGGATGACGAACTCCCCTGGTACGGACGGGGCATACTGTTGGTATGTGACCCCTAAGAACAGCCCGAATGCGACGACCGACCCCAGGGCTAGAAGGGCGAGGATGACCGGAACCCTCGACCGCTGCCTTTCAACCGTCTGTGCCTTCCGTACGAAGAGGAGGGCCTCCTCATCGGTTCCCACGAGCCTGGGAGTGAATCCGGACGCCGCGAGCCCTCGGCAGAGCTCGACGAACTTCTCTCTCGAGTCGGGCCAGTATACGACATTGAACTCCATTTCTCCGTCCGGGAGCTGGAAACTGTTCTTGACCGTGAACTTCGAGCGGACAGAAGCTTCCAAGTCGATTGGCTGCGCCGACAACTGGGCGGTCATTCCCCCGTCCAATAATAAGGAGTTATTGTGGATTCAGCAAGACTTAACCACCAGCGGGGTCGGCGCATCTGAGGTTTGCAGAAAGCTGTCGTAGTGAAGCTCGGTGAATACGAGATACGCCGATGCGAAAAGGAGGACATCCCCTCGGTCATCGGAATCAACATGAAGACCCTCCCCGAGCACTACTCCGAATACTTCTACTACGAGATACTGTCGGAATTTCCCGAGACCTTCCTGGTCGCGGAGTTGCACGGCGTCTTGGTTGGGTACATCATGTGCCGTATAGAATACGGCTTCTCCCAGCTGAGGCGGCTGGGACTCGCGCGGAAGGGGCACGTGGTCTCGGTAGCAGTGGAGGAGGAGCACCGAAGCAGGGGGATCGGGACCGGCTTGATCCTCGCGTCGCACGAAGAGATGCTGAAGAAATCGGCGACCGAGTGCTACCTTGAGGTGCGAGTCTCCAACGCGCAGGCGATTGCGCTGTATCAGAAGCTCGGATTCAAGGCCACAGGCCGACAGGAAGCCTACTACAGGGATGGCGAAGGCGCCCTAGTGATGGCAGCTCAGATTGGGAAATGAAGCAGAGCGCTCCCTTCTCAGGCCTAGCAAGAACGCTCGAAGACGTAAAGTCGACTCGCAGCAAGAACGAGAAAGTCAACATCCTTGCCGCCTACCTAACGGGCCTTCAGCCTGAAGACGCGGAGACGGCAGCCAGGGTGTCGAGCGGCAGATCTTCCGAAAGAGGGAGCAGGGACGAGGCTCAGGTCGGGTACTCGACCCTGCTTGAAGTAGTCAAGGAAACGACCGGGGTCAAAAGCGAGCAGGTCTCCAAGGCCTACCTAAGGCACGGCGACTTGGGCGAAGTCACCGAAGAGCTCCTCGGCGAGAAGAAAGAGCAGACCCTCTTCCTAGAACCGCTAACACTGCACGACCTCGAGGATGTTTTTGCGAAGCTTCGGTCGACGAAGGGAAAGGGGTCGTCGGCAACGAGGAGAGCATTAGTCAAGTCCCTGATTCTCAGAGCCACACCCGTCGAAGGAAAATACGTAGTCAAGGTCCTTACCGGAGAGATGCGGACCGGACTGGTCTCCGGGCTAGTGGAGGAGGCGATCTCTCGGGCATATTCGGTCCACAAAGAGGAAGTGGGCCGGGCGCACATGGTTGTCGGTGACCTTGGCCTACTGGCGGGGGCTGCGGCCAGAGGAGAAGTCTGGCGGCTCAGGATCACCCCATTCAGACCGGTCAACTTCATGCTGGCGGAGCCGATGGCCAGCCCCTCCGAGGTCGCCGCGCACTTCGGAAAAGAAGTCTACGCGGAATACAAGTACGATGGGGTCAGGGTGCAGGTCCACAAGCGAGGTGACGAGGTGAGGCTCTACTCTCGGAGGCTTGAGGACATCACAACGAGCTTTGCTGAAGCCGCGTCCTCAATTAGCAGGGCCGAAGGTAGTTTCATACTCGACGGCGAAATCGTTCCTTTCACTGAAGGGCGCCCTCTCCCGTTCCAGCTACTCCAGAGGAGGCTTGGGAGAATGGAGGGGTTCGAGGACGTCGCCAAGAAGGTGCCGGTCACATACTTCGCATTCGACATCCTCTACAGGGATGGCAAGGAGAAAGTCGGTCTCGCCCTCACGGAGCGCAGGAATGAACTCAGCACAGTGATGGAAGGGGTTGGCGTGCTCGCCCATTCCGAAGTCGTACGCAAGGCGACGGAAATTGAAGCAGCGTTCCGCAGGAGCCGTAGGCAAGGGTACGAGGGATTGGTCTTGAAAGACCCGGGGAGCCCCTACACGATGGGAAGGAGGGGTTCCGGCTGGGTCAAGCTGAAGGAAGAGCTTGACACGGTCGACGCCGTGATAGTAGCGGCCGAGTATGGCCACGGCAAGAGGGCAGGAGTGATCTCAGATTACACATTCGCCGTCCGGGACGGTGGCGCACTGAGAACGATAGGAAAGGCGTACAGCGGCCTGACCGACGCGGAGATACTGGAGATGACAGGCCGAATGAAGGAACTGACCGAGGAAGACCATGGCTACTGGAGGAGGGTTAGGCCTGAGGTCGTGGTCGAGGTTGCGTTCGAC
The DNA here is from genome assembly GCA_050012055.1 of Nitrososphaerales archaeon. Lineage (GTDB taxonomy): Archaea > Thermoproteota > Nitrososphaeria > Nitrososphaerales > Gagatemarchaeaceae > UBA183. The sequence continues at coordinate 114,384 of JBEKHX010000001.1, forward strand.
AGCGTCCAAAGGAGCCTCAGGCACGACAGCGGGTATGCGCTTCGCTTCCCCAGGATAAAGAGGATCAGGAGGGACAAGTCCGTGGCCGACACAGACACGGTCGAGACAGTCGCGAGGATCTTCTCGAGGCAGAAGCTGAAAGTCGAAGAGGCATAGCCTACCCTAGCTTAGCTTGGCTCAGCCCGGCCCAGCCCGACCCAGCGTCCCCGATTGGCGCTTATATGTCGCCCCGAAGTCTGTGGCGCGGTTGTTCGCGCAACTCCTAATCGGGGTCTCCTTCGCCGTGGCATCGTACCAGGATGTCAAGGAGCGGGCTGTGAACGACATCGTCTGGATTCCAGCGCTAATCGGATTGGCCTACGTCATCTACGCTATGTTCCCGGACCTCGAGCTCCAACTGATCAAACTCGCGCTCATCGGTGGGATTGCGCTGGTGTTCGCCCTGCTGGGTGCAGTCGGACAGGCCGACTCAATCGCGCTCGTCTTCATCGCGGCCGACCCATACCAGCTTTCCCCGATCCTGCCCCTCGTCGGCGGGGCGGCGGTCGCCCTAGGGCACATCGGGTACGAGGTCGCAACAGGAACCGCGTGGGGATCAAAGACGATCCCGATTGAAAGGTTCCTGAAGGAGCAGAAGTGGATACCGGAGGCCGTGATTGCAGATGGGGCGAGGGAGGAGGTGAACAGCGACGTCAACGTCGCGAGAGACGAGGTCGAAGCGAACCAGAAACCCGGAGCCTTGGTCGAAGTGAAGTACGGAGTTCCGACGGTCGCATATCTGGGGGTCGGGTACATGGCGTACCTCGTCTACCTTCTAGTCTTCAACCAGGCCGCGCTGTTTTCGCTTCCCTGACCGCCTCCGGGTGGCGAGGTTAAATGCCAATTGGCTCAGAGCCTGCCCTTACATGCACTTCGTCGTCCTCGAGGGATTCTCCGGGACCGGCAAGACAACCCTGGCCCGACGCCTGGAGAGGCGCGGCTGGCTCAGGCTCCAGGAATCGGCCCACGCTCTGCCTGACCACGTCCCCGTCGCCGACCGCGGTGACACCTACTCTGACTACAGCCTCCTGGGAGCCACGTTGGCCTACGCCTCCACCATCTCCAGACTAAGGGGGACGAGGGACTTGGTCTCGGAGGGCTACCTCCTATCTGACCTAGCTTATGCAAAGATCAGGTTCGAGCTGAAGAAGAGCGCGGCATATCCGGCCATGCTCGCCCTCTGCAAGGAAATCCTTGCGCTCCCAAGGATGAGGCCAGACCTTTACGTCCTGCTCGATGCCGGGCCTAGGACTATTCACGGCAGACAGGTCGGGAAGAAAGGAAGGGACAGGAACCCGACGGAATACTTCAGGGTCAGGTACTACACGGCGCTGGTCGAAATCCACGAGGAGCTGAACGAGATGAACGTAGAGAAGGTGCAAACGGATTCCGACACTAAGCGGACGCTCGACGCGATTCTCGTGGCCGTGAAGAAGAGGAGTTTGGTTGGCCGGTGAATTCCATAGATCCTCCATGGGAGACGTTGCTTGCTGAGGCGACTAGGAAGGCGCAGAGGTCCGTATCGGCGGTGGCTTCCGGCGGTGGCCGAGGGCTTGCAGTCGGAACGGGGGCCTCGGGGGACAAGACGCTACTAGCCGACCTGAAGGCCGAGGAGGAGCTGTCAAGAGCGCTCTTTCGGGTCAAGGGGGTTAAGCTACTGAGCGAAGAAGCTGGAAACATAGGCGACCCTGGAAGTCGGACGCTCGCCATAATCGACCCCCTCGATGGGTCTTCGAATTTCGAAAGAGGTCTCCCCTTCTACTGCACATCGGTGGCGATTGCGGAAGGGAGAAGCCTGAGAGGGGTCCGCTTCGCAATGGTCAGGAACTTGGTCAACGGAGACGTCTACTTCGCGGCGAAGGGCAAGGGAGCGTCGAAGAACGGAAGGAGTATCAGTACGACAAAAGGAGGTATGCTGGGCAAATCCGTCCTGAGCGTTGACTTGAGCGGAACCCCAGGGGCCCTGATCGCAGGGCTCGTCCCTCTCCTCGCCGGTTCTAAGCGGGTAGTTCACTACGGAGCAAACGCGCTCGAAATGTGCCTTCTGGCCGAGGGGAAGATCGACGCCTTTGTCGACGTCAGGGGGCGGATGAGAGTCACTGACATCGCCGGGGGATACCTGATAGCAAGGGAGGCGGGTGCGGCCATCTCTCTCACTAGTGAACCCCGGTCGGCCCCCGAGTTCAGCCTCGAGACCAGGTTCAGCCTCGTCGCGTCAGCCAACCGATCCCTCCACCGGGTGATCATGCGCTGCCTCGGGTCCTCGGGCGGGCCCCTTGGGAGCCGGTCCCTTCGACCCACCTAGACCACTCTTGCGAACCTTTGACGGATCTTGCGGATGAGCTGTGCCCTTTGTCTGCCTCTGACCCATTCTGCGATGTCAGCTCTTTCCAAGTCGCCGTGGGACAGATAGCCTGCGAGGGCCTTGATTGAGTCTAGCGGTTGTCTCGGCATGTTGACGGCCACCCTGCCTGAGGCATAGGCCAAGCCGTATCCGAGCACATACATCGCCCGCCCGTCGTTGACACCCTTGAGTCTGGTCCTCCTGCGGACTCGTGACCTGACCTCGGGATAGACTTGTGTCTTCAACCCTGCCTGGATGAACTTGAACCTGAGCCAGCTCTCGTAGCCATACATGAGGGGGTAGCGCATTCCGTTCAGCTTCCGCCAGGCCTCGGTCTTCACCACGAAGCCGGAGTTGCGGGGCATCTCGAGGTCTACCGGCTCCCCGACCAGCATCCCACTGGCCGCGACCACGAGGTCGTCCTCTTCCATCCTGCCTATCAGGTCCGCCACGTACTCAATTGGGAGCGGGTTGTCCGCATCTACCGTGACCACGTAGTCCGCGTTCTGTGAGACTCTTCTCAAGCCTGCGTTTATCACGGATGCCAGTTCAGGACGACCCAGATAGCTCCTTGAGTGATACGGGAGCCGCACCACCGTACACCCGAACCCAGCAGCAACCTTTGGAGTGTCATCAACCGAGCCATCGTCGACCACTATCATCTTTGAGGGTTTCAGAGATTGCACGCCCAACGATGCCAGAGTGTGGCCGATGTTGGGTGCCTCGTTCCTCGCTATCGTGACCGTTTCGTAGGTGGGCATCATGGCTAGCCTCTACAGATGCTCTGGACTGTCACCGGGCGAAGGGAAAACCTCCCCCTCCGCCGGCCAAGGTGCGCCCGCTGATCTGGTTTAGGCCTCAAATGCAATCATTTGATTCGCAGAAATCTTCTGGTCAGCACGCTCGCTGAAATACCTTCCGCTCCGCTGAAATACCTTCCCTTCTTCTAGATGACACAGGCCCACCTCTGCTCAACGCGCGCGCGCTGCCGACTTAGGGTGCTTGGCGCGACTGGTACCAGCCCTTCGCTTGTCAGTGACGAGCACGCAAGGAACCGGGGACCTGGCCGAGAAGAATCCCCGCACCAGCTTAAGAACACGGACATCGAACCTGAAACGGACGTGGTCTTGAGTCCTACCATTTTCCATTCTCAACGCAGGATGGGCAAAGATGGGCGTGTGAGAGCACAGTTCAGCGGTATGATGTCATGACTGGCAGAATCGGACTGCGTTCAACGGGCCTGATCGTGTTTGGGGCGAACACCTTCAGCGCCTTTACTGGCCTGCTGTTCCTGATCATGGCCACAAGATGGCTCGACCCAACACAGCTCGGCCTCTGGGCAGTCATCGTCGACCTTGTCGCGTTCTCGTCATACCCAGTCGGGATCGTGGCCTACTGGGCCACGCGGGACATCGCTAGGGGAAGACTGGTCGGTAGGACCGCATTTGCCTCAGGCGCCGTGATGAGCGGGTTCGGGCTCTTGATGTACTTCTTCCTCTCCGTCGTGACCCGCTCGAGTCTGGCTACTTCGTTCCTCCCCTTCGTGCTCGGGAGTCTTCTTGTCCCGCTAGGCTATTGCAATACGGTCACCACATCGATTGTGGTGGGTTACAGGCCGGTCGTCTCCGGCTACCAGCTCGTCGTTTCGGAGCCGGTCAAGATCGCAGTCGCCTACGAGGCGCTGTACGTTTACAGACTTGGCATCGAGGGCGTCATCCTAGCCCTCTTAGTCTCATACCTCATTACCTTCACGTTGGGCGCCTACATGGTGAGGGGGGCGACAAGAGAACAGCTGCAGCTTTCAGTCGCGAAGCGGTGGATCAGGCTATCCTGGTTGCCCGTCCTCGATAATCTTCCTCCGCTCCTCCTAAACAGATCAGACACCTACATTGCCTCGCTGGCCTTCGGAACGGCGATCGCGGGTGTCTACCAGCCTGCCTTCACGGTCGCCTCGGTTGTCGGCTACTCGTACTTTCTCGCCTACTCCCTGTACCCCCTTCTGCTGCGGGGAGGGAACGAGAACCTGCCCGCGATAACTATAGAGTTCTTGCTCCTCTTCAGTATCCCGATGGCCGTGGGCGGGGTAGTCCTGGCCCAGCCGATTCTGCAAGTGTTCGGTCCGGAGTACATGGCGGGCAGTCTCGGGCTTTCCATCCTCTCAGTCATGTTCCTTTTCCAAGCGGTCTCCTGGACCGTCGACCAGACTCTCCTTGGCACCGAGAAAGTGGACGTGGGGAGCGAGAAAGGATTCAAGAGTCTCGTGAGAAGCAACCTGCTCTACGTGCCGCTGGTCTCCATGTGCGCAGCCCTCGTGTATCTCGTTGGCATGTTCGCCGTGCTGTCATTCGCCTTCTCGAACGGGCTGGGGGACTCAGTCGCCGTAGCGCTCTGGGCCGCTGTCCAGCTCTGCACGACGATCCTCTTCCTTATCATCAAGAGCAGGCGCGCTCGCCGTTCGGCCAAGCTCCTCCGGAGAGAGACGAGGGTGCCCTACTATCTAGGGGCAGCAATCGTAATGGGGTTGGCAGTGGACTTGCTTTCTAAAGTGGTCCTTGTTTCAGGCGCCGGCGCCCTTGTTTACGGGCTAGGACTCTGCGCGGTGGTCACGCTTGGAGCAGCCGTCTACTTCGGCCTTCTGTATGCTGTGGAACCGAAGTTCAGGGCAATGGCTCGCTCGCTCCTGATACGGAAGCACTCTCTACCCCCCAGCGCTAGGCGTGAACTCTAGGCCCTAGGGAATCATTTCATGTCACATGATGCCGTCCTTGAGCATGGCGAGAGTCGGGAAGGCGTAATCAGGCCTTGTGTCCCCCGACGGGTCTCTCCCCACTAACGCCGTGTCGACACCCGTTCTCCTTCCGCAAACAACGTCGTTGAGTCTGTCCCCGGCAAAGAGCGTGTCCTTGGGCGATGATGACAGTGATTGAAGCGCGATTCGAAGTTGCACGGCCCTGTCAAGGGAATCCTCCCTTGTCGCCATGACGTCGAACAGCTCCCCAAGATGGTACCTGCCCAAGATCCTGTCGCATGCTGCCAACCCCTGCATGGTGACTAAGCCTAGCTTGGCCAGCTTCGAAAGATGGGAGAGGAGTTCGAGGGCCCCGCCCATCGGAGTAGCCGCTGCCGCTGCCTTCAACTCGTGCATGTCGAGCATCGCGAAGAGAGTCTCTCTAATGGATGGACGGACGGAGATGAGCTGCTCGACCTTGAGGAAAAGGGGGGTATTCCCGATCGGGGCCCCGGCCATCCTGCTTACCTCCTCGCGCACCTTGAACCAGTCTACCGGAATCGTGAACAGAGTGCCATCCAAGTCGAAGACGTAGGAGGCGTAGTCTTTGAGGCTCACAGGACCTTTTCTTTCCATCCATCCTCCCTCCAGAGAAGGACACCCGAATCGATGTTCCTGATCATGTAGTAGCCCGCAGGCAGGAGGTCATGCTGAGGAGCGTCGCCCGGCGGTTCCTCACCGAGGCCCAGCCTGACGTAGAGGTCGGCCAAGTTCGAGTACCAGGGGAGGTGAAAGTGTCTGACTGCGACGTACCCCCACAGGGGCATCGTCGTGTGGAACTTGCCCGCGTCGACTTCGGTCACGCAGGGGCGTCCCCGGGAGTCTTCCTTGATGTCAACCGAATACGCGCCGTTCGGTCGCGGATCGAGAGCATTGACTGACCTCTCTCCGACCTCGTTGACCCTGTCATCCTGGACAATCCTAGCGACCGAGGGCGTCCCGGTGATGCCAGAGGGCGAAACGTGCTTTAGGGGGTATTCTATCCTCTCCCGGCAGTAGGACGTCACCAGTCTGCCGTCGCGCCACACTGTGTCCATGGCGATGTTCCTGCCGGGGAGGTATTCCTGGATGATGAACTCGTCGAGTGGGGTCCCCCTGCCGGTCCAGATGGCAATCCAGTGAAGCGCCTCCTCCTTTGACGTGCAAGGGAGGCTGAACCTCCCACCGGCCCCATGCCGGGCCCTCACCCAAAGGGGCGCCTGGAAGGTGGAGAAAGCGTTCGCTACGTCATCCAGCTCTTCTAGCGCCATTGTGCCTGCGACGGGGACGCCCGCCTGTCCGATCCGCACCTTCGTCAGCAGCTTGTCTTGCCCCATCTCCATCACCTCCGGCCTCGGCAGCAGCATTGGGACGGCAATCTGGTCCCTGGCCTTGGCGAGCACGAGGGCCTCGGCAGAGGGCTGGGGGTGGAGGAAGTCAATCATCTCCTTCTTTGCCATGTCTGCCACCCTCTGGACAAAGTCGGGTGAATCATGCCGTGGCGTCGGGTGCCTAGAATCGAGGTCTGGAAGTTCGATGTAGTACTTGTTATAGTCGGTTCCTGCTATCCAATACCCCGCCTCAGAGGCTCGAAGGGCGCGGACGAAGTTCACCCCTGCAATCCCACCGGCCCCGGTCACGAGCACACGCTTCTTTGGCATGTTAGCCGACCCTCACCTTTAGGGGACCCCCCGAAGCCGTCACGGTCTGACCGGCTGCACTTGTGCTCAGCATCCCGCCTTCGACCACGAGGGCCTTCTCCTCCGTGGTCTTGAAGGTTAGCACCATCCCCCCGGGGGCGCTGTCCATCCTGACGGTCGCGCCGTCAGTGACCAAGGGGCGGCCCCGCTCAACCCACCAGCGCGCCACCATCTCGCCCGTAACAGCGTAGCAGTTCCGGCCTGTGAGTGCTGCCAAGAGACTCGGGTAGATCCTCCCTCCCTTCATCCTCACGGATTCCTGATGCCAGAGCAGAGTCATCAGGCCATTGACTCTGACCACCTGGTCTAGAAGACTCTGAAAGTCCCGCTCTCCTTCATCTTCGCTTCTTTTCAGGTACCCCCAGAGTGTTGTGTCCATCAGCACGAGGGGGAGTTCGACCAAGTTCATCGGCATCCAGCCCGAATCCGGAGGGTGAAACGGCGTGCAAAGGCCGAGCCTAAACCCCAAGCGGTCCCTGTTCCCGACGGTGCTGTCATAGATGAACCCAGCAGACTCTGCGACCTCCCAAGTCTTGCCGTAGTCGAACTGAAGGTAGTGCTCCCTCAAGCCGACGGGTCTGCTTCCGAAGACGGAGCTCAACCTTGCCACTGCATCCTCCATCGCCTCTGCTGAATTGTACGTCCCGAAGTCTCCATGAAGCCCCACTTCCCATCCCGACTCGGCCAGACGACGGGCGGTGGAGGCAAGGGCACTCAGGTCATAGTTCTTCGATAGGAAGTAGAAGCTTGATCTGAGACCATGTTTGGTCTCAAGATTAGTTATTAGGTCGATGTTATTATACAGCGACCTCAACCTTAGCAAAGCTAGCACGATGTCCGAGAAGGAAAAGCGACTCGCACGTCTGAGGATGTGAATTAGCGGTCTGCTGACGTTATCGACGTCGTGCGTGATGCAAGTTGCGAACGGGGCGTTCCGCGGCCAGCGGGCCTTGCGGACGAAGAATCCTGAACGGTCGAGGGTCTCGGCCTCAACATCGGCGAGGAAGCGAATGACGGCATCCTCCAACATGGGTGCCAGAGAAGCAGATTCGGGTGAGCCTCGCATGGCGGCGGCCAGACCATCGACCAACTCAGAGGAGATTGAGGCGGGGTCCAAGCTTCGCTTGGCCAGACCCAGGCTGTCTTCGAGGAAGGCGGCAGCATAGGATCTAACGGTCGCGCTCACTCTCTCCCCTCCCTCTTTTCGATCGAAGGGCTTCGAACACCTCTTGTGGCAATCCGCGGCTCGATACTACCAAACAACTCTGACCATGACGCTGAAGACGGAGCTCACAGAACTCACAGGTGCCTCTTCCTCCTGTCCTGCCACTACCCCCGCACGCTTCCTTTCCTGTGGTTCAATCGTTGCGTTCTCGCAACCGGGAAGACCCGCCCAAGGTGATTCTCGATTTGTTCTTGGACTTCTACGCGATCCCTCGTTGTGTCTATCACTGTCAGACCTTTTGACCTGGCGATTTCGAGGTATTCGTCGCGTTCCTTCGCAAGAACGGTCCCGGTATACCTGAAGTGGCCGGGTCGGGAGGCTATAACGTCGAGCGATCTCCTCACGGGCACGTCCAGAAGGAAGGCGCAGCTTGGGGCGGGTAGGAAGAAGATCCACTTCAGGCCACCTACAGGATAACCCAAGGCCTTGTATTTCACGTAGGTGCTCCAGCTGAACCTGTCGTAGACTATGACCCTCCCCTCGATTCCCCGCCCGAAAGAACTGACAGCATACAACAGGAAGTTATCCAGAGCCGAGAGCAAAGGTCGTAGTGGATTCCCGCCTTTCCTCAGTCCTAGGACGGTGTCGCCAGCCTTGCGACGCCCGGAGAGACTGCGACGCATGAAAAGCTTGTCGACAACCAGGTAGTGGTGGAACGGGACCCGTGTGCAAGGATAGCCCCTGTCCTTGAACCAAGACACAAGTTCCAAGGCGTGCGCAGTCTTCCCACTTCCATCGATGCCCAGAAGCGCGACGCTTCCTCCCCGCCTTCCTGACCGGGCCGATTGAAAGAGATTGCGCAGATAAGCTGGAGTCATCAAACACCACTTCTGGGGGTCAGTGGCGAAGCGCCAAACTGTCCTCCCTGAGGCAAGAGCTACTGCCCTTTGGGCTTCGTTTCGACCTTGGCCTCTCCCGAAGGCGTCACGACTTCCGGGATTTCTGTTATTGGCTCCGGTGGAGGCGTGGTGGCCATCGTGTACCCTATCCAGGCGAGAATCGCCAGGAGCAGAGCCACGCCGATGAAAGCTGTGACCCTGATGGTTATCTCCCACGCGTAGAATAGGAGGACCGCGTAGAGGATGATTCCAATGACGCTCCCTCCGAAGATCGCTCCGCCTACAGCCCTGTCGTTAGCCATGAAACTCGCTTGCGTGCCTGAGTTGCAGATATAATGTTTGTGGTCATCGGACCGGCCCCACCATGGGAGTGGTCTTTGCCAGTTCAAGAGGTTAGGCCCCATTTGGAACGCACTCGCTGCTCCAGCCTGGAGAAGATCAGCCTGTCGACGACAAAGCCTATGACGAATATTGTTATCATGGATGCTATGATCTGGTCCATTCTGACAAATTCGCTTCCGTAGTACAGTATCGCACCCAACCCAACAGAAGCCATCAGCATCTCCGCCCCGATCAGGGCGTGCCACGCGAAGGACCAAGCCTGCCTCATTCCGGTTATGAGCGAGGGCGTCGCTGCGGGAATCATCACTCCGCGGAGGAGTGAGAGCTGTTTGGCACCCATGTTCCTTGCAGCCTTCATGTAGATTGGCGGGATGTTCCTGAACCCTGAATAAGTCGACAGCATAACCGAAAATGTGGAGCTCATCACTATGACGAAGAGTATGCCGTAATCGCTCAGTCCGATGATGAGTATTGCGAATGGGACCCATGCTATCGAAGGGAAAGATTGCAGGCCAAGACTGAAGGACGCCATCATCCTACCGAAGCGCTTGAATTTCACCATCACTATTCCCACCGCCACACCCAGAAGCATCACAAGGGCGAAGCCGGCGACGAGGCGGTAGCCAGTCGTGTAGACCGCGACCGTCAGCATTCCGGTCTTAATCAGTTTCACAAATGTGTCAAGGGTAGTCATTGGAGAGGGGAAGAGGTACGGCGGATAGAACTTGAGCAAGAAGATAACCTGCCAAGCACCAACGATGACAGCCAGGAAGATGATGGCGTCGATTAGGCCAGTGATGTTGACTCGGCTATTTCGCCTGCCGTTATTACCCTGCGGTGTCTCCGAGCTCGCTTTCTTCAAATCCTCCTTCCCCCTTCAGGTCCCTTAGAATGGCATTTGTCAGTCCCTTAAGCGCGGGATCTTCCGACCTTCGCGGTCTTGGACGGTCGATGACGAATTGCCTCTTAATCCGCGCCGGCGCATGAGTAAACAGGACAACCCTGTCGCCCAGACAGACAGCTTCTCGCACGTCGTGCGTCACGAAGACTATTGTCTTTTTGGTTTGAGTGTGAATCTCTTGCAGCTGCCTCTGCAGAATCTCTCTGTTCGTTGCGTCCAACGCGCCAAAGGGCTCGTCCATTAGCAGGATTCTCGGGTTGAGAGCCAGACCTCTAGCGATTGCCACCCTCTGCTTCATTCCTCCCGAGAGCTGATGGACGAATGAGTTCGCAAAAGGAGTCAATCCGACCATGTCGACGTATTGTTCCGCAGTATTCCGACGTTCTTCCTTTGGAATACCTCGCTGCTTCAGACCGAACTCGACGTTCTCCTTTACATTTAGCCAAGGGAACAGGGCGTCTTCTTGAAAGATCATAACGATGTCCAGAGCCGAAGAGGAAACTCTGTGGCCGGTGATAACGACATCGCCAGAATCGTACCCTTCGAGACCTGCGATTATGTTGAGAAGTGTGGTCTTGCCGCATCCCGACGGCCCGATGACAGTGACGAATTCTCCCTCTCCAACATCTAGACTGATGTCATCCAAGACGAGAAGATTTTCTCGACCGTTGCCTTTGGTGCCGCGAAAAGACTTCTCGAGCTTACTTATCTGCAATATGCTCTTCGTCTCAATGGAGCGCATGTATTCGCGCAGGTTCATGACCGCACGTATTCCCTCAAATCCATGAGCGTCTGTCTCAGCCAACTGACGAGCGCCTACTGGATGGGCGGTAGGCCGTCAGCCGTCAGTACGCTGTTCAAAATTGATAGGTCGTAGAGTCCAGTGAGACTCGCCGGATACTGGGTCAGGTCTCCCAGGATGTACGCGTGCTCCGCTTGAAGAGTCACGGAGGTCTTAAGCGGGTCGAAGGTGAAGTCGAGTCTGGCAAGTGACGAGTCCAGGATGCTCTGGCTATACCCCTGCCCGGACAGGGCAACTAGTGAAGCGTTCAAGTCAGTTTCGGCCTGTGAAAGGTGATCGTTGATCCAGATCGTCTCCGCAACGTCAGCGGAGACTATATCCATGACGACATCAGGATGTTGGTTGAGGAACTGGGTTCTGACTACCAATTCGGCCGTCGAGAAATTGCCGCCCGGCCATAGGCTTCTTTCGTCAAGAAGCAGCCTTCCGCCATGCTGGATGAGGAACTCGCCGTACGGTTCCGGAACCCATGCGCCGTCAATCTTGCCTTGGCTGAACAGGGTGACGATGCCTGCATTCGATGTGTCCTTGACCGTGACATTTCCTCCGTATGTATTGGGTCCTGTCGGGTTGTAGCCGTTTTCCAACAGGTAATACCTAAGGGCGATGTCCTGAGTGTTGCCGAGCCCCGGTGCCGCGAACGTCTTACCACCTAGATTGTGGGGTATACCATTCACGAGGGTTATCTCAGAGTCGTTCTGAACCACGAAAACAGCTCCGCCGCTAGCGACGCCAGCCAGAATCACGAGTCCTGTCCCGTTGGACTGGATGTACGCGTTGACGGAGGGGCTTGGACCGACATACCCGATGTCCACTTTGCCTGCAAGAAGGGCGAGCATTTCCGGCCCCCCTGACGTGAAGAGGAACGTGTTGATTTTCGTCGAAGGTCCCAAGGCTTCCTGGAAAGCTCCGCTCGACATACCGAGTATCGCGGGTGCGTGGTTGATATTGGCGAAGTAGCCGATGTTTACGACGTCGATTGAGTTGCTTGTCGTGCTAGTGCTTGACGTGCTTGTCGTGCTAGTGCTTGACGTGCTTGTCGTGCTAGTGCTTGACGTGCTTGTCGTGCTAGTGCTTGACGTGCTTGTCGTGCTAGTGCTTGACAGTGCTTGACGTAGAGGGGCCTCGCGTCAGAACCACCGCTGCGTAGATGCCGACAACCAACAGCGCTATGATTGCTAGTGCAATGCCCGCCTTGGTGATGTTCCTCAACGGCAAACAGTATCAATCACAGGTAATTAAGCCTTAATTATATGTAATTGGAAGCAGAGGTAGGTCTCCCTACCCAGTCAATTATATATAATTGGAGGTTTCACCCAGGGCTATTGCCGACCGAGTATACTACCGTATCCATCCCACGAACGCTTCACAAAAGACTCGAGGCGCTCATTTCAGGAAAGACCGGGTTCAAGTCGGTGTCAGACTATGTGACATTCGTTCTGCGAGAAATTGTCGCTATGCACGAGACCTCCCATACTCCTGAAGCCTTCACGAGCACCGATATCGAGGAAATCAAGGCCCGGCTTAAGGCGCTGGGTTACCTTTAGGTGAGCAGAAAGTGGTTAGCGCACCACACGGCGGAAGGCTCGTGCAGATTAAGCAATCTGCTGACTTGTCGGTCTTTGCGGGGTTCACACGCGAACAGACCATCACCATCGATAGAGAGATGCGGAGCCTAGTTGCGAATATCGCGAATGGTGTGTTCAGCCCGCTTGAGGGATTCATGGGAGAGAACGACTACCTCAGCGTGATTGACCAGATGCGACTTGAGAACGACGCGCCTTGGACGATTCCGGTTCTCCTGCCTATCTCAGAACAGGTCCAGTTGGCGGCGGGAGACGAAGCCATGCTGGCCGATGAGCAAGGAACACCTCTAGCCGTCATCGAATGTGGGGAGACCTTCGAAATCTCGAAGAAAGAATATGCAATGAAGGTGTTTGGTACGGAGGACGAGGCGCACCCTGGTGTTTCCAAGATCTTCGAAGGGCCCTCGAGGGCGATGCCGGGAAAGCTGAGGGCAGTGGCGAGAAGCGACTACGGCAAGTTCGCGGACCACACTTTGTCACCCAAGGAGACCAGAATCCTGTTCAGGGAAAGAGGTTGGAACACGGTCGTAGCCTTTCAAACCCGCAACGCTCCGCACATAAATCATGAGTATCTCCAGAAAAGCGCATTGGCGCTCGTAGACGGATTGTTTGTCAATCCTGTCCTCGGCAAGAAGAAACCTGGCGACTTCAGCGATGATGTCATCCTTGCGAGCTACCAAGCCCTGATTGAAAATTACTATCCAAAGGGTTCGGTCGTGCTGAGCGTACTTCACTACGAGATGCAGTACGCGGGGCCGAAAGAGGCGATAATGCACGCGATAATGAGGAAGAACTTCGGGTGTACGCACATAACTATCGGAAGAGATCACGCGGGCGTGGGTACCTACTATGGGCCGTACGCAGCACAGGATATCTTCAAGGAGTTCCCCGACCTTGGCATCACCCCATTCTTTTTCAGGGAATTCTACTACTGTAAGAAGTGTGCAGGTATAGCAACCGAAAAGACGTGTCCACATGGCGAGGAAGAGAGGCTCAGCTTCAGCGGGACAAAGCTGAGGAAGATGTTCGCCGATGGGCAGACTCCGCCGAAGGAGTTTATGCGGCCCGAGGTGGCGCAGGTGATCGCGCAGTCGAAGGCACCGTTTGTAGAGTGAGGCAAATGGAGAAAGTTGCGGTCATCGGCCTCGATTCCGTCCCACCTGAGCTGCTCTTCGACAAACTCTTGGACAAGCTTCCCAACATCAAGCAGATGTACAAGAGAGGCCTGCACGGCAAGTTAAGGACTTGCGACCCACCTATCACCGTCCCGGCGTGGATGGTTATGATGACGGGTAAGAGCCCCGGACAGCTGGGAATCTACGGATTCAGGCACCGAAAGGGCTTTTCTTACAACGATGGATACATAGTCAACTCGACCCACGTCAAAGAGAGGACTGTCTGGGAGATTCTTTCGGCGCATGGAAGGAAATCCATCGTTCTTGGAGTGCCCCCAGGATATCCTCCGAAGCCAGTTCCGAATGCACTTGTTGTTTCGTGTTTCATCACGCCGAGCATCGAGAGACCTTTCACCTATCCCGCAGAGCTTCGGGAGGAGGTGCTGAAGGCCGCTGGAGGGAAGTACGTCTTCGATGTAACATTCAGAACGGAGGACAGGGACGCAATCAAAGAGGAACTCTTCGACATGACGCGCAAGCGGTTCGACGTAGCCGAGCACTTGGTCAAGAGTCATCCGTGGGACTTTTTCATTATGCACGAGATTGGCTTCGACAGGCTGCATCACGCATTCTGGAAGTTCTTCGACCCCGCCCACCCCAAGTATGTTCCTGGGAACAAGTATGAGAAGATAGACGAAGAGTACTATGGGATGGTGGACGACAGGATTGGCAGGCTGTTGCACATCTTCGGGGACGAATGCCTGACCTTCGTTCTCTCTGACCACGGGTCGAAAGCGATGAAGGGAGGATTCTGCGTTAACCAATGGCTTGAGAGGGAAGGCTACCTAGTGTTCAAGAATCAACCTAGCTCAATCACCGATATTGAAAAGGCCGAAATAGACTGGACCAAGACAAGAGCGTGGGGGTGGGGGGGCTACTACGCGCGAATCTTCTTCAACGTGAAGGGAAGGGAGGCACAGGGGGTAATCGAGCCATCTTCATATGAGAAGGAAAAGAAACGGCTAGTCGAAAAGATGCTCAAGATTGAGGACAGGGAGGGGAATGCAATGGGTAACCAAGTGTTTGAACCCGAGTCATTGTACCACGGCGCAATCGGAGACAAGCCCGACCTCATGGTATACTTTGGAAACTTGGATTGGAGGTCAGCCGGAACTGTGGGTCATGAGGGGCTGTACCTGTCAGAGAATGACACTGGTCCTGATGACTCCGTGCACTCGATGGATGGCGTCATGATGATGTACGATCCTCGTCGCGATTTGGGCGCGAAAGAGATCCGTGGTGCCAACGTTAGGCAAATCGCACCGATTCTGCTCGGGGCGTTAGGCTTGGACCCGGTAAAGGAAGGCATCGAAGGACGTACTCCAGATGGGTTGATGGACTATCTCAGCAGATAGCGAGAACCCTGCCAGGAGAGGGTTCACAGTCTGGATGACAGGTTTGCCTGGGTCAGGCAAGTCGACCATTGCGGTGGTACTGAAACGACGACTGGAGCATGAGTATGGAAAGTTTGTCGAAATCCTCGACGGTGACGAAATAAGGAAGGGCCTGTCGAGAGACCTTGGGCTATCGAAACAGGATAGAGAAGAGCACGCGCGACGCGTTTCCTATTTGGCGAAGGTCCTCTCCAGAAACGGCGTCGTTTCCATAGTGGCTCTCATATCACCTTACCGAATCTCAAGGGAATTTGCAAGGGAAACCATAGGCACTGACCGTTTTGTCGAAGTCTACGTCAAAGCCTCCCTCTCGACTTGCGAAAAGAGGGACCCGAAGGGCCTTTACGCAAAGGCCCGCAGAGGTGAAATCACCAATATGACGGGTATACAGGACCCTTACGAAGAACCCGTGGCGCCGGATATAGTTGTGGATTCAGAGACTGCCTCGCCTGAGAAGTCGACGGAAGATCTGTTGACCGGACTCGAACGTCTGAATTACCTCTCGAGAAAGCACAAGTGAAGGAGGGTTCATTATAGCGTTTGGGGAACGAGTGGCTGGGCTGCTGTTCAATGCATTATCCATTAGCAGTTTCTTTGTGATACGAAGGTTGTAGAAGCAATCTTCCTATTCGGTGGTCATCAGATGGCTGGCACCGAAGTCAAAGTCATCCATTCGCGCGTACTTGACGTTGAAGCTCCTGCCACCCGGCAGGTGCTGACCCTGTTTTCGTCGGTTCGGAACCGAAAAAGGTTCACCATGTGTTAGGTTGAAGCAAAACTGCCTCTAACGAGGGCGCAAGGCAAGGATGGAGCGGGAGCGTGAGGAAATCGACCACTTCCACGACCTTGGCGCACGTGGACATCCCGCAAGCAAACCACTTAAAGCACAAGGGCTTGCGGGTGACGAAGGTCCGCCATTCGATTGCGATTGAACGTAGTACTCATGGTGTTGGACACACTTAGAGAAGACTACTCATCTGGTCTCCGGAAGCTAGAGGATCTTGGGTTCGTCAAGTATGAGAACGCGGTTGCCGCGTCCAACTGGACCACTCCTTCGCATGTTTCGATGTTCACTGGGAGACTTCCCTCCTCCCACGGAATACACGAATCTCATAATACGTTCATAGAGAATTCAGGGAAGTTGAGTCATGCTAACTTGGCTGTGCAAGAGCATGGAATCTTGGGGAAATTGGCAGATCGTGGATACGTGACTTGTTCTCTTACGGCTAACCCTCTCGTGACCCCAGTGTTTGGTTTCCCCTTCAGCTATTGCGATGTTTTTGATGAAGCCGGCTTAATCACAGAGGTGAGAAAGTATCTCCAGCAGTCTGGTGGAAACTGGCCTCGCACTTTGAAGAGCATGATACGGGACAGGAAAACGAGGCTCCTGACACGTCGCATCTACAAGAAAATCAAAAGGAAAATGCCCCGATTGCTGGAGCGCGCCCCACTCGAGAAGGGCAGCAAGTGCATTATGCATTCTGTCGAGAACTGGAGGGTTCACGAACCCTTCATGCTGTTCCTGAATCTGATGGAAGCCCACCAACCTTACTCATGGAATGATGGGAGACCAGGAATCGAGTCGACATACTGTTACTTGACGGGAAAACAATATCGACATGATTTGAATTGGCTGCAGAGATACCCGAGGCACGCAGACCTTGCGACCAGCCGTGCACTGGACATCATGGCGTCAATGAGACGTCTTCCAAAGAATACACTCTACATTGTTACCTCTGACCACGGTCAGTTGTTGGGAGAAATGGGGAAGTACGATCACGGTTACTTCCTCGATGATGCCTTGCTGAAGGTTCCTTTCTACATCAAGTATCCCGAGGGCATGCTACCGTTTCGACAACGCGAAGGACAACTGAGCCTCTGCGAAATCCCAGTTGTAATTGAAAGCGCCCTGTATCGAACCAGGATTGAACTGGGCTCGAAATGCGTCATGGCTGAGAGCTTCGGGCCTCCGTGGGACGTCTTGAAGTACGCAACAAATGAAGACGAGAGGAAACTGCTCCAGTCCACTTATCGCCGCAAGTTGAAGATCTACACTCAGAGTGGCAGCTTCATATTAGACCCGGTTGCCGGTCTAATTGAAGACAAGCAGAAGGGTGTGACTGATAAGGACATGGCTACTTGCCTTCAAGTCTCGTCCTCTGGATATTCGGCATCAGCAAATGCGCGAAGAGTTTGACAGACCGATGATTCGCAACAATACAGAAAGATAATAAGATGCCTCACCTTGTCGACCGTCTCATGTCTGAGGATGATCTCGTTGTGGTTAGACTCCCAAAGGAATTAGTGGAAAGAATAAGTCGCGAAATGGGTCAGCGTTTCGTTTCCACAGATGATTCAGTAGTCTTCTTGCTGGAGCGCGCTTTGGGGGATGAGGCTATCGTTCCAACACCACAAGCTGAGTTTTCGGCTGAGGAGAAGAAGGCTCTTGAAGAAAGACTCAGACTGTTAGGCTACTAGCGCACGTTTTCTCAAGACCTCGTAGATCGAAGCAGCGATTCCGTTTCAGACTTGCACGAAGGACCTCTCTCCGAGGACGAGCCTGTAGCCCCTGGGCACTCTTTTCTCGCCGTCTGCGATGGTCGAGTTGCTTCCGATTAGGCTGTCCACAATTCTTCTGCCGCTTTCAATCTGGCACTCCTTCATTATGATGGAATTCTCAATCTCCACGTTCCTCAGTATACATCCGTCACCAATCGAGGTGTAAGGCCCGATGAAAACGTCGGGCCCTATGAGACAATTCGTTCCGATGATTGCTGGGCCCCTGATTTTGACAGGCCCCACTGTCTTTGAGCCCATGCCCATAGAGAGATTTCCTGTCAGACTGGTCTCGACCGACAACTCGCCCTGTACGTCGCTTTGGATGTCGGCCAGAACCAGCTGATTGGCCTCAAGAAGGTCTTCAGGTTTGCCAGTGTCCTTCCACCATCCTTTGACGTACTCGATTTCGACCCTTTTCCCTTCAGAAACGAGGACTTGGATCGCATCGGTAATCTCCAGTTCGTCTCTGCCGCTTGGCTTGATTGCTTTCACGGCATCAAAGATGGAGCTTCCAAACACGTAGACACCTACAAGCGCGAGATTGCTCGTAGAGCTTTTCGGCTTCTCAATCAATCTCTTCACTCGCCGGTTCTCTAACTCCACAATGCCGTAGCGGGATACGTCTGTGACTGGACAGACTCCAACTACGCAATCAGCTTTCAATTGCTCGAAAACACGCACAAAATCCTGAACTCCCTGCCTCAAGAGGTTATCTCCGAGATACATTACGAATGGTTCTCCCTTCATGTACTCTTCTGACAAGAGAACGGCATGGGCCAGACCCTTCGGTTCGGGTTGACTGATGTAGGTAATCTTTAGGCCGAAGTGCGAGCCATCGCCTAGGGTTTCGGTAACACCCTCTCGTATCGGGCCGAGCACAACTCCCACTTCTTCGATGCCCGCATTTCTAAGATGTTCGAGCCCATAGAGAAGCATTGGCTTGTTGGCGATAGGAAGCATGTGTTTGTTGCCCGTGTACGTAAGTGGTCTGAGACGAGTCCCGTGGCCTCCCGCCAGCAGAAGGCCTTTCATGAGGCTAACTCCTTCTTTGCTTCACTAGCAAAGCTGTCCAGCGCTTGGTCAATGGACATCATGGTGTGCCCTGTCTCCCGTCTTATTCTGTCCGAGATTAGGCTGCTGTTGCTGGGTCTCTTAGCCGCCTGTTTCAGCTTTGATGAGGGAATGGCGTGGACCAGGCTTTCGTCCAACCCAAGCCTCCTCGCAATCCTGACGGAGAATTCGTACCTACTCAGTGGTGTGACGCCCGCCGTGTGGAAAAGGCCGGTCCTCCCGCTCTTGATGATGGCCAGAATCGCGTGGGCCAGGTCGTCAGCCAAGGTAGGTGATGCGACCTGATCGTTGACAATGTCGACGGGTTTCCTGACGTTCAGCTGAGAAACGAGCCAAGCAGCGAAATTGAGAGGCTTACCTGAAGCGGATGCTTGGTGCATTTTCGACGCCTGGACCCAGCTGTAGATCACCGATGGCCTGACAACGACGTTCGCGCGATTGGCCAGGGTATTCCTCTCGCCAAGTAACTTGCTCCGTGCGTAGACGCTCAGCGGGTTCGGGTTCGCTTCTTCCGTGTAAGGTGCGCCCTTGCCATCGAACACGAAGTCGGTCGAGACAAAGACGAGCCGCGAACCTTCTCTTGCGCACGCTTCTGCCACATTGAGGGTCCCTGTCGCGTTGACCGCCATCGACTCATCTGGATGAGTCTCGCAATAGTCCACATTGTGCAGGGCGCCCGTGTCAATCACGATGTCCGGCCTTAAACCAGACAGTGTCTTGGACACGGAGTCCTTGTCCGTCTTATCAAATGGGACACTGTGATGTAATCCTTCGCTCCAAGACCTAGACATGTGACCGCCGTAGACCTCGAACCCGTCTGACCAGGCATAACCCGCGAGCTTATTTCCGAGCTGGCCTCCGATACCGATTACGAATACCCTCATCGACAGCGGCATGCCAGAGCCTCACTTATGTGGTGGCTTGTTCCAGTCGAAGGGTGCTTTTGTCTTCGGGTCGATTATCTTCTGGTCGTTCCAGGGTCTTCTCTCCTCGTCCGGACTCTTGTAGTCGTACAACTTATTGACGGCGTATACGGTGAGAGAGGGCTCCGAGCTGACGGTCTTCGTACCATGCCAGTACTTTCCGTTGATTCGGACCACTTGGAGTCTTTCGGAAGATGCGACTATTTCATCCAGCTGACCATTTGTCGGTGAATTCGGATTGTCATCATAAGCACAGATCTTCATTGATCCTTTCAGGACGATGAAATAGTCGTCTTGGCCCCGTACGTGCCTGTGCCAGGCGCGTATCATTCCAGGATAGCTGTAGGAGAGATTCGCCTGGACTATCTTGTCCCCTTCGAGCAACTCCTGCCAGTCGTCGCGCATCATCTCAGCGAAGAAACCACGTTCGTCGGGGAGTTTCTTCACTTCGAAAACCTTGTTTCCTGGAAGCAATACCAATCAAATCCTACTAGAGGACAGCCCCTCTTAAGGCTACGCCTGCCCCAGCTGTCGAGTCGGATAGCAGGTGCTTGTACCATTCCACAGTTCTCGTTTTGATGGAATCACTCACTTCGCCGCTGATTAGGGCCTTCTCGATTTCTTTTGCCGCATCTACAGGGGTGTACCCGGGCTCGAATCTTAAGATCTTTTTCGCTTTCTGGAAGCTCACCCGGTAAGAGCGAATATCTGGAGTTCCGTACCACTCGATCTGAGGCCTCTGAGCCACGGAGTCCGCCACGAGCTCGGCAAGAGGTCCAATCTGGTAGTTTTGAGAGTCAGAGCCAATGTTGAATAGTTCACCATTGACCGAGTCTCTGTCTGCAGTGAGTATCAACGAGATGGCACGTGATACGTCTTCGACATGGACAAATGGCCTCCACTGAGTGCCATCCTTCATCACCGGAATCCTCTTGTTCTTGACAGCCCCGAGAGTCATTCCGTTTATCGCTATGTCGAATCGCATTCTCTGAGATAGTCCGTAGGCTGTAGCAAGTCTTACAGCGATTGATGTGAAATCCTTTGATGCCAGTCGCAGGTTATCTTGCTCCGCAAGCAGATTGGCATTAGCGTATGTTGTGAGGGGTTTGGTGGGAGACTTCTCAGTCAGTATTCCGTCTTGGAACCCATAGATACTGCAAGAAGAGACGAGGATATATCTTGAAACGCCAGCGTCTCTGGCAATTCTAGCTACTCTAGATCGTCCAAGATAGTTTATGTCCATGGTCTTCCATCGGTCAAGTTCACCGGCAGGGTCATTGGAGAGAGCAGCCATGTCAACGACGGAATCGAAGTCTTTCAGGATTCTACCGTCGAACCACCTGATATCGTCTCTTACGAGACTCAATGCGCCCTGTTTGCTCAACGATTCAAGATACTCCTGACCAAAGAAGAATCTGTCAAGCACAGTGACGCTGTGACCTTCTCGCAGCAAGTGTGGGACAAGGGTTGAGCCTATGTACCCGGCCCCTCCTGTCACAAGCACTTTCAACTTCGAATCTCCTCCATCGCCACCGCGAGGAATCTGACGCACGCCCTATCGTTCCCTCGCTTGCGGCCTTTCCTGGGCCTGCTCGACATCGCCGCTTCCGAGAAGCCCCAGACGAAGCGCATCCGCGTGATTAGTGCGACAAAGGCCCTGTTGGAGGAATACCTGAGATTCTTCAGAATCGAAACCAACGCCTTCGGCAGGTCGCAGCCCTGAAACCCCATATCCAGTGTCGGGGCCAAACTCACGTCGCAATCTTCGTGCGCGCTACCGAAACGCAAGTCACGTCCTAGTCCAAGCTGGGCAACAGATGATAGGGCTTATAACTAGTGTGACGAGTTGAGAGCACCGTTGGAAATCTCTGTAATCATGCTGACCACAGACCCAACCAAGCCGATGGTGCAGTCAGCAATGAAGGCCGTCATGGAGACTACCCCGAAACCATTCGAGCTAATCGTTAATCACGTCTCTGCGAAGGAGTTTGGCTTCTCGAACGGCATTAACAGGATGGTCAGGGGCGCCAAAGGGCAGAACATCATCCTCATCAACGACGACTGCATACCGCCCCCTGGCTGGGTGGAGAAGCTCCTCGACGCCACGGATGAGCCAGGAGTCGGCATCGTCGGTGGACTCCCCAACGGGGCCTCAGGCAATTTCGTCGCATTTGGCCTGGTCCTGATTAAGGCGGAGGTCTTCAAGCGCATCGGCGGGCTAGACGAACGGTTTAGGCTGGGCCACGAAGATGAGGACTTCTGCTTACGAGCGATGAAGGCCGGATTCACGATAAGGCATGTGGACATTGCAGCTGTGCACCTGAAGAACACCTCATCTAGGACTCTCAGGGCGACCGCTCTCCGCGTTCGTGGCACTGTCACCTTCGGAGTCGACCAAGGCTATTCTCCGTTCAGAGTTGTGGCCAAAGCGCTGTGGGTATTCAGCTACAACTTGAGATATGCCGTGAGGAGCTTCCCGCTGGCGATTACGCTGAGGAAACTGAAGCATCGCCTGTAGCGAGACGATCGCTTTGCAAAACGAGCCCAGTGGCTCTTGAAGCAACCAAGTCAGAATCCTAGAAAAGAATCTCAGTCGTAGCCGCTGAAAGCCGGACCGGCGACAAGAGACACAGCCTGAAGTCCCCAAGCTTTCTCAGAGGAATGGGTCTGATTGCATATGGAGGCAACCCTGTGAGCGTCCTCTCAGGGGAAAACCCTTGGTAAGCGACACGAGCAAGGCCGAGATGTTCGATTTCTAATCTTCCCGAAGTGGGACAATGCGACGGCCACGTCACCCAGCCGTCCCGAAACTGGGCAGATGGGCAACTTGCTGTTTGTGTCAGAACATTTAAGGAGCGAATCGGGCCGAGTGACATACAGAACTCTTGACTTTCAAGTACAACCTACATGATTTGGTCCAGATTTCTTCAGCGGTGCAGATTCCGCAATTCGCGTTCTTTGAACAGCCAAATCTCGAAGCTTCAAAGGACACCATACATGTCCACATTGAAGATGAAACGAGAGCCGGTGACAGAATCAAACGGATTGGAAAGAACTTCTGGTACGACCTTGAAACTGAGGAGCTGACATATACATTCCCCGGGCTGTTGAGGTCCTTCCGGGCCTCGATGAAGATTGGTAACGATAGTGTCATAAGGTTCAACCGCTCGTTCTACAACGCCAGTCTAAGCTTCCAGACCAGATTTGGTCTCTACAATCTACTGAATGCCCTGCTGTCGATTCGCCTCTTGCTGCACGGCCACAAGCTGCAGTTCGGGGGGTGTATTTCTAAGGACGGACGCGGCGTCCTCTTGCCTGCCTTCGCGGATGTCGGGAAGACCACCACAGTCCTGAAGCTTGTTCGCGAAGGAGAGGCCCAGTACCTCTCCGACGATAAGACGATTGTTTCGCCGTCGGGACAGGCCCTGTGCCTGCCGACGATAGTCCGCCCCAAGAAACTACGAGACGACGGCGTTGGCTGGAGAGTGAGAACAACGAAGCCTGCTGTCGACAGACTCTCTGAACGATTCAGAACGGTCTATCCTTTTGGCGTGATGCTCCCTTCGGCGCCTAGAAACCCGTCCGCGTACACCATCGGCATCAACCCTTCCTCCGTGCTGAAGAGAGTCCAAGTCTCGTCGATTTGCTTCCTAGAATGGGGTGGGAACGACAGCAGAGAGATTGGCTTCCATGAAGCCCTAAACAGGCTCTGGGCTTTGGACATCTATGAACCAACCTGGATGTCCAATACCTTCGTCGCCGCATATGGATACGCCAGACCCGACCTTGATTTTGGAGAGCTTCTGTTCAAGGAGGCAGAGATTACGAGCAAGTTCACGGAATCTGTCGGGAGATTTCATGTCCTGACCCGCAGGGGGAAGGACTTCAGTGAGCCGATACTCGCACATCTTCGGGAAGGAGCAGGGTCATGATGATTCTCTAGTGTCCAGGCCTTCATGCTCAGTTTCTAGGACCCACTTTGTGAGCCACGGCTGACTGCGACAGAGCGACGAGTTCTGCGTCAAGGGTCCACCCCCTGCGCCTTCGACTGACTTGGCCAGATTCCTCCCGGTCTTGATTCGGAGAAAGTTGTCGCTCGGCTGATGAACCGAAGCTGAAGGCTGTCGAATCCGTGCCTATGCCTTCACTGCTGCCTTCTCGGCTTGACCCTTTTGAGTGATTTCCCGAACTATGCCGGCTGCGACTGTGCTGCCCATGTCACGCAAGGCAAACCTTCCCAACTCAGGGTAATCCTTGAACGTTTCCAGCACGATCGGCCTCAGGGGCTGTATCCTCACGATCGCCGAGTCTCCGGTCTTTATCGTCTTCGGCTTCTCCTCGGTCGGCTGGCCTGTCCTCGGGTCGATCTTTGCCACGATCTCGGAGATCGTAGCCGCGACCTGGGCAGTGTGGGCGTGCAAGACTGGGGTGTACCCCGGCGCTATCGCGGTCGGGTGAAAGACGACTATTATCTGTGCCAGGAACTCCTTCGCGATAGTGGGCGGATTGTTTGTCGGCCCCAGCACCGAGCCCCTCCGGAAGTCGGTCTTCGCGACTCCTCTTAGGTTGAACCCGATGTTGTCGCCGGCCATCGCCTCAGTCATGGCAGTGTGGTGGGTCTCGATGGACTTTACCTCGGCCGTCAGGCCCTCGGGCATTATCATTACTGTGTCGCCGACCTTGATCTTGCCAGTCTCAATCCTCCCTACAGGGACTGTGCCGACTCCAGTGATGGTGTATACGTCTTGGACTGGAAGCCGAAGCGGCTTGTCGATAGGTTTTGCCGGCTCCACGAACTGGTCGAGCGCCTCCATGAGAGTCGGGCCCTTGTACCAGGGCATGTTCGTGCCCTTCTTGACCAGGTTCTCACCGGTCCACCCGGAGACGGGTATGATGTTGATCTTGGCGACCGGGAACCCGACGTTCTTCAGGAGGTTCTCGACGTCCTGCTTTGCTTCGTTGAATCTTTGTTCGGAGTACTTCACGGTCTGGTCGTCCATCTTGTTGATGCAAACTGCCATCTGGCGGACTCCGAGAGTGAATAGAAGGAACGCGTGTTCTCTCGCCTGCCCGCCGGCGGCGAGTGCGACGTCCTCTTCGCCCTTCTTGGCGGAGACTACGAGAATGGCCGCGTCGGCCTCGGAGGCGCCTGTAATCATGTTCTTGATGAAGTCGCGGTGGCCGGGTGCGTCAATCAGCGTGTAGAAGAACTTCGGAGTCTCGAACTTCTGGAACGCAAGGTCGATTGTCACTCCCCTCTCCCTTTCGTCCTTCAGCTCGTCTAGAACCCACGCATACTTGAATGAGTCACCCATTCCAGTCTTCTCAGACTCTTTGGCGAACTCCTCGATCATCCTCTGGTCGACCACACCGAGGTCGTACAGGAAGTGGCCCATGGAAGTGCTCTTGCCGTGGTCCACGTGGCCGCAGATAATCAAATTCAGGTGGGGCTTATTCGCCATACTACGTCGCTCTTTACATGAAGCGACCCTCCCTGAGTGTATTTAAGCGTAGTGGGCAAAAAGGCGTTTCGTTCGGTCTGATGAGTTCGTGAAGTCTGAAAAGTTCGGCGTTCTTTGGGCATCCGTGGTATCTGCACCTTTGCTCCTTTGGAAAATACTGGTTAGCGTAGTAAGCGATAGCAAACTTTGGGTCTGGCGTAAAAGAAGAGACATCGAGCTTACCGCAGCCCGTTTTACCCTCTACGGGCTTACACGGATTAGCTCGATGACAAGTAGCTCCAGAGGATTACGCCCACGAGCATCACCACTGAACCGGCGAAGCCCGTTATGAGCGCGCTCGCGGCATCCGAGCTGAGCCCGAGGCTCATGACGAAGTTGATTACAGGAGCCCTGACGAGCCAAGCGAAGAAGCCTAGAGCGTAGCCTAGGAGCCAGAATCCGAGCAGGACTGTTCTTCTTCCCATGTCGTATCGATATGTGATATCGGTCCCGAAGTCGGTAAATGGGCGGAAGATGGTATTCCTTCACGGTTTTGTGGAAATCTTTAGAGCAAAATCCCCGCGAAAGAGAGTAGGTAGGTCGTAGCCAAGCTCGTGCAGACGCCCAGGACGAGGAAGAGTACCCCCTCCAGCACGACCCTCCTCTCCTGCTGCATGTACTCGTCGCTGATGCACCCGAGCATCAATTTCCCGAACGAGGACATGGGGTCCTTTGCCATTTCTGATGATAGAAATGTGATCCTGGGTTAATTAACAGTTGTGGAGTTTGAATCTGTCAACAAGGGCCCGGCCTTTGGGGTCGATTCCTGGAATGATGCAACAACACAGGTGTGTTAAAACAAAATCACCCCGGGCAAGTGTTATTATAGTGAAGACAGATTCCGGATTCGGCAAGGTGTGTGGCCTTGCCCACTAGTTTTGTCTCGAAGCTCGACGGGGCGAAGAGCGTCTTCACTTTCAGGGACTTCATCCTCCTTCCTGGGAGGAGCAGGGCAGAACCTGGGGAGATCGACCTCTCGTCGAAGCTGACAAAGAACATCCGGCTCGAGGTGCCCCTGGTTTCCTCGCCGATGGACACGGTCACCGAGTGGCGCCTGGCAGTCGAGATGGCGAGGCTCGGCGGAGCGGGGGCCATCCACAGGAACATGTCGACCGAGGACCAAGTCGAGCAAGTGAAGAAGGCGAAGGCTTCCAAGGTAGATGCGAGGAGCCGCGATGACAGGGGGAGGCCTCTGGTCGGGGCGGCAGTTTCACCCTTCGATACCGAGAGGTGCAGGGCTCTTGACCGAGTGGCGGACTTCCTCGTGGCCGACGTGGCGCACTTTCACGGTTCCAAGATTATCGCAGCTGCGAAACGAATCCTCCCTGACCTCAGCGCTGACTTCATCGCGGGGAACGTGGGAACGAGGAAAGCGGTGGCGGAGATCGCTGACGAGCTACCCAGAGTAGAGGGATTCAGGGCCGGGATCGGTTCCGGCTCGATTTGCATTACTTCTGAAGTGACCCGCGTCGGGGCCCCGACTCTCTTTGCAGTCGCTGAGGTCGCGAGTGCCGTCGCCGAAAGGAAGCTCGACCTCCCGGTGATCGCCGACGGCGGGATCAGAGGGCCTGGCGACGCAGCCCTGGCGTTTGGGGCAGGGGCGTCCACTGCGATGCTGGGTTCGATGCTGGCGGGTACGGAAGAGGCACCGAGCAAGATGGTTGTCAGGGACGGGAAGAGGTTCAAGATCCACAGAGGAATGGCGAGCGCGGCCGCGAGACGTGTGAGGTTTGCGGTCGACCGGTATGCAGTCCCCGCGAAGGGACTCGACGAGGGGGTCGAGGCATACGTGGCGTACGCCGGGAAGGCGGAAACGGTGATTGTGACTATGGTGAACGGCCTAAGGGCGGCCTTCGGATATGCAGGCGCGGAGAGCGTGCAGGGGATGTGGAGCGACGCGACCTTCGGACTGATCAGCGCGACAGGGGCGGGGGAGTTGGGGGCCCACTCGCTTGAGGTCAAGAAATAAGATGATGGAGCAGGAGCTGGCTGGCGGCATTTCGGTTCTTGACTTCGGTGGGCAGTACGCCCACCTAATCTGCAGGAGGGTGAGAGACCTTGGGGTCTACGCGGCGCTCGAGCCGCACGACATCTCCGTGAAGGAGCTGAGGAGGAAAGGAGTCGCGGGGGTGATACTGTCGGGCGGCCCCGCCAGTGTCTACTCGGAAGGGGCGCCGAAGGCCGACCCGAAGCTTTTCGAAGGTGAAATCCCAGTCTTAGGAATCTGCTACGGTTACCAACTCCTGGTGAGGGCCCACGGAGGCGAAGTCGAAAGGGCCGAGCGCAGGGAGTACGGGAGGTCGAGCGTGAAGATTCTCGACAAGAGAGGGCTCTTCGACGGGGTCGAGAGGGACCAGTTGGTCTGCTGGATGAGTCACACGGACTCTCCAACCAAACTCCCGGCCTCGCTGAAGGCGATTGCGTCCAGCGCCAACTCGCCTTACGCGGCGGTCAGGTCGTCGGATGGGCACCTCTACGGCGTCCAGTTCCATCCGGAGGTCTCGCACACAGAGGAGGGGCAGGCGATTCTGGCGAACTTCGTGTTCGGCGTGTGCGGGGCACGGCGCAACTGGAGTCTCGAGGGGTTCATGAAGAGGTCAGTCGAGTCGCTCGCAAGACTGCAGGGCAGGGTGCTCTGCGCGGTCTCGGGAGGGGTCGACTCGTCGGTGACCGCCGCGCTGCTGCACAAGGCGATAGGCGACAGACTGACGTGCGTCTTCATCGAAACTGGGCTTCTGAGGTCGGGGGAGGCCGAGAATGTGAAGGAATTTCTAGGGCGGGACCTGGAGATTGACGTCACGTTCGTAGACGCCTCCATCAGGTTCCTGAAGGCCCTTGAGGGTGTGGACGACTCTGAGGAGAAGCGCAAGGTGGTTGGCAAGACGTTTGCGGATGCTTTCGAGGAGTTTGCTGAAAGGGAGGGCCCGTTCGCCCACCTGGCGCAGGGGACGCTCTACCCGGACGTAATCGAAAGTGGAAGGTCTAGAGGGCCGGCCGCGGTCATCAAGACGCACCACAACGTGGGAGGGCTACCGGAAGGACTCTCCATGCAAGTGGTGGAGCCCGTCAGAGACCTGTACAAGGACGAGGTCAGGGAGCTGGGCCGGTTGCTAGGGCTGCCGCAGAAGATTCTGCAGAGGCACCCGTTCCCCGGACCTGGGCTGGCGGTGAGAATCGTGGGCAAAACGACGCCGGACAAGCTGAGGATCACGAGGGAGGCGAGCAGAATCGTCGAGGAGGTAATCGAGGAGGAGGGGCTCTACTCGAAGGTGTGGCAGGCGTTCGCATATGTGGGTGACGACAGGGTGACCGGAGTGCTGGGCGACGAGAGGCGCCTCGGGTATCAAGTCACGGTGAAGGTGGTCGAATCAATCGACGCGATGACAGCCGACTGGGCTAGACTCCAGCCGGAGGTCCTGGAGAGAATCTCAACCAGGGTGACCGACGAGGTCGAGGGCGTGGTGGGCGTCGCTTACTCAATCTCTGCCAAGCCGCCCGCGACAATCGAACCACAGTGACCCCTTTGACGACCCTTGGTCCGAAGACAGAGCTTGCCGAACTCCACTCTCACCTCGGCGGTTCGGTAGACCCTGCCGTGATGTGGGAGATTGCGCACGCCCAGGGGATCAGGCTCCCGACCAAAGACTACTGGAGATTCGTAGACCTGGTGACGGTCACCCCATCTAGCAAGAAATCGCTCGAGCACTACCTCTCACTCTTCCACCTGACAGAGCTCATACAGTCCAGCCCGATTGCAATAGAGCGTTCGGTCTACCAGACAATTGCCGGGGCCTACAGGAAGAACAACATCACTCTGCTGGAGCTCAGGTTCAATCCAATGAAGCGCAACAGGGGAGGGGAACAGGACCTCGACCAGATAATGATGGCCGCCGTAAGGGGGATCGACAGGGCCTCCCTAGAGTACCCGGTCAAGACCGGGATAATCGTGTGCCTCGACAGGGGGTTCGGACTGAAGCTCAACGAGATACTGCTTGAGAAGGCGGTCGCCTACTCCGGAAGAGGGGTAGTGGGTATCGACATCGCGGGCCCGGGGAGCAAGGGCTTCAGCTATCCAAGCTACGCCGCCATCTTCAGGAGGGCTAGGAAGATGGGGCTTGGGCTGACGGTCCATGCGGGGGAGGAAGAGGGGCACGATTCGGTCAGACAGGTCCTGGAGTACCTTGAACCGGACAGGATCGGGCACGGCGTGAGGGCGACCGAGGACGCGGGGACGCTGGAGCTGCTCAAGAGGAGGGGGACGGTACTCGAGGTCTGCCCCACCTCGAACCTGCACACGGGGGTGGTCAAGGACCTAGCGGAGCTGAAGCGCGTCTTCGGAGTGCTCAAGAAGTACGGCATCAGATACACCCTCAATACAGACGGGCCTGAGATGCTCAGGACTAACCTGAGAGGAGAGATTGACTTCCTACTCCGGGAGCGTGTACTGGGCGAGGAGGATGTCCTGCACTCCAACCGCGTCGCGTTCGACTCTTCGTTCGTGAAGTAGACAGCTATAGCCTGCCCGAAGCCCACCCTCAAAGGTGAAAGGGTTTGAGAATGCGAGCCGCGAAGACGCCCCTCTGATGGAGCCGACCGGGAAGCAGGCGGAAGTGGACGAGTTCACGATAAACTACGCTACGGCCGGAGGCGGGGAACCCCTCCTTCTCTTGCACGGAAGCGAGCCGGCCGAGACCTCCGGGACCGAGACCTGAGCGGGCATGCGTCCCACAGTTAGCACGCGCGGATCCAAGTGGCGCGCGCGGGACCCCAGGTACGACTTCCGCATGTCGCGCCGACTCCAGAAGTTCAGGGCGCCGAAGGTCCTCCAGCTGGTGAGGCTCTTCCTGTCGAAGCCGGAGGCGATGGTCGTTGAGCCACCCGAACTGGAGAACGCGCTGAGAGGGAACGAACTGCACAGGGAAGAAGAAGGACCGGGCGAGGGCTCTACCTAGACGCCATCGCGACGCGTTCCTGTTCGTTCTTCTTCTTGACGGAGTGGCTGTTGGAGTCGCCCGCCGCCGCCTGGATGATTTCGTCCGCGAGGACCTCTTCCACGCTCCTGGATGATGCGAAAGCCGCCTCTCTCACCCCTTCCGAGATGAAGCGGAGGGCCAAGTCTATCCTGCGGACTGGCGAGATGTCGACCGACTGGTGGTAGACGACCCCGCCGTAGCTCAGCCTTGTGGTGTCCTCGTTCGGGGAGGCGTTCTCAATCGCCTTCACTAGCTGCTGGACCGGATTCTGGCCCGTCTTCAGCTCGATGATAATGAACGCCGTCTTCACGATGTTCATCGCCTTCTGCTTCTTGCCCCCCATCCTGCCAGTGTTCTTCGCGTACTTCTTGCCGAAGTGGGTCATCCGGTTGACGAGTCTCTCGACTATGTTGACCTTGGTCTTCCCGAACTTCTTGTGTTCGTGGCGCCCTCCGGAATGAGGCACGAGTACTGGCATCAGGCTGATGACGTTCTGGAGGCCCTGATCTTCTATCTTTACCCCGGTCATGTCCCACTTGTTCCAGAGAAGCAGGTTCGGATAATCGAGTGACTGTCTGCTCATGATTCTATCTCCTCGGCTTCTCCTTTCTTCCGTAGACCAGCTCGTTCAGCGAAACGCCGTTGACCTTGAAGACCGTCCACCGGACGCCCGGTATGTCGCCCATCGCCCTCTTCATCGAGCCGCCAATCCCTTGGAGGAGCACCTCGTCGTGCTCGTCGACGTAGTTCAGGGCGCCGTCGCCCGGGAGGAAGGCCGTAATCTGTTTCCCATTCTTGACTATCTGAACCCTGACGCACTTCCTGATTGCTGAGTTGGGCTGCTTCGACTCGATTCCGACCTTCTCTAGAACGATGCCGCGCGCCTGCGGCGCTCCCTCAAGCGGGTCTGACTTGTAATCCAGCCCCAGCTTTCGCCTCTTGTACCACTTGTTCGACCAGCGGAACCTCTGCCTCTTCTGCGAGACCTGTCGGGCGGCGAATTCTCCGCGTGGGGGACCTGTCAATTTTCCAGTCGCAACCCTTCCTTATCGTATAAAAGCGTTCAAAGCTCGCTGGTGATCTGGACGTTGCCGACGCCGAAATACCGGCGCGCCAGCAGCCTGACCTTCTCGGCGTTCTTGCCTCCCATTCCCAGCGCGGCCCCTTTCTTCCGTTGGTCCACGACGACCACGACGCCCTTCGTGCCGTCGAGCCTGGCACCGACCCTGACCTCCTGGACGTACTTCGCACCGAGGGCGTTCCTCACCAGCCCCTCGATGTCGTCAGCCCACTCCACCACCTCGACCGGCCTCCTGACGGCTCTTTCGATCTTCTTGACCGCCGCGCCTTCCTTGCCTATAGCGAGTCCCATCTGGCCCTTCGCGACAACGAAGATAACGCGGTTCGCCTTTTCGTCGATGACGCAGTCGCGGGCGGTGGCTCCGGTCATCTCCTGAAACATCGATATCATGGACAGTTGATCTGACGTGAGCTTGATTTCGGGCACCAGTGATTCACCGCATCAACTGGTTGACGTCTGCCTCGCTTACGGAACGCAGGGCGATTGCCGATACCCTGTAGGGCCTTCCTATCATCCTCGCAAGCTCAGCGGAGGAGTGCGGCAGCTCTACCACGGGGACCCCGTGTTTCTTCGCCTCTTCCCTGAGCTTCGCCCCGAGGCCTGCCGGGACCGAGCGGGTTAGCAAGATGGCCTTGCTGCCCTTCATTGACGCTAAGCTCTCCTTCGCTCCCACTGCCGTCTTTCCCCCCTTCATCGCGTCCTTAAGCACTTTGGAAAGATGAGCGTTGTCAACCATGGCCATCAGCTCATGTAGAGCTCGATCATGCCAGTCCCGACGGGGATGGGCAGCCCGACAATCACGTTTTCTGTGACCCCCTTCAGGTCCTCGACCTCGCCCTTTACAGCTGCCTCGGCGAGCGTCGGGACGGTAATCTCGAACGCGGCCCTTGCGAGAACGCTGCTCTTCGCGCCGGCAATCCCGTGCCTTCCTATCTGTTGGATGTAGCCCTTAGAGGTCATCAGGTCTGCCACAAGGAAGATGTGGCGTATGTCGACCTCAAGGCCCTGCTCGTCCAACGTGCTCATGACCTCTCTGACCAGAGTGGCCCGCGCCGCCTCGATGCCGAGGACTTGCGCCACCTCGTGCACATTGTTGGTGTAGACCCTCGTAGGGTCGACGCCCTGGACCAGGACGACCTTGCCTAGGTTCGAACCGGCGGTCTGGATGAACCACTCCTCCCCCTCCTTGACGACCGTGACCCTGGTGACCCCAGGTATCCCCTTCAGCTTCATGTTGAGAATCTTGTTCCTGAGCGTGAATAGGGCCGAGAGGTCGGCGTTTTCCATGCTGACGTGAATGACGTTCTTGTCCTTCTTGTCAGACTGGACGTTCCTCTTCCCAGTCTCGATGACCTTGCGGATCTCCTCTGGGTTGGTGTCCCTGTCGGTCATCATCTCTGGGCTGAGGTGCAGTTTGATCCCTTCGGTCGGGTCGACCTCGCTGAAAGCGACGACGTTGCCGACCTTGCTGAAGAGTATCTCCTTTGCAGCCTTGACCGCCTTTTCGTTAGAAGTGGCGTATTCCTTCGTGAAGTGGATGTCCATGGACGGTGTTGCGGGGATCTTCCGCGCATCCACCAACTCCATCAGCCTCGGGAGCCCGAGGGTGACGTCCCTCTCCCTGACTCCTGCGAAGTGGAAGGTCCTCAGGGTCATCTGCGTGCCCGGCTCGCCGATTGACTGAGCAGCCACAATACCCGATGCTTCGCCCGGTTCGACCCTCGAGTAGTCCTGGGCCTCATCGACCTTCTCTAGCGTCTCCCTGGCCCCATCCTCGGTGAGGTGGGAGCTCGCAAGTTTGTCCTTTAGCTCCTGCGAGAGCCGGTCGTTGAGCCCCGATTGGTACTTCTTGAGCAGCCTCTGGATGATTTCGTCTTCCAGCTTGGCCTTCGATTTGTGAAGGAGTTCCTCGGTCTCCACCAGCCTGTCGAGGTTGATTGGGCGACCGTGGTCACTTTTAGCCGGGTCGACGCCGTCCTCCCCGTACAGAAACTGAATGACGTGCCCATGGGGGTCCCTGACAGTTAGGTCATACTCGACCTTGAGGTGTTCTAGCGCATTGACCAGCCTCCTCTGCATGTAGCCACTCTGCTGGGTCCTGACAGCAGTGTCGACCAACCCCTCCCTTCCTCCCATGGCGTGGAAGAAGAACTCGGTTGGAGATAGGCCGTCACGGTAGTTGCTGCGGACGAAGCCCTTCGCCTCGGGCGAGGGGTCGTTCCACGGGAAGTGGCTCAGCGCCCTCCCCTTCATGCCCTTCTCGATTCTTTTCCCTCGGACCGACTGCTGTCCAAGAGCGGCTGTCATCTGGCCGACGTTGAGGCTGGAGCCCCTGGCGCCAGTCCTTGCCATTATCATCCCGGAGTTTTCCGCGGGGAAGGAGCGGTCTGCGATCCTTCCAGCCCTGTCTCTCGCGCGTGCGAGCTCGTTGACGATGTACGCTTCTAGCGAGTCTTCTGGCGAAAGCCCCCTCGTCAGCTGGAGCGTCCCTGCCTTGTACTTCTTGATTAGCTCGAAGACGCCGGTGTAAGCTTCGTCCAGGGTCTCGCGAATGCTCCTTTTCGCCTCTTCGGCCAGCTCCAGCTCGTTGAAGCCGTAGGTGAAGCCTCTCCTGGTGAGAAAGGTCTTGAGGACCTTCAAAATCGAGTTGAGGAAGTTCCTGGCGTCCTCATTCCCATAGTCTTTGGTTATCCTGTGAAGCAGCGAGTCGGGCTCCTCTGCCCCTATGACCGCCTTGTCGACGACGCCTGAGATGAGCTGCCCGTCCTTGATCACGACATCGTTCGAGGCGCCCGTCTTGGACGACTTTGCCCATTTCGACGTCAGGACGCAGTTCATCCCTTTCGGGATGAAGAGCGAGAAGAGCTGTTTGCCAGTGTACATGGGGTGAGCCCCCTTGAATGCGGGTTCAGGGAGGTCTCCTTCGTAGTCGCCGACCAGCGCCAGGTTCGAGAACTCGCCAGGCGTGAGAAGAGATTCGTCTCGGGTGAGCATGAAGGCGGCAGTGATGTAGTCCCTGATTCCGCCGATTATCGGGCCTCCGTACCTAGGAGAGATTATCTGGTCCTGGACCTTCATCAGCATCAGCGCCTCGGACCGCGATTCCTCGCTCTGGGGGACGTGCAAGTTCATCTCGTCGCCGTCGAAGTCGGCGTTGTACGGCGGACACACTGACGGGTGGAGCCTGAAAGTCCTGTACGGCAGGACTCTGACAAAGTGCGCCATGACTGACATGCGGTGGAGCGACGGCTGCCTGTTGAAGAGGACTACGTCCCTGTCCATGAGATGCCTCTCGACGACGTAGCCTGGCGCGAGCGTATCCGCCAGCGCCTTCCTGTCGCTCGCGAAGTCAAGCCTGATCTTGACCCCGTCGGGTCGTATGACGTAGTTCGCACCGGGGTGTTCGAACGGCCCCTTGACGACGAGAAGTTTCAGGTTCTCGATGTTGGCTGGAGAGACCTTCTCCGGTATAGTGAGCTTTTTGGCTACTTCGTAGGGGACGCCTACCTCGCCGATATCGAGACTCGGATCCGGGCTGATGACAGTCCTGCTGGAGAAGTCGACCCTTTTTCCTGAAAGCGAACCACGGAACCTTCCCTCCTTGCCCTTGAGCCTCTGGCTCAGCGTCTTTAGGGGCCTTCCTGAGCGGTGGTGCGCCTGGGGGATCCCTGAGACCTCGTTGTCGAAGTAGGTGGTGACGTGGTAGTGGAGCAGGTCGACCAAGTCCTGGACAATCAGATGCGGCGTCCCGGACTCCTTGCTCTCCCTGACTCTCTGGTTGACCCTCAGGATGTCGACGACCTTGTGCGTTAGGTCGTCCTCGGACCTGATTCCCGACTCCAGCGTGATAGACGGCCTTACGGTGAGCGGCGGAACCGGGAGGACCTGCAGCACGAACCATTCGGGCCTGGCCGCCTTTGCGTTGAAATCGAGGAGCTCGAGGTCCTCGTTGTTGACCCTCTCTAGCCTCTCCCTGACGGCGACGGGGAGAAGGCGGGTCGCGCCCCCCTCCTCCGTGATCTCGTGGAAGATGGTCGGCTTTGTGAACTCAATCTGATACTGCTGCTTGCCGCAGTGGGGGCAGAGCTTGACCTTCTTCGCCTTCGTCGTAATTTCCTTCGCGATTGCGTCGACGAGCGCCGGGGTGAAGTCCGTTCTGGCGGAGAGCCTAGTCCGGTAGGCGTCCAACTCCTGCTGGGGGAGGAGGATCCTTCCGCAGGTCCTGCAGGTGGTCTGAATCAGTTTGTTGATCTCGTCTACGAACGCTATGTGGAGGACAGGCTCGGCCAACTCGATGTGGCCGAAGTGTCCTGGACACCGTCCCGCGGTGCTGCCACAGGTCCCACACTTCTGTCCAGGTTCCAAGGTCCCGAGCCTGCTGTCCATCAGGCCGCCTTGAACCGGCATCCCGTCCTCGTCGTAGGTCTCGGGTTGTGTGATCTCTGCGACTGAGTACTTCCTCACCTCGCTGGGCGAGAAGACAGCGAAATCGATTCCGCCAATGGTCTTGAGCGCCTGTTCCATTGACGTTTCTCTACACCTTGTCCCTCAGCTGCAGCCTCGGCGCTATGTTCAAGCTCATCATCTCCTGGAGCAGGAGCTTGAAGGCGTAAGCGACGACCACAGTCGAGATCTTGGCCTGGTCCCCGTCAATCTTGCAGGTGTACCTCCTCTGCTTCGCGTCGTAGT
The DNA here is from genome assembly GCA_050012055.1 of Nitrososphaerales archaeon. GTDB lineage: Archaea > Thermoproteota > Nitrososphaeria > Nitrososphaerales > Gagatemarchaeaceae > UBA183. Next base: position 150,295 of record JBEKHX010000001.1, read on the forward strand.
ACGCTATCAGGCCGCACTTTTCGCAGACGTAAATCTCGGTCTTGTCTGCCTCGTCGAGGAGCCTGTCTTTGAGGACCATCGAGGCGCCATATGCAATCAGGCAGTCCCTCTCCATCTCTCCAAACCTTAGGCCGCCACCCCTGGCCCTCCCCTCTGTCGGCTGCTTCGTCAACATTTGGACCTGGCCCCTAGCTCTTGCGTGAATCTTGTCTGCGACCATGTGGTGAAGTTTCTGGTAGTAGACGACACCCACGAAGACGTCAGTCGCGAACTTCTTCGCGGTCTTGCCGTCGTACATTACTTCCCTTCCTGTGGCCTCGAATCCCCTTCCTTTCAGTATCTTCTCGAGCTCCTCGATGTTTTCTCCGGCGAAGGCCGACCCGTCAATCGGCGAACCGCGGAGGGCGCCTGCCTTGCCTGCGATGGACTCTATGAACTGGCCCACGGTCATCCTCGAAGGAAAGGCGTGTGGGTTGATTATGATATCTGGGACTACACCCTCTGCCGTGTAGGGCATGTCCTCTTGGGGAACGACCAGGCCGATTACTCCCTTCTGCCCATGCCTGGACGCGAACTTGTCCCCAATCTCTGGGACCCTCATGTCCCTGACCCTGACTTTGAACATCCGGCCCCCTTCGACGTTCTCGGTCATGAAAATCGAGTCCACGACGCCAGTCTCTGAGGGTCTAACGGCCACAGACGTGTCTCTCCTGTAGGGACCCTTGATCTCGAACTCCTTGTACTCCTCCATGAACCTCGGCGGGCTCGTCCTGCCGATGACCACGTCGCCCCCCGTCACCTGCGACTCGTGGGCGACGACCCCGTCGCCTTCAAGGAGGCGGTAGAACTTCTCGCCCCTGTAGCCCCTTATGTTTGATTCCGCGGACGGGACCTCGAAGGTATCCCTCATGCCACCTAAGTACTGCTTGGCTTCACCCTCGTAGAGCCTGTAGAAGAACGAGCGCGCGAGTCCCCTCTCCACGCTGGACTTGTTCATGATGATTGCGTCCTCGATGTTGTAACCTTCGAAGGAGAGGACGGCGACCACGCAGTTCTGCCCCAGCGGGCGCTCGTCGATCTTCAAGAGGTCGAGGGTCCTAGTCCTGACGACCGGTGCCTGAGGGCTGACCAGAAGGTGCTGCCTGACGTGGGGGGAGATTGGGTATGTCGGAGAGCTAAAGCCGAGACTCTGCTTTGCCATGGCCGACTCATAGGTGTTCCTAGGCGACTGGTTGTGCTCAGGGTACGGGATGATGGATGCGGCGATTCCGAACATCGCGGCAGGAAAGAGCTCCATGTGCGTGTTCCTGGTGCTGACGTCTTCCGTGCCCATCGCGACAAGGCAGTTCTCCTCTTCGTTGGCGTCAATCAACTCAACCACTCCCCGCTCCACCAGTTCGCGCCACGACATCTGGCCGGAGTCGACCTTCTCGATTAGCTCTACGTCGAGCAGGGGCCTGCCGTTCTCCACCAGAATGAGAGGTCGAAGGACGCGGCCAGAGCTCAGGCTAATGTACAGCCTGGGGTACGCCTTTTCGTTGACAGGAGAGACGTAGAGGACGCTTGCGCTCGGGTTGATTTGGCCCTCCCTCCTCAGCTTCCTGAAGGCCTTCGCGAGCCGCTCGCCGTCATCCACGTAGCCTAGGAACCTGCCGTCCATGAAGATCCTGCAGCCGTTGACCTGGGTCTTCTGGTCTGTCTCGCGGATCTGCTTGGCTCCAAGCTCCCAGAGCTTCTCCTCGACCTCTGGTGTCGGGACGCCGACGGAGATGATGGCCGAAAGGGCCAAGTTCTTGACCAGACCACAGTTTACGCCTTCGGGCGTCTCCGAGGGGCAGATTCTGCCGAAGTGCGTCGCATGGAGGTCCCTAGCCTCGAAGTTGGGCTGACTCCTGCTGAGCGGCGACTGGACCCGCCTCAGGTGGCTCAGAGTGCTGAGGTAGTTGGTCCTGTCAAGGAGCTGCGTAACCCCGACCTTGCCTCGTCCCCAGTTTCCTGTAGCTATGGCGTTGTTGAGCTTGTCGGTTATGATTCCTGTCCGGATCGCGGCCCCGACCACGTTGCCCCCGCGCTTCTGGCCGGTCCTTTCGAGCTGGTACTTCATGTCCCTGACCAGGTTCCTGAAGGCCGTCCTGAATAGGTCGGCCAGCATCTGACCAGCGAACTTGATTACCTTGTTGCCGTAGTGGTCCTTGTCGTCTGCGCCGATCCATCCGAGCCTGAGCTCAAGGAGTTTGCAGACCGCTTCGCCCATGAACATTGCCTTGTCGTACCTCCTGTCCTCGGTCTTTCCCAGGTGCGGAAGGAGACCCCAGTCGAGCATCGACTGCGCACGCTTGACCCTGAACTCTTCAAGCATGCCGTGGGCGACCCTGTTTCCGATGTAGACAAGGGAGTCCTTGTCAGTGGGCGCTTCGCTGGCCTTGTCGAACGAGACTTCCAGGAGGTTCTGAATCTCGGACTTTGGCGAGACCGCGTCCGCGATGTCCTTATCTGACTTTATCCCCAGTGCTCTCATGACGATTACGAACGGGATGTCGACGGGGCAGCTCGGGACCTTCACGTTGATCGCGCCGTCCTGCTTCAGGGTCAGCTCAAGTTTCGACCTGTAGCCTACGACCGAGGAGTAGACCCTCGACTTGTAGATGTTCGCTCCGGAGAGCTTCTCTGCGTCGACAAGGATCTTGTTGGGCGAGAGGTCCTCTAAGCCGACGATGACTCTCTCTGCCCCGTTGATTATGAAATAGCCCCCTGGATCATTCGGGTCTTCGCCCGACTCGACCAGCTGCTCCCTGGAACGGGTCGAGAGCTGGCAAAGTTCGGACTTCACCATCACGGGCAGGTCCCCGATGTGCTGGCGCGTGGTGTCACGGGGAAGGCCCTCCTCCTCGATGGTCATCTCGAGCAAGATTGGGGCAGAGTAGGTGAGGTTCCTGAGGCGCGCTTCCATCGGGAGGATGCTGCTGACCGAGCCGTCAATCTCGACGACCCTCGGAGAGCCGAGCGTGATTCTTCCGAACTTTATCTTGTACGGCGTGCTGACCGTCTCCACCTCGACTTCACCGATCTCGTCGACGATGTTCTGAAGGCCCCTGGAGACGAACTCGTTGTAGCTGTTGAGGTGCTGCTTTGCGACTCCTTCCCTTTCGAGCAAGTCGCGTAGGACCACCCAGGAGTTGGACTTCTGCGTCTGCCTGCTCAAGCTCAGCCCTCCACCACGTACCTATAGTAGATGCTAGAACCCGCAGTTTCGCTCCGCCTAGATATTCTCACAAAGTCGCCAGGCTTCGCTCCGATTTCCTTGGCCACCGGGTCAGTCACAAGGATGTACGGGAACTGGCTGGGAGACGAATGGAACCTTTCAAGTACTTGCTGTGATTCCTCTTTCGTCAGGAGCTCGTGCTTGGGAATCAAGAAATGGGTACTGACCTTGAAGGGCGGGACCTCATCCTCCACCGTCTTCCTTCTCACGGTCCTCTTGACGCCAGCCTTGGTTGCTACTAAGTCGACCTACCTCTATCTATAACCAATGGTAGCTGACGTGCACAATACAATGCGCAGGGCCCAATGAAAGGCGACTTTGAGCGCATATTTAGATTTTTCTCAGGCCGTCCTCCTCGAGCATCAGCCCGCTCCTTGAGCTTGTCACAGCTATACCGTCCGCAGGCAGGCTAGCACCGAGTGGCCGGGCGAGCAGTGACCGTGCGAATGAAGGGACCGAATGCAGCACGTGACTCTACTCGGGGCTCTTGGGATCTGTGATGGCAGACTCGATGCTCGAGCTTCCTCGTCAGCATCGTCAGGCTACTTTGGAAGGCGCACCCGCGTTTGAGTTGTCCGCGTCCACCTGAGGTGTAACTCTCCTCCCGCGGAGGAAGGACGGGATAATGGCCAGAGTGTTCACAACGAAGAGGACGCGCGCGTAAAGCCGAAGGCCTATGTCTGCAGGAACTTCGCCTGAAAGCTCCCTGCCGACAGCGTCGGATCGCCGAGAGCCCAACTGTCTGAGATTGCAGGTTAGCCCTTAAAACGGTCGCCTGGAAGCAGTCGGTTCATGGCCGGGACATGGGAGATCCGCGGACTCTTCGGCAACGAGTTCGCCATGGAGCAGGCCGTCGAAGAGCTGAAGGATCACAAGGGCTTCGAATGGGCGGTATTGGACAGGAGGAACCTATCTGTCACGTTTGCGAAGCGAGACGCCGAAACCGAAGTGTTAGTGAAGCGGGTGATCGAGACACACCACGGCTATGTCGAACATGAAGGACCTCTGGGACAGTACGACAGAATCAAGCGGGAGGAGCAGGACAAGAAGCGGAAAAAGGACGAAGAGAAGCGGAAAAAGGACGAAGAGAAGCGGAAGCGCCGAGAAAAGCGCTAGCAACAACTCCAGAAGCTCTAGGCTCCGGGAAGAGTGACGATCACGACGCAGAGAGACCTGCTCACGATGTCGTACTCGTCTTTTGTAAGGAAACTGTGGAACCCCGTCTCCCTCCTGCTAAATATCACCATGATGTCGATGCTTTCGTCTCTCACGAATCGGGCGACGTCGCCTCCCACTTCCCGAACGGGAAGTATCTTGGGGTTGATGAAACGGCCGAGCGTTTTGATTGCAAGACTCGTGAAGTACGAGAACTCCTTCTCCTCCTTCCTGAGCGAATGGACTATGTCGACCGCGTCAAGAGGGACGGTCGGAGGGAGCTCGATAATCTTGGCCGCCGTGATCTCGACATCGGCGACCGAGGCAGAGGATGTCAGCGCGGCCGCGATGATGTAGGGGTCAGGGTGTTGCTCCTTCAGGACAGGCACGAGGATATGCTTCGGGTTCCTCGGAATCGAGACTCCTTCATGAGGCGTCTCCACCAGTACTACGCGGGTCCGAGCCGTGCGCCCGACGTGGTCCGAGACCCTCCCGAATCGCTCCCGGAAGAGTGGCTCCCTGTGCGCCGACATCACTATAGCCTGGGCATTCTTCTCCTCAGCTGTCGCGACGAGGGCTTTTGCAATCTCGTCCACACTAGGCGGCTGCGACTTCGGCCGAACTTCAACGAACTCGTATTTCACCGATAGGTCTGCTGCGAGGTCGGCTATCTCCTTCCTCAGACTCTCCTCGAAATCGTGGTCCTCCTCACCCTCGAGAACGTGCGTGACGTAGACCTTCGAGTCTGAGTACTCAGCGATGTAGAAGGCTATGAAGATCGCATTCCATTCATGCGGCTGATAGGCGAGTGGAAGGACGACCGGGGCGTCGCTCCAAGACCACTCGACGGCGGCCTTCTTCTCAAGCATCTGCCTTGTGCCCTCCTTTGAATCTCTGATAGATAAGGTAGCCAGCGATGCCTATTGTGGACCATGCAGTCCCGAAGTTTCTTCCTTCAGGGTTGAAGCCGACGAGAATGGACCATATGAGAGCAGTCGACACAATGCCGATGAATGGTATGATGGAAACAGAATACGCTTTCCCTGCGCGTCTGATAGTAACGTTAAGTGGCATCTTCCATCCCTCACGACCTGGGTCCTTGAACCTGAGCACGATAGCAGCAGCGTTCACGTAGATGTGGGCAATCAAAGCACCAAAGTTGTAGACAGAGGCGATCAACGGCAACAGACTGTAACTTGGCAGACTGACGCCGGCAACGAGGAGTAGGCACGCAATCGAGGCGAAGACTATGAGAGTTACGTAAGGCGTTCTGAAGCGGGAGCTGACTCTGGAGAATGTCTTCGGCATTAGGCCGAGCCGGCTCATCGAGAAGGTGACTCGGGAGACCCCGATCACTCCCGTGTTGGTGGAGATGTAGCAGACCAGAGTTCCCATCACGCCCACCCATACGGCGAAGACTCCTCCTATCAAGGGGAGTTTGCTTGCGAGCGCGACGGCAGGTGAAGTCGAATTGTTAGCAACCTCCGAAAAAGGAGCGATTGTCACGGAGAGCAGTGAAAGTGATATGGCGACGACCACCACTGCCACAATCGCTGCCTTGGTCGCCTTCGGAATGACCTTGTTTGGGCGTTTCGTTTCCTAGGCGGCCTGTGATATTGATTCGATGCCGATGTACGATGCCGTGGCTAACGAAAGCGCGTAGACGAAGGTTGAGTAGTTAGCTCCGCCCCCGAAGGCACCAGTGGAGAATACCGTCGGCAAGCCGCGAAGCCAACTCAGCAAAGCCCCTGACGCAACTATCGAGGGAAGACCGAACGCGAGAAACAACGACACTGTAATGAGGTCGACGGCGACGATGAGCTCGTTGAGCTTGGAGGAATACTTGATTCCAATCAGGTTGAGCAGGAGAAGCATCAGTACGAGTGCGATCGCGATCAGGGCATAGTACGGAGGTTGGGTAACTGGGAACCCCCGGAGGAAAGACTTCGCCATCACCCCAAGATATCCTACGGTCGCGAGCGAGAACAAGGCAATGTCCACAGTGTACCCCAACATCAAGCCCCACCCCGCGATGAAACCATGAATCTTGCCGAATGCCTTCATCGAATAATATTGGCCTCCGCCAGCGACCGGGTACTTCGTAGCAAGTTCTGCGTAACAGAGCCCAGTGCAGACGTAGACCACTGCCGCTATCCCGAAGGCAAAAGGGGATGCCACGCCAGCGAAAAGTAAGATTACACCAAGGACAACGTAGATATCAGCGCCAACGTCGGCGTAGCCCATCGAGAAGGAGCCCCAAGTACCCACTTCCCTCTTCAGTTCGTGCGGACTCTCTCCTTCTGCCTGGGACAAACATCACAGCACTCTCCTTCGAACTCTCGGCGCAGTTTCGGGCGGCAATTTAACAATTCCGAGGGACCGCAATTGGTTAATTACGCTGTAACTCAGGTTGGACGAATGTGGAAGCTGCTTTCGGAGTGAAGAGGGACCTCGCGGTCCTGTACCTCTCGATGCTCACTTCTCGGGTGGGTTTCGGAGTCATAATCATCGTCTTCCCTGCCTACATCTCGGGAGCCTCCGACCTAGCCGTGGCAGGCGCGCTGGCCCTCTATCCTCTCATGGAGGCGGTCACTGCCCTGCCAGCAGGGAGACTCTGCGACACGAAGGGCAGGAAGGTGGTCTTCGTCGCCTCACTTGGGTTCATGGCACTCTTAATGGCATCAATCGGCCTGACCAAGAACATCTACGCAGTGGCCTCGATTCACGCGGTCATGGGGATAGGCGCTGCCGGAGTGACCGTGTCGACCTTGACGATGGTGACCGATCTCACCGGGAAGAACAACAGGGGTGCGGGGATGGGCACGTTCGACTTCGCGAATGTGGGGGGGTATGCCCTCGGCCTGGTGCTTGGTTCTAGGTTGGAACGGATCTTTTCGGGCGACCTCGGTTTCGCGTTCATCGTGACGGGCCTTGCCGTCGCATCCGCGTTCGCGATGGCCGTCTTCGTTCTCAGGGAGCCTTCCCATCCGCAAGGAACGCCGGGAAGCGGCGTGAACCCGTTCAAGGCGCTTGACGCCCGGGCCAAGACCACTCTGCCAATCTGGCTCGGGATTACAACACTGATTGGAGTGGTCTTCTTCCTGCCAAGGGCCTTCAACAAGGCGGGGATAGGAGGGGGTTCGACCGCGGGTATTTTGGTGCTGGGGGTCGTCGTGCTGGGTCTCGGAGCGGTCGGATTCGGGGCCCTTTCAGACAGGATTGGAAGAGGCAGGGTCATGCTCATGGGAATAGTCGGCCTCATGGGGCTTCTTCTCACCCTTTCGGTCTTGTATGAAAACGGTCTGCATTCGGTCGTGAGAAACCTGCCGGTTCTGGGACTGTTCGTCCTGATGACGTCTGCGCTCGTTCCCACGATACTTGCGACTGTGGGAGATGGAGCGACGCTCGAACGAAGGGGATTCGCAATGGGCCTGTATAGTGTGATGCTTAGCGGCGGTTCAGCGCTTGGGACACTCGTCGCAGGTGTCGCTCATTCGGCCTCCGGGCTAGCTGGAATCTTTGAGGCTTCGACGGTGATCTTCTCCGTCGCATGCGCAGCGAGCTTAATCCTGTGGCTCAGAGTCCGCGCAGACAAGTCCTAGGAAACCATTATAGTTTCACGATGAGGCCGTCAGGTTGCTGCGGGGGTCGCCCAGCCTGGTCAACGGCGCGAGGCTTAGGACCTCGTCCCTCAGGGGTTCGTGGGTTCGAATCCCACCCCCCGCACCCTGCGCCGTGGGTCTGAATCCTCTGAAGAATCCTGCATCTGCTGTCGCACACAGGGATGCCCTCAGGTACCCGTCAAACTGGAGCGGCCAGCAGAGCGAAAATCGCGTCCGACGCGTCATGAGTCGCAAGTTCAGAGGTTTGTGGCGATTCGCTGTTAGGTTCTAGGCGAATCTCGATTTCGTCGGGTGTCCCCAACCACATATGACTGCTTGTAGTTCTATGTCCTTGCAGTGCAAGTGGGGGCACCTTCCTTCCTGTCGTGGGTGATGATGATGAACCGTTTCAGTGGACTGTCCTCCATACTCAGTCTGCAGGCAATGCCGACCGTCGACGCCTTATGGCGCAGGTGATGATTTTTCTGCAACGCGGATTCGCGCATCTACGACCACTGCCCCCTCCCCGTCTTGGAGCACCATTAGGGGATTAAGGTCCAGTTCTGCCACTTGAGGGATTTCTTCCACCATCTGACCCAGTCGAAGGATTGTTTCCTCGAGCGCCCCGACATCGCACTTAGGCGCTCCTCTATAGCCGTCGAGTAGCTGGTACGTCTTCAGGGAACGGACCATCCGCTCTGCGTCCTGCTTTGTTAGTGGAGTGAGTCCGACGGAGACGTCCTTGATCATTTCGATGAGGATTCCACCCGCTCCGCAGGCTATCAGTGGCCCGAAGGTCTGGTCGTGGGTGACGCCCACGAACATCTCGACCGCGCCATAAACCATTTCCTGAACTAGAAACCCGCTAACCACGAAGCCGTCCTGTCGAAGACGGTCCGACATCTCCTTCGCAGCCTCCTCCACTTCGCTGGCAGCGAGTCCGACCTTTACAGCCCCCGCATCAGTCTTGTGAAGCAATCCCGGAGCGATTGCTTTGATGGCGACCTTCCCAGGGAATGCGCGTGCGGCGTTGGCCGCTTCCTCAGGATCGCTAGCCTGTACCGACCTGACGGTTGAAATGCCATAGCATTTCAGGAATGCCTCCGTACTCGCCGGACTCAACCAGTCTTCCTTGGCGCCCAGCGCCTTGGCCACGATTGCACTGGCTTCGCTCCTTCTAACTGCGAAGTTCGGCCGGACGCCCTGAGGGCTCCTCAACCAATTGCCGTAGTCCGTGACCCGTGCCAGTGCCTGCGCCGCCAACTCGGGAAACGGATACGAGGGGATGCGGATGGTCCCGTCGGAGAGTTCGCCGGAGACACCCTTGCTTGCCATGAACGTACTTACAATCGGCAGCTTCCGACCCATCCTTCGCGCCCCCCGTAGTATTTCGGACGCCACCTCCCCCGGCATCTCCGCCAACGGAGGGATGAATATCACCATCAGGCTGTCGACCCCCTCATCAACCGCCACGGCCTGAATCGCGCTCGCATAATCCACAGAAGTGGCTGCACCGCTCATGTCGACCGGATTCTTAGTGCTCGCTATGGGTAGGAGGAACTTCCTGAGCTGTTTCTGAGTCTGCCGGGACAGCTCAGGTACCTTCAATCCCAAGCTCTCACAAGCGTCGGCGGCGAGAATTCCAGCACCACCAGCGTTGGTTATTATCGCGACCCTGTTCCCCTTAGGCACTGGCTGTGTCGAGAGGAGGGCGGCGACATCGAACATCTCGTCTAGGGAGTCAGTCCTAATCACGCCGGACTCTCTGAACAAAGCGTCAACAGTGACATCAGAGGCAGCCACCAAGGCTCCTGTGTGCGATTGTGTTGCCCGAAAGCCCGCGGCCGAGCGGCCGCTCTTCACGGCTACTATCGGTTTCTTCCTTGTGACCCTCTTCGCCAATCTGGCGAATCTCCTCGGGTCCCCAAATGATTCGATGTAAAGTAGGATGACGTCGATGTTGTCGTTGCTCTCCCAATACTGTACAATGTCGTTTCCGGACACGTCTGCCCTGTTGCCGGCTGAGACGAACTCGGCTAGGCCGATGCCGAGTCTGTTCGCAAAGTCGATAACTGCGATGCCAAGGGCGCCGGACTGGGACCAGAAACCAATCCTTCCAGGAATCGCCCTATATGGTGCGAACTGTCCGTTGAGACTCACCTTGGGGTCCGTATTGATTATTCCCATGCAATTGGGGCCTATCATGCGCATCCCAGAACCCCGGCAAACCTTGACGAGTTCCTCCTGAAGCGCCGCGCCTTCTGCGCCTGTCTCTGCAAACCCTGATGAAATGACGACAAGTGCGTGCACACCCTTCTTGGCGCACTGCCGAGCAACTTTCGTCACGAACCTAGCGGGGACGACGACGAACGCGAGGTCCACCTGGCCCGGACACTGGAGTACGGACCTGTACGCCGCCACCGACTGGACGACAGCAGCGTCTCTGTTCACGGGATAGACCGGACCGTTGAAGTCTGTTTCGACAAGGTTCCTGAAGAGTTCCCCGCCTATGGAGCCTCTCTCTCTGGACGCACCGATGACCGCAATGCTCCTCGGCCTGAAGAAGTGCCCGACGGCAGCGGTTGATGTCTTGGTATCTTGTTGTTCGAATACTTCCAACGCCGCGTGAGTTACAGATGTCGGGAACACAAATTTGATCTTTCCTGGTAGGATGTTCGGCCGGATTGGAAAACCTAATTCTCTGATGTAGTCCATAATCGAATATCTCTCTGCTCTCACGGTCACCTCAAACGTCCTTATGTTGGAGTCAGTGGCAGCCTGTGAAAGTCTCTTCAGAAGTGCGGTTCCCAAGCCCTTGTGTTGATAGGCGTCGGCGATGATCATGCCTACCTCCGCTGTGTCAGTACCCGAAATGCCGTAATCCGCCTGAGCTATCAAGGATCCTTCATGTTCTCCGACTAGACTGAACCGCTTCTCTCCGGGGAGAAGTCTGTCGACGAGGTCACGCTTGACGCCGGGATGACCAAGGAAGCGTGATTTCACCGTACTTTGAGACAATCCCGCTACGAGGTCTGCCAACTGCGCTCTGTCGTCGCTCCTTGCTTGCCTTATGTGAACGATAGTGCCATCCTTCAGGGTTACGTCTTCCTCAGGCTTAGTCAGATTCCCTTCTCGGTAGCACGGCGCCGTGAGCACCTATAAAGACGTCTTACGAGCTAATTTGATAGCCTATGAGTCGTTAGCCTAAGGGGCAGAGCCCTGAAGAGAGCACAGAGAATCAGGTGTGGAATCGTTCAGCGAGAGGGGAACAGATTGTGGAGCAACCACTTGCTCTGGCTTTGAAGGAGCAAAAGTAGTCGTGCCACTTGGTTGAGGAACAGCACGACCAACGTCAGCTTGTTGGCCTCTGCCCGATGCTGGATTGGTCGACTTCTGCATCAGTAGCAAGATTGCGCATCATCGGGAAGTTGCGCGCTGCAGTTTGGACAATCCAGCCAGCCTTTGGCTCCTCCCGCCCCTCTAGTGAATTATGTCCACAGTTCGCGGTCACTCATCAATTTCAAGGCTATCTTCCCATTTCCCAAGCCTTTCTTCAGCCCAATCGAACGTCTTTGTGAGACCGTCAGAAAGAAGAGTCGTTGGGCTCCAATCGAGCACGCTCTTTATTCTCTTCAGGTTCGGCATTCTGTTCAGAGCGCCCTTGGGTTTGGTATCGTCGAACTTCAGCGGAATGTCTTTTTTCGAGAGGAGGATTATGAGTTTGGCAAGGTCCTGGACTGTGACTTCTTCAGTTGAACCCACATTGACCGTGAGGTTCCCCCGTTCTCTGACATATTTCTCCAGCCGCATGAGTGCATCGAGCGCATCGTCTATGAAGACGAAGCAGCGCCTCTGGCTCCCGTCTCCCCAAACGATGAAATCCTCATCCGGATATCTGACTGCCTTTCTGATCAGGGAAGCGATTACTTGGCTCCTGTCAGGTCTTAGGTAGATGTTCCTGCCGTAAGCGTGGAAGATTCGGGCGATACCGTAGGAGGTGTCAGGCATCAGGGAAAGCTCTTTCTCAGCGACATATTTCGCCCAGCCATATCCTCCCTCTGGGTTCACCCTGCGCTCAGAATCTTCTTCTCTGAACCGGGCATGAGAGCCGAGTTGCTTGTCGAACGGGTAGACCGAGACGCTTGAAGCGAAAATCACCGTCCGGACGCCGTTTTCGAGGCACGCCTTGAACACGTTGGCGTCGATGACGAGATTGGATTGCAGCGCGGCGAACTCCTGTGCGTTCGAACCATGGAGGTAACTCACACTCCCGACTTCCGCCGCAAAATGGAAGACTGTCTCGGCCTCCCGAAGAGACTCCTTCGCGAACTGGTAGTTCCGCAGGTCTCCTAGAGAGCACTTCTGCTTGATCCCCAAATCCATTAGGTTCTGAATTGAACCAGATGAGAAGTCGTCAATGATCAACACTTTGCGGCCATCGTCCATGAGCCTCTTTACGATGTGACTTCCTAGGAAGCCGGCGCCACCTGTGACTGCGACTATTGACATTCCGAATGACCAGCTAGTGTGCGCTACTTCCCCTGCCGACCGATCTCCCGCAGAGTCCATCTCGTAGTCAGTCTTATCGCCTCAGCAGGAGACATCTTCGGTTTCCAACCGAGCCCCTCGATCTTCTTTGTTGACAGATAGACCACTGGATTGTCGCCTACCCAACCCCGCACGCCACCCGTGTATCTCTTTTTCACCGTCGAAAGCCCCATCTCCTCGATCACCAAGTCTGCAAGTTCATCAACCGTGGTCTGTTCTTGGAGGCCAAGGTTGAAGATGTTCACATGGTTTGAGCTCCTCTCATAGCCGAGCATGACCCCGTCGATGCAATCCTTCACTGACATGTAGTCCTTGCTCTGCTTCCCGTTGCCGAGTATCTTCAGTTCAGAAGGGTTCTCGAGCAGCTTGTGCGCGAAGTCCCAAATCGCCCCCCTCCTGCATCTTTCTCCAAGGACTGTCCCGAACCTGAAAGCCCAGACCTTCATGGAACTGAACTCCGCGAATGCCGAAGCGTACCCCTCCCCTGCGAGCTTAGCCGCCCCGTACAGGGAGGTCTGGATGCCTGAATAGGTCTCGGGGGTCGGAGTGACCTCTGCCTCGCCGTAGAGGGCAGAGCTCGAAGCGAAGATGAAGTCTGGAACGTTGTTCGCAACCATGCTTTCGAGGACATTCAGGGTACCGACAATGTTGTGTTCGAGGTCTGCTCGATGATCGTGAAGGCTGACTCGCATTAGTGCGTGAGCAGCGAAGTGGAAGACTGCGTCGCACCCCAATGAGCACTTCGAAACAGCTTTGAGATTCCTGATGTCCCCCTCGATCACCTTCAGACGCGGGTTGTCCTTCTGATGGCCGAGGTTTGAGCGATGACCCGTCAGAAGATTATCGAGGACTACAACATGCCATTCGTCTTCGAGCAATCGGTCGACAAGGTGGCTGCCGATGAACCCCAACCCACCGGTAACGAATGCCCTTTTCATACTTTCATCCGGCCTCTTGGGTTCGCGCGCATGAGTCAGTTGGTTGAGGGTGCAACAAGGTCATCTGACTACGCATGGCGCTGAGCTAGTCGCCATCTTCTGGAGAAGGGTGAAACAGAGCTAAAGCCCGATATGAGGCGAAAAGAGCGTCGGACAGCCTGTTCTTCTCATGGTGGTGTCCCGTCGCCTTCACTTGGCAACCTCCTCCTTTCTCATCGCCAGGAATTCCTGCCACGCCTTGTCAAACTCCTCGATTGTCTCCTCAGTCCGTTTGTTGAATGGCATCTGCCTCAGAATCTTGGCGGGTACGGTCATGATATGGGCGCCGGCGGCCACAGCCAGGGCAACGTCATCAGGCGTTCTGATGCTTCCGACTATCAGTCTCGCGGAAAGATTGTCCTCCCTTGCAAGCGCCACGTAGTCTCTGATTATCTGCACTGGGTTCTCACCGGCCTCCTTCGACCTGTTATAGAAGAGGGAGACGTACGTCGCCCCCGCCTTCGCAGCGAGGACCAGCTGGTTGAAGGTCATCATGACAGTCATGTTCGTCCTGACGTGTTCTTTCGCGAGTTGATGCACTACTTGCAACCCCCTGCCGTCACCGTACATGGCAACCTTGACGACGACGTTCTTGTGCCATGAAGCGTACTTCCTAGCCTCTGCAAGAAGGTCCGATATGGTGCTCTTCGTCGTTTCCACGCTGACAGGCCCTTTGACGAGGGCGCATATCCTCATGATGCGCCGCTTGAAATCAACCCCCCCTTCGGACAGAAAGATCTTCTGGTTCGTTGTGACTCCATCGGCAATGCCCCACCGAGTGAACTCTTCAATCTCTTTCAAGGAGGCGGTATCTAGGAAGAATTGGACCACACAGGTGCGCCTATTCGCGAGGTTTCGTACTCTGGACTATAAGAATTTGCTAGGTTCTCGTCTGTTTCAGCGACAAGATGAGAAGCATGCGATTGACAGCGGTCGCGAAAGACATAAAGTCCTTGCAGAGCGTTCAGGTCTGCGACGACCCGAGCAGGTCCAAGGGCATGTGAGATGAGAAAGAGCAGAGCAGTATTCCTCGACCGTGACGGGGTCCTGAACGACCTAGAGTACGACCCGGAAGAGGGACGAATTGGGAGCCCCATGTCTGCGAGGCAGCTCAGGATCTTCCCGTACGTGGGCGAGTCCGTACGGAGAATCCGGGAGCTCGGCTTCAAAGCGATATTGGTTTCCAACCAACCCGGGGTTGCCAAGCGCCAATTCACATATTCCGAACTCCAGCGGATGAGTGAGAAGGTCAAGGAGGAACTCGCGAAGCACAAATGCTCGTTGGACGGAGAATACTACTGCCTCCACCATCCTTACGCTCTTGTTCATAAGTACAGGCTGGACTGCGATTGTAGGAAGCCGAAGCCAGGACTGCTCTTCCGAGCGGCTAAGGAGAATGACCTAGACCTCGGCAATTCATTTTTCGTCGGCGACGCGCTCGTCGACGTGCAGGCCGGAAGAGCTGCGGGCTGCAAGACAATTCTCCTCGGGCACGCTACGACTTTCCTCAGCAGTATGATCGAAAAAGAAAACGCAAGACCAGACTTCATGCTGCCGTCTCTCAAACAGGTCCCGGACCTGTTGCGAAGCTTGAAACCTAAAGACACAGCATCAGGCAAGAAGACCGGAAACTAGCAGTGAACTCCTGCGCGTCCGAGCAAATCGCTAGTGCCCCATGTCCGTGTTTTGTCCGGTGTCGAAGTGTCGTCTGTCTTCGCCCAGCGCATGAAATCATTAGGTCGGCGGCTTCCGTCCCTTTCCCTGGGACGAAATAAGGCCCTTCAACTGCTCGCACATGAGATGTGTCAGGACTAAATGCATCCCTTCAACGTGTGGGGTGGAATTCGCCGGGACGACGATACATGCGTCTGAGGCAGTCTTCAACACCCCGCCGTCGAACCCGGACAACCCGACGACCTTTCCACCGTTGTCTTTTGCGTATTTCACGGCTTTGAGCAAGTTCTGGGACCAGGGACCAGCTTTGTCGCTCCCCGAGCCGCCATGGACGCTTATCGCCACGAGTAAGTCCCCCCTCCTGAAGAAATTCCGGAGCTGTTCGCAGTAAATGTCACCCCATCCGTTGTCGTTTGTCAGGGCGCTCACGAGCGGGATGTTGTCGACGAGGGAGAACGCGCGGAACTTCCTGACCGCCTCGTCCGACACCCATTTGTTAAGGTCGCAAGCGAAATGCGTCGCAGTAGAAGCGGAACCTCCATTGCCAATAGTGAAGACCTGGTTGTCGTTCTTCCAGGCTTCATAGAGGATTCTTACCGCGTTGTCTATCGATCCCCTGTCCAGCTTTGCCGCAATCTGTGAAACTTCCTCAAGGTACTCGTGCGTTCGTGACAAGTCGGCGAACTTCAATTCCTATTGGGTCTAATTAAGTCTGTCAGCCCACCGTCATCCTCAACGCTCCGCACGAGGCGGAAGGCCATTTCTCTTCTAGAGATTGGTTAAATATTTGAGGCGGAGGCGTGGCGTTGGAGCGTCGTAGCATCTTTGATAGTCTCAAGAACCCCCTTCAGACTGTCGCTCGGGGGGGGCGGGACGGACCTTCCCGCGTATTTCACCAAGTATGGAGGTTTCTTTGTTTCCGGGGCAGTAGACAAGTACATGCACATAGTTTTGAACGACAGGTTCGAGCCAGGGATAAGGCTGAGTTACAGTCGGACAGAAATCGTCGACTCACCTGATTCCATACGTCACCCGTCGGTGAGAGAGGCGCTGAAGCTCCTGAACCTGAAAGACAAGCTCGAGATAGTATCGCTCGCCGACGTCCCGGCAGCGACCGGTCTCGGGTCTTCGGGAAGCTTTACCGTGGGGTTGCTCAATGCGCTCTATGCGCACCAGAGGATAGTCAAGACACCTGAGCAGATCGCGGAGACAGCTTGCGACATCGCCATGAACCGTCTGCACGAGCCCTCGGGAAAGCAGGATGAATACACGGCCAGTTTAGGCGGCATCAGGTCCTACGAAATAGACACAAAGGGGAATGTCACGACCCGCGAGCTCAGCATTTCAGACCACACGCTGTCCGAACTGGAGTACGTGATAATGATGTTCTACACAGGGATTACCCGCAGTGCAGGAGAAGTTCTTGGGAAACAGCAGGAGAGAGTCTTCGGCGGCGACGGCGAGGTGGTCGAGAAGATGCACGCCATAAAGGCGATAGGCTTGGAGAGTAAGAAGGCCCTAGAAGCTGGTGACCTGAAGAGATTCGGAGAGCTCTTGCACGAGCACTGGACAGTGAAGCGTGGCATCACGGACAGCATGACTACGAATCATATCGATTCGTGGTACTCCATCGCGAGGGAGAACGGGGCCCTCGGCGGAAAACTCGTCGGAGCAGGGGGCGGAGGTTTTCTTATGCTCTACTGCGAGGAGGGGAGGGAAAAGGTCAGGGCTGCCCTTGCCAGCCGGGGACTAACAGAGATGAGGTTCAGGTTCGACTTCGAAGGCAGCAAGGTAATCTACAACGTCTAGGACCACACCGTGAGAGACCTGGAGGCCCTCTTGGGTTGCAAACTGCCATCCTAGCCGGGGGCCTGGGGACACGGCTCGGGCGTCTGACGCAGACTGTTCCGAAGCCGATGGTTCGGGTGAACGGGAAGCCATTCCTAGAGCATGAGATCGGCCTGCTGAAGCGAAGCGGTATAGGCGACTTCGTGCTGTGCGTCGGCCACCTCGGCGAGAAGGTGGAAGATTACTTTGGGAACGGCAGCAAATGGGGGGTCAGAGTCAGATACAGCTACGACGGGCTGAGACTGATGGGGCCAGCAGGCGCGCTGAAAGGAGCCGAACCGCTCCTCGAGGAATGCTTCTTCGTCACCTACGGCGACGCTTACCTGCGGGCCGACTATCGGAGCATCATGAGAGCCCTTCTCGATTCGGGGAGACTCGGGCTAATGACCGTGTATAAGAACCATAACAGACTCGGTAAGAGCGACGTCGTCGTGAGGGGGGGTTATGTCGTGCGCTACGACAAGGAAGGCCGGGACGGAGGCATGGATTGGGTGAATTTCGGGGTATCCGCGCTCAGAAAGCGCGCTCTGGCTCTTGTTCCATCAGGGAAGAAATGCGGCGAAGAGGAGTTCTACGGAGAATTAATCAAACGCAATGAACTATTAGCATTCCCCGTGGAAGAAAGGTTCTACGAAATAGGAAGCCCAGGGGCTCTGAAGGAATTCAAACGATTCATCTCGAGTCAACCCTGACGCAGCATCCGGAGATTGAGAGACGATGCGACTCGGCTCACGGGGAGGCCGCTACGCATACGAGTTTATGATCTCGACGCACTTTTCGATCCCATTGTACTTTTTCGAAATGAGTCCGATGGCCTCCACGTTCTTCCTGTATTTCGGGTCTCGCATGCACAAATCGACGGAATCCGTGAGTCTTCTAGCATCCAGGTCCTCTGGGGGAACGACAATCCCGAGTCCGAGCCTCTGGAACTTGTCAGCGTTCCCGAGCTGCTCTGAGTGATTGTGTATCGGGACGAGAACCGCTGGCTTACCTGCATCGATGCACTGCCCTATCGTTCTGTGACCGGACCTCGAAACTAGCACGTCTGAGAGCATGAACAGCTCGTCCTTAATCGGGCACCAATCGTAGAGCAAGGTCCCGTCAGCTAGCCTCCTGGGCTTTCCCGAACCCCCTAGATAGCCCATCGAGACAACGACCTTGTATCTACTAGAGAGCGCACCAGCCGACTTGAGGATTGTGTCGATGAACATCTTCTTCGTCGCCTCTGGCCCGCTCACCTGGAAGAAGACGAGCGACCGTCCGTCAAACTCGAGCGCTTCCCTCGCCTTCTGAAGCCTATCTTCGCTCACCTTCAGGCTCGGGGACGTGAATCCCACGTATCTGACTATATTTGACAGGTCGGTCCCCGCTACGTTAGCCTCGCCGATTGTGTAGGGAGGAGGAAGGTCTGTCAGTAGGACCTGTTCGCTCAGAGACCACATAAGGCCGAGAACGTCTCCCGCGATCCTCTCGTAAAGCAGCCCGAGCGCGTCTCCCCTGAACCTCGGAGGAAGACTTACCTTGAACTGGTTCAGCATCGTGATGACGGGACAGAATTTCGACTTGGCTGCAAGGACGGCCGAGAGCCTCGAATCGGACACTGTGAGTGTGGTGCCGAACCTTGCAATGCTCTCCGCCTCGAACGCAACCTGCTTCGTGAAGGAGCGAAGCATGAAGGGGGAGTGCAGCATGAAATCCCTGGAAGAGAAGCTCCCCTCTTCAGTCCACTCTACATCAAATGAAGGGCACTCCACAGCGTCCATCTCTGGCTCGCGCGTCCTAATGTATTCCAGACCTTGGCCCGAACACGAGTAGCGGATCTTGCCCGCGTGGACTCCGAGTTGCTCGACGATGTCGAGGGCCCGGGTCACGTGACCCAGCCCCGAGCCGAAAACGGCGAAGTAGATCTTGCGCAAGGCCATCGCCTTTCTCGCTCGGTGCTGGAGGCACCTATTTATCCGCGGCATGTGGTTCCTGTCTCTCTCATTGGCAGGATTCGGCATCTTCACTCTGAAATCGATGAACCTTACCAGGCACGTGTAGCCCGAATTGGAATCTCCTTGCTCTCATGGAGCCCCACCAGCCACATTAGCCCGCAAGAGCAGATTTCCTTGTAGGCAGACGCGGCAGCCGGAAGCGATATCGAGTCGCCTTTCTGTTAGTTGGTGGAACGACGCCTGTGGCGTCCATCATAGCTGACCCTTCTGACGTAGCATCCCGCTGTGAGGCATACTGGGCGAAGGCAAGTGCGCGCCTCAGGTTTCCCGCCACTTCATCTTGAACGAGACAAGCAGCAGTAGGACGGCGGCTGCGACGAATAACACCGCAAAGCTGAAGACTGGAGCAATCGAGTAACCTAACCCGAGGGCGCCTTGAAAAAGCGATGATGCCTCCGTGGTCGGAAGTATCTCGGCCAGCGGTACGAGGACAGGTGGAAGAATGGAGACAGAGTAGTAGACCGGTGGCAGTACAGAAAGCACTGTGGCTATGAATCCGTTTATGATGAATGCGTTCTGAGTGCTCGGTGCATACGCTGAAAAGAAGAAGCCTATCGAGGTGGTGGTCATCCACAAGAGCGCGACGACTCCCATGGTTATGGCAATGGTCATAAGCGAGGCACCGTGCCACGCCATCAGGCCAAAGAGCACAAGCAGGGCTGGGGTTCCGAAAATCAGCTCTGACAACGCCACTCCAAACATGTAGATGAGAGGAGAGACGGGCGAAGCCACGACTATGTCCTGGAACTTGTTCTGGATCTTGTAAGACGCCAGGTCCGTGCCCACGAAGAGCCCAAGTTCGGTGGTGACCATCGTCAACGCCCCAGCTATTCCATACGGGAGCGCAGTGCCGCCACCCGCTACGAATAGGATGAAAAGAAGTGTAAAGGGCGACGAGAAGACAAATGGAATGAAGAGAGGGTTCCTCAGCATGGGCGTGAACCCCAGATAGTACATTATAGCCCATAGCGACCTCAGCCTGTCAGCTGTCATCTTCCTCTCCCTTTTCGGCCTCTCCCACGATGTCGACGAATACGTCGTCGAGCGACACTGGGCTGATCGCGATACTAGCGCCCCTAGCCATGGCTTCCTCGCCCAAGCTCTTTGCACCGGCGGCATCAGTCAACACCCTATATCTGCCGGCAACCGTGAGGACTCGGCCGTATGGCTCTAGATCCTTTTCAGGGAAGGCACTGCCCACTTCGACGCGGATGCTCCTCTTGGTGAAAGACTCCTTTACGCTCTGAGGGGTACCCTGGGTCACGACCTTCCCCTTGTTGATGATTACCAGCCTGTCAGAAAGGGCATCGGCCTCGTCCATGTAATGCGTCGTCAGGACGATGGTTTTCCTATCCTGTTTCATCCGCGCCAACTGGTCCCAGACCCTTCTGCGATTCAAGGGGTCGAGGCCGATGCTCGGCTCGTCGAGGAAGATTAGTTCGGCGTCTGTCGCGATTGCCATCGCGACGATGACCCTTTGCTTCAGACCGCCAGAGAGCCAGTCCGTGTTCATGTCGGCAACTTCGGCCAGTTCGAGCGCTTCGATGGCCGCCCGAGTCTTCTGCACGGCGATGGCCTTTTCCATACCTCGCATCCTCAGGGACAGCATGATATGGTCGCGGGCAGTCAGCGGGTAGATTGTCTCTGCGTCCTGCGGCGTGACTGCTATGCGCTGTCTGATCTGTTTTGCGTCCTTCACCGCGTCCAGCCCGAGAACAGTGACGCTGCCCGATGTAGGCATAAGCTGAGTGCTGGCGATCCTCAGGAAGGTTGTCTTTCCCGCGCCGTTTCGGCCTAGGAGCGTGAATATTCGACCTGCCTCGATCTCGAGGCTCAATCCGTCCAGGGCAGGCCGCTTTGAATGCTTGTACCATTTCGTCAGATTCGTTGCTTCTAGAGCAATCATCCGGCTCACTCCTGCTGTTTGCTATTTGACCCGCTTTAAACGGTCAGTGGTCGGCACGAATGACGAGTTCCTTGCTACGAATGGACCGGGGGGATCCGAACCCAAAGGTCAACACACAACCCCCCGCAGTGCGCCAGTGTGTGGATGCACTCACAGTCACATTGGAGGCAGATGGCGACTGGGATCCGGACCTGCGCCGTCTGGTTATCACCCTTTCGACAGCGTACACCGAGATCCCCGCGTACGCGACCCCGCCCAGCAGGTCGACTAGGAAGTGCTGCCCCAGGTAGATGATCGAGAAGTACACGCCGCCTGCGATGGGAAGCGACGTGAGACCGTATTTCCTGCCCAGTTTGAACATGAATATCGAGAACAACGTCGCGTAGGCCGCGTGCAGGCTCGGAAACGCGGCGACGACATCGGATTCCCCTGAAAGTAGCACCGCGGCCAACTCCTGGAAGGCACTCGGGAGCATCTTGTCCCCGGATTTGAGCAGGTTCTGCGCTGTACCTGCCAGCCATGGAGGAGCGGTTGGAAGGACCACGAACGTGAGGAGGGCCAAGTACGACGTTACGACAAGGGAGTATGTATACCCGCGATAGACCGCCCTGTCCTTGAACCAGAAAAGCACGAAGGCAATTATGATCAAGGGCACGTGCAACCCGTAGAACACAGTCGAGACGAACGTGGTGGCCGACGATGCAAACGCCGTCTGGACGTCCAAGGCAAAGTCGGAACCGACAAGTGCCTGGTCGACCCCGGCCAGCGAAACCACGCTCCCTGAACGGGCTTGGATGCCAGTAATCCCCTGCAGAGCCTCATAGGTGAGGAGCACCGCGACGACGAGTGCTGAACTCTTCACGAATTCCCTCGACCTTGTTGCCAGGCCTATGAAGGGCAGGACCAACACAGCGACTGCCCCCAGGGTGATTACTGGGAGCGTCCCAAATCTCAAGTAGGCAGCCGCGACAACGGTCACATAGATCAATACCGCAGCGAGTATAGCGGAATTGAGACCGAAGAGATCCTTCTTGGCGTTTTGCTCGGCCGCATCTGTCTCGCCCATCGCTCGAATTATAACGTCACGCTGGGGTTCATTTAAACGGTGTACATGACGACGCGAGGGACCGCCATCACCGAAGCAACAGTCGCTTCGCGCCCGACGGATAACCGGAGACCAATCGACCGTGCCGAGCTAGTCAGGCAATGACACTAGCCCACTTGGTAGATCTTCAGAATCACTCTAGAACCGTTGCACGGTTCCCACAGGATTGACTCATCATAAGCGGGAGACCACCGGCGCGCGCATTTCTTCGACCACGCCGGGGTCAGCTTACCCCCGTGGCTTTCCTGAGCTGTTCGACCATGTCGGTCTTTTCCCAGGTGAAGTCTGGGTCTTCCCTGCCAAAGTGGCCGTAGCAGGCGGTCTTCCTGTAGATGGGTCTGAGCAGGTTCAGGTGGTCGATGATCGGCCCTGGACGCATATCGAAGACCTCTATTGCGCCATCGGCTATTCTTGAATCGGGGATTCTTCCGGTTCCGAAAGTGTCGACCATGAAGGAGACTGGCCTGGCTACGCCGATCGCATATGCGACCTGCACCTGACACCTTTCTGCAAGGCCCGCAGCCACGATGTTCTTGGCAACGTACCTAGCCATGTAGTTCCCTGAACGGTCCACCTTGGTCGGGTCCTTGCCTGAGAAGCAGCCTCCTCCATGAGAGGCGACGCCCCCGTACGTGTCCACGATGATCTTCCTGCCCGTCAGGCCCGAGTCGGCGAGGGTGCCTCCTATGACAAACCGGCCCGTCGAGTTCACTAGGAATTTTGTGTCCTTGTCGAGCAGGTTGCTGGGCACTGCCTCTCTGACGACCTTTTCCACGACGTCGCGTCCGACGACCTGCGGGTCGACCTCCTCGCTGTGCTGTGCAGCAACCACGACCGTGTCGACCCTCACGGGCCTGTCGTCGTCGTATTCGACGGTGACCTGCGACTTGCCGTCGGGGCGCAAGTAGGGAAGGACGGCCTTCTTCCTCGCACTGGCCAGCTGCCTGGCTATCCCATGGGCGAGCATGATAGGAAGAGGCATCAGCTGTGGGGTCTCCCTCGACGCGTATCCAAACATCATCCCCTGGTCTCCAGCCCCCACCTCTCCCGCCGGCCTAGTCACCCCCATCGATATGTCGGGCGACTGCTCTTCGATTGAAACGAGGACCCCGCAAGTCTGCCAGTCGAGTCCGTCTTTCGCGTTGTCGAGGCCGATGTCTTTAAGGACGTCCCTGACAATCCGCTTTATGTTGACGTAGGCCGACGTCGTAATCTGGCCCGTCACCACCACCATGCCTTGCAAGATCAGAGTCTCGCAGTCGACCCGCGCCTTTAGGTCCGACGTGAGGATGGCGTCCAGCACGGCGTCAGAAATCTGGTCGGAGCACTTGTCGGGGTGCCCTTCCGTGACGCTTTCCGAAGTGAAGAGGTGTCTGCTCATGCCGGGATGCTCCATCTTCCCAAACCTCGGTTCAGCACGACCCGGATGACCGGGGCGTGGACGCCCGCCCCTGCCATTGTTGTCGGAATCGCCCGCGGCGACAAGTACTCTTCTTCCGGACGCGCAGACCTGCCCGGAAGATTGCCGTTTCTGTCCTCCCGGTTCGTTGACGCGTCACGGGGGGTTGTAGTCACGCGTTTCATTGCCGTAGTCGCGCGAGTAATGGCTTATATGGGTTCATGACGAATATATTCTCGAAAGAATAATGGGGGTGCAACTAATCGACCCCAAACAGCTGAAGCGGATACGCATGCAGCTGGGGTATACTCAAGCAGGTCTTGCCGAAGCTGCCGGGGTCAGCCAATCAATAGTGGCGAAGGTCGAGGCAGGGGCAGTCGACCCCACCTTCAAGACTCTGAGGGCGATTTCGACAGCTCTGAATTCAAGGATCGTCACCACGGGGAGGAAGGCGGCCGACGTCATGTCCTCACCAGTGATAGGCGTGAACAACGATGCAAAGCTCTCTGAGTGCGTCGCGATAATGAAGAAGAACGCGTTCTCCCAAATGCCGGTCTTTTCGGGAGGCAGAATGGTCGGCACCATAACCGAAGGGCGTATCCTCGACCTCTTGGCGGTGGCTCCCGATCCTACAGAGGTCTTGAAGCAGAGAGTCAGAAACCACGTCCAACCCGTCTTTGCTGTCGTCGGCAGAGACACTCCAGTGGAGGCACTCTTCTCCCTGTTCGGTTACCTGCCCGCAGTGCTCGTGGTCTCGGGGGAGAGGGTGCTGGGGATAATCACTAAGATTGACATGCTGGCAGCAGGGACCTGATGAGCGGTTCTAAGTCGCTAGCAAGGGGCTTCTCTTTCGCCAGAGAGGATTCCTCCCCTCGGTCTTCATTTGCGACCAGCCAAACTAGCTAACAACCCCAACTTAAGCGGGAGGCGCCGGAACGTCTCGTTCTGATTAGTGCCCTAGGTTGTCAGGCAGGGGACTAACCGCCTTGGAGTTCGAGGTGAGGAAGGTCCTGAGGTTCTTCTTGTAGAAGACGAAATAGGTGATTATGACGAAGTCTATCAGAATCGACACGTGCATGATCGTACAGTAGATGCAGACTGTCCTCAGAATGATGAATTCGACCGTCATCAAGTAGGGAACTATCGCGAGGCCAACGAACCTCCACGCGAACAATACCTTGAATGCCTTCTCATAGAACCAGTCACTTCCGAAGGCGACAAGGAAGATCAGGGCCAGGTTGACGATGAAGTATGCGACAGCCAGAATATCGAGGTTGAAACCATAGATCGAGTTGTAGGAGCTCGAGAGGACAGCCCCGCAGTTGATCGATATCCCCCAGAAGGTCTGGCTAAGAGTGCAGCCTGGCAACTGCTGATGAAGCGTGTAATAGAGGTAGAGTACGATCGAGGAAGCGATGAGCCCCACGATGGACATCACTACCAGGATTAGCAGCTTCAGAGGGCTTACTCTCATCTAATTCCAGCCACCGGAGTCTCGTATGGCGATGAACGTGTCTGGAGAGGTGGTGAAGGAGGAACCGGCCAGAAGGAGCTCGGAGCCCGCGTCTAAGGACGGAGGGGCGTATGAAACCGTGAGCGCGGTTATGCTGTCTTGACCGCAGACTGAGGCCGGTTTGTCGCCTGTTATCTTGCAGATGACGGCGGTTATCAAGTTGGCTGCCTGCTTGATCTGGCTCCCCAACGAGTCCTCAGCCTGGATCGAGGAGATTATCTGGGTCTGGTTCTTCGTCCCCAGTATTGTTGGGTTCAGAATCGCCCCCGGGATGATGTATTCGTCGGCGAAATTGAGGAATGGAAAGGCTGAATGCCCGACTTGCTGGAAGGCAGTAGTGTAGTTTGTCGGCAATGTCTTGAGCGGGTTCCCTGCATTATCCTCGACCTCGTAGGGCTGGAAGACGACGTACTTGCTCTGGTAGCTGCTCTCAGCGAAGGTGAAGGAGGCGTAGTTATCTTCGCCGGAGACCATGTATCTGAGGTTCGAGAAGTTGCCGAAGCGCATCAGCGCTATGATCAGGGGCCATCTCTGGCCGGCGCAGAAGGGACAGTAATCTGCACCGACGTAGACGAGAATAGGTTCTCCCTTCGTATAGAAAAGTGGGCCGGTGTAATTCTTCACATCTTTCAGAAGGGTCGAATCTGAGGCGCCATATGGTGTCTTCGAAGTCTGATACAGAGCAGCAACGACTTGCGAGGGAACGGGCGTACCGTCGAGAGAATGGCTAAGGCCTTGGGCGTTGAGCGCCAGATAGAAGCCAACTCCCAAGGAGACCGCGACCACGGCCAAGACAGCGATAATCTCGAGTCTCCTGACCGTCTGCCTTCTCTTCATTCTGGCACGCAAGCGTGATACACCTAAGCCGAAGCCCTCTTCGTGCTCGTTCTTAAGCCGAGTGGCGCGAGGAGATTCATATGGGGCTTGCCGGTCTCGACTTCCTCGTTCTAGGAAGGCTTTTAGTCGAACCATGTGTCGACTGAAACAGAAAGGATTCTTTGCTAGCAGATAGCTTCAGGGCCCGCGAATACCAGAAGAGGATAGCCAGAACGGCCGCAGACACGAACACCCTAGTCGTGCTCCCGACCGGGCTCGGTAAGACAATGATAGCCATCATGGTCGCCGCGGAGGTGCTCCAGAAGCGCCCCGGTTCGAAGGTAATGGTACTTGCGCCGACGCGGCCCCTTGTGATTCAGCACTACCAGACCTTCAGGAAGCACCTTCACCTGCCAGAAGAATCCTTCGCTGTGCTGACTGGGACGGTGGAGCCGGGTTCTCGAGAGTTGCTCTGGCTGAAGGCCCAACTAATCTTCGCGACGCCGCAGACTATATACAACGATGTCAAGCACGGGAGAGTTTCGCTGAGAGAGGTCGCACTGGCGGTTTTCGACGAGGCCCATCGAAGCGTGAAGAACTACACCTACACGAAGCTGGCAGAGGCATACCGGGAGCACTCCGATCACACCCTTATTCTGGGGCTGACAGCTTCGCCCGGCTCCTCGAAGGAGAGGGTAGACGAGATCAGGAAGAGCCTGTTCATCGATAAGATCGAGGCGAGGACTGAGCAGAGCGAGGACGTCCGTGAGTACGTGGAACGGACCAGCATCGAGGCGGTGAGGGTCAAAGCGTCGGACGAGTACTACGATGTTACGCTGAGACTGAGGGAACTCTACAACGAGAAGGTGAAGAAGCTGCTCGCGGGCGGATTCCTGAGGGACAACAGGGTCTCGAAGAAGGCGCTCCTGGAAGCGAGGTCGACGATCTCGGCGAGGCTCCGGACGGCTCAGGCGCAGGGTAGCCAAAGAGGGTACGTCTTCGGAGCTATCATCAACCAGGCCCAAGCCGTGGTCGTCCTCCACGCCCTGGAGTTGATCGAGACCCAGGGTGCTCCGTCCCTAGAGAGGTACGTGAGGAAGCTGCGGGAAAAGGAGGACAAGGGAAAAGCGACCACTTCGCTGATCAAGGACCCGAGATGGCACAAGATAGAGGAAGAGGCTGAGGCGCTGAAGTCGATAGAACATCCGAAGGTCGGCGTCCTGCTGAGAGTTGTCAAGGGACAACTGGCGAAGAAGGAGGACTCCAGAATCATCGTCTTCACGCAGTACAGGGACACGATAGAGGATATAGTGGAAGCTCTGTCACGGGAAGGGCTCGTTGCCCAGAGGTTCGTGGGGCAATCGGACCGAGTGGGAAGCGAGGGGATGGACCAGCAGACGCAGACGGATGTCCTACGCAAGTTCAGGGAAGGCGAGTTCAAGATCCTGGTGAGCAGCAGCATCGGGGAAGAGGGCCTTCACGTGCCCGACGTCGACCTCGTGGTCTTCTACGAGGCGGTTCCGTCGGAGATCAGGTACATCCAGCGGAGAGGGAGGACAGGTAGGACAACCGAAGGGAGGGTCGTCATCCTTCTCGCGGAGGGAACGGTGGACGAGGGGTACTACTACAGCACGCTCGTCAAAGAGAACCGGATGAAAGAGCTCGTTAGTCGGACCGACCAGATGCTCCCGAAGCGTCGCACGAAGAGCCCGACGCTCCTCGACTTCACCTAATGAGGACCGTTCAAGCTCGGCTGCCCACAACCGAGACCTTGATCAGATTCGTAGTGCCTTTCATCCCTGGGGTCCCGGACGTGACAACTATTCGATCTCCCTTCTTCGCAAGGCCCAGCCACACGGAGACGAGGTCCGCCCTTGCAAAGAGCCAGTCGATAGTCTTGGCACTCCGGGAGACAACGGGGATGACACCGCGGAAGAGCTTCATCCTCCTAGCGACTCTTGGATCGGTGCACATTGCCACTATCGGCTGGACCGGCCTGCACATCGCCACCCTTCGGGCGGTCGAGCCTGTCTGGGTGGGAGCGACAATCGCCTTCGCGCCCACGTAGTCGGCAAGCCTGCAGGCCGCTCTCCCAATCGCCTCCCCTGTGTCCTGGGTCGCAGACTCGGTCCAGGACCTGACGTAGGACTCGGGCGACTTCTCGGTGGCCCGGGCAATCTTGTCAAGCATCCTCACCGACTCAACCGGGTACTTTCCGACTGTCGTCTCGTCGGACAGCATCACGGCGTCGGTCCCGTCCAGGATGGCAGTGGAGACGTCGGTCACCTCCGCCCGGGTAGGGACCGGGAAGTTCACCATGCTGATCAGCATCTGGGTAGCGACTATGACGGGCTTGCCAGCCTTGTTACACTTCCTGATTATCTCCTTCTGAATCGCAGGGACTGTCTGTATGGGCACTTCGATTCCCAGGTCGCCGCGCGCCACCATAATCCCGTCTGCCTCGGCGAGTATCAGGTCGAAGTTGCGGACCGCTTCTCTCTTCTCGATTTTAGCGACGAGGAGCGGCCCGTCGTCCGGCATGAGCTTTCTGAGAGCTCGCATGTCGGCGGGAGTCCTGACAAAGGAGGCAGCGACGAAATCGACCCCTTGCTTGAGCCCGAACCTGAGGTGGGCGACATCCGCGGGCGTCGGAAACTGGACACCAAGTCTGACCCCGGGCGCGTTGACCCCCTTGTCCGAGCCTAAGGTGCCGCCCGCGAGAACAGTGCACTGGACGCCGTCCCCCTGCTTCTCATCCACCCTGAGCCTGATGATGCCATCGGCGAGGTGGAGGACATCGCCTCTCTGCACAGAATCGATAAGGTCAGGGTTGTTGACGCTCACGCGCCTCGAATCGCCTTCTAGTTTAGACTTGGTCAGAAGAATCTGGGAACCTCTCACGAGATCGGCGGACCCGTTGAGCATCCTGCCGACCCTGACCTTGGGGCCTGGGAGGTCCTGGAGGATGCCGATTGTCTTCCCAGCCCGCCTTGCTTCCGACCTGATGGTCCCGATCTCGTAGAGATGACCGGCCATGTCGCCGTGAGAGAAGTTGATCCTGAAGACGTCGACCTGGGCGACGAGGCTTCTGACGATTCGTGCGGCGTCGCTCGCCGGCCCTATCGTGCAGACGATCTTGGTCCTTCTCACAGGGCAGAAGGACGCCGGTGATTCAATCTAAGGTTAGCGGATGGAGCGTGGGGCGCCACGACCCTTCGAGGGGCCAGACTTGTTCAGCTTCGACCTCGCCCAGCCGAGCTGGCTCTCGGCGAGGAGCTCTACCTCCCTCAACGCTTCGGTCCGGGCAGGCTCTGGGAGCTCTGCAATCTTGCCACGGAGGAACTCTGTTGCGTCCCTCGACCGGCTTAGGAGGATGGAGACCATGGCCTCTGCTGGCATCAGGTCAGAAACGAGATGCATGATAAATTGCTCCTTTCTTCCAAAGGAGACCATGGAGCGCCTCATTTTGGCGAGTTCGCTTTCGCCGGCGTCGGTTATCAAATATGAGACCGTGACAGCCTTGCCGGTCCCATGTGACGGCCTGACAAGTCGTTCGTCGACAAGGCTCTTCAGCAAAGGATAGATGGTTCCTGGGCCGGGACGCCACGCCCCATCGGTGCTCTCCTCGATGTTCTGCATGATCTGGTACCCCGTGACAGGCCCGTGTGCGAGCGTGGCCAGGACATACACCCTGAGGAAACCCCTAGGAATCGTCTGTGGATGTATCCATCTGCGAGGGGGCTGAGTGGGCATATGGCTATGACCTGATGTATTCCCTTTTTAACCTGTCGCTATACGATATGTTCAACCATATAGTATTCGATATATTTAAATCCCGACAGAAAATCCCTCTTCGAAGAATGCCTGACGTCATCAACGTTGACAAGCTGGTCGAGGTCTACTCTGACGGAACGAAGGCAGTGGACGGGGTTTCATTCGACGTCAGAGAAGGGGAGTTCTTTGGGTTCCTGGGCCCCAACAGTGCGGGCAAGAGCACAACCATCAAGGTACTGACGACCCTTCTGAGAAAGACGTCGGGGAAGGTCACGGTCGCGCGCGCGCGAACGCGCAGTGCTGAGACTGTCTTCGGGATAGGCGGATTCCTGACGTTTCCCCTCCTCTTCATGAGCACCGCACTGGTGCCTGCCAGCGCTATGCCCGACTGGATGGCGAGTGTTTCCAAGGTCAACCCGATAAGCTTCGCAGTCAACGCCGTCCGCGACCTATCCTTGCCGAACTCCCTCGTGGCAGGAGATATCGTATCCGCGTTCATCGTCATATCAGCCCTCGCAATCGTAACTCTCGGGGCCACCCTCTACCTATTTAGGAAGGTAGTCAAGTAGGGGGGATGAAAGCATGCCCGGGCCCTCAATCGAAGCAGTGAATCTTTCAAAGTCGTTCGGTTCATTTGCCGCCGTCTCGAGCCTTAGCCTGAAGCTAGAGGGCAGCAAATGCATCGGTTTCCTGGGTCCAAACGGTGCAGGTAAAACTACGACGATGAAGATGTTCACGGGCCTCATTTCACCGACTCAGGGGAAGGCCCTGATCAACGGCATCGACATCAGAAAGGACAAGAAGAAGGCCCTCGGCTCATGCGCATCACTGATAGAGACGCCGGAGATCTATCCCTCCTTGACGGCCCGGGAAGCACTGATGATGCTGTCTGAGTTGCGGGGCGTCCCAAAGGAAGAGAGGACAAAGCGAATCGACGAGGCGCTGGGGAAGGTCAAGATGCAGGAATGGGCGGACAAGAAGGTTGGCAGCTACTCAAAGGGGATGAAGCAGCGGGTAAACGTAGCCTCCACCCTGCTCAGCGACCCGCAGGTCGTAATACTGGACGAGCCCTCCACAGGACTCGACCCCCGGGGGATGAGCGAAGTAAGAGACATAGTGAAGTCGCTCGGCAACAGGCTCGTATTCATGAGCTCTCACCTCCTGAGTGAGGTCACAGAGGTCTGCCAAGAGGTCGCGATGATAGACCACGGAAAGCTCATTGTGTACGATACAATCGAGAACGTGACCGCGAAGTTCGCGGGAGACGGAGGGGCGGTGGAGGTCGGGTTCTCCCGTGATCTAGCCGAGGAAACAGTGTCAATGGTGCTGCGCCTGGAGGGAGTGGACAAGGCGCAGAAGACTGACCCGAGGCGCCTCAGCATCAGGTTCAGGGGAGGGCTACAAGCTCAGGAGCGCCTCTTTGCACAGCTTGCAAATATGAACATCGGTGTAGTGAGCTTCAGAGAGACTTCGACTGGGCTGGAAGACGCCTATCTTCAATTGATCAAGGAGACCCTGTGATTACGATGTCCACCGAGAGCGAAGGAAGCAACGCGAGGGTCGGCAGCCTGAGTCAGATCAGGATAGTGACGAAGTACACTTTCCTGAACTACTTCAGGGCCAGAAGGTTCTATGTAATGCTGGTAATCGTCCTGCTGATCAGCGCCCTGCTCACCTTCGCGGCGGCATACTACAGGCCTCCCTTCTTCGGGTTCGGAGCTCCGGCATCGCAGGACCAGGCGTTGACATTCTACTCCGCTTTCTGGGGGAGCTTCGCTACCCTCGTCGTACTCCTCTCAGTGGCCTTCTTCGGTGGAGACGCAATATCAGGAGAATTCCAGAACAAGACTGGCTACTTCCTCATCCCCAACCCGCTCAGGAGGTCGGTCGTGTACGTAGGAAAGTGGCTGGCCGCCTTGGGGGCGTCGACACTAATCCTGGCGGCCTTCGCTCTGATCGCCTTGGCCAACGGGACGTATTTCTTCGGGGCCTCTGTTCCATATCAATTCGGAGAATCTGTGGTCTTTGCTTGGATCTACCTAGTTTCGGCGCTGGGCCTGACCTTCATGTTCAGTTCGCTGTTCAAGAGCAGCTCCATCTCGATACTGATGACAGTCATACTCCTCCTGTTCGCCTTCAACGTGATAGATGAGATAACCTCCGTGGTTGTCGGGATTGAACCTTGGTTCTCGATTACCTATGCGGCTGGCATCATCGGCAGCGTCCTTAAGGTCCCGTACCCTCCTGCCCAGCAGCTCACCCCAGCAGGAAGATTCACATTCACTATCTACTATGCCTCGATTCCGGAGGGGCTGGTGATAATGGCAGTATACTTCGTGCTGTCAGCTACCCTGGGCCTGTGGCTCTTCGAAAGGAAAGAGTTCACTTCTTAGGTCAACAATCAGCCGCTTGTGAGCAGGAATTCCTCCACTTTTCCGTCGGCAAGGTTCACTAGCGCACCCCTCAGGATCCCGTCCGCGTACTCGCTGCCTGGGTTGAGGCAGAGAGTCCTCCCCAAGCGAACAAAGCCCTTTGACTCGTGGATGTGGCCGTGGAGCCCCAGCAAGGGAGCGTGCCTCTCTATCGACTCCCTGACTGCGGAGCTTCCTGCGTGGATGAACTTGATGCCGAGGCCCTCTTTCACGTATTCGAAGTCCTTGGACACAGCCGGGGCTCTGTCCAGTTCCGTATTGATTGGCGGCACGTGGAGGTTGAAGACCGCGGTCTCCATCCTCTTGACCTGCGTGGCCAAGGCCTCGATCATCTGGCCAAGCTTCTCCTCGCTCACCTCTCTCGGGCTATTCCATGGGGTCGGGGTGGCATACCCGAGGGTGATCATCTCGAACCCTCCCTCCAATTGGACTACCCTGTTCTCAGGGTTGACCAGATGCCCCGAGTCGGCCAGCAGTGCGTCTATCTCGAACTTGTCGTCGTTTCCTGGTGAGATGTAACACTTGACGTTTGTGCCCTTCAACCTCTCCTGCGCGAGCTCGATCCAGGACTTCAAGACTGAGACCATTGTTTCATTGAAGACGCGCTCTTCCTTCGACTTGTCTGCCTGAATTTCCTCGAGCTCTTTCGGGCTTGTGATGAAAGAGTACTGGCCTGCGTCGAGGAGAGCCCTCTGGGTCTCCTGCACCCGGTCCTTCTTCACTGTGCTGTCCTTCCCGAATAGGCTGAGACTGTACGTCCCGTCATTCCCCTCGACGATGGGAATCAGGACCTTGCCCGTGATGTCTCCCCCGAGCACGAGGCAGTCTGCCTTGTAGAACTTCGCGGCGTTAAGGAACTTCCTGAAGCATCTGTCGGAAGCGTGGATGTCGGTAATGAAGAAGAGGCGGGTCAAGCGACTCGCCGCGTCTGCCGTTTTGTATTTAACGATGATTTCGGCGGCGCCACACAGGATCAGGCTGCACAGCTGGACTTCAGTCTATGAAACCGAACATCTGCCGGCCCTTCGAGGCCATAACGGCGGCGATGAACATGCCCGCGCTCCAAGACTGCCCGAACTGCCCGAGAGCCTCCCCAGTCTTCCCGTGGATCCATTCGTTGAACCCGGTGCGTTCCCCGCTCTTCAGAACAGAGTTCGACTTCGCGAGGCTGAGGAGTTCCTCGGCTGCATTGTTTACGCCAAGCTTGTGGAGCGCACACATGTGGACGCCTCCCACGAAAGGCCAGACTGCTCCGTTGTGGTAGGCGTACGGTACGCTCCGGTGCTGGACTGGCAGCGAAGAGTCGAAGACTCGGTCGAATCCGGCGCTGTCGCCGCGGTAAGGAGGGTCGAGGACTCTTGTCGGATACGGCTTGGTCAGACGGCGTGAATCCGCAGTTGAGAGTATGGAGAGCGACGTCTCTATGTCGGCCAGCCCGGTCAGGATGCAGAGCATGTTCGAGAGAGTGTCGAACCTCCTGTCAATCCGGGAGAACGACACATAATGAAGGAGGTACTTGCGGGAGAAGCCCGACAACTTCCCCCGTCCGTAAGCTTCTCCGAGCCTGGGCCAGTAGCTCAGCATACGGCTCGCGCTCCCGGAGTCGGGAAGAAAGACATCGGCAAACCTCTGCTTCAGGGCGCGATAGTCGAGCCTGTACTTCTCCTCGATTGTCATTCCAGATGCCGACAGAAGGTCCTCGAGGCATCTGGTGGCGATCAGGAAGAGCGTGTTGTTGTACAGGGTCTTCCCTGTCCTCTGAATCGCAGCGTCCATCCAGTCCGCTCCTTGGGGGGAGTCGATCAGCCATGCGTTGTTGGCATCTTGGTACCTGAGCCACCTGTAGGCATCAATCGCGGCTTCGGTCGGTTGTTTCAGCAATGCGCGGTCGTTCGTCGCATGGAGGAGGCTGGCCAGGCCGATGATGTACCAGCAGGAAGAATCGGTGGAGCCCGAGTATCCGAACTCGGGGGTGTCGTTCGAGAGGTCGTAGAAGTTCGCTATCTGGCCAAGTTGAGAGGCGGTCTTGGCGAAGGTCAATACGTTTGCCTTTGCGCATTTCAGGAGCCCTTCATCGGCCAGCAGGTTCGCTCCTAGGAACGAGATGAAGGAGTCCCTCGCCCAGATCTGGTTGTAATAGGCGCTGGAGGCCTTCAGTCCTTTCTCGACTGTGTTGGCTCTGAGGAGCTCAACGGCTCTCTCGAAGGTCTGGTCGACGAGGCGGGCCACCTTCACAAGCACCTACCCAAAGCTCGCCTCAACCGTCCACTCAATGCTCTCGGAGATATCTGCAATCTTCTTGGCGGCGCAACTCCTGAAGATTTTGACTTCCTCCCTTGAACCCTGGAAGAGGGGTTCCAATTCTGAGCTTCATGCCTGTCTGCATGCCCCTTTAACCGTCTCGGATGTCGAGACAGGCTTTTGTATCGGCGGGCCCTTCGAGGCCCGATGAAAGTGGAGAGGGCGGGCGACCTCATCTTCTGGACATACTACATGATAGACTGGGGGAAGGTCCAGCAAACGCCTTCTGACCAGACGTGCTCCGAATGTGGCAACCTGATGAACAAGGCAGAGCAGGCAGTCGATTCCAAGGGGCAGAGGTTTGACTGCTACGTCTGCCACACGGACAAGCGAGTCATCTGGGTGAAGGCGGGCTAGCGCTCGGTGAAGTCTTGTCCCGAAAACCCTCGCCGTAGCGATGCGGCCTGGCGTGGTTCTGGGCGAGCTTCCTCTCGAAGACCTGGTCAAGGTCGGCGTCAGGCGCGATCAGCCTCGAAGCGTCAAGCACGTAGAAGATCACGTCAATCAATTCTTCAATCGTCTCTTCCGTCGGTTTGCCCTTCTTCCAAGAGTCCCCGGCCTCTCCGAGCTCGATGAAAGCGAATAGAAGCTTGTTCGGGATCTCCTCTGGGGTGTTGCCGAAACCTTTCGCGACGACAAGCTTACCCACCTTCTTCTTGGCTTCTTCTAGAGAGGGCATTATTCGAGGCATCCCCGGTAATGCTAAGAAGGTTTTCCTTTCGGCGCGACTACCGTCCGATAGTACCTGCACTCGCCCTTGAGCGTGCAGGATACGCACAGCGGACCTACGGGCTTGCAAGTAGTCTGCCCGAACCTGACGAAGAGATCGTTCAGGTCGAGCCAGTACCTGCGCGGCACTGTCCTGACAAGTTGTGCCTCAGTCTCCTCCGGCCTCTTGGTGTCCACGAGCCCGAGCCTGTTGGAGATCCTGTGAACATGCGTGTCTACTGGAATCGCCGGCTTGTTGAAGCCGTATACCAGGACGCAGTTGGCAGTCTTCCTGCCGACGGAGTGAAGCTTCAGGAGGTCCTCTTCGTCGTCCGGGACCTTGCCTCCGAACTCCTTGAGCAGCTGTCTGGAGACCCTGATGATGCTCCTCGCCTTCACGTTGTAGAATCCGGAGGGCCTGATCAACCTGCGGACCGTGTCGATGTCTGCCCGAGCGAGCTCTTCGGCAGTCCTGTACCTTGAAAACAGGTTTTCAGAGGCCCGGGTTGTGTTTTCGTCTCTCGTCCGCTGGGAAAGGATTGTGCTGATCAGGATACGGAAGGGGTCTCCCTTCTCAACGTCTTGAAGTTGCGCCAGGGCTGTGGCTCGCCCTTCCTTCGAGCCGTAGACCATCAGCCTGATCCTTCGGAGCGTTGGGCCGATGCTCAGGCTACCTCTGCTGCCCACGGTTCCTTTCTGTGCCATCTCACTATCTCATCGCAGGTCGTCTGCGAGTTGAACTCTGGCTGCGCGCCTGTAATTGGGGGTTGATCCGGCTACATCTCGAAGTCCGGAGGTCGGTAGCGGGCCTGCACCATCTCCTTGAGAGATGTGACGAGAGCGAAGCTGGAATTCACGATGTCGGTCTGAGTGACGATTCCGACAAGGTTTACCCCCTCCATGACCGGAAGTTTCTTGACGCCCGCGGAGGCCATAATCTTGGCTGCGACCTCGATTCTCTCGCCTGGTTCGACTGTGACCAGCTTCTTCTTCTGTATAGAAACGGGAGTCTTGATAGGGTCGAAGCCCCTTGCTACGGCCTTCGAAATGTCGCCTTCGGTGATGATCCCGATTGGCTTCTTTCCATCAGCGATCACAAGCGAACCGATCTTCCATCTTACCATCTCCTTGGCTGCCTCCCTTATCGTGGCCTTCACGGGGATAGTTCTGACATTCCCGGTCATCACGTCTTTAACGTAGATCAAGTTCTCACCTGACCACCAAGATTGGGCATTCGGAATGGCTCACCAAGCCGCTCGAAACACTCCCCAGGATGAGCTTCTTAAATCCAGTCATCCCCCTCGTCCCGACAACAATCAGGTCGACCTTCTCGCTCGCGGCGAACTCGAGAAGGGCCTGGACGGTCGAGCTGGCCTCTAGGAGTTCCCCCTTGACTTCTTTCATTCCGTGCCCCTCCGCGAGCTTGATTCCATCGGCCAGAACGCCTCGGGCCTTCTCCTTGGACAGCGCCTCAGCCCCCTCGAACTCGGGGACTGGTACCGGTGCCACACCACTGTAAAGCGGAAAGGCGGTGGAATAGACGTGGACTACGACCAGGGTCGACCTATACTTCTCCGCCAGAGAGCAGCCGAAGTCGACCGCCCTGACCGAATCCTTGGACCCGTCGAACGCGACCATGATCTTCCGGAAGGTCAGCCCCTCCTGTCCCGACATGGTCACCCTGGATGTCGGATTCGATATTTACGCGTGAGCCTAGTTCCTAAGTTTGATTCCCAGCCATGGAAAACGTCTCACCGTCTTTTATTGGCCCCGGCGAATCACATAATCCATGGCTACAGTATCCGTTCAAAGGGAGAGTACAGATGCACATGCTGTACCTCAGCAGAAGTTCTGCGTCATACTCTCCAAGGCCACGCTGGACATGGTGTATCCTGCATTCATGATGGCGACGACCGCTGCCACCATGGGCATCGAGTCGCACATCTTCTTCACGTTCTGGGGCCTTCAGGTCTTGGACAAAAAGAAGGTCGGCTCCCTCAAGGTGTCTCCAGTGGGGAACCCCGGGATGCCCATGCCGAACATCCTGGGGATGCTTCCGGGCATGACGGCCATGGCGACCAGGATGATCAAGGGCAAGATGAAGCAGGTCAAGATGCCGTCAATCCCCGAGATGATCAGCAACGCCAAGGACCTCGGCGTCAAGCTGCACGCCTGCTCGACCACGATGGACGTGATGAGCGTCCCCAAAGAGAATCTGATCCCCGAGGTGGACGACATAATAGGAGCGGCCACGTTTCTGCAGATCAGCAACGGGGCCCAGACGCTCTTCATCTAGGTGATGGGATGAGCGCGCCTTCAGCAAGGAGGACGGTCGACTCTCGGGGCAGCTTCTGCCCTGGTCCGATCACAGACCTGTTCAAGGCATACAGACAGGCCAGCGTGGGCGACGTAATCGAACTCTTGGCGACCGACCCAGCGGCTGAGAGCGACGTCCGTGCCTGGGCTGAAAGGAGCGGCAACAAGGTCCTTGAAGTCTCACGAGAGAAAGACTTCCTCAAGATAGTAGTCGAGATAGACAGAAAGGGAAGGTAGATGGTCAAGCGGCTGGCCGTAGTCGGGGCCGGGACTGGGGGGACGTTCGCAGCCAACTTTCTGAGCACAAAGTTGCGCGAGCGCGTCCGCGCGGGAGAGGTCCAAATCCTGCTAGTCGGCGAAGGGTTTAGGCACCATTTTCAGCCTGCCAGCTTGGACGTGGCCTTCAAAGGCTCTCGTCCTGACGTCGAAAGCAGGTCTGAAATGGACCTCTTGAAACCGGAGGTCACATACATCCCCGACCCGGCAGGGAGGATCGACCTCGAGAACAGAACGATCTTCACTGTCGGGGGCGACGTCTTCGACTTTGACCATCTGATAATGGCTACGGGCGCTGAGGTCTCACCCCAGATGATCTCGGGGCTAGCCGAGGGGTCCGTCAACTTCCACACGGGCCCAGTCAACGCGACCAGGGTGTGGGACTCGGTAAGGAACTTCAAGAAAGGAAGGATAGGAGTCCTCATCGCTGGGGTGCCACACAAGTGCCCCCCGTCTCCTGACGAGGCGCTCTTCCTTCTCGACGAGTACTTGAGGCACAGAGGAATCAGAGAGGACGTAGAGCTCACATTGCTGACGCCCTACCCGAAGGCGTACCCGGCAGACAGGATCGCCCAGGTTGTCTCCCCTCTCTTCGAGGAGAAGGGAATCAAGGTCGTACCATTCTTCAACGTCGACTCGGTCGACCCATCCGCGAAGAAGGTCTACTCCCTCGAGGGCGACGAATATGCCTATGACCTGCTGATAGCGATTCCGCCCCATAGGGGGGCCCGCGTAGTCAGGGAGTCGGGATTTGGGGACGAAGAAGGCTGGATCCGGACAGACAGGCGCACCATGATGGTCGAGGGGCACGACGACGCCTTCGCGATCGGCGATGCGACGAACATCCCGATCTCCAAGTCGGGGGTTGTCGCCCACCTGGAGTCCAAGGTGGTCGCGACGAACGTTGCATCGGAGGTGGAGGGGAAGAACGAAGTATACGAATACAACGGGAGAATAAACTGCCCCATGGAGGTCGGCGACAGGAGGGCCATCTTCGTGTCTGCGACCTACAAGAAGCCGCCCTCCGACCAGTCTCCTTCACTGATAAAGTACGTGATGAAGAGGGGATTCGGTGCAATCTACTGGTCCGCCCTCTCAGGAAGATGGGAGTGGATAATGGACGCCTACCTCGGCCAGACGAGCGAGGAGGTCGTGAAGGGGGCCCAACAGAACGCTCCCCAGACCTGATAATCAGATACGGTAGAACAAAGCGGAGACTGAGCAAGGACACCCAGACCAGTATAGACTCAAATACAGTAATCTGGGCTTTCGTCGCGTTTGGAGATAACAGAACCCGACCGGGTCCAAGCGCTGGTGCAGGGGCTGGCCGACGAGTATTCGAGGAAAATCCTGCTCTCAGCCATACCGGTCGCCAAGTCGGTCGAAGACATGAGCAGGGAAAACGACATCCCACTAAGCACGTGCTACAGGAGGGTCCATGAACTCCTCGACGCACAAATACTGATAGTGGAGAAGATCATAGTCACTTCAGACGGCAAGAAGTACGAACTCATGAGGAGCGCATACAGGGCGGTGAAAGTCAACTTCGAGGGCGGGGTCATGAAGGTGGACGCAATAGTGAATGAAGACGTGGCGGAGAAGCTCAGGCGCCTGTGGATGAGCATGAGAGCGGAGAAGTGATTTTCAGCGTTGAGAATTGGGGTTCATGCTTTAAAGGTCAGAAGAGGAGACGAAAGGTGAAAGAATGAATCTGATTTACCTGAGCGCAGCCCAGGGGCTGATCCTGATCCTCGGCGGGATAGTCGTCTTCTATGCCTTGCGTGCCTATGGTAGGACGAAGAGCAGAGCGATGCTCCTGCTGGGTCTTGGCTTCGCATTCGTGACTGCGGGCGCCGCTATCGCCGGAGTGCTCTACAACGCCAACATCACCAACTTGGACACTGTGGAATCGATACAGGCTGCAAGTCAGGCTGTGGGCTTCTTTATCATTGTGTACTCGCTGACTAGAACGAAAGACTGAACGTGAGGCGTTCAGTGACAATAGTGTCGAGGTTCAGATAGGGGGTTCGACAGACGACAGAGAAGTTCAAAGGGGACGTGGTCCTGAAGGACGGCTCGCTGGTCCACGTCAGGCGGACCACGGGCGACGACCGGGAAATAGTGTCGGATTTTCTCAGCGGTCTGTCGGAAGAATCAATACTGTCGAGGTTCCTGACACCTTCGATCGACAAGGAGAACCTGCTTGATGAGCTTCTCGCACCCGACAGGAGGTTCTGCCTGCTCGCAATCAGGGACGGGAAAGTCGTCGGAGAAGCAGACTACGTCACCTCCAGGAACGAATCCTCCGAAATGGGGATCAGCGTCTCGGACGGTTTTCACCGCAAAGGCCTGGGCTCAATCCTCCTAGGGCAGCTCGCGCAGGCTGCGACCGACTCGGGTATCACGACCTTCAGCGCAGCGACTGCAGCCGAGACGCATTATGCGTTGAGCTTCGTGAGGAATTTGGGGTTCCCGGTCCAGATGCACGCGGCTCCGGGATACGTCAGGGTGACGTTCCCGACCTCGATGCAGCCGGCCGGTCTCGCCGCGTTTGAGCGGCGTGAGGCTGATTCCGCGGTCGCGGCCGTGAAGCGCTTTCTCGAGGCACGGAGTATCGCAGTGATCGGGGCGTCCCGGGACAGGATGGCCATTGGGGGCGCGCTCTTCAGGAACATCATCGAGGCCGACTTCAACGGCCTGGTCTACCCGGTCAACAGGGACTCGGCCGTGGTGCAGTCGGTCGCCGCATACAAGTCAGTCCTCGACTGTCCTCACCCGGTCGACCTCGCATTCATAGTGGTGCCGGCTAGGTTCGTCGTCTCGACCGCCAGAGAGTGTGGGCAGAAGGGAGTGAAGGCTGTCGTGGTGATTTCATCGGGCTTTTCCGAGATAGGAGGGGATGGCATCCGCCTCCAGGAGGAGCTAGTCAAGGTCTGCAGAGAGTCGGGTATGCGACTCATCGGGCCCAACTGTATGGGCATAATCAACACGAAGGCGGGGGTCAGCCTCAACGGCCAGTTCGCACCGCCAAAGTCAATCCCAGGCAGGATCGGCTTCCTCTCTCAGTCGGGCTCCCTCGGCTACGTGATAATCGACCAGGCCAACAAGCTCGGGCTGGGCATGTCGAGTTTCATCTCGGTCGGGAACAAAGCCGACATCTCCAGCAACGACCTGATCCAGTACTGGGAGAACGACGAGGATACCGACGTGATCCTGCTCCACCTGGAATCATTCGGGAACCCCAGAAAGTTCGCGAGGCTCGCGAAGAGGGTGGCCAGGAAGAAGCCCATAGTCGTCGTCAAGAGCGGCCGGTCGGCCGCTGGCTTCAGGGCGACACAGTCTCACACAGGGGCCCTAGTCGCCGCTTCGGACATCACTGTGGAGGCGCTCTTCAGGCAGTCAGGGATCATCAGGACCGATTCGCTGGAGGAGATGTTCGACGTCGCGGCCTTCCTCTCGACTCAGCCCGTCCCGAAGGGGGACCGGGTCGCGATTGTAACGAACGCCGGGGGGCCTGCGATCCTAGCCGCTGACGCGTGCGAGAGCCTCGGCCTTCACGTGCCGGAGCTGTCCGGGCAGACCAGAGCCGATCTCGCGAAGTTCCTCTTACCTATCGCCGGGACAAGGAATCCGGTCGACATGACCTCCGTCGCACAGGCTGCAGACTACGCGAACGCGATTCGCGCAGTGTCGAACGACCCAAGCGTCGACGCGCTGATCGTGATCTTTATCCCCCCAATGGCGGTCAGGACCGAGGACGTCGCAGCGGCCATAATCAAGGCGGCCAGGGAGCTCAAGGGCAGAATCCCGATCATAACGATCTTCATGGCTGCGAAGGGAGTCTCAGGGCAGCTCTCTGACGGCGTTGTCAGGATTCCATCCTACCAGTTCCCAGAGCTGGCGGCGCAGACTCTGGCCCAGGCGGTCCAGTACGGCAGATGGGTGGCAACCCCTCCCGGCTCCGTGAGGGAGTTCCCGGAAGTCAAGAAGCTGCAGGCCGCCGCCCTGGTGTCGAAGGCGCTGGCAAACAAGGAGAGCTGGCTCGACCCCGCCAGCACGAGCGCCCTGCTAGGTTGCTACGGGATTCCCATGGTCAGGACCGTCGAGGCGCGAGACCCGGTCCAAGCTGCGAGGGTCGCAACGGGGCTCCCCGGCAGAGTGGTGCTGAAGGCGTCAGCTCCCGGTCTCCTGCACAAGACCGAACTCGACGCAGTCAAGGTCGGTCTCGAGCCCAGAGACGTGGAGGCTGCGGCGAAGAAGATGGGGACGCGCCTTGAGAAGAACGGCATCTTCGGTGCAAGCTTTCTTGTCCAAGAAATGATCTCAGAGGCGGTCGAGATGTTCGTGGGGGTCACCAACGACCCCAACTTCGGGCCCCTCCTCGCATGCGGCATCGGCGGCGCCCTTGTGGAGCTTCTGAGAGACGTCTCAGTAAGGCTGACGCCTTTGACGGATACTGACGCCTACCAGATGGTCAGGTCTCTCAGGACCTTCCCGGTGCTGGACGGATACAGGGGAGCGCCGAAGCACGATGTGAAGGCGCTGGAAGAGGTGATGCTCCGTCTCAGCCAGCTCATCGAAGACATACCCGAGGTCGCCGAGCTAGACCTCAATCCAGTGATGGTCCTGCGGGAGGGGAAGGGCGCGGTGGTCGTGGACGCCCGGGTCCGGGTGGCAGAGAGCACTCCACAGCTGCCGATCGGGGCAAAGAAGCGCTGAAAGACCCGCCGGTCGACCGAAACGAAACCGAACGTCTTCGGGACAACCATTTTATCTGCCTCGTCGAGGCGCACGCGTAGCATGACAGAGACAGGCAAGGGGATGGAGTCGAAGATTGGCGTTCACTGGAAGGAGGAGGCGATGATCAACCCGCCTGCCAAGTTCGTGAAACAGGCGAACATGGCCGACCCTGACATTTACAAGAGATTCAGCGAGAAGAATTTCCCCGAATGTTACAGGGAGTATGCCGAAGTCCTGACCTGGGACAAGCCGTTCCACACCACGCTGGACGCGAGCAACCCGCCGTTCTGGAAGTGGTTCGTCGGAGGCAAGCTGAACGCGGCTTACAACTGCGTCGACAGACACCTGGAGAAGTACAAGAACAAAGCAGCGATAATCTGGGTCCCAGAACCAGAGGACGAGCCCTACCAGGTGATTATCTATCAGGAGCTCTACAGGAAGGTCAACGAATTCGCCCTTGTTCTGAAGTCGCTCGGCCTCAAGACGGGCGACAGGGTCACCTTCCATCTCCCCATGAACCCGGAACTCCCAATCTCCATGCTCGCATGCGCGAGGCTCGGGATCATCCACAACGAAGTCTTCGGGGGATTCAGCGCGAGAGCAGCCTCGGAGAGGATCGTTGGCTCCGGGAGCCATGTCCTCGTGACCTGCGACGGCTATTACAGGAACGGGCAGCTGCTCGACAAGAAGAAGGACGCAGACCTGACCGTAGAAGAGGCGAAGAAGGCGGGAGTCACCGTGGACAAGGTCCTGGTCTGGAGGCGCCACCCAGGAAAGTACTCCTCCAGCGTGCCGATGGTCGAAGGGCGCGACTATTTTGTCGACGACCTCATGAAGGAGTTCAGGGGAAAGACAATCGACCCCGTCTCGATGGATTCGGAGGCTCCGCTCTTCCTGATGTACACCAGCGGCTCCACAGGGCGCCCGAAGGGAGCGCAGCATGGGACCGGAGGGTACCTCGCCTACGTGGCCGCGACGGCGAAGTACCAGCAAGACATACATCCCGAAGACGTCTACTGGTGCTACGCAGACATCGGGTGGATCACGGGTCATTCGTACATTGTCTACGGGCCCTTGGCCATCGGCGCCACCAGCGTGATGTACGAGGGAGTCCCGATGTATCCGGACGTCGGCAGGCTTTGGAGGATAGCTGAGCGCTTTGGGGTCACCATCTTCCACACTGCCCCAACGACCATCAGGATGCTCAGGAAGTCCGGACCGGAGGAGCCGCGGAAGTATGACTTCCACTTCAAGTCCATGACCACGGTCGGCGAGCCAATCGAACCAGAGACGTGGCGCTGGTTCTATCATGAGATAGGGAAGGGAGACGTCGCCATCAGCGACACATACTGGCAGACGGAGACAGGAGGGTTCCTCTGCAGCACCCTACCAGCGATCCTGCCTATGAAGCCCGGGAGCGCCGGGCCGGGGATGCCCGGGATCTACCCGGTCATCTATGATGAAGATGGCAGGGAAGTGAAGGCCGGCGAAGGGGCGGGCAACATCTGCATCCGGAATCCGTGGCCAGGAATAATGCAGACCATCTGGGGCGACCCTGACAGGTTCGTTAAGATCTACTACGAGAGGTACTGCAAGAACAAGGAAAGCAAGGACTGGAGGGACTGGCCCTACCTCACCGGCGACGGCGCGGTCGAATCCGCCGACGGATACTTCAGAATCCTCGGAAGGATCGACGACGTCATCAAGGTGGCCGGCCACAGGCTCGGGACCAAGGAACTCGAGAACGCGGCCCTTACGACCGTTGAAGTGGGAGAGGCGGCGGCCGTCGCTGTCGAAGACGAGCTCAGGGGCCACATCCCCATCATCTACGTGTCTCTGAAGCCGGGCTACGAACCTAGCAAGGAGATCGCCGAGAAGGTCAAGAGCAACGTCACCAAGGAGCTGGGGCCCATCGCCAGGCCCAAGAACGTCTACATCGTCTCCGACCTTCCGAAGACGCGCTCGGGCAAGATAATGCGCAGGATCCTGG
This sequence comes from Nitrososphaerales archaeon, assembly GCA_050012055.1. GTDB lineage: Archaea > Thermoproteota > Nitrososphaeria > Nitrososphaerales > Gagatemarchaeaceae > UBA183. The sequence continues at coordinate 194,634 of JBEKHX010000001.1, forward strand.
TGTCGATCTCCGAGAACAGGGACTACGGGGACGTCACGACCCTGGCCAACGCCGAGGTCGTGGAGAGAATACGCGAGCTGGTTCAGGGCAAAGAAAAGAAAGAGTGAGCCGCTGAGCCTGCTTCTAGCTCTTCGGCTTGACTGGGAACGTGGGAAGGACGGGTCTCCTGTAGACCTCGTTCAGGATCTCCGCTGTCGAGGTGTACATCGCGCTCAGCCCGCAGAGGACCCCTTCGTACCCAGCAAACTTCAGGAGGTCTGAGTTATTCCAAGCAAATCCTGCCGAGAGCAGGAAGAAGAGGATGAAGAGGGAGCCGAACACGAACATCAGGGAACCGTTGAGCCTGAGGGTGCCCAAGAACATGAAGAAGCTGACGAGGCCCCAGACGAAGAGGTATGAGGAGAGCGAGGCTGCCGTGTTCGAGGCACCCAGCAATTGCGCCGGGGACAGGATGAAGACTAATGAGATCCAGAAGAAGCCATAGGAGATGAAGGCGGTCATCCCGAAGGTGTTGCCCTTCCTGAACTCGAAGATTCCAGCGATGACCTGGGCAACTCCTCCGTAGAGGAGACCCATCGCCAGAACTATCGAATCCAGCGGGATGGCGCCTGCATTCGCGAGGTTGAGCAGGACTGTGGTGGTGCCGAAGGCCATGAGGCCGAGAGGTGCTGGGTTAGCCAGAAGCATGTCTGTCTTTGACGGCTCGTTCTGAGCCATTGAGACGACGGCCCCGACGGGTCGTATATAGCTGATTCCCGAAGGCGTCAGGTCAGTGCAGGCGGGAGGACGATGACCATCTACGGTTGCGAGTTCAATCTCCTGATGGACGGGACAATGATTGTGGAGGCCGCAGCCTAGCGGAGCATCTCGGTCTGTATCAGTTCGGACAGCTTCTGGAAGTAGAGCCTCGTCGCTGTCGGCATCTCCGGGAGGTTCCGGTCGATCGCCTCCAGGACGTACTTGACCGCCCTCTTCGAGGTCTTGAACTCGAACTTCATCGGAAGGATAGGGTCCTGGACGACGTCGATCGAATCGGTCAGGTGGCTCGGCGCTTCTGCCTTCGCGTCACTGGCTATCTTGTTGTACCAGCCCGCGAGGACCTCGGGGTCCAGCCCCAGCTTCACGTTCTCGATCTCCTGGAGGAGCTTCTGAAGGACCATTATTTCCTCGTTGGCCAAGGCAGATGTCGACCGGGTTCACATTGCTCTGCCGCGCTTAAAGAATCGGTGTGTAAACTTGTTGAGTTTCAGAGTACACACTTGGGTGCTTCGTGATGACCCGCTGTCTGTTCACGCCCTCGAGACCAGTTTCCTACGCAAAATGGTTTCATGACGATAGCTCTATTACCTGAAGTTATGAAGTGCAACAATGCCCACGCGTGGCAGGTCGCTAAGATCTGAAAACGGACGCTCCGCTTCTTGTCCATCGACTGGGTCCGAACTGACCAGTGCTCGGTTACAATCCTCGGAAGCGCTTCCCTTTGCAATTCCAGCTTTAATACGACTTTCATTGATAATGCCTATCGTGGCGCGGGTCGAAGCAGGTGACTCGGATTTCGAGACCTCTCTTCAGAGGGGCAGAAGGGGCGAAGTTGATTTCGAATCTGCTTGGTCACTCTTCAGTGGCGCGAGTCAACGGAACAAAGCCCTCGAGCTCTTCTCCCTTGCTTCGGGAATCAGAGACGAGAAACTGGGCAGGGAACTGGTGCTCTCAGCGCACATCCACATGATAACGAGCTGCGAAGTGTCGCCTTCCTGCCTGTACTGTTCACTCTCCAGCGCAGACCGGTCGATCAGCAAGGAAAGGTCGCGACTGACCACAAGAGAGCTGATTCAGGGTGTGAAATACGCCGTGGACAAGGGTGTCCAATCAATAGTCCTCGTTGGTGGTACGGATCTGGGCGGTCTTGATTCGCCCGTACGCAGGGCAGTGGAAAAGGTGAGAGAGATCACTGACATTGATCTCGCAATTGATGTCGGTCCTTCTCTTTCCCAGGAGACTGTGAGGTGGTTGAAGGATGAGAAAGTGAGCACTGTCTACTGTTCAATCGAGACGGTCAATCCAAGCGCATTTACGAAAGCCAAGCCTGGCGACAGTCTCAACGCCAGGATAGAATGCATGGCGATGCTGGAGGGTGCGGGAGTGAAGCTCGGGAACGTGGTAATGAACGGTCTCGGCAGTACGGCTGACCTACTGAGGTCAATACTTTGTCTCAAACGTTTCAAGAGCTTGTCCTACCTGTACATCTCGACCTTTCGGCCGGTCAAGGGTACTCCCTGGGAGGGGAAGCGTCCAGCCTCTGTCTGGACCTCTCTGAAGGCGCTATCGATCGCGAGGCTGGTTTTTCCACGTGCTCATGTCGGTCTGGCGGAGGTCGGGGTGGAGGACCCGGGGAACATTGCACGAACTCCTTTTCAGTTGTTAGCAGGCGGGGGCAACGCGTTGGCGGGCGTATTGGTCTACAAGGAGAGGAGAATCAACAACATGGACCTGATTAGGAGTTGTGCGTCTTCACTGGGCTTTGAAACTCGTTACTTGACAGTTTGATCCACGTGGTTTGGAATCCACTTTCCGGACCCTGATGTCTAGGGCCTCTGAAACTGGATTCGCCTGGGAGAGCGATATTTCATGACCAGAACCCCATTCTCAACAAACCGGGCCTCTCAGCCGACGGCAGGTTCCAGGAACGTACAAGAATCGCTGGGCGTCGTGGGGTGTTGTTCGCAAGGCGGGCTGTTAGCGAAGCACCGGCTTGATCCGCCGCACCATGTAGGGCAACCTTGGGGGTGTGGTGGTTCCCTCTTCAGTGCTTGCACCTCAGACTGCGTCCGCATGTCTGCCCGCCGAGTCTTCCTCGGAACCTCGGATGTGGTGCCGGGTTCTTCTCTATGTCCTGACGCTGTCGTCTGTCTGTCCCCGGGGCCCCCCGTCTCCTATAGCAGCGCGCGCTAGCGAACTGAGTTTTGCCGTACTCGGACTTCACAGCCCATTGAGGGCGCTCATTTGCTCTATCCTACGGTGTAGGCATCCTCGCCATGTTGGCTCTGGTCCAAGCCTGTTTCCTCTTCTTCCGCGCTCACCCTTACAGGCGTGATGAAATCGACGACCTTGAGCAGCAGGAACGAACCGACGAACGCGAAAGCAGCGACGACGGCGATTGCGAAGGCCTCTACCAGCAGCAGGTGCGGGTTTCCGAAGAACGCTCCGTTCGGGCCATCTGGGTTGATCGCGGTTGAAGCAAAGATTCCTGTCGCGACCACCCCCCACATGCTCCCAATCCCATGGCAGGCGAAGACATCCAGCGCATCGTCGAAGAGGTTACGGCTTGACCTCCAGTTCGCCACGGCGTTGGACAGCACTCCGACCACCAGCCCTATGAGGATGGCAGCTGTGACACCTACATACCCAGCGGCTGGAGTTACCGCTACAAGTCCGCAGACCGCACCAACCGCTATCCCCACGGCAGAAGGCTTCCCCTTCCGTGACCAATCCACCAGCATCCAGCTGACCGCAGCTGCGGCCGCAGCCATGTTAGTGTTGACGATGGCCTGCACCGCAATCGCATTCGCGGAGAGAGCGCTTCCCCCGTTGAACCCAAACCAGCCGAACCACAGTATGGCCGCTCCCAAGATGACGTATGGGATGTTGCTAGGGCGAACTTCGTTTGAACTCTCTATTCCTTTCCTCTTTCCTATCACTATGGCGGCTGCAAGAGCGGAAACGCCAGCCGTGATGTGAACCACGAGTCCGCCTGCGAAGTCTATCACGCCCAACGCCTTCAACCAACCGCCGTCACCCCAGACCCAGTGCGCTGCCGGACAGTAAATGAACGTCGTCCAGAGAACCGTGAAAACCAAGAGGGCTTTGAAACGGATACGCTCGGCGAACGCGCCGATGATGAGCGCCGGGGTAATCGCCGCGAACTTCAACTGGAAGGCGAAATACAACAGCTCGGGAATCGTGTTGGAATAAGTCGGATTCGGGGCAGCGCCTACGTTGACCAGACCCGCTTTTGAAAGGTCTCCGACCACCCCGTTGACTGAGGGGGCGAAGACAAGGCTGTATCCCCATAGGGCCCAAACCAAGCTCACTACGGCGAATATTGTCAATGTCTGGACTATCGTCGAGACGAGGTTCTTTCTTCTTACGAGACCCCCGTAGAAGAAGCCAAGCCCAGGGGTCATTATCATCACGAGAGCGGTGGCCGTCAGTACCCACGCGATGTCCCCTGAGTCAAGCGGTAGCAGGACGGCCAAGGCAGACAACAAGACGCCCAGAATTGGATTATTTATTCGGTACGGAGCTAGACCATCTCAAACACCTGCTAATGTGAAGGTAGAACAAGAGTACAGAAATTGTCAAGCATGAAACCTCAAATTCTAACCCTCCAGTCCGGACGGTCTGAAACCCAAGTGAAGTGTACCTCAGTGAGTTTTCCCTCCAACAGCTTCTGAACGTATTCAGTCCGAATCATCCAACAACCTCCTAATCTCGCGTCAGGCTGCAATCTCACCCTTTCACCTTCGGACACTACCTTGGCGAAGAGTCGGCGAGGGACGTTGGTAGGGGCCTCGGCTTTTTCTTCACCCTGCGCGCGCGCTTGTGAATCCTCTCTCAGCGAAAGGCGGACGCTCTCGGCGCGATTTGCAGGCCGCATCGTTCTATCGAAATGTGTCCGGTCGGGTCCAACACGAATCTATTCAACACTGTCACGCTGTCTAGAAGTTGGACAACCGTCCAACATGAATTATCTAAGTATTATACCTAATTAGCCTTCTGACTCTCTGAGTTAGAGCAAGTCCACAAGGTCGTCCACGTTGCGGATTGTTGCGATTGCGGTCCCCCTCGCATCCTGGTCGACACCCGTAGTGACGAGAATCGAATCTATCCCCGCCCTGGAAGCACCCTCCAGGTCTGTCTCGACCTGGTCGCCAATCATCACGGCCTGCCGTCTCGTGCATCCGGCGCGCTCCATTGCAATCTCGAACATCAGAGGAGAAGGCTTCCCGATTACAGTCGCCCTCTTTTGAGTGGCGTATTCTAGTGCCCTCACGATGGGCCCCGTGGCGATTGCGGGTCCATTGTTGTACATGTAGAGCCTCGCAGCGTGCGTCGCGACGATCGAGGCCCCGTTCCTCACGAGCCTTGCAGCTTGGTCGAGCTTGTCGTAGGTAAGCCTCCTGTCTAAGCCGACGACCACGAACTGGGCCCCCTCGCCCTCGGTCCGGGTGTGGCCGCATCTCCTCATTTCAGACTCGAGTCCAGCCTCGCCGACGAGGAAGTACGAGACCCTCCCGTGCTTCTTGCTGAGATACTCAGCCGTGAGGAGTGCGCTCGTCAGAATCTCCCCCCTCTCCACAGGGATGCCGAACTCGGCGAGACGTGTGTGGACCGTTTCGACAGAATCAGTCGAGTCGTTGGTCAGGATGAAGAGCTTCTTCTCAGACCCACGAAGGGCCTCGATGGCCTTCGTGCCGCCGATCTTTTCCCTGTTCTCCTTGCCTTTGTAGAAGACGCCGTCGAGGTCGAACATGAAAAGGTCCTTCCTCCTCAGGATGGGCCGCTTCTTCAACCCGTCAGGACCACCCTGGCAGCGCCTCCTTCGACCGATGCGATCAAGGTCTTGGAGCTCACACTGAGACCTCCCCGATGATGTTTCGCAGCGAAGCGTACCTCACCTTGACCGCCCCTTCTGCCTTGAGCGTCTCCGCAAGCAGGGCCGAGTTCGTCAGGACGACATGAAAACCCATGGCTTTGAGAGGGGAAACATCCGCATCGGTCCCCTGGGACAGCGTTCCACCGGCAGCCTCGATGTCGGCTCGGATCCCCGCCCTGGAAGCCATCTCGTGCGCCTGCAGAGAGGTGTATGCGTAGAGCTTGATCCCCCGCTTCATCTTGCGCCCCTCCAGCAGCCTGGCAAGCGACCCCAGCTCAGAAACCGACAGATGCGGTGCGCCGAGGGCGACCAGGTCAGGGGCCTCCTCAGTCTGGTTCAACTCGCGCTCGACGGCTTCGAGGTCGGACCTAGAAACATCGATCCTCTCGACCTTCTTGCCTCCGGCCGCCTCTTCGAGAGAGCTCGAGCCTCTGGTGACGCCCACGTAGTGGATCATGGTCAGGGACCCCGCAGATGCTGCGGCGGCCCCCAGGTGTTTGAGGTCGTCTGATGCGGCGTCCTTGGGTATGCCGTTCAGAGCAGGGACTCTTGGGCCCGCTCTCTTTCCAATGAAGTAGCCTAGCGACCGGTAGTCCAGGTCTGAGAAGCTCCCGGACGGGGCCCTGAAGGCGACCTTTGCCACCCGCTCTTCGTCAAGAAGCATCCCGAACTTGGGCGTCAGTCCGAGGATCGCGCAGACGACGTCCATCCCGGCCGCCGCCCTGTTGGTCCGGCAGCCGATGATCGAGTTCGCGAAGACCACGGAGCTTGGTTCAGCCCAGGCTACCGTCTCGCCAGCCTTTGGGAAGTTGCAGACCCGATACTGGACGCACGTCCAACACCGGATCCCTCCCAGCCGGATGTAGGCCTCGCAGAGCCTGATCTGCTTCCTCGCGAACTCTGTCGGGACCCCGAAGCTCTTCCAGTTCCCCATGTCGATACTCGCCGGGTTCACAGTGGTCGGCACGCCGAACCTCCCGCCCGAATCAGCGAAGCGCTCGAAGAGTTCGATCCCGGAGTCGTGGAGGCCGAAGTAGTCGGCCTGGACGTGGGCCGATACGATCGGGACGAGCGATTCAGCGCCCACCGCCTCTCCGGCCTTAGCCAGTATCTCCATCGCGAGTCGCTTCGCTTCTCCTCCCTCGCCGCGGAGAAGCTTCTCGTGGGCAGAATCCAAGTACAAGTCCTGGAATTCCGCCCCGCAGTCGTCTTAAAACGATTCCCGGGACCTGAAGCGAGACTGTCATTGACGAGACTCCTGACAATTCGTCCGGACCACCTCTATGGGACGAAGAGCATACGGGTCCTCGAATATGGAAAGGGGAAGAAGCAAGCCTTTCCAATCTGAATTGGCGCAAAGCCCTAAATAGAGTCGAGAGACCCGATTGCAGGAAAATGCCCCAGTTCGCCAGGATCAAGCTCACGAGCGCCAACCTACCCGAGCTTGAGAGGGTTGCAAAGGAGATCAGGGAGATCGCCGACAAGACGGGTGTGAAGGTGAGGGGTCCCCAGCCGCTGCCCACAAAGAAGCTCAAGATCACTACGAGGAAGGCGCCCACCGGCGAGGGAAGCCACACTTTCGACCACTGGCAGATGCGGGTCCACCGACGGATTCTTGACGTCCAGCCCGACGACAGGACCATGCGGCAGATCACGAAGCTCAGGATCCCCGAGGACGTGCAAGTCGAGCTGATTCTGACGGCCTAAGCCTGTTTCCTTACCCACTCAATCGTTCGCTGCAGACCTTGCTCGAGGGTGAGTTCGAACCTGTAACCTAGGAGGGACTTCACCTTCTCTGTTGAAGGATAGCTGATCTGTGGCTCGCTCTCGAGTTCGCTCCTCGGAGGCGCGAGCACGAGCTCCGACTTCGAGCCGGTCAGTTTCTTGACCGTCTCTGCCAGCTCCCGGACTGAGACCGGCTTCTCGCCGCCGAAGTTGAAGGCCTGGCCGACGGCCCGGTCGTTCTCTAGTATCGTCAGGGCGAGCTTCGCGTAGTTGATGGCGTGACAGGGCGACGTCGTATCCCGGCCGCCGTTGAAGAGAGTCAGCGGCTCCCCCCTGAGGCAGGCCCGGATGAAGCGGATGGTTGCACGCGAGGGCTGGTCGTGCTCGCCGAACAGGAGCCAGCTCCTTGTCACGGAGACGGGAACACCCTTGGTCTTGTAGAAGCTCATCGCGAGGTTCTCGCAGATTACCTTCGAGTAGTCGTAGGGGACCCGCGGGTCGAAGGGTGCGTTCTCCGTGACAGGGTTGCTCTTGGGAGCCCCGAACACGTTCGCCGATGAAGCATAGATGATTCTCTTCACTTTCTTCCTGTTCGCGAGTTCGAGCATGTTGAGAGTTCCGACGCAGTTAACCTCGAAACAGAGACTGGGGTCCTCGATCGTCTTCTTGATTTCAGTGATGGCCGCCAGATGGATTATCGCATCGAAGTCCAGTGAGGCCAGCTTGGAGAAGACAAAATCCCTATCGAGAAGGTTGCCCGACACCTCCCACCCTGAGAGGTCAGTAGGGATGACCCCGAGCCCTTCGCCTTCGATGTAGGCCACGATGTTCCTCCCGACCATGCCTGACGCGCCTGTGACAAGGACCTTCATCTTCGGCGACGGCCGTCCGCCCAGATTCTATTTAAAGTGAGAACAGTGCACCGGCCTTCGCTGCCATCTGACTGACAAGCTCGGGCTCGACCACGCCCTACCCCACCGTCTTCAGCAGGAAGACCCGGTCTCAACGGGACGTGGCTCTGAGGTCGACTCCATTCTCTGCTATCGCTATCACCATAGACCCACCGATCAGATGGGAAGAGATTTCGTCCAGCGCGTCCATTTCGTTGACCGACTGGCTTTGCTATGAAAGCTTCAGGAGGACCGAAGCCGACGAGGGCCGGGCCGCCTCGACCCTGACTTCAGAAAGACGCGAAGGACGACCTTTGCGTCAGGAGTCAGTCTCGGTCCAGGGAGGATTCGTCGGAGCCGGGGTACAGAGACGTCCTCGACGGATTCGAGTTCGATAGGATCAGTGGTGGCAGTCCGGTCGGTCTTCGAAACGAACAACGAGACCCACTCCCACTCCGTCAGACCCCGGCTCGTGAAAGGAGGAAGGAGGAGCTTCGTAAATGCCCTGAGAGGTGACCGGAGACCCAGCTCTTCATCGAGCTCCCGTTTTGCCGCGTCCCTGTACTTCTCCCCGCTCTTGACGTGCCCAGTGCAGGAGAGCGTCCACAGCCCCGGGTGCCACAGGTCCCGCTTGCTCCTCTGTTGCAGCAGGACCTTGCCATTGGTCCTCAGTACGAGGACGGCGACCGCCCTGTGAAGGAGGCCCTTCTCGAGACAGTTCCGAAGCGTCGCAGCCCCGACGACCGTGTCCTCCTCGTCGACGAGGTCGACCTCTTCGTCAGCTGGCAGGAGCCACCACCTGGGGCCCGAAGCAGAATAGGACCGCCTTCGCCTCATCCTTCGCAGAGAAGATCTGGACCTGGAGGTCGACCGCCTTCTGCCTGATCCTGTGGTGGTCGTCGGATGTTACGTTCGAGTTCACGTTGGAGAACAGGAGGAAGGATATCTTGCCGGCCGGATATAATGGTTCACAGTTCTTCGCAGAGTAGTATGCCTGGAGAATGTCGCCCACCTGTGGGCCGTACACCCCAAGAAGAAAACGCCTGCCGGGTGGGATTCAAGGGTTTGGAAGTCTCAGGCCAGGAAGCCCTGAAGCCAGCCAGCCAGTCGTGCGAAAGCCGCAACAGAATCCTCGAGACGAAGAGTCAAAAGACTCCAAAAGGAGACGGTTGCCCAGATGGGCAAGGACAGCGACTTCTTCGGCAGGGACATCATCAGCATAAGGGACTTCAAGAGAGACCAGCTCGAACACCTCTTCCAGTCGGTCGAGGACCTCGAGAAGAGCCCGAACAACCTTGACGGTCTGCTGAAGGGAAGCCTGGCCGCGCTGCTCTTCTTCGAGCCGTCCACGAGGACCTACTCGAGCTTCCAGATCGCTGCCTCCACACTGGGCATGCAGGTCACAGGCTTCGCGAGCCCCGCGGGGTCGTCAGTCTCGAAGGGGGAGACGCTCCACGACACCATCCGCATGTTCGAGGGGTACCGCGCAGACTGCTTCGTGATCCGGCACCCTATGCCGGGAGCCGCAAGGTACGCCGCAGAGACAACCGACAAGCCTGTAATCAACGCGGGAGACGGCGGCCGCGAGCACCCAACCCAGGCCATGATCGACCTCTTCGCGATAAGGAAGGCTTTCGGGAGGTTGGACGGCCTCAAGGTGGGCATCCTGGGAGACCTGAAGTACGGGAGGACCGCATCATCCTTGGCCTACGGACTATCGAACTACGACGTCGAGATGGCATTCATAGCGCCTGAGGCGCTTCAGATGCGCCCCGAAGTGCAGCACTTCCTCAAACAAAGAGGGATCACTTCCAAGGCCGAAAAGGACCTGAGGAGCGTGGTCGGTGAGCTCGACGTGCTCTACGTAACCAGGATCCAAAAGGAGAGGATCCCCGACCCGACAGAGTTTGAGAAGGTGAAGGGGATGTACCAGGTCAACCTGGAAGCGCTGAAGGAGGCGAAGCCGTCTCTGAAGGTCCTGCACCCGCTGCCTAGGGTCGACGAACTCGCTGCGGAATTGGACGCGACCAACTACGCCGACTACTTCGTGCAGGCCGCGGCCGGACTGCCCCTCAGGATGGTCCTGATGAGCCTAGTCCTAGGGGGCGGGAGCTAGATGGGCGAGAAACAGGTGGAGGAGCGGATGCTCGTCAGGAAGATTGAGGAAGGGACAGTCATAGACCACATACCCGACTGGAAGGCGGAAACCGTGGCAAAGGTCCTCCGGCTGGACAGGCTGGCCAAGATGCAGGCCGACATCTCGGTGGCCATCCTGCAGAACGTGAACAGCAAGAGCCTCGGGAGGAAAGACATCGTCAAGATCGACAAGTGGCTGGTCGACGAGAAGGATGCTGACATCCTTTCTCTCGTCTTCCCCACGATAACCGTCAACTACGTGAATGAATGGAAGGTCTCGAAGTACCACCCGAAGGTCCCTGACGCGATCGAAGGAAGAATCAAATGTCCTGAACTCCTGTGCATCACGAATGCCGCAAGAGAGCCCGTGGTCCCCAAGTTCATGACACTCAAACGCGACAGGATGCTGCAGTGCTACTACTGTGACTCACTCCTTGATTTCGACAGCGTCCCTGACCATGTAAGGTCGTAGCCCGCATGAAGCACGACCTCGTGGTCGCGGGGAAGGTCGTGAGCCCTGTCGGGGTAGATGAGATGGAAATCGGTATCAGCGACGGGAAGATCGCCGAGATGAAGAGACAAGGGCTTGCTGGGACGAAGACCATCAAGGCAGGCCGCGCGCTGATCTTTCCGGGATTCATCGATATCCACGTGCACATGCGCGAACCAGGGTGGGAGCAGAAGGAAGACTTCAGGACCGGGAGTGAAGCGGCGGTGCATGGTGGAGTAACAACAGCCGTGGACATGCCCAACAACCCCAGACCGGCGATAAACCCAGCTGTCCTTCGGGAGAAGGCGAGACTCGCGAGTAAGAAGGCGCTCATAGACGTGAGGCTTTACGGAGGGGTCGTTTACAGGGAGCTGAATGAACTAAGAAGAATCTCGAGCCTGGTCGTGGGATACAAGCTATACCTGGCGAAGACGACCGGGAATCTGACGTTCCCGCCCTCTGAGTTGGAAGAGGCGTTCGGCCTCATCGCCGGCACCGGAAGGCCGGCAAGCCTCCACTGCGAGGATCAGGGAATCATCGACGAGAGGACCAGAGAACTCGCTGCGGAGAAGAGGCCCGACGTCTATAGCGACATGAGGCCCCCAAAGGCCGAGGTGGAGTCAGTGAAGAGGGTCGCCGCCGCCCTGAGGACTGCCCCGAAACTGCGGGCGAACGTCTGCCACGCCTCGACCGAGGAAACGCTTTCCATCGTGAGCGCTGCGAAGTCTCGAGGCGCACACCTGCAATGCGAAGCTGCACTGCACCACCTCTACTTCGACAGGAGCGAAATGCTCGAGAACCCACTGCTCAGGATGAACCCGCCGCTGAGGCCGGAGAGGGACAGGGCCGCGCTCCTAGAGGGGCTCAAGGATGGAAGGGTATCCTTCTTGGTCACCGATCATGCTCCGCACCTTCGAGAGGAGAAGCTCTCCGATGGGCTGAGCGGCGTCCCAGGTCTCGATGACTACGGTCATGTAGTGTCGTGGCTGATCAGGAAAGGGGGGGTCGACCCGACAGTCATCGTGCGTGTGGCATGCTCGAACCCCGCCTCGTTCATCGGTCTGGGAGACAGGGGACAGATCGAGGTGGGCAAGAGGGCGGACCTCTCAATACTTGACATCTGGTCGCCCGAAGTGGTCAGAGGCGCGAACGTCCGGAGCAAGTGCGGCTGGTCTCCATATGAAGGGATAGAATTCCCGGGCAGGATAAGGTGGACGATCAGGGGCGGCGAACCGCTTCTCGACGACTGCGAGCAGGTCAGATAGCGGTCGCTGCGGGCGTTCCGCCTGCCGGCGCGGGCGGAGTCCTCGCCGCCGTGATCATCTTGCCCGTCTTTCCCGTGTAGGCATACAGCAGTATCAGTGCGACCAGGGCGACAAGTAGTAGTCCGATTGCGTATTGGAACCGCAGAAACGCAAAGGAAGATAGGACGGCGATGACGACTCCCCATCCGCCATAGTAGTTCCTGTCCTTCCGCTCGACGATGGTCAGGGCACAAGCTATCGTCCACAGGCCTACGAGGAGGAGTGCGAGGGCGACTGTGTAGCTAAGACTCGTGACAAGACCGAACAAGTAGGCTGCGGCGGACAAGAGGACGACAACGATCATCCCCATCCCCATGCCCAAACCGAGTCTCATCCTGTCCTCCTCCCACTGCCGCACCGTGCGACCTGATTATTAATGCGTCGCAGGCAGCACCGTTCAGGCCGTAAGAGGCGGGTCTGGGTAGGGACCGTACTTCCCCTCAAACGCGTCCGCGAACCTCAGGAGCCCGGCCTCTTCAAAGGGCCGTGCTACTAGTTGGATTCCGACCGGGAGTCCCGCAGCGAGGCCGGCAGGGATGCTGATCGCAGGGAAGCCGACGACGTTGAATGGGAGCGTCAATCTGTTCAGGGCGAGATAAACATCCATCTGCTTTCCATTAATCTCGGCGGAGGTCTGTCCGATGGTCGGTGCCGGGATCGAAGTGGTCGGTACGGCCATTACGTCATAGTCCCTCATCGAGGAGGCGAACCTCTCCATCAGGAGGGGCCTCGCGTTCTGGGCGTTCACATATTCGACGGCCGTTACCTGTCTTCCAAGCTCGAGGCTCTTCCGGACATCGTCGCCATAGAGGCTGGGCGAGCTCTCGAGCCACTTCAGATGAAATGCGGTTGCCTCCGCCCTCCTGATCGGGAGCCACGAGCCACACACCTCCTGAATGCCGTCGAAGTCGGCTTCTTTTACTGTGCAACCCAATGATTCTGCCTTGCCGATGAACAGGTCGAAGACCTGTTCTACAGATGGATCGTTCGAGTAGTGGAAGTAGACCTTCGGAATACCGACCCTAGCACCCTTGAACGGGGTTCCCATCCCTGACGAGTAGTCAGGGACCTCAGTCGCCGAGGTGGTCAAGTCCTCGACGCTGTGCCCTGCGAGCACCTGCAGGAGAACCGCCGAATCCCAGGCACAAGAAGTCAGAGTCCCGACGGTGTCGAATGATGAAGCAAGTGGCACAACCCCGAGCCTGCTGACACGCCCGTAGGTGGGCTTCAGGCCGAGAACCCCGCAGAGGGAGGCCGGGATTCTGACCGAACCCGCAGTGTCGGTGCCGATTGCCCCGACCGCCATCCCGGAGGCGACGGCAGCCGCCGAGCCCCCGCTCGAGCCCCCCGACACCCGCGTTTCATCCCACGGATTTCTGACAGGCCCGTAGTGAGGGTTGGCGTTCGTGACTCCCGCCGCAAACTCGTGGAGGTTGGTCGTCCCTATGAGGACAGCGCCCGCTGCCTTGAGCCTCCGCACTGCGCTTGAATCGTACGGGGCGATGTTGTTGGCCAGAATCTTCGAGCCAGCGGTGCACTTGACCCCCCGAATGTAGAACACGTCCTTGACAGCAATGGGGACGCCGTCCATGGGTCCGCACGGCATCCCCTCCTTGAATCTCTTCTCGGACTGCTCCGCCTCCGAGAGCGCGGAATCTCTGAGGACCGTGATGTAGCAGTTGATTCTTGGGTTCAGTCCCTCAATCCGACGCAGGGTCTCCTCGGTGACGGTAACAGGAGACACTGACTGAGTCCTGAATGCCTTGGCCAGATCTCTGATCGTTCTCAATGCGTCCGCGGGAGACACCGGCTGTTGAGCACTTAAGGGTCTAGCAGGAAGCTCTCCTATTGCTATCCGTGATAGGCACGGTGCCCTTCCTTCATGGCCACGAAGAGCCCTGACATCGTCGCTGTCTTTCGCCCGTCGGCCTCGACCTTCCCTTCGACGAAGACCTTGTCCCCGTCCATCCTCTTCGGCCGTGCCTTGAAATGCCAAGTCTTGCTTATGGGCGTCGGCCTGAGGACCGGTATTCCAACATCGGGAACTATGTGTACTCCTTAAATCGAGTGACCAAACCCGGGGACGGCTACCCATGAGAATACTAGTCGCTCTTGGAGGAAACGCGATACTCCAGAAAGGCGGGACCGGGACAGCTATGGAACAGTTCGCGACCGTGGGCGAGACGTGTAAACAGCTCGTCAAGATCGTCAGAGCGGGTCACGACCTGGCAATCACGCACGGGAATGGCCCGCAGATCGGGGACATCCTGCTTGCCTACGACTCCGCCAAGAAGATCCTGCCCCCTATGCCCTTGGATGTGTGCGGGGCCCAGAGCCAGGGAATGATAGGCTACATGCTCCAGCAGTCGCTCGAGAATGAACTGAGGAGATCTCGAATGAAAAAGAGCGTCGCGGTGGTCCTGACTCAGACTGTCGTGTCCTCGTCAGACCGCGCGTTCTCCAGTCCCTCCAAACCAATCGGCCCATTCTACACGAAGGAGGAGGCGGATCTCCTGAAGGACAAGAACGGCTGGACGATGGTCAATGATAGCAACAGGGGGTTCAGACGCGTTGTGCCTTCGCCAGAGCCAGTGGAAATCGTCGAGGGCCTGACCATCAGGAGCCTCTACGAGAGCGGCACGATAGTCATCGCGGCCGGGGGTGGAGGTATACCCGTGGTCAAGGACCGGGAGTCGAAAGGGTACGTCGGCGTGGAAGCCGTGATCGACAAAGACTTGGCTTCTGCCCTTCTCGCAGAGGTTCTTGGGATTGATGTCATGGTGGTTGTGACCGACGTTGACGGTATCTTCCTCGACTACGGCAGACCGACCCAAAGACTTCTACGTAGGATGAGCGCGATGGAGGGAAGAAGGTACCTTCGCAAAGGGCAGTTCCCTGCGGGAAGCATGGGCCCGAAGGTTGAGGCGGTCACGAGGTTCGTGGAATCGGGAGGCAAGCGGGCAATCATCACCTCGCTCAAACAGATGGAGGCCGCCCTGTCAGGGGAGGCTGGAACAGAGGTCTCTGTGAGATAGAGCCCCATCACCGAGTTGCTGTATCTTCTCATTGCTCTTCCTGGATTGCACCTTACACCGCCTTCGCTTATGGAAGCCCTGGTCCGACCCGTAGACGTCGACCATGCATACCATCCGGCGCCGGATTCAGTCCAAAATCATCAGGACGTGGAGGAATTGCTGGTCTTTCCACGCGCCTCGGCGGCGGTTATCAAGTCTATGAAGACGAACGGATCCTTGCCAATCGTCCATGCGTCGTGGCCAGGATGTACGTCAAACCCATCGCCAGGTCCGACTTCGAGCTTCGCTCCGTCGTCCATCGCAAAGCCCATTCGGCCAGAGACCACGTATCCGATGTGACGCACCTGGCAGGTCAGGGTCTTCGCGATCGGCTTCATGGACGTCGACCACCTCCACTCTGGTTGAAGGGTGCGGAGGCCTATTGTGAAATCCCCGACAGTAATCAGCTGCAGCCTTCCGCCAGGCGTATTCTTCACTTCGTCGGGTTCATTCATGCTCTTCTTGGAGGCTGCCGCTTCCGAGGTTCGCTTTCCCATTCGGGTGACCCTCACAACCATCTTGGTGCAGTCACCCTCTCGTCTGACTTCGACGAGCTGGTTCCCGCTCTTCAGGGCCCAGGCCTTCACGTCGGCGTCTATGCCGGGTTCCGTAGCCCACAGCTCAAGCTCGTCGCCTACACTCGCCTCACGCCACGCTTTGAACAGGTCTGTCAGCGGCGTGGGAGGGCACCATGTACCTCTTGAATCGACAACCTTCCTCTTGGAAATCGCGCCTTGCAAACCGATGCAGCAATGGCGAGGCACGGTTCATTTATACACGTAAGGCCAATTCTCATGATTGAGAAAGATGCCGAAGGACCTGCTGTTGCCCCTCGAGTCGCACGATCGGGAGTAGAACCTTCTTGAGCTCATGCGCAGAGGTGCCAGGAGAACTTCGACCGACAGGCTGGGGGTATCGCCTTACTCGTTTCATACCAGCAAAGTGAGCGCCGGGGGTAGGATTCGAACCCACGCGACCCGAAGGTCACGGGCTTTCCAGTGGCATCTCAAGGCCCGCGCATTAACCACTCTGCCACCCCGGCACATCCAGCCCACACGGACGACCCGCCCCCTTCATAAGCTGGCGGGAGCGATCTCTTGCGCCAGCCAGGTCTCTTCATTCTTATCGATTTGAGTCTTCGACGAAGTGTTATTACAGAAAGGCAAGTGAGTCAGGTCGGATGAATTTCAGGGTCAGACCCGCGAGGCCGGCCGACAAGGTCCAGCTCATGAGCTTCATCAAAGACACTTGGGGAGGGCACGACTACATTCCTCGGGTCTGGGACGAATGGTTGAAGGACGAGACGGGTAAGATGTTCGTCGTAGAAGCGGACGGGGTCCCGGTAGGCATGAGCAGGGTCAGGTTCCTCGAGGATGGGTCTGCCTGGTTCGAAGGCGCTAGGGTCCATCCCGAATTCAGGGGCCGGGGGCTGGCGTCGATGCTGGGGGAGAATTCGATGCGGATTGCCATGGACCGGGGAGTGAAAGTCTTCCGACTGACCAGCTGGTCGCGGAACAGGGCCGCGCACAGGCAGATTGCAAGGATGGACTTCAAGGAATCATCAAGGATCAGCGCCTACGAGCCCGAGAAGGGAGCCAGGTTCGCACCGCAGAAGGGCGTGAGGCTCGCGGGAATGAACGACCTTTCGCGGGTCACGAGACTGATTAGAGAATCAAGGGAGTTCTGGCTCGGGTCAGGCGTCTACTGGGACGCCTTCGCAGCAGCATTTCTCAGCCCCGCTATCATCAAGATGCTGGTCGGCGAAGGGTCCGTCTGGATCACAGGCAAATCAGTCGTCGTCGCCAAGCTGGGGGGAGAAGGGGGCGAGACTTGGAAACAGGTCTGCTTTCTCACTGGTAAGGGAGACGAGCCTGTGAAACTCGTCAGGCACGTCTTCGGTCTGAAGAACAGGGCGAAGACGACCAGGCGAATCATCTACCTCCCTCAGGGTTCTCGGGTGATTGGAACACTCAGAAGAGCAGGGTTCAGCCGACTAACCTCCCTGATTCTTTTCGAACGGACAGTCGCCAAGGGTTAAAACGAGCACAACGAGGAGCAGACCCATGGAACCAAGGGTAACCAGGATTGCTGTGCTCGGAGCAGGGCTGATGGGCCATGGAATCGCCCAGGTCGCGTCGCAGGTCGGCGGCTACGAGGTGTCGCTTCTGGACATCAACCAGGACCTGGTCGACAAGGGCATGAAGATGATCAACGACAGCGTGTCCAGGTTCGTCGAGAAGGGCAGTCTTTCGAAGGAGCAGGGGCAGGCCGTGGTTGCGAGGATCCACCCGACGACCGACCTCGCGCAGGCGCTCAATGGTAGCCAACTCGTAATCGAAGCCGCGACCGAAGACCCCAAGCTCAAGCTTGACCTGTACAGGCGGGTTTCCGAGCTGGCCGAGGAAGGCGCTGTGGTCGCCTCCAACACGTCGTCAATCAGTATCACGTTGCTGGCCTCAACAATGAAACACCCTGAGAGGGTCTGCGGGATGCACTTCTTCAACCCGCCGCAGCTGATGCCGCTGGTCGAGATAATCAAGGGAAAGAGGACCTCCGAAGAGACACTGGAACTGGTGAGAAGCGTCTCGGCGAAGATGGGCAAGGAGACGGTCCTGTGCAGGAAGGATTCGCCTGGGTTCATCGTGAACAGGGTCCTGGTCCCGGCGCTCAACGAAGCCATCTTCCTAGTCCAGGAAGGGGTCGCCGACCCTGAGGATATCGACAAGGCAGTGAAGCTAGGGCTCAATTGGCCCATGGGGCCGCTGCAGCTGCTGGACTACATCGGTCTCGACACGGCATTCAACATCACCCAGGTGTTCATGGGGGAGTTCCAGGACTCGAAGTACAGGCCGGCGCCGCTGTTGCGGGAGATGATCCGAGCGGGGATGATGGGGCGCAAGAGCGGGAAAGGTTTCTACGAATGGGGGTCGCCTGGCTCGACTAAGACGAAGTAAGCTTCGACCTCATTTCCTCTGGAAACGGGACCGTCTTCCCTTCCTTCTTCGAGAGGGCGTGGACGGTGTGCCCGACGCAGAGGAGGCGCATGTCTGGGAGCCTGTAGATCTCGTTCTCGAACCTGATGCTGCTGTTGCCGACCCTCGCAATTCTCGTCTTCACCAGAATCTCGTCGTCAAACCGCGCGGAAGCCCGGTAGTCGGCATGGGCTTGGACGACCGGCATCCCCAGCCCCTTCGCCTCCCAGTCTCTGTGGGGAAGACCGATATCTCTCATGAGGTTGACCCGGCCGACCTCCATCCAGACGAAGACCTTCGCGTAGTACACCACCTGCATGGTGTCAGTCTCTTCGTACCTCACCCTGAGCCTCGACTCGTGCCAGGAGCCCATCGCGGGCGAGCCCCCCTGCTCCGTCTTTTAACGTGGCGGACCGCCTCCATGGACGTCGACGATGCTCTGGAACTGGCACTGATATCGTTTCCCCTTGATCTAGGGATAATCGAGTTCGCCAGTCTTGGGCTCTACCGGAAGCTCAAGAACAGGGACGAGAGTTGGTATTCTCCCAGCAGTTAGGAATACGAGAGTTGGTACGTTATAACTAATTGAACTATTCTCTACGCTCGAAGTGGATGTGCTTGTTTGCGTATTTCCGTTGGTTTGGCCCTACCTTTTGCAGACTTTTCAATTCAGCTCGGCATTCCTCTGTGTCGCTGAGGCCTACATCGAACATTCCGTTCTCGACCTTGAAGGTGGCCGGGCAAGAAGCGACCTTTGTCTCTGAGCTCCCTCTGGCGGGAGTGAAGTTCATCTGGGGAATTGGATCGCCTGCTTGTGCGTTTTCAGTGTACACTTCACTTGCATCTTTCCAGTTCAACAGCCTGAATGGCATCTAGGTCATTGTAGCGGGACCGGTATTCTTGCTTTGCCGTCACGAATCAATCAATAGCCACTTTCCTCGGCGTCGGCTTGGCCTGCCCCGATTTCGTCGATGAGCAGTTCTATTCCGTTCTTCAGCCTGTCGATTGGACCCTCGCCCTCCAGCTCGTCAAGCCCAAGCTCCTTCCGAATCCATTCTGCCAGAGCTACTATGTCATCTTCAGGATCGGCACCCGAAGCTTCAGCTTCATCAACCACGGTGACCTCGTCTTCCGGGGGGCCGTACTTCTCACGAAGGTATTCGGCATCTATCAGCCCTTTTCTGACGAACAAGTCCAGTAGATGGAGCAACCTGTTGCTCATTCCCGAAAGCTTCCCCGGGTCTTCGTACAGCATCGACCACTCGCGCACTACAACGAAGCCCTTCCATTTGCCCCGTCCCCTGAGACTCTTGGCGTAGACATCCAAAGCGAGGGAACCAGGATCATACTTCCTCAGGCTACTGGATTTCCCACATAGCGGACAAACTAAGAGGCTCGTGACTATCGCTTCCCGGTTGCCAGCCCAACTTGCATCTCGATTCCTTCCATCCGCTACATCACTGGATATGGAACGAACTCAAGATTCACTGACTTAACATTGGACGATCTGATTCCCTTCGATTTGTACCTCCATCGACTTCCAGTGTATCTGGGTTGTTCTCCTCCCGCCCCCGTTTGAGTGAGTCATATTCGTCGTATCTCCCTGTTCAGGAAATGTTCACGTGTGTAGCGGAGTTCCGCAGGTCTCCGGCAGAGAAGTCCTATTTTGCTCATGAGCTTAGGCGAGAGGACTGGATACCCTTGTTCGCAGACGGGACCTGGCGTTCAAATGATTCGCAACTGCCAGCTGAAATCGCCGGCCAGTAAGGCTCTTCAACATCAGGTTACCTTTGCAAGAGGCCTACAGCTAGTCTTTAGCCTGTTTTTGCCTGTCTCCTCGCCTTGGACTCTCGGCGATAGGGTACCCTAGAGCCCGTGGGCCGTGACGGGCCCCGTGGACACCCCTTAGGGGGGTCATCTCGTGCAATTCCAGACCATTTGGTCAAATCACTCGAACATGCCTTGATTCTCCCGAACATAATCCCAAGAAATGATTTGTCATTTGAACAAGGACGCTACCTATTTGAACAGGCTTTAGCATCACTCGAACAGCAGACCGGCCTTGGTATCCAAGATCCAATCATGGAGCCAGTCAACCACACCGGGGTAAAGGGGGCGCTGCATGAGTTGTATCTGGGGTCGAGGTAGAGCAGCAGTTAAGCGCCTGATCCTATTGGGCTATGCAGGTTGGCCGTGAAGGCCCGTGGCACCGCCGTGCCAGTCCGGTTGACACTGCTCTCTCTGTCAGGCTAAGTTAACAGAACCAGCGGGAGAGAGTCTTTTTACAGCCGAGGAGAGGTTCGGGTGGCATGGAGTATCAAGTACTGACTGTGTCGCGCGAGGGTCCGTTGGGGCTCATAACAATCAACAGGCCTGACGCGATGAACGCGCTGAACGCAAGAATGGTCACTGAGCTGATCAGTGCTCTTGACGGCTTCGAGAAGGACGACGGGGTGAAGTGCGTCGTGATTGCAGGGAGCGAGAAGGCGTTCTCAGCCGGAGCCGACATCAAGGAGATGGTCGCGATGACCGCTGTTCAGATGGCGATGACTGGGCACTTCTTCCCTCTTTGGGACAAGGTGGGCAGATTCCCCAAGCCGATCGTCGGGGCCCTGAGCGGCTTTGTCTTAGGCGGAGGACTGGAATTGGCGATGAGCTGCGACGTGCTCGTAGCCTCAGAGACGACGCAGCTCGGGCAGCCAGAAATCGATATCGGGATAATGCCTGGGGGAGGCGGGACGCAGAGGCTGACCAGAGCCGTCGGGAAGTACAAGGCGATGGAGATGATTCTCACAGGAAAGAGAATCGGGGCGGAAGAAGCGAAGACCCTCGGCCTCGTCAGCCGGGTCGTCCCTAAGGAGGCGTACCTAACCGAGGCCAAGAAGGTGGCCAACGAGATCGCCTCGAAGTCGCCCGTGGCGGTGAGGCAGGCCAAGATGGCGGTGAATAAGGCCTTCGAGATGGGGCTCGCCGACGGCCTCGATTTTGAGAGAGAGCTGTTCTATTTGCTCTTCGCTTCTGAGGACAAGACGGAAGGGATGAAGGCATTCATGGAAAAGCGCAGGCCTGAGTTCAAGGGCAAGTAGTTGGACCTAGAGACAGTCAAGGCGGAGTCTAAGAACGGTGTCCTGTGGATAAGGCTCAACAGGCCTGACAAGCTCAATTCCTTCAACGAACAGATGGGGGACGACCTCCTAGAGGCGCTCAGGGAGGGAGAGAGGAGCCCTGAGGCACGGTGCATTGTGGTGACCGGCGAGGGGCGCGCCTTCTCTGTAGGCGAAGACCTGAGCACCGAGAAGACGACCTACGACAGCGGAAAGCCGATGCCGTTGGGCGAGGTCCTGAAGCGGAAGTACAATCCTTTAGTCCAGCGGATTAGAAAGATGGAGAAGCCTGTAATCGCGGGGGTCAACGGAATCACCGCCGGAGCAGGTCTGGGCCTCGCACTGGCGTGCGACCTGAGGGCCGCGTCGGACAAGGCCACCTTTCACGAGGCTTTCATCAAGGCCGGGCTGGCCCCTTATTCGGGAACGAGCTTCTGGCTGACCAGGATACTCGGGCTGGCAAAGGCGATGGAAGTCGGGCACCTGGGGAAACCGATCGACTCGACTATGGCCATGAATCTTGGGCTCGTCAACTGGGTCTTCCCGGATGACAAGTTCGGGGAGGAGGTCGCGAGAATAGCGGAGCGGTTGGCTAAGGGCCCGACCGGGACGCTCGGCCTCACTAAGCGAGCCCTCAATAGGGGGATAGTAGTCGACATGGACTCGGCGCTCGAATACGAAACGTACCTCCAGGACGTTGCTGGGAGGACCACGACCACATGGAGGGCGTGAGGGCCTTCTTCGAAAAACCAAACGCGAGGCTAGCTGGCCAGTGAGTGGAAGAACCGTGGACACACTCGGATAATGCGCCCCGCCCTCGACCTGGCACGCATGAAGGAGACGCCCGCCGACAGCGGAGTCTGGGTTCCGGGCAGGAACGTCAGGAGAGTGCTCTCCTCGATTGATGTGGGTGCTTCAGAGTTGACGCCTGCGAGGGAGCAGGGGCGAAAGCGGTATCGTCCTACGTGCGTGTCGAGAACGTCTCGGTCAACCTGGACTAGTCAGCCTTTCCAGATGCCTTCCTTCCTGCCTGCTTCCTTGTTGGCCCAGCGGGAGAGGTTGAAGAGATACGAAGAGAGCCTGTTGATGAACGGGAGCAGCTCGGGGTTCATCTTCTCCGTCCGCGAAGCTGTGAGCAGGCGCCGTTCGGCCCGCCTGCAGACCGCCCTACTGAGCTGGAGGTATGCACCTACAGGCGACCCACCGGGGAAGATGAAGTTCTTGAGTGTGGGAAGCCGCCCGACGAAATCGTCGGTCATCTTCTCGAGCCGGAGCGTGTCCGACGCAGAGATTCTGGGAACCTTCTGCGAACCACCGTATTCGGCAGCGGAGTCCGCCCCGGCCACGAAGAGCATCTTCTGAATCTCCCGGAGCGAAGCCGATGTCTTCCTGTCTTTCGACAGCGAGACCGCGACCCCCAGGAGGCTGTTCAGCTCGTCGATTGAACCGTAGGCTTCGACGCGTGGTGAATCCTTGGCGACCCTCTTGGATCCATATAGCGAGGTTTCGCCCTTGTCGCCTCTTCGCGTGTACATCGGATTTCAGATTTATCCGCGAATTATAAACAATAGTAACGCCCTGTATACAGGGCTTTAATGAAATCCTCTTCACTTCATTATTGTCTAATCTCGAAACCCGACTGTGGTCAGTGCTTTTCTTACATCGAGTCTGTGTGTTCCTGAACTGGGTGTGTTACTCGGGTCCCCCATACCATGCCTGCTCCGCGAGTGCACATGGACCGCTTCATGGTGCGCGCGCGCGCTCCCGCCCAACATGCTGGGCTGGACTCCCACCCCCCGCACTTTCCTTACAGCCGTAAGGATTCCCGAATGAGTCAACCTATGTCCTAGGAAGCTCTGGCGAGTTGCACTCCGCTACAATCTTGCCAAGCAAATCGCGGGCTATCTTACTTGGTCTGGATCCAACGTTACCAGGCAACCTCCGTCTCGCCATTACATGCACGATAGACTTCCCTTCGTTCCTCGGGTCGACATAGACCTCAACTATTTCTCCCCAGGAGAACCCAGAGACCCCCGTGTTGACCCTCAGTCGTCGACGGGACCTGTCTGTTGCCGTTTGGGAGTAACCACAATCGAAAACCACCTTAGTTACTATGTCGAAGAGCTCATCTGCGTTGACGGGGACTTCTGCGACTTCCAAATTGCCTCGCGACCTCAAAGTCTTTCCCGCTGGAAGTCTATTAAGTTTGATTGTTCCTTAGTGTCTTGTCATTCTTCAGAAATCTTGTTTCCGCTTGGCATACGCGCGCTATTCATCCTTGGGTAGGGTGTTTCCGCCCAGCATGCTGGGTCAGATTCCCACCCCCCGCACTAGTCCTTTCCACACTCGCACAGGCAATCTCCCATGTTAACTGCTGCTTTCTTTCTGAAAAAATCTGCAGCAGTTAGACCTTCCTACCTACAAGAGAGAGAGAGAGAGAGCGCATTCGTGGTTGCGCGTAGAACGCAAACCTGCGATTTGCGCAGTAGACAGACCTCACTCAGAACTCGAACAATGAGCCGAGGCTTGACAGGGAGCGCAGTTCTGCCATGAGCCGAAGAACTAGCAAAGCCTGGCTCGGAGAGTTACACCCTTCTGAGACGTTCGCTTAATTACGGGTACTGTCTGTTCGAGACTATGCTCACCTTCACTCCCTTCAAGACTACGAGAAGAAGCTCTACGTTTGATTTGCCAGACCTTATCGATGAACTCGTGGGGAACCAGATTGGCGAAGGAGATGTGCTAGTCATCTCAAGCAAGTTCATTGCGATATCTGAAGGAAGAATAGTACCTTTGGACTCGGTGAAACCCGGCAGTCGGGCAATTGAGCTGTCTAGGAAATTCGAGGTCCCAGCAGAACTCTGTGAACTCATACTTCAGGAATCAGACCTGATAATTGGCGGCGTCCCCGGATTCATACTCACCTTGTGGAATGGCCTGCTCACACCCAATGCTGGAATAGACAAGTCGAATATCGAGCACGGGAGAGTGGTCCTCTACCCGAAAGACCCACACGAGTCCGCCACCAGAATCGCCGACGAGCTGAGGAAGCGTAGAGGCGTTCACATAGGAGTAGTCGTCTCCGACAGTAGATTGACGCCCACGAGGATAGGCACGGTCGGCGTGGCCCTCGCCGCAGTCGGCGTCCAGGCCATTTGCGACATGCGGGGCCACCCTGACCTCTTCGGCAATCCTCTGAAAGTCACCAGACAGGCGATTGCTGACGACCTCTGCTCGGGAGCCCAGTTGGTGATGGGAGAGGCTGATGAAGCGACGCCGGTAGTGCTCGTCCGAGGCGTGCAGACGGCGGGCGCCGAGGGAGCTAGCTTCGCACCGAAGGACTTCGCAATCCCGATCGAGCAGTGCGTCTTCATGGGGAGCGTGGGGTACCCTAAGGGAGACGGCGGCGCTTGACGGCTAGAAGACGGGGGCCCAGTAGCGTGCACAGACAGTCCGCGGACGCGCACGGCGGACTCTGAACGCGAAAGCAGTCCAAACGATCTTGACGGGGTAGGAAAGCAGGCGCCACCGGTTCAAGATTTCTACGGCTTAGGTATAATGGGGGAATACTTAGTGCGCTTGTAAATCATATTATGAACAATATTAGACGATAGGTCGCATCTTTTCCAGTCAGGAGTAATTTATGGGCTGCCTCTAGAAAGGGAGAGGCGAGCCGCAAAACGTATTTCGATTTCCGGGACAAACATCTCTTCACGCCGCAAGAAGCGTCGAAACTTCTGCCTGACATCAAACCGAAAGTGAAGGAGTTGGTCGAAAAAAGGAAAGTCGTCGACGCACTTCATTCCGAACTGGAGAGGTACAACCTGCTGGGTTTCAGACCTGCCGAAGTCGCGGAGAAGGCGGCGCAGCTGGACGCCTTGATTGAAGGCATGAACAGGAAGGTTGACGAGCTTGAGGACCTAGGAATCAAAGTACAGGACCTGGAATACGGGTCAATTGACTTCCCTGCGGAAAGGTACGGAGAGAACGTACTGCTGTGCTGGAGATACGGGGAACCCGAGGTCTCCTATTGGCACATGCCTGACGAATGCTCCGACAGTCGGAAGGCTGTCAAGATACAGCTGATTCAGCCCTAGTCGGCAAGCAGCCTTTCCGCGTTTCGTCGCAGCAGCTTCTCAGAAACGGCAGGCTTTAGTTTGGGCCCCAGACTCGAGTCGAAGTCGTCTATTTGCTCCTTCCTTAGGATCGAGACCCAGCTGTCGCAAAGCTCCTTCCCGTCTACTGACAGCTGTCGCATGTTACAAAAGCCGCCACTCGAGAAATGCGCACAGGTTCCACAGCATTGTAGGCCGAACCCCGAAGCCTACTCGAAATCGAGTTTCAGATCCCGAGGGCCTCTCTGAGACCCTTGTACCTGTTCCTGATCGTGACCTCGGTCACTCCCGCAGCTTCCGCGACGTCTTTCTGCGTCTTCTCGTTGCCTTCCAAGGTGCAGGCGACATAGAGGGCCGAAGCGGCCAGCCCCATCGGGTCCTTGCCGGCCGAGATCCCCGTCTGCCTGGCCCTGAGCAGGATTTCGCGTGCCCTTCTCTGCGTCGTCTCAGACATCTTCGCTCTGGATGCAATCACGGACACGCACCTGCCCGCCTCGGCCACGGGCATCCTGAAATCCATCTCCCTGTGCAAGAGCCTGTACGACCTCGCGAGGTCCTTCTTCTTGACGTTGCTCACCGCTGCCACGTCCTTCAGGGTCCTCGGGATCTGCCCGTCCCTGCAGGCCGCATAGAGCGATGCCGCTATTATGGCGGTGATGGACCTTCCCCTGACCAGGTTCCTCTCGAGCGCCTTTCTGTAGAAGTAGGCGGCCTTCTCCGTAACTGCTTCCGACACAGTGAGCTTGTCAGAGAACCTTCGCAGTTCGCTGAACGCCTGCCGGAGGTTCCTGTCCGCGGACTCGTGCGCCTGGCTCCTTCTGTCCCATGTTCTCAGCCTCTCGACGGTGGACTTCATGGACCCGGACAGCGACCTGCCCGATGCGTCCTTGTTGATGGTTCCTATCACCGTGGCCAGCCCCATGTCGTGGATGGCAATCGATGTGGGGGTTCCAGCCCTGCTGCGGTCGCCCTTCTCATCGCCCGAGAAGGACCTCCATTCTGGACCCGCGTCCACGATCTTCTCCTTGACGACCAGCCCGCAGTTGCTGCAGCAGAGCTCCGACCCCGTACCGTCGATTACCATTCGGTTCTTGCCGCACCTAGGGCATTTGTCCGAACTCCTCTCCAGCTTCAGAGTCCGCGAGAAGCGAGTGCTATTGGACATTTGTAATCACGAGATGGAAATAACCGGGTATTCCAAGTCACTAGACACCGTCCCTCTATATAAAGGACTGGCCTTCTCCGGGGCCCGAGGGCTTCTAGGAACCCGTAGTCCGCCCTTGTTCCTTACCGTACCCCCACTCGAGCACCGCGTCTTCAGTTCCTCAGTCTTAGGGAGGGCTCTTCCAAACCATATTGGGGCCGCTAATTAATGGTCGTTTCATAGGGTTCTGAGGCCCTCTCACTGAGATTCTGACTGTCGTATCATGCATGATGTCTCTGTACGTTTCGAGCGATCTCGGCTCTTCTCGGTTGCTCTAACACAGTCATCACACTTGCCATCATCTCGCCTGGGTGGTGAAGCTGAGCCCGATCATCGAGCCAGTGATACTCTGACCTTCTGCGCCAGACTAACACTCCGGCAGCCAGAACAATCACAATCACGGCAATGGCAGAGTAGACCAACACAATGGGAAGACCTGCAGCCGGAGCCTTTGGCAATCCCTGCTGTCCGTTGGTGAGCGTGTAACTGGCAATAGGAGTATCGCTGTTGGGCGGAAATACTTGCAGACTTGCAGCTGACTGGGTGCTGTTGAGCTTGTTCCAGTTAGGCACGGAGTACAATGCCGTCTGCGACGAATTCACGGGTATTGACGCAGCATTCAGTACAGAGTGGCTATTCTGACCTATCGAGAAGAAAACAAGCGAACTCTGGATGTCGTGTGAGGTAGCCACGCGAACCCCATTGTTGGAAGGAACAATAGTTATGTTGAGCGGAATCTGGGAGGACGTCGTCAATTGGTAGCCCACTACGGATGTCTGGTTCTGAGGAATGACCACCGTGATCAGTGAGGATGTTTCGCCAGGATCCTCGATGGTGTATTGGATGCCCATCGGGATCCCGTAGACTTGGATGTTGCCTTCTTCGAACCCGACGACCCCGCCGATAGTGTTGCTGAAGGTCATCGAGTCACCAGGCGTCGTGAAATAGGCTTCGCCTGAGATCGTGGACGAGGCTCCACCGGAGGTCGTGGACGAGGCTCCATTTGAGATTGAGATTCCACCTGAGGTCGTGGACGTGGTCTCACCAGAGCCGGCGACTACGGTTATCGGCACGCTCGAGAAGATGTAGACGTAGTACGGGTTGGTCGCGCTGACCGTCGAACTCCACTGAGCCGCATTTATCCCATCGAGCTCCTTCTCGAGACCTCTGGCCACCTCGGCTCGATCAAGCCCCTCGTTTGCCATCGGATTCGGGATGGGCCGCGGATATTTACTCTTTGATCGGCGCATCCCACTCACGCCGAGAGCCAGAGTCGAAGCGAAGAGAAGTGGTTAGGCCCACGACCCGCAATCTAGGACCATAGACTTCAGACTACCCGGCTCTGAAGCGACATATCGCGGTACTCCGGGATTAAATCGCGAAAGTGACAATCCCAAGTCCACCGTTGTATACCATTGTCATCCGAGATAGAACGTCACGGCCGATCAAAGCGATGAATCCACTCCCACCGAGGTTGACACCTGTCGTTCGCGAGAACTCGAATGTCCACCCCAGCATGGGGAAAATGAACCTAGCAGGATAGATGAATTGAATTGCCGGACCGTTCGCAGTACCCCCTTGACCTGCGTTGATTGGATTCACCCCCAATCCGCGTATCAAGGAATCGTCAACCGCGCTGAAAGTCGCGCCAGTATCGATTAATGCTCTGCCCTTGACCGGGTTGGGGATTGGTTTTCCTGCTGCCTTGAGGTAGTTCTCCAATGCTGAAGGAATGGCAATCTCGACTTCCAGCCATGCACCCTCAACCTGAAGAGGACCGGGGCCTAATGGTCCTCCAGGGTTTGCGAGAATCCTATTGACTACTGGCAAGGAGCAATCCCAGCTGCACTATCGGTATCCATGGGTGAGGGTTTTGTTCCAGTACTTGGACTATCAAGAAGGGAACATTGCCGAGCTTCAGAAGGCCTGCCTTGTAGGCGTCTACGTCCGTGTCAAAGATGCCTACAAGTGTTCCGGCCTTAATTAGTGCGAATTTTCCCTTGGACTCCGTAAGCAGCTTGTCTTTGATACTCACATAGTACTTCATTTCTGCTTCCAACGGGTTCCCGGTGGACACAATCGGAACCAAGCGTACCCCTATTATTTACCCTTCCGGGCGGGTCCGGGCAGTTTCAATCTATCTCTGCGCGCGTTGCCCACTAAAGTTTGATATCGTATGAACTCTGTCAGTGGCGGGCGGAGACATGAATTGACTCTCGTAATAGCTGCTTACGCCAAGGATCGTAGCACGGTTGTCTGTTCAGACAGTCAATCAACCTCACAAGTCCATAAGAGGCTTGACGCAAAGAAGATACACATAATGGGAAAATCTTGTATTCTTGCGGGGGCAGGGGAACCTGCGTACACATCAATGCTTTTGTCTACCGTAAGGATATCGAAAGACTTCAGCATTGCCAATGTGTCCCGGGAAATGGGAAAGATGTTTGAAGAGTTTGGGCCGCGCGAAGTTGTCAAGAGACATAACGGACTGGAATCCTCAGTCATTACAGTCCTTATCGAGTATAGCAAACCGAGAATCTACAGGATTACAGATGTTGGTGCCTTTGAGAAGATACGAACTGGCCCAAGAGGGTTCACGTCAATTGGATCGGGAATTCTTTGGTCGAATTGGCTAATGCGGCATTTCTACTCAGGCGACATGGAAAGGGATGCGTTGCTGGAGTTGTTAGTTTACGTCGTCTCTTCGGTTAGTGAAGTGTCCTCAAGTGTCGGAGGTCCGCCACGAGCAGCTACAATCTCGCCAATGAATGGTGGTTGGGAAGCCGAATTCGTCTCCAATACGGAACTTTCGAAAATCACGGAAAAAGTGACCTCGCGGGGAGAGCTTCTGAATTCCTTCTGGCTCAAGTGTGCTGAAGATCCCTCCTTCGAGAAGTCTCTATATCGCCTAGCTGAGCAGGAAGAAGAGGGCGATGAAACTTGATGAGAATCACAATCCAAACCAAGTCCTCGATACCGACCGGCGGTCTCATCAGACCCAATGAAGCCTCGAGCCTTGGCGCTGCCCCGACTCTTGAACAGCGCGCGCTAGCTTTTGCCCAACGTGGGATTCTGTTTGAAATCGACGTAAAAGGCCAAGCGTAGGAGTATCAAGCCAAGTCCCACTGCCGCGAGGAACAAAGGTCCGAATAGGTAGATTCGGTTGATGCCTTGTCCGGATGCACCTATGATTACAAGGCCAGTGAAGGTTGACCCGACAAAGGTAACGAGAGTAGTAAGGTCAGTTCGCCGGTTGGACTTTCGGACAGCTATTCTCTTTGCTGAGACTAAGTCAACGGGCGTCGTCAATTGTGTGTCGAGCTGAGTCTGCAATTTCTCCAAATTATCCACGGCAAGGACTAGGATGAATCCTATCATAACACCGTCAAATGTCACCAGAGTCTCAAGCAACGCGGTAAGTTCGCTTTGGGTGGGAGTCGCCGGGATCAAACCTAGGAATAGGAGTACGCCAATTAGAGCGACAAGGATGAAAACAAGTACACGTTTAGTCCCTACACGCTCGCCAATTGATCCCTTCATCCAGTATACTCTGACCGTGACTAAAGCAACCCCGCGACCCTGGGTGGCCCAGTGATAAGATATAATCACCTAGGTTCCCCCCCGGGGCAAGCCGTTTAATGAGACGAATCCCAAATCGGGAATTTGAACCCCAAAAGGCCGGGGAGTTGAACCTAAAGTGCGATGTCCTTTCCTTAGGCACTCTAGTCCGTCGCCGTGAGAATCAGCAGGCAATGCCCAAACTGCGGAGAGCCAATAATGCTGCTTAGGCATGGGGATTCTTTCGAGTTTAGGCATGGTCCGAGGCGTTATCCGCTACCTTGGGGTCACCGTGGGACCATCGAACTGTGTGCCCAAACTGTCTTTTGGAACGCTTGAACCGGACCCGTAGGTCTCCTAGTGTGAAGCGGTCCTCCAACGTGGAACACAAACCCGTCAAGGCCGTGCTCTCGCAAGCTTCCGGAACGGCTCGTAATCTATGGGCTTATACTTAGTGCCACATGGTCTGAATTCAATCATTACCGAATCCTCAAGCGCCTTGACATAATGGGGAACTCCTGGGATTGTGACGATTGTCTCGTTCGCTCCCCGAATCGTAATATCATCCACTCCCTCAAAGCCGCTATGAAACTCAAACTTGCCAGAGACTACAAAGAATTCCTCATTGTAGTCATGGTAGTGTCCTCCCCTGATATGTCCCTTTCTTGTCGTCAACACATTGATGTGGACATTTCCGCAATCTCCTAGTTCAAAGATGTCACCACGACTGTCGTCTGAATCGGAAACCTTCCTAGCGGTACTCAGCTTCAATCTCGTCAAATGCAGTCTAATCGCGGCCTATAAGCTGTAGGTTTCTCACACCATCCTTCAAGAGAGGAACTGATGATGACTTCCAGAGGAAGAGTCTCACCGTAGTGCGCGGCAACAGTCCTTCACATGACGCCAGCGGCAGGTCTTATAAGATGGTGGAGTGCTAAAGTCTGCGTGTCAGAGCCAAAGCCTCTTCCTGCTTACTGCCACATCAACGAGTATCGCACGGAAGAGGGGGCTATGGGATACTCAAAGTTGGTGACGATCGCAAACACAGTCGAGATCCCAATCCTTTGGAGTCCATCTCCAACTTACATGGATGAATTACACGCGCAGTCTCCCAAGTTGTATCCAATGACTTCAGACGATCTCCTTGAGTATGTAAAAGACGGCTATATCCGAATAGCCGGTCGTTTCTCGTGGTACGATGATCCAAAGTCAAGGGCGGGAACCATAAGACGAACACAGGCAACGTGGATGGACAGGAAAACTGGAAAGTCACATGCAGAATGGAAGGATGGATTTGACGACAAGATTCGTAAGATTGCAGAGAAAGAAGAGAGAAGGCATCCGAAATGGAAGGACCGTCTGGAGAGGAAGGTAATTCGAGTTCATCCGGCCCGCGGAAAGGAGGAAGTGAAGAAGAAAGTCATTGATGGTTCACATATAGTCAACGAAGAATTATACAATGAGATACTGTCATACATCGACAAGAAGTTGTTTCCAGGCGCAATGCTTCAAAGGATTGAAGGCCTTTCCGACCCCCTAAAGGTCGCAAGTGTCTACGAGAACATTTCCAACCATGAGTTCGCAGTAAGAGAAACCAATTCGAAATGTGCTGTCTACCCGTGGGAAGAAGCCCAGAGATTCTTTGGCTTGGAAGCCAGGAAGAGATTTGGGCTCAGCACTAGAGGCTCCAAGTCGGCCGAAGAGGCGGCGCATGAGATAGATTTGTTGGTGAAGCTTCTCGAAAGAATAGAGCCATATCAATCGCTTGAGAATTTCGATAGAATAATCAGGAGTCACTATGCGAAAGAGCTACGACGATTCTTCTCCAATGCAACCAGTGAAGGGAATGTTCTGAATCAGCAGGATCCCTTGAAGGCTCTGGTGGATTTTAGCGAGCGATGTGTCGATGCCGATCTGGCAAAGTACACTCTGGACAAGAAGGAAGTGCGAAAGAAGCTAGAATACGTCAGCATGGACGCTGGAGTTGCAGCGCTAGCCCTTGGCGTGTTTCTACGCGCTGATATGAACACGTTGGAGAGTCTAACAGGCATGGTTACGGTGGCAGGACTCGGTTCCCACATATTGAACGCCAGAGAATCATTAAGGAGTTTGCTTGTACACTTTGGTCTCGTGGAAGTGCCGAAGGAGAGCGCCAGTAGGCCTCTTGCAATTTGGTTGACAGGCAAAACGGACCCTTCAACAAAAGCGATAGGGGAACTCAGTTTGTATATGAAGCACAAGGGAAGTCACTAAGGGCTTAACGAGACTCAAACCTAGACTCCGACTTGCTGGTTTGGACACACAGTTCGATGGTCCCACGGTGACCCCAAGGTAGCGGATAACGCCTCGGACCATGCCTAAACTCGAAAGAATCCCCATGTCTACCTCCCACTTTTGGGGCCTCAGAGTTTGGGCGTTTTGTCGGACATTACCCCGAGAATCACAATCTCTCCGAAGTGCGGGAAACCTACTAGCTGCAACTAAAGAGAGCCTGAAGCCAACCCTGCGTGCAAGTTTGAGTAGACGTGCTCGTTTGAGTAACAAGGTACGTTGAGTAACTTGACTGGGTGACAATTTGAGTTGTAGTGTAGGATGGTTGTGCGCCCTCCGTAACCGAGACTGTTGTCACAGGCAGTGTTTGGACTTCGGTCGCAACGCTCGTATATGTTGATACAACGATTGCCGAGTACGGCTTTTCAACGGTGTGTGTCGCAGTTATGTATGGAATGAAGCCAGAGACGATTATCACGATAACGATTACAACAATCGCAATCCCTACGTTTCGACCTGTATGCGAAACCCTAGTCGTGCCTGCCACACCTTTCGTTCTGCAGGGATTACTAGTTAAGCGCTTTGGGCCATGGTAGAATGGTTCTTTCCAATCAGTGAGAACATCCCTCGGCTTTCGTAGCACTTTCGGGGCGTCAGACTTAACGTTTTATGAGTTGTGAGCTCGCAAGTCACGATCTGCCCAAGTGCGGAAAGCCCGCCTGGGCTCCTTACCGGATGAAGGTCACAGGGAAGTACGGCCAGGTCTATTCGTACCAAGTCTATCGTCATCCTGACGGAAGGCGGAGAACCCCCCGGAAATGCACGATCAGGATGGCAGCTCCGGTTGAGACTTCGGCACCGAACTGAACGGAGCTCGTTCTGAACCATATCGTGTGTCTATAATAGGTTAACACTAACAGGTTCTGTTACCTTGACGGGGGTTTCTCTCCCTGATTCTCGCTGTTACCTTTCGGGGGATTGGGTTGAGGCTGTTCTGGTGGTAGCGGGTGGTTTTCCCTGAACTTGACCAGTATCCAAATGACGAGACACGCGAACGCGATTAGCCCTATGCCGAGCACTAAGACATACGCAGTCCAGTTCTTCGGTGGATATACGATGTTCAAGAACTGAATGATGTAATTGACTCCAAGGGCGAAACAGGCTCCTATCAGTACGTAGAATATGTTGGTGATGATTTCTATGTCCGTTCGGCTAAGCTGGCGTTTTGAATCAGAGTTAGCCATTTGTTCTGCCCCTTGACCTTGATTCCTGCCAAGTCTGCAGGAGTTCGACTGTTTAACCCTTCGTGTGGTCGGATGAAATTATGGTAGATTTGATAGCCTTTCAGGATAGGCGTGTCAGTAACCTTCAGACCGCGCATCACCTTCTCGCGGTCTCTTAGTTCTCCGTTCATCCTCTCCATCTTGTTATTGTGGACTACCCCACTTATTCTGATGTCTCGGATGTGCTCAGTTCTCGGATAGGTGTTGGTGTAGAACTCCCGTTTGAAGGGCTTTGTGAAGTGCATCCCGCCGTCCGTTATCAGGGTCATGGGCTTCTTTCCCGCGACTCGCTTGCTCTCAGCGAATAGCGGTCGGACATCTGCCGTGAACTTCCCGTCCGCGACTTGTTGGGCAATCCAGAAGCGCGTCTCGTCGTCCATCATGGCAAACAGATACTTCATGTTCCCTCTGAACTTCACGAACACTTCGTCTGCCCTCCAAGTGTCTGAGACCTGAGGTGTTATCTGGTCAAGATACCTGTCCATCAGTCCGACGTATTTCTGAATCCACTTCCAGACGGTCTTATGAGAGACCTCCGCACCCAAGAGCCTCAGAGACTTCTGCGTGTTTCGGAGGCTCTCACCTGAGAAGTAGAGCTGAAGTGCCGTCGTTATCACCTTGGGGTTGTGCTTCATCTTCTCGAAGCCCACGTTCACGGAGAAGTCGCGCCCGCACTCCCCGCAAGCGAACCTCTGAAGGTCTCCTGCCTTGTTGTGCCTCAAGCCGTCCTTGATAACATGCTTCGACCCGCAGAACACACAGGCGTCGGTGGTGGTGAAGTCTGCGAGGGTTCCAAGCTCTACGGCAGTCCGAATCTTCCGACTGAACAGAACTGCGTGGATGTGTTTACACTCGGCCTGTCGGTAAGAATAGTCGGGACACTCGCAAGACCAGCCCGACTCCAACGCTCGGACTCGGTATTCCCCATGTCCCGACTGGCTCCTCACCGCGTATTCGTTGTCGTCTAACCTCCGCACTTGGTCTCCCAAGTCGCAGATTAGCCTGCCACGCTGAGCGCGAGAATCGTAGGAAGGGGCTTGGCTCATCTACGCCAGCTCCCTCTCATTCAGGCGAGCTTCTTGGCTCGAAAGATAGGCCTCGAAGTCGTCTGCGTCCATTTCGAACCGTGCTTGTTCCGAGTTCATTTCTGCCACCATGTAGGTAGAAGGATGGCTATATTAGTGTTAACCTACCCCTTAACAGCAACGTGTTAAGTGAGAAGAATAGCATTATATACCTACGCTTCTACAGTAGCACCATGAGTAAAACTGAAACGACGACGGTTGGCATAGCTCGTCCTAGTTCTGATTCACTTCGTGCTACCATCCCGAGAGGTATCGTGGTCTTCCTTGGTGTTTCAAGCGGTGACCAATTGGAGTGGAGGATGGAAGTGGGAGAGAAGGGCGAACGGTTAGCCGTTGTGCGTAAAGTGAAATGATGGACCCCAAGAGAGCGCGTGAGATACACGACGCGGTAAAGATGGGAGACTTCACCATCATCAGGCCATACACATTTGGTTACGATGCGCATCGAATTGGCTATGACAGATATGGCCGTCTAACAGTGTTAGGAGAGCTGGGAGAGGTGAAGGAAGTCCTCGTCGGTGGAGAGAAGCAGGTCAGAATGCTGAGGGGGGAGAACCTTAGGC
Organism: Nitrososphaerales archaeon; assembly: GCA_050012055.1. Lineage (GTDB taxonomy): Archaea > Thermoproteota > Nitrososphaeria > Nitrososphaerales > Gagatemarchaeaceae > UBA183. The sequence goes on from JBEKHX010000001.1 coordinate 230,064, forward strand.
TCAGGCAGAGGCTAAGAGATTACAAGGCGCTTCTGTCAGCCTATGAGAAGGCCATACCGTTGAAGCAGTCGGTTGAGGGAACAGGGGAAGGATGGGTCGGATATGTCGAATCCCATCATCGTCCTCCCACCGAGCACAACAGAAAGAGGAGCAAGATGCTTTGGAATGGAAAGTAACGGAACCTGATAGAACGATTGACCTCTGCCTAAGACTCGCCGAAGTTAACGCCGACATACTCAACGAGGTCTTTCGATTCTGCCGACTGAACGACATTTCCATCAGTAAGGGGTTGGCAGAGCTAATCAGGGAGGCGAGAATGACGGCTCAGAGAATCGAAGACCTGAGCGATTTGTCTCTCCCTCTCGCATCCCCCGAAAGTAAACAGGGAGACGATTTTGGCCTAACCAACGGAGAGGTAACAGAACCCACTAACATACATCTGAGGGAGAGGGACACTTCTCTTTCCCCCACGCACTCAATTTCTTTTAGGTCTCATGAGTTCGAAGTTCGGTGATAAGGTCGCCAGGGCCTCTCGGCTGGCGAAAGAAAGAGGGTCTATCAGCCTGGCGGCTCTGGCGGTGGACCTCGGCGTGTTTCTCTACTATGCCCGGACCATCGCCAAGGCAGCAATCGACCTAGATCACGGTCTGGTCTTGGATCGACTCTTCAGGCCGAAAGAGGGTGAAGACCCCTGGTCCCTGTACGACAAAGCATGGTTCGAGGCGGAACGGGCTAGGCTCAGAACCTGACTTCTTCTTCCCTAGCCTGATCGGCTCTCTCTGTTGATACCCCTTTGAGGGGGAGGAGGGGACATTATACTACTGGTTGGTTGGTTGTTCTGTCCTCTCTAGTAGCATTAAGCGCCAGGCCTGGGTATCTGACTACCTACGAATTATGGCCCATAGACTACCTCTTTTCTATGTTGAATGACCTTAGCCGCTAACATCTGCCCGGTCTGTCTCAATCCTATGGCCGCAGAGGACTCCATTCTCTCGGACGTGGGGCTTAGGAAAAAGGGATTGGCCTTAGTTCACGTGGTTTGCGCTGGGGCGATCCGGAGGTCCCCTCTTGAAGCGAAGTCGTTTCCGAGAGCCTTCGCCTATGTGAACCGCCATCACATACCTCCGTCCTGTCCAACTTGCCTGCTGCCTCTCAAGACCGGAGTACTGGCGTTCAAGAACGCCAAAGGATCCAGGACCAGGCATCTCGAGTGCGCTAGGAAAATCGGAATGACAGAATAGACGAATCTCAAATCAGCCAGTATCGCCATTCTATTAGTAAACACTGTAACGTAATCGCTAGGCCCTGTCCATTTCTCGCGTTCAGTGTTTAGAACTCTAAGTCCTTCCCCTCTTCATCCTTGCTCCACGGTCGCCAGTCTTCCTTGCTGATCGAGTACCGCTTTCGGATGGACCCGGCCTTCCGCCGTCTGCGCCAACTTCCAGCCAAGTTCCACACACAGACGCCGACCACGCCTTGCTACAGTCCCCACTTCCAAAGCCAAGTGAACGTCAGGTCCAAGCCCTTGTCGAACATCGCAGGCGCGAACATGGCACAGGCTCCAATCGTCAGGACGAAGAGGAGTTTCCCGGCCAGGGCCAATCGCTCGTCCATCAAGAACCAAAAGCAGGGAAAGTGAAAGGACCGCCTAATTCTCAACCACCGAGACCGTACCAGGCCACCACTCCCCGCGGTCAGCCTCCTTCCTGACGCCTAGTGAAAGAAGGTCTTCTGACTCCTTGTTGTCCAACTGTCCGAGAATGTCTTTCAGATAGTCCACCACGACCCTCTCCAAGTACTCGACCGGAGACTGTCCCGACCTTCTTGCCAGCCACTCCATGATTGAGGCCGCCCCTGGCGAAAGGCAGACTTCATACGCCTCGAGTGATTCCTCCGCCTTCCTCTTCATGTCACTCGAAACCGCCCGGACTACCGAGTACCCAGCGAAAGTCTCCTTTGTTTTCTTCGAGGTCGGCCCTTGCTCTTTGGACTTCGCGACTAGCCTTTGGCCTAGTGCTGTGCGCTGCTCTCTGTCTCTCTTCTCGTTCCTTGGCCCGCTACCTCTCAAGGGCCTTCTTTCATGCGTCGATACTGCCTGAGTCATGGGCAGTATTTCCACTGACTGTTATTAAATCGTTTAGAATGGCCTCTTTTGACGAAAAGGGGACTATCTATGGTCAAACGGGGTAAAACGGGGTTGAACAGCGTTAAACGGCGTTTGACATGGATTCCCGCTTTTGTATGCCAGAGGGACGTAGTTTGAGCGCCAAGCCGGACCGAACCAGCATAGCCGTTACGAAGGCAACTAGGCAGAAGCTCCAGGCGCTTAAGAAAGAGCTAGGCTTTCGCAACCTGTCGGCCCTCTTCAATTACACGATCCTAGAGCTGACGAAAGCTGACCTAATCCCGCCCGCCGAATACTCGGCTGTCTTTGAGAGACTAGGGACCAGGCCCGTTATCATAACCGGAGAGTCGGGGGCCGGAAAGACCACGGCTGTCAGAGAGCTTCTTTCGAAGTGGGACGGGAGCGCCTTCATTCTGGACGTGACAAACGAGTACCCGGACTTCCGGAAGGTGGACCTGGGCGCTGTCTTCTCATCCAACTGGGAGAGGCCTGGACAGAGAATCCGGTTCGTCTCTAACCCAAACGTGGAGGCGTCTAAGGGAGAGGCGTCTGCGATCTTCGGGCAGCTCAACTACCTCAAGAACTCCGGAGCCCTTCGAGAGTGGGTTATCGTGGTCGAAGAGGGCCATAGATTCAGCCACGACGCGAACCTGAGAGCCCTCCTGATCGAAGGGCGGAAGTTCGCCCGGAAGGTTATCCTAGTCACGACTGACTACCGGGAGTTTGCCGGGATTGCCCGGACCTTCAAGCCCCGGCCCTGGGAAAGCGCCTAGCTGTGCAGGATAAGTGTGGTTAAGTAAGGACTCTAAACCATATTAGTGAGTCTTCCTAGGTTCTCGCCGTATTGGAGTCAGAGAGGGCTCGTGATGCGAAGCTCATGGAGATTTTCATCGCGTTCAACGAATCGTGGGTGAAGTACTGGGAGTCCTACGTAAGGCTGCAGGAACAGCTCTACGAGAGCCTGCGGGCGGGGAGGGAGGTTTCTTGGCTCGCTGCGACGGACGATAGGAAGCTCAGCGAAGTCAACCAGGTGCAGCGCGAACTCTTCTCCGGGATGCCCCGCAGGCTGGACTACTCCCCGCTCGGGCAGATCACGCGCAATCTGAACAGCGCCCCAAGCAAGATCGCGGAGCTCGAGGCGGCGCTCGCCCAAGAAGAGGAAGGGTGCAGGAGCCTGGAAGCAGCGATAGCACTCATGAAGGAGAAGGTCGAGGCGATGAAAGAAGCCATGCGCACTGCTGGTCCCTGAGCGTGCACTCGACGGCGAGAACTAGATTTCAGGGCGTCTTCCAAGGGAAGGCCCGTCCTTCTGGCGGTCCTCGTATGCAAGTCGGCTATCTTGATTCTGATGGCATCGTTGAAGCCATCTTTTCGAGTTGGGCCTCGGCCCTCATCAACCCTTCACTCCAAGCGTCCTTAGGAGCTGTCCAAACTCTTCGTCAGTGACCCAATCTACCTTCAGATAGTCGATTATGTCTCTCTCCCCCAGTCCGAGCCTTCTAGCCTCATCCAGGGCGACCCGGTAGGCTTCGAGTTCGGTCGGCCTGTCGACGTAGGCGTACCGCCTGTCCCATAGTTCCTTCCCTTCCATGTGCTGTCTGACGTGGACGAGCTCGTGGACAACGTCGAGGTAGAGGTGGGTCTCCTCGCCTTCCTTGAGATACTTCGCGCTGACTATGACCGAGCCCTTCTTGTCGTTGATTCTCATGTAGCCTCGACCGTCTTCGACGTCGACCTGAAGCGCCGACAGTACCCTGTCAGTGCTGCTGCCGAAGATCGACTTCACAGCCGCGACCTTCTCGAAACCCCCGAAGATGTCTTTGAAGGGGAAAGAGCCGATTGGGACGTCCCTGTTTATGACTACGCCCAATCCCAACTCAGGCTCATTGTCTCCTTTGCAAACTCGAGCCTGACGCCTCTCGCCTCATGAGTTGCTTCAGGTAGAGTCGGTGGAAACCCCCTCTCGCGTAGAAGTCCTCCATCTTGTCAGAGACTATCGTCTGCAAGATGAGCAGACGACCCTCGGCGGAAGCCATCCTGCTCGCTTTGTGAATCAGGGAGCCGGCGACTCCCATGTTCCTGTGTTTCCCAAGGCTTCCTATGCAGTAGACACCGAGCACCCCAGGCGTCCTGAACGCTGCAAGGACGCCCAAGGTCTTCCCGTCTTTCTTCCCCGCGAAGAGCGTCACGGAAGGTTCCAATCTGAGTCGCTCTGCTATCAGCGAGACCACGTCCTGCACCCCAAGGTCGCCATAGAAGGAAAGAGAGTACGCGGCTGCCCATTCGGCGGTCCCGACCTCTTGGCCTGACAATACCGTCACCTCCGTAGCAGTCTTGAACTTGGGCTGGTCCAGTTGCATGATAGACATCTTGTCGAACATGGCATAACCGCGGGACTCCAATATGGCCGCAGCCTCCCTGCACTCTTCCTGCACTGAAAAGCAGGATTGCCTTGCGAGGGCTTCGAACTCCGCTTCAATCTTGGGAATGGCATCACGCTCGCCTCCGCAATCGACAAAGCCAGCTCTGTTGAAGAAATATTCGTCGAAGTCCGAAGAAAGCATGACGTACGACGTCTCTCCAGCCCAGCGCACATCGGCCCAGTGGGACCACCAACCAACCTCGTTGAGCTCCAGGTCCCTGCCGCTAGCCAATCCCCAGGTCAACCCCCAGTATCTTTCCAGCCATGCGTACCGAAGCGAGCTTCCGTCCCGCCGTTACGACACTCCTCGTTTTGAGCGCAGACGTGAGGCCTTCACCCAAGACATGGAGAGCAAGCGGGGTGTTGAAATCGTCGTTCATCGCGTCGCAGAAGTGTCGCAGCAGTTCTTCATCGCTCTCTTTGGACGCACCCCCGGCCGCATGCAGGACCTTCTCCGCCATTCCTCTTAGACGCGTGTATCTCCTAGCCGTGGAGCCGATTCCCTTGAGATCCATGTCCTTTCTGTAATGATGGCTCAAGAGGAACATCCTAAGCTGGTCGGCCGAGTAGGTGCGGAGAGCGTCCCTGACCGTGACCACATTCCCGGTCGACTTAGACATCTTCTCGCCCCTCATGTTGACAAGCCTCGTGTGGACCCAATACTTCACGAAGGGCCTGAGTCCTGTAAGGGACTCGGCTTCCGCGATCTCGGCTTCGTGGTGGGGATAAATCAGCTCATAGGCGCCACCGTGCAAGTCGTACTGGGGACCCAGGAGCGATGCCGTGACCGCGATGTCTTGGATATGCCAGCCAGGCGACCCCGTCCCCCATGGGCTGTCCCACTTTCCCTCGACCAGGATCTCGGGACGCCAGAGGGCGAAGTCGAGCAGGTTCCTCTTCCTGAGGGAGAGCTCGAGGGGCCGGAGGCAGAGTTCCCGGGGAGACTGGTGGGAGAGCCTCCCGAATTCGGGGAATGTTGAAACGTCGAAGTAGACCCAGCTGCCAACCACGTATGCGTGTCGCTTCTCGATCAAGCGAGAGACCTGCTCGATCATCTGGCCCACGTGCGCTGAGACAGGCTCGAACCTGCATACGGAATCGGCCTTGAGCTTCGCCATGTCTTCGACGAAGTACCTCGAATACTTTCTCGCGAAGGCAAGAGGAGCCTTGCCCTTCTTGCGGGCTTCGTCCGTTATCCTCTCATCCACGTCGGTGATGTTTAGAACGAAATGGACACTGTACCCAAGATAGGTCAGGTACCGCGCGACGACGTCATAGAAGATGTACGTACGAGCGTGACCCAAGTGCATATAGTCTTGAACCGTCGGCCCGCAGACGAACATTCCGACCTGTCCGCGGCGTAGACTTCTGAAAGGTTCCTTGTTCCCGGTGAGAGTGTTGAAGACAACCAGCCGACTCGGCAAGAGATAGTAAAACGCTGAGAGACGCGTGGGTATTAGCCTTTTTGAGTTAGCGGAATCTGGCGCAAGTACGGGCATTGTTCTACGAGAAGAAAGTCAGGTCGTTCGCCGGACTGAGGCGAGAGGCACGACGCTTGGATTCTGACGCGGGAATCAGGGTTGTCGGTTCGTACCTGGGGCACCGTTGCTTCGCGTTCGTGACCAGGTCCGTCGGCAGGTACACGGTCATGGTATACGAAAGGACGGGACGCAAGGCCCCTGCGGTCGGCAAGAGAGTCCTTTCGAGGGAGTTCGAATCTCCGGAGAAGCTGGAGGAGTTCCTGCAGAGAATCACGCAGAAGGGAGTCGATGCCTACGTATACTGACCGAAGCGTTCGGCAGAAGAAGGTTTCAGTTTAAGAAGAGGCACCCAGCCCGCGAGGGTACAATGGTTGCCTTGAACGATCTGTACAGGAGGGTTGCAAAGAAGGTGCTGTCTGAGACACTCGCTGTCAAGAAGGGGGAGGCGGTCACAGTGGAGTCTTGGAACAACGGTCTCGAGTTCGCAAGAAGCGTGGTGATAGAGGCAAGAGCGATGGGATGCTCTCCAGTTCTGCTCTTAGAGGACGAAGAAGCGTACATCGAGGGAGTAGGTCGGGCACCCAAGGATAGAATCGGGATGATGGGGCGCAACGAGTACGGGTTGATCAAGGGAACGGATGCGTACGTGTTCATTCCTGGGCCCCTTCTAGCGGCGTACCAGACAAGGATCAAACCCCAGCTCATGTCAGATTCAACAAAGTACAACGAATCCTGGTACAACGCTGCAGAGAAGGCCAAGCTCAGGGGAGCACGCCTGGCCTTCGGGTACATCGGAGAGGAGATGGCCGGGGTGATGGGCAGGACGGTCCAGCAAGTTGTGGAACGGCAGTTGAGCGCCGCTCTGGTCGATCTCGGTGGCATTGCAAAATCGGCGCAGCAACTCTCTTCGCTCCTCGCTGACGGTCCTGAGGCCGTCGTTCAAGCAGGCGGTTCGCGCCTTGGATTCTCCCTGAAGGGAGAGACGACTATTGAGGACGGAGTAGTGAGTCGCGGGGATGTGGAGGACGGCAACAACATGACTTACATTCCGCCAGGGTTCGTGTCGAAGAGTGTAGAACCGGCGTCTGCCTCGGGGACGTTGAGCGTCTCGAAGACTCTGACAAGGTTGGGCCTGCTCGAGGACGCAGTGCTGACGTTCAGGGAGGGGAGACTGGTCAGGTGGAAGAGCCGGGGTAGCATGCCGATGCTAACGGAACTCGTGAAGGCTGTGTCAGAGCAGAGACGGAGGCTGACCATTCTTAACGTGGGAATCAATCCCAGAATGGGCTACCTGTTCGGACAGGACAGGATGGTGGCCGGGTCGGTGACAGCCGGCGGGTTCGGGTTCATGGCGGTCATCAGAGGAGCGGACCTGACGGTCAGAGGAAGGCATGCCGTGACCGGCGGAAAGCTGTAGCTGGCCGTGAGGTCCAGGACCCAGCCGAGAGCCCGACAAGCACACTGAATGGAAGGTGGCCGAGGAACCACCACGTCAGAACCTGTCACGACCCACGATGCTATGCCGATGGTCCAGGGCTATCCTTCGGGCGAAAACTATCTGATGAGTCCAGTAGCTTTTTCACTGAGGTCGTTCGACGGTATCTCATGAGCAGGATCCATTCCAATCTGAAGGTAGGCGATAAGGCGCCTGATTTCGAGCTCCCCTCGTCGACCGGAAGGCCAGTCAGGCTCAGTTCCCTGAAAGGCAAGAGCGTCGTGCTGTACTTCTACCCCGAAGACGACACGCCCGGCTGCACGAGAGAGGCCTGTTCGTTCAGGGACAACCTGCCTAAGTTCGAAGGCCTCGACGCTGTTATACTCGGCGTCAGCAAGGACTCACTGGCCTCTCACAAGAAGTTCATCGGCAAGTACTCCTTGAACTTCACTCTTCTGAGCGACGAGGGGCTAGAGGCCCACAAGCTCTACGACACCTGGAAGCTGAAGAACAACTACGGCAAGACTTACTGGGGAACGGAGCGGTCAACGTTCGTGATCGACAAGAAGGGGAGGGTGAAGAAGGTATTCAGGAAAGTGAAGGTAGACGGCCATGAAGCCGAGGTTCTGCAGGCGCTGCAGCCTTAGGAACAACCGGCCATGGGCCCAAGGAGAAGCGGCCGCCCTCCTGGAGGGGTCGCCCTCGTGCTGGTCGGCCCCACTGGAGTCTACTCAGGGGCTCTCGCCACAGAGACGTTGGCGGTCTTCTTCGCCGTTTGGACAGGCCTCGTTAGAAGGAACTCTTGGATGCTGGCTTTCATGAAGTGACCTCTGTCTTGGGTGGGAAATCGGGAGAGTTGAATTTCCGTTATTCTACTTCAGCAACTCATTCTCGGGAGGCATGCGCTTTATGAGCCCTTCCCTCATGAGCACTTCTGTGGACTCCCGTGCGTGCTGTATTATCGCAGAAGCCCTCTGATAGAGTTCCTCCCTGCTGGGTTTGATTCTGGCCACGCCTTGATCAATCGATTTCTGGGCGCACGCAACAGCTACGCGAGGATAGACCTCCCATTCATCCATCTTCGGCGTGATGTCATCTTCGTCTATTCCCCGTGCTTCAGCGAACCTCGCCAGTTCCTCCGCGGCGGCTATGCACATGTCATCTGTTACCGTCTTGGCCCTCACGTCCAAGACTCCACGAAATATGCCCGGAAATCCCAGACTGTTGTTGACCTGATTCGGAAAGTCGCTTCTGCCGGTAGCTACTACTCTAGCACCGCCCTCCTTCGCTTCCCACGGCCATATCTCTGGTATCGGATTCGCGCACGCGAAGACTATCGCGTCGTCGTTCATTGTCTGTATCCATTCCTTTTTTACGACTCCCGGTCCAGGTTTGGTGGCTGCCACCACTGCGTCAGTGTTCTTGAAAGCTGCAGCGATGTCGCCAGTCCTGCCTTCTGCATTTGTCATCTGGGACAGCTCGTACTTCCAAGGATCGTCCTCCTTGCGAATATCTTCACGACCCGGGTAGATGATGCCTTTCGTATCGACCAGGATCAAGTTGCCCGGTTTCACTCCCCATCGTGCCAGAACATATGCGGCCCTGAGGTTGGCCGCTCCCGACCCCACCAACGTCATGAGACTCTCCTTCGGATTTTTCCCGACTATCTTGAATGCATTGATCAGCCCAGCCAGAACAACCGTGGCCGTTCCCTGCTGGTCGTCGTGCCAGACCGGGATTTCCAGGCGCTTTCGTGCCTCTTCCAGAACGCGGAAACATTTCGGTTTCTCGATGTCCTCAAGATTAATTCCGCCGAAAGAGGGCTGAATAAGCTCGCATGTCCTGATTATCTCCTCGGGGTCCCTGGTATTCAGGCAGATTGGAAAGGCATCGACACCGCCCAGGTACTTGAACAGAATGCTCTTTCCTTCCATCACTGGCAGTCCCGCTTCCGGCCCGATGTTCCCCAGGCCCAGGACGCGCGTGCCGTCTGTCACGACAGCGACGAAGTTCCACCGGTTGGTGAGCTCGAACGACTTCTCAGGGGATGCCTGTATCTCCTTGCATGCGGCGGCCACGCCTGGAGTGTACCAGATGGCAAAATCTTGGTAGTTTGTGATGGCACACTTGGGCATGACCTGGAGTTTTCCCCCGTAAAACCTGTGAAGAGGTGGCGCCAGCATAGATGGTTTCTTTGCCTTCTCCAGCAATTCATCTACCGTCGGCTTTCTCTCTTCGGGTTTTTGCTTGGGCATCCGATTTTCCGGGCATTTTACATCGTTTAAAAGTCTGACTACGACCCCGAACCACCTCTCAGGTCGCCCTTGAGGGGGAGGCGGTTCTCAGTGTTGGAAATGGTTGTCTCTAATCTGTTTCAGGCGGGAGTGTGTGAGCGGCGGGGTTTCTCTCGAAGGCCTTCTTACAACCTGCGCAACAGAAGTAAACCTTCCTTCCCTGGTATTCGGACATGAAGGGCGTCTTGTTCGGATCTACCGTCATTCCACATATCGGGTCTATGGCCATCCTGGCACCGCCCTGTCTTTCGTGAGGGGGACAATTTAACTCAGACCCAGCGAGTGATGACCTGGGAGCGAAAGTGGCGAAAGACCCGGTCTGCGGGATGTACGTTGAGGAGACCCCCGAGGCGTTGAGAACGGTCCAGAAGGGGACCACATTCTACTTCTGCTGCAACACCTGCCTCCAGACTTTCATCGCCCCCGCCAAGGAGCTGAAGTTCATCAGCCGAATGACAGTGCTGAGCTTTGCGTTCGGGATTCCTATCCTCCTGCTGACCTGGGTCGTCACCCTTCCCGGTTGGGTGCCGCAGAACCTCCTCCTGTTTGCCCTCGCGACGCCGGTCCAGTTCGTTGCCGGGTGGATGTTCTACAAGGGGACCTGGCATGCAATCAGGGCAAGAGCGGCCAATATGGACACGCTGATCGCGACGGGAACTACGGCGGCGTGGGCCTACAGCACCGTCGTGGTCTTCGCGCCTGGAACGTTTCCGGAAGGAATCTACTTTGATGCCTCGTCTCTGATCATAGGCTTCATACTTCTCGGGAAGCTTTTGGAGCACACCATGAGAGGAAGGGCGTCTGACGCAGTCAGGAAGCTGCTCGACCTCAGCCCGAAGAAAGCGACGGTATTCAGAGAAGGGAAGGAGATTGAGGTGGCGGTCGAGGAGGTCGTTCCCGGGGACCTGGTGAGGGTGAGGCCTGGTGAGAAGATTCCGACAGACGGAGTAATAACCGAAGGACAGGGCTCGGTGGACGAGAAGATGCTCACGGGGGAGAGCATGCCCGTGGACAAGAGGGCCGGTGACGAGGTATATGGAGCAACGATCAATCAGACGGGCATGATTACGATCAAGGCGACAAAGGTAGGGAGCGACACGACCCTTGCCCAGATCGTGAAACTCGTCGAGGAAGCACAGGCGGCCCAGGCACCCGTGCAAAGACTGGCCGACCGGATTGCGGCCTATTTCGTGCCTGTGGTCATCCTGGTGGCGGTCGGCGCTCTGTTGGGCTGGTACCTCCTGACTGTGAATGGGTTCCTGCACGGATTTACTGCGTTCATCGCAGTGCTCATCATCGCATGCCCTTGTGCGCTGGGCCTCGCGACGCCCGCTGCGCTCGTGGTGGGCACAGGGAAGGGAGCCTCGAACGGGATACTCCTGAAGGGAGGGGAGGCGCTCGAACGGGCCAGCAAGGTGGATGTGGTTGTCCTAGACAAAACGGGGACAATTACGGTCGGGGAGCCTTCGGTAACCGACATCGTCTCGATTACAGAGCTGTCGGAGGCTCAAGTCCTCGGTCTTGCGGCGGCAGCCGAAGTAGGGTCTGAACATCCGATCGGAAAGGCGGTCGTAAGAGGAGCACAAAAAAGAGGAATCATGGTTGAGCATACGACTGATTTCCGAGCAGAACCCGGGATGGGGGTGAGTGCCAAGGTTGCAGGTAGGCAGGTCCTAGTGGGCAACAGGAATCTCTTTGCTGGAAGGAAGATCGAGTTCGAGCCCGCTGAAGCCGCGGTTTCCAGGCTGGAGGAGAAGGGAAGGACCGCGATGGCAGTGGGCGTGGACGGAAGGGTCGTCGGAATAGTAGCGGTGGCAGACACGGTCAAGCCTCATGCCAAGGAGGCGGTCGGTTCCCTCAATGGCATGAGCGTGAGAGTGGTCATGCTGACCGGAGACAACATGAGGACCGCGAGGGCAATCGCAGGCGAAGTGGGAATCAAGGAGGTGGTCGCCGAGGTTCTGCCAGCGCAAAAATCCGGGGTTGTCAAGAAGCTGATGGAGGAGGGACACACCGTCGCCATGGTCGGGGACGGAATCAACGACGCACCCGCCCTGGCGCAGGCGAACGTCGGCGTGGCTATAGGGAGTGGGACCGATATTGCAATAGAAACGGCCGGCATAGTGCTGATGAAGAGCGACCTAAGGGATGTGGCAGGAGCGCTCCGCCTGAGCAGGGCAACGATGAGCAAGATAAGGCAGAATCTCCTCTGGGCCTTCGCCTACAACACCGTGCTGATACCTGTGGCAGCTACAGGGTTCCTCAATCCCATTCTCGCAGGCGCGGCGATGGCCATCAGTTCAGTCAGCGTCGTCGTGAACTCGCTGACGTTGAACAGGGTCAAGCTCAACCCATAGGGCGATGAGCGGCGGCGCCGGAGACCACTCGAACCTTTATTTCTCGTCGAAACGGAGCGCGAGAAGATGAAATGTTAGATGGTCGATAGGCGATTTGAGCAGTACGTGAAGGACAACCTGGGAAGATTCGCCGACGACATCATCCAGCTGTCGTCCCAACCGAGCGTTTCAGCCAGGAAAGAGGGAATCGAGGAATGCGCAGCGCTCGTAGAGAAAATGCTTCGCGACATCGGAGCGACGACCAAGGTCCTGAGGATGGAGGGCGCAGCGCCGCTCGTCTATGGCGAGGTGAAATCGAACCGCTCGAGCAAGACCATTCTGTTCTACAACCACTACGATGTTCAGCCTGAGGAGCCGCTGGAGCTCTGGAAGTCTCCACCCTTCAAGCCAGAGATAAGGGACGGCAGAATCTACGGCCGGGGAGTCTCCGACGACAAGGGGGAGCTCGTTTCTAGACTGAAGCTCGTTGAAGCTTACATGAAGACCGCCGGGGAGCCGCCCTGCAACGTGAAGTTCTGTTTCGAGGGGGAGGAGGAAACCGGGAGCGTGCACCTAGAGGAGTACATATCAAGGAACCCCGACCTCTTCAAGGCTGACGGAGTCATCTGGGAATACGGGACCGTGGACTTGGAAGGCAGGCCGATGGTGACCCTTGGAGTGAAAGGAATGATCTACCTGGAGTTCGTCGTCCAGTCGCTCTCGCAGGACGCCCACAGCAGCTACGCGGCTGCGCTTCCGAGCGCGCCCTGGAGGCTCGTCAGGCTTCTGAACCTGATAAAGGACGAGAATGAAAGAGTGCTGGTGCCCGGATGGTACAACGGCGTCGAAACGCTCTCGGACGAGGAGCTGAAGGTCCTGCAGAAGATGCCCTTCGACGCAGAGGCTTTCAAGAAGAACTACGGAGCCGGAAGCTTCCTTGGCGGGATGAACGGCGAGCAGGCAAAGAAGGCCCTCGTTCAGAGGGCGACAGGCAACATCGCGGGAATCTGGGCGGGTTACATGGGGCCCGGGTCGAAGACTGTCCTGCCGAAGGAAATCCATGCGAAGATGGACTTCCGGCTGGTCCCAGACCAGGACCCAGCAGACCTCCTCAAGAAGCTTCGGCAGTACATGGACGCCAAGGGCTTCGCTGACGTGAAGATCGTGCTCGAGAGCATGGAACCGGCCGCGAGGACATCCTACAAGAACCCGTTCGCACAGGCCGCCATCAGGACAGCGGAGAAGTTCTACGGGAAGAAGCCCATCGTCGAACTCTCGGCTTCGGGGACGGGCCCGCTCTATGTCTTCACTCGAAGGTACAAGATGCCGTCAGTCGAAATCGGCGTGTCGGCGATGGACGGGGGAATACACGCCCCGAATGAGAACCTGAAGCTCGAGTACCTTCAGAAGGGAATCTGCTGGATCGCCGAGACTATGGAACTCTTCGCCGCTTCCTGAACTACCATTTGGTGAGGTCGCCCTCAAGTAGACTTAAGCCCAAGTGGGTGCGGTCGATGTGTCTCGAAAGCTCGTTCCTGTCGCCCATGGTCTCCCCGCAGTAGGGGCAGGCGAGGGCGTTCGGCGAAGCGAGTTCGGGAAGGGCCACGTGCTGTTCGAGTCCGCCAGAGACCATCGCCTTCTGAGTGACCAGACCGATGAGGTTCCCCTTCCTCGTCACCCCGAGCCTCCTGACGCCGAGCTTGGACATCTTGGCGATGGCGTCTGCGACTTTCGCTGCAGAGTCTACTGTGGCAACAGGTGCACTCATCACCTCCCTGACCTCAGTGGCGGATGGATCCAAGCCTGCGGCGACCACCTTGTACAGGATGTCCCTCTCGGTGACGATCCCGATCGGCTCATCGTCGCGCATCACGACGGCTTCGGTAGCCGCGGCCTTCTGCATCACCCTCGCAGCGTCTGTCACAGAATCGTCGAAGCCGACCCTGACAAAGCCCGTCGACATGTAGTCCGAGACAGGCTGGTCGAGGGACTTCTGGAGGTCCACGGGTGTTTGACGGAAGAAACCCTCTACTTAAGATGCATCAACGTCCAATTCATAAACCGCACAATGAAAGGCAAGGCGAGTTGAAGGTTGCAGTACTGGGGTCAGGTCTCATGGGGGGCGTGGTCGCTTGGGACATGGCACGCTCTAAGGGCGTCGACAGCGTTGTCGTCTCTGATGTCGATGAAGGAAGACTCGCAGCGGTGAAGAGACGGTCGGCGGGCAAGAAGCTCTCCGTGGAGGTCCTCGACATAAAGAACAGAAGAAAGACCACCAAGTTCCTGAGGCAGTTCGACGTCGCTGTCTCTGCCCTTCCACACGGCGTGGTGCACAGTTCGGACCTTGCGGCCGTAGCCTCCGGCACCAAGATGGTCAACGTCGCCTTCGAAGACGAGCAGATGGAGTTGGACTCGGCGGCAAGGAAGACTGGCGCCCTGCTGATTCCGGGCTGTGGCCTCGCGCCGGGGCTGGGAGGAATACTCCTCGCGCACGCGCTGGAGACACTGGGCGGAGGCGATGAAGGGCACATCCTTGTCGGGGGCCTCCCTCAGGTCCCCCTGCCCCCGTTCGGGTACAAGCTAGTCTTCTCGATCGTCGGCCTGCTCCGAGAGTACATCGATGACGCTCGCGTCTTCAGGGACGGCAAGCTCGTGAAGGTCAGGCCTTTCTCTACGGTCGAGAGGGTGGAATTCCCGGCTCCAATCGGGACGCTGGAGGCCTTCTGCACGGACGGGCTGGCGAGCCTCGTCTACACCATGAAGGGGATGCGGGTTCTGGACGAGAAGACGCTGAGATGGCCTGGCCACGCCGAGAGGATGAGCCTTCTGCAGGAATCAGGGTACTTCGCAAAAGACAAAGTGAAGGTGGGGAGCGCAGAGCTGTCGCCCCTCGAGATGTCCTGGGCGGTCCTGGGGAGGAAGCTGAGCGAGGGGGACCCGCATGACATGACGGTGATGAGGGTCATAGCGCGGTCGAAGACCGGCGAGTTCGTCTATGATATGGTCGACATGTACGACGACAGGGAGGAAGTGACATCGATGGGAAAGACGACGGGATACACGGCGTCGATTGTCGCGCAGATGGTTGGAGATGGCAGGATCAAGGGGAAGGGAACGCTCGCACCCGAGAGGGCGGTGGAAGGCCCGCTCGTGGAGACGCTTCTTTCGGAACTCGGCAGGAGAGGCGTCAGCATCACGGCAGGGAGGCACAGGTCGCTCTGAGGGCAGGGGTCGAGAAGCTCGAAGCGGTAGAGAGGGAGGTCGAGAGGAAGAGGCGCTTGGGCGCCTACAGCATGCTGATAATCAAGTAGGAGACGGCCGCAACCACTGCGGAGGCCGGGACGGTAATCAGCCACGCCCAGATGATCCTTCTTGCGACGCCCCACCTGACCCTCGAAGCGCCCATGGTATACCCTGATCCCATCACGCCGCCGCTGACAACATGGGTCGTGCTGACAGGGATGCCGGCCAATGAGGAACCGATTATTGTGATTGCAGCCGCTGTTTCGATTGAAAACCCATGAACGGGGTCGAGTTTGGTCATCTTGAAGCCGACAGTCTTCACGATTCTCCAGCCTCCGAAGAAGGTCCCGAGAGCGATGGAACTGTGAGCCAAGAGAACGACAACGAGAGGCACGCTGAAGGTCGGTATCCATTTCACAGAGAAAAGGAGAGCAGCCACCACTCCCATCGTCTTCTGCGCATCGTTCGTCCCGTGGCTGAGGCTGACAAAGGCAGCGGAGACGAGCTGGAGCCGCCTGAAATAGCGGTTGACGACGTAAAGGGGTATGGTGAAGAAGGCTCTAATCAGAGCGGTCATGAAGATGAACGCGAGCAAAAAACCGATAATCGGCGAGAGCACCATGAACGTGAGCGTCTTCTGCAGGCCGGCCCAGACCAGCGAATTCAGGCCTGCCTTAATCACGGCGGCGCCCACGAGACCCCCAATCAGAGCGTGCGAGGAGCTGGAGGGGAGGCCGAGATACCATGTAATCAGGTCCCAAACAATGGCACCAATCAGAGCGGCGAGGATGAGGTTCGGGGTGACTACCAACGAGCTGATTATTCCATTGCCGACCGTGGTCGCGACCGCGACGCCGAAGACCAAGAAAGCGATGAAATTGAAGAAGGCAGCCATCGCCACGGCGGTCACCGGCTGGAGCACCCTAGTGGAGATGACTGTCGAGACGGAGTTGGCGGCGTCATGGAAGCCGTTGATGAAGTCGAAGCTGTACGCGACCACTATTATCCCGAGCACGTAGATGGCCTGGAGGTCCACTACGTTCGCCTAGGTGGACCTGATGAGGATATCCCGGAGGACGAAGCTCAGATCCTCGCAGCGGTCTGTCGCGATCTCCAAGTGCTCGTAAATCTCCTTCATCTTCAGGATGAAGATCACGTCATCGCTCCTGAAGAGCTGGACTACCGTCTCGTTCAAGAGTTCGTCGGCCTCGTTCTCGAGCCGGTCCACCTCGATGCACCTCTTGTCAATCTCGGCCTTGTCGAGCTTCCTCATCGAGATGAAAGCCTGGTGGATTTGCTCCACGGAGGCGCGGCAGATTCCCGCGAACCTGATCAGCGCTTCTGTCGGCCCCGTGACCTCGTAGAGCACGATCCTGTTCATGACGGCGTACATGTAGTCGAGAACGTCGTCGTAGAGGGAGGCGAGCTGCGTGATGTCCTCCTGATCGATCGGGGTGATGAAGCTCCTGTTGACTTTTTCATAAATCTGGTGCACGATATCGTCCCCGACGTGCTCGATATCCTTGAATTCCTTCCTGCGCTCTTCCATCCCGACGAAGGACTTCATGGCATCTTCGAGCCTCGTCGCACCAAAGAGGACATTCGCCGACTCTTTCTCGAGGATGTCGAAGAAGGCCTTGTCCTGCGGAATTATCCATTCCTTGAGGCCCATGTTGAGTTCGGCCCCTTCTCGGCGCTGTATTATCTTTTCCCGGAGAGGAATCGACGAGTCCCTGGAGTCGCTTTGTGAGGCCCTTGATCATGTTGTGGTGCGGCTCGAGCTCGGAGCTTCAGAGGGCGCCGATGTCCTCGAAATACGACATGCGCCAGTGCATTTCTCTCACGATGCCGTCGACTGTATGCGGTCTCTCGAATCCGGGCCCGAACTCGAACGCGAAGCGATTTAACGCTCCTACTGGAAGAGGTTCCCTGAATTGAGCCCGACCACCGTCAGAAGAGGAAGGCGGGTTGATTCGGTAGGGTTTCTGAAACTGCTGCTGGCTCTGGCTAGATTCGAAAACCTCCAACCTCCCTCGGTAGATGGGCAGAAGAGAATCCTTGCTGAGATCTTTGAGAAGAAGAGACTGAACCTGTTTGTAGCGTCTGAACGAGGAAAGCTGGTGGGTTACGCCTTGTGTTTCTACACCTACTCCTCCTTCCTCGCCCGGCCCACGCTCTTCCTAGAGGATCTATTTGTCCTGGAAGAACATCGCAGGAAGGGGCTGGGCTTCGCCCTCTTCCTCAGGTGCGTCGACGAGGCGATTAGACAGGGCTGCGGCAGGATGGAGTGGGCCGTTCTGGGCTGGAATAAGAAGGCGATTGACTTCTACGAGAAACTCAGCGCGAGGAGGTTGGATGAATGGCATTTCTACAGGTTGACCCTTGATGAATTGAAACAGATTTCCCACAAGAATCCTGAGGCAGCCCGACTCTTGAGGCGAATGGGGTAGCCACCTGGATCAGTGCGGGACTCTAGGGCTGTAAGAGCTACCTCCATCTACTAATGGTGGCCTAAAATACAGGCCATTTTCTGCCTCTGCTTGGTAGAGGAAATTGGAAAAGGTCCTGCTCTTCGAAGAAGCTGCTGGCCGTGACAAGTTTCTGCTAGGCGGCAAGGGGTACGGCCTAGCACAGATGACCGCAATCGGGCTCCCAGTGCCCCCAGGTTTCACGATAACAACGGAGGTGTGCAAGCAGTTCTATGCCCAGGGAGGCAGAATCCCGACCGGCCTCTTCGATGACATCAGGCGAAAGGTTCGAGAAATCGAGGCAAAGACAGGCAAGAAGTTCGGCGACAGCCAGAATCCGCTCCTCTTCTCCGTGAGGTCAGGTGGACCCTTCTCGATGCCCGGGATGATGGACACCATCCTCAACCTCGGTCTCTCGGACACGACGGCCGAGACGCTGGCGAAAAAGACGGGCAACGAGCGGTTCGTGTACGATTCGTACCGAAGGCTCATCCAGATGTTCGGAAAGGTGGCCATGGGCGCCGGCGGGGACAAGTTCGAGCACGAGCTGGAGATGCTCAAGAAGAAGTCGGGGGCGAAGGCGGACATAGAGCTGAAGCCCCAGGAGCTCAGGAACCTCGTCGAGACCTTCAAGAAGATTGTAAAGACGGAGACAGGAAGGGAGTTTCCGCAAGATCCCTTCGAACAGCTGGAAACGGCCGTGACCGCGGTCTTTATGTCATGGAACAATCCGCGAGCGAAGGAGTACAGGCGGTTCTACAAGATCAGCGATGACCTCGGGACCGCCGTCAACATTCAGACCATGGTCTTCGGCAACATGGGCCCTGACTCGGGTTCGGGCGTCGGCTTCACGAGGAACCCCTCGACCGGCGACAAGGAACTCTACGGAGAGTATCTGGGAAATGCACAGGGAGAGGATGTAGTCGCAGGAGTTCGGACGCCCGTCAACATCGAGAACCTCGAGCCCAGACTCCGGAAAGAGCTGGCTGATCTCGCTTCAAGGCTGGAGGGACACTTCAAGGACATGCAGGACTTCGAGTTCACCGTCGAATCCGGGAAGCTGCACCTTCTGCAGACGCGCAACGGGAAGCGGACCGCCCAGGCGGCGGTCAAAGTCGCAGTAGACATGATTGAAGAGGGTCTCATCGGATCCGAGGAAGCCCTGATGAGGGTCGAGCCTGAAATGCTCGACGCACTCCTGCACAGGCGTCTCGACCCGACAGCAGCAGATCAGCCGGTGGCGAAGGGGCTCAACGCCTCCCCCGGCGCGGCATCGGGAAAGGTCGTCTTCGACACGGATGAAGCAGCGTCGAGAGGGGCAGGTGAGAAGATAATCCTAGTCAGACCTGAGACGACGCCGGAAGACATCAAGGGTCTGATTGCCTCCCAAGGGGTCCTTACGGCAAGAGGAGGGATGACCTCCCATGCAGCCGTGGTAGCCAGAGGAATGGGCAAGCCAGCAATCGTGGGATGCAGCGAGATAGAGATCTCGCAGGACGGGACCACCTTCACCACCAAGAGCGGAGCGAGAATCGCAAAGGGAGAGACAATCACCATCGACGGAACCTCCGGGAAGGTGTACAGAGGCGAAGTGAGGATGGTAGACCCCGAGCTCTCGCCGGAGTTCTCCAAGCTCCTGGAGAAGGCCGATTCCGTGAGGAAGCTCGGGGTCTGGGCCAACGCCGACACCCCCGAGGCCGCGAGAAGGGCCCGGGGGTTCGGAGCGGAAGGGATAGGCCTCTGCAGGACGGAGAGGATGTTCAACGCTCCCGACAGGCTCCCAATCGTCAGAGACATGATCATGAGCAAGGACGCAGAAGAGAGGAAGAAGAACCTCTACAGGCTCTCACCATTCCAGCTCGCCGACTTCAAGGGGATCTTCTCGGCAATGGGCGGAAGGCCGGTCGTCGTGCGTCTTCTCGACCTGCCGCTCCACGAGTTCCTGCCCCCGATGGAGGAGCTGATTGTTGAGATTCAACGGATGAAGGAAGAAGGCTCCACCCCGGAGCAGCTGAAAGCGAAGCAAGCGGTCATGGATAGGGTGAGGCAGCTGGCCGAGCACAACCCGATGCTCGGGCACAGGGGCTGCAGGCTGGCCGTGACTTATCCAGAGATCTACGAGATGCAGACCAAGGCAATACTCCGCGCAGCAGCCGAACTCATGCGGGAGAAGAGCGAGACCCCGAACGTGAAGATAATGATCCCGCTGGTCGCACATGCTGGGGAGATCAGGCTCCTCAGGAAGGTGGTCGAGGACGCTGCATTGGAGCTCTTCAAGGAGATCGGGACGACGGTCAGATTCCAGGTCGGGACGATGATCGAGACGCCCAGAGCAGCCCTGACGGCCGACGAGATAGCCAAGAACGCTGACTTCTTCTCCTTCGGGACAAACGACCTGACGCAGATGACGTTCGGGTTCAGCCGGGACGATGTGGAAGCGAAGTTCATTCCCCAGTACATCGAACTCGGCATACTTGCCTGCAGTCCCTTCGACTCGGTCGACACGTCGGGCGTCGGCAGGCTCGTCAGGATGGCAGTCGAAGCAGGAAGGAAGACGAAGCCGAGCCTCGAGGTCGGAATCTGCGGGGAACACGGAGGCGACCCGAAGAGCATCGCCTTCTTCAACGAAGCAGGCCTGAACTACGTCAGCTGTTCCGCGTTCAGGGTGCCGATAGCGAGGCTGGCGGCCGCGCAGGCTGCGATCGGCAAGAAGGCAGCGTCGTCGACCGTCTAACGCAAGGAATCGTCTTCGAATCTAGTTTCAATTATCAATACTGAGAATCCGCTACCCGTATTAAATACGTGAGAGCAAGGCGACAAAATCATGGGTCAGACTGCAGGGCTGGTCCAGAAGTCGATGGTGATTATCGATTTGGAGGTCTGCAAGGGCTGCAGTCTGTGCGTCGTCTCGTGTCCGCAAAAGAACCTGAAACTCTCGGAGTCGCTGAATAGAATCGGATACCATCCGGTCGAGTTCCAATACCACGGCGACAAGGGCGACTGCACGGCCTGCGGGCTCTGCTACTGGGTCTGCCCCGACTTCGCGATCGCGGAGGTAAGGAGGCTGAAGCAGTGAAGACGGAGAAGGAGTTCGTGAAGGGAAACGAGGCGCTCGCTCTCGGAGCGCTCAGGGCCGGGATGAACGCCTACTTCGCCTATCCCATCACGCCGTCGAGCGAGATCCCGGAGACTCTAGCCAAGGAATTCAAGAGTCCGGAATATCCCGAGTTCAAGATATTCCTCCAGGCGATGAACGAACTCGAGGCAATCAACATGGTGATCGGCGCCGCGTCGACTGGCGCCAAAGTGATGACGGCGACGTCCGGGCCCGGGTTCAGTCTCAAGCAGGAGGGCATATCCTACGGAGCCGCAATGGAGATTCCGTTCATCGTGGTAGATGTCAACAGGGCGGGGCCTGGCCTGGGCAACCTCGGCCCGGAGCAGAGCGATTACTTCCAGGCGACGAAGGGTGGAGGGCACGGGGGATACAAGAACATCGTCCTGGCGCCGAATTCGGTCCAAGAGATGGCGGCCTTCCCGGCCCTTGGATTCTCGCTCGCATTCAAGCACAGGAGCCCTGTCGTGATACTCGTTGACGCCTTCCTAGGGCAGGTGAAGGAGGACATCGTATTCCCGAAGATCGCTCAGGAGCAGTTCGAGACTCCCTGGGCCACTACAGGCGCGAGGGGAGCAGAGAGACACTTACTTCTCTCGCTCCACCTGGATTTCGCAGATCAGAGCAAGTACGCCGAGCACCTCAAGAGCAAGTACGAGGAGATCGATATGACGGAACAGAGGTCGGAAGAATACTTGACCTCTGACGCCGAAGTAGTGCTGGTAGCCTACGGAGTGGTCTCAAGACTCTGCAGGCGTGCGGTCAACGAGCTTAGGGCAAAAGGGGTCAGAGCTGGACTCTTCAGGCCGGTGACGCTCTCACCCTTCCCCGCCAAAGGACTGAAGTCGCTGGTGGAGGGAGGGATCAGGAAATTCGTCGTCGTCGAGCTGAATATGGGGCAGATGGTTTTCGACGTCAAGCTCGCGGTCGAAGGGAGGGGTTCAGTCGATTTCATCTACAAGCTAGGCGGCCTCCTGCCGACCTCCGCGGACATCGTCCGCAGAGTGGAGATGATATCCAGATGACAACTTTGCAGGACAAGGCGACAGGCGGATACGAAGTCAAGCTCGGGAGGCTCCCGACGCTGACGGGGAAGCCGACTCACTATTGCGCTGGGTGCGAACATGGGGTCCTCACTAGGTTGATTGCCAACGCATTGGAAGAGCTGCACGTGAGGGAGAAGACCGTCTTGGTCGACTCGGTGGGGTGCAGCGTCTTAGCCCACGACTACATCAACACTGACGCGATCCAAGCGCCTCACGGGAGGGCACCGGCCATAATGACTGGGATCAAGAAGGTCAGGCCGGACCTGCTCGTCTTCTCAGTGCAGGGGGACGGGGACGCGGTAGCGATAGGGCTCCTGGAGTTGATCTACGCGGCCAGCAGAGGTGAGCCAATCACGGTCTTCCTAGTCAACAACGCAATCTACGGCATGACCGGTGGGCAGATGGCTCCGACGACCCCGGCCGGGATGGTCACTACGACGACGCCGAGGGGGAGGGATCTGAAGGACACCGGCGCAGTAATGGACGCAACCAAGCTGCTCGCGGGCCTCGAGGGGCCCTCATACATCAAGAGGGTCTTCCTACCGGTCACCCCCCCGATAGGCTCGACCGACCTCTACAGCGCAAGGGGTTCTCTCGAAGGAGCAAAGAGCGTCCTGAACGCATTCAAGGTCCAACTGATGGGAGGCTTTTCTTTCGTAGAGTTCGTCAGCACCTGCAGCGTCAACTGGAAGATGTCCATTCTCGAATCGAAGCGCTACTCGAGCGAAGTCCTATCCAAAATCTTCCCACCGGGCCTTTACGTAGACAAGATGGGGGTCGAGAAGAAATGAAGATTGAAGTCATCGCCGCTGGTCACGGCGGGCAGGGCGTTCTTGAGCTCGCGAACTACATTTCGTACTTCCACATTCTGAAAGGAAGGCATGCAGCCTGCACGCCTTCGTACGGGCCAGAGACGAGAGGAGGGAAGGTGAAGTGCTACGTGGTCGGGTCCGACGACTTGATCGATTCGCCCATAGTCGAGGAGCCGGACTTCCTCATCGTCATGAACATCCCGTCAATGGACTACGTGCCAATGCTCAAGGCGGGGGGGACACTGGTTGTCAACAGCTCGCTCGTCAGTCAAGCACCGAACAGGGATGACATCAAGGTCTGGTGGGTCCCCGCAACGCAGCTGGCTGCTGGCCTGAAGGAGTTCGGCCCCGCGGGAGGGCGAGACACTTCGATAGCCGCCAACTCAGTCGTGTTCGGCGCGTACCTCGCTCTCACCGGGGAGGCTCTGCAGAACGAACTCGGGGCTGTCGAGGAGGTCTTCGAACACTTCCTCACAGACCGCAAGGCTGTGTACATCCCTCTGAACGTGCGGGCGGTGCAGACCGGGTACGAATTCGTGACCAAGAAGTCCGAAGGGGCCCCAGCTTCGAAAGAAGTGCTGGCGGGTTGACCACCGAACATCTTCGAGACTCCTGAGTCAAGGACTTCATGAGCAAGGGCTGCTGAACTACAAGCTTATTCACGCATTTTCGAAAGCCCGAGAGGGAGAAGAATCTCTTCAGATGAAGAAGGAGAGCCAGGAGGAGAACGGCGCGAAGCTGGGAGGCTCTGGTGGGGTCCTCTTCCTCGCAATTATGTTCCTAGGCTATACAGTGTATGCGGCTGACAGGACAGTTCTTGGCTCGATGCTAAAGCCGATGTCAACCGCGCTCCATCTGAGCAACACCCAAATAGGTTTCTTGACTTCGGCCCAGTACATCGGAGTCCTGGCCTTCGTTTTCGCAGCTGGTCATCTCTCCGACAGGTACGGGACGAGACGGATCATCCTGGTCGGAGTCACTATCTTCACCGCCTTCACCTGGCTCATCGGCTTCTCGACGAACTTCTACGAGGCATTCGCCTTCCGGCTGGTCAGCGGTTTCGGAGAAGGGCTCTTCTGGCCAGTAGCCATGTCTGCGGTCGCGAAATACTTCGGGATGAAGAAGGGACGGGCCCTTGGAGTCTTCTACGTGGGGTTCGACGCAGGGTCCGCAACGGGGTCGTCGATAGGCGGAGTGACATTCTCCCTGACCTCAGACTGGCGTTACGCGTTCTTCGTGGCCCCCCTGCTCGGAATCGCCGTCGTGGCGGGCGTCTTCTTTGCAAAGGACACATTCGTGAGGGCCGACGGAAAGGTCGGTGCAATCGCCCTGGGCAGGGATGCGCTCGACCTACTGAAGAGGAGGCAAGTCCAGCTGATGATGCTCTTCGCCCTGCTCGCCACTTGGGCATCCATTTGGCAGGTAACCTACCTTTCCTATTACTTCTCGAGCGTCTACAGCTTGAGTGTCCCTCTTGCAGCATTCGTCATGTCTCCGGTCGCAATTTCAGGGGGGTTCGGCAAGGTGCTCCTAGGGAACGCGTCGGACAGATGGAGAAGGAACAAGATGCTCGTAGTTGCCTCCCTGATAGTCGTCTTGCTCTATGCTATGTTCTTCTCCGCTTCCAACGTCTACCTCGGCGCGGTCGTCGTACTTGCAATAGGATTCTTCAGCTCGTCCATCTTCCCAGTGATGCAGGCGCTGATGTGCGACTCATGTGACGGCAGGACAGGGACTGCCCTAGGGCTGACGACAACGGCCCAGTCGGTGGCGACTGTAATTGCGCCGATAACCACTGCCTCCCTTTTCGCGCTGCTCGGAGTGGGAAGGGCGACGGCGATCAACGCTGTCGTCCCAGCCTTGCTGATGCTGGTGGTCGCTCTGTTCCTCAAAGACCCGAGAGGTGTAAAAGGGGCCTGAAATTCGCGAATGACGCACTTATCGGCTTAGTCCCATAACTTGACCCGAAACAAAATGGTGAGGGCTGCATATCCTCAGGAAGGCTGCTTCGATTCTTCACCCGCGTAACCAATCTGGACGGGTGTGTGTCTTTAATCCGGCAGGGCGGTTGAATACCCGACTTCTCCTCTGCCACGGGTCAGTTCCCATGCCAGCCATGCCGCCGGAGAAATGACGAGATACGCGAAGATCGTCCCCCACCAAATTCCGACCGCCGAAAAGAGGTACCTGGCCGCCACACAATATGGAATGATGGTGAGGATGCCGGTTCCCATGAATGATTTGGTAAGGGAACGCGAGAACTCCACACCGTGGGCTTGACTGGTTGCGTAGAGCGACGAAGACCAGATTGCCGGAACACCAGCAAAGGCGCCGGCTACCAGCGGCCCACTAAGAGCGCTTATGGTCACCACTCCCGCGACAACGCAGCCGCCTAACGCTCCTCTCCAGATCATTCGTCCGACACTGAATCTTGCTGGGACGCGTGGTGCATCCTCGATTCTGATTCTCTTGTGCGCGAGGAAGGCGATCGATGATATCGCGACGCTTCCGGCTAGGGAAAGCGTGAAGTTGTCGGGGGCCAAGAAGGCGACGAGCATAGACGCCAGGAACCAGAGGACGAGGGCGACCAGCATCCGTTGTCCGAATCGCATCTGCTTGGGGACGGCGTAGAAGAGCAGGAATACGAATGTGATGCCGAACGCCAAGGGTAAGAGCGTGGTGGCCTGAATGGCCGCATTTTGGGACTGGGTCACGCCGATGAGGAGCAGGCTCACGGCGCCTGTCGAAGGCAACCCCCCGGCGAACCCAGCGCGACCCGCGCCGTACGCGTCTGCGATGCTAGTAACAGTCGCAACGACGAGCCACCCCGAGCCGAAGGCAAACAGCAGACGGAGTGGGAGTAGGTCTGGAATCACTTTCGGCTGCCGTCTCTAAGCTATTCGGTCAACTTAAGCCTTCACCGAAATATCTGGGAATGAAGGTGTCGACTGCTGCCTCCTGAAAGAAGGAAGAAGCCTAGGCGTTGCCTATCTCTTTCTTGAACGCTTCCTTCAGGTCCAGTCCCCAGTCGTCCAGGGCCTCCAGTTTTCCGAAGAAGAACCTGAGAACGGGTGGTTCGGAGACGAACTTCAGTCCCTTCACCAGGTTCCTGTGCTTGTACAGCCACTCTATCCTATCGATCGCGTAGTCGATGTGAGACACGGTGTAGACTCTTCTGGGTATGGCTAACCTCGTCAGTTCAGCGTCTGCGAAGACATCCTTTCCATCCTTGTCTCGGTCCATGGATATTGTGCCTCTTTCCATGCTTCTTATTCCGGAAGCTATGTACAGCGCCGCTGCGAGCGCACCCGCGGGATACTCGGACTGTGGGATGCTCGGGAGGAACTTCTTTGCGTCGAGGTGGCAGCCCAATCCACCCGGCGGCGTGACGACAGGGATGCCTGCTTTGACGAGCTTGTTGACGAAGTACTTGATTTGCTCCACTGAGCAACCCGCAACGTTCGGGTCGACCATTTCTCTCATTCCGACGGACATGGCGCTGATTTCTCTCATCGACATGCCACCGTAGGTGATGAAGCCTTCATAGACGGGCAGCCAGGGCTTTATCAGCTCGAACAGCTTCAGGTCGTTGGTCGCTATGCAGCCGCCTCTGACACTTGTGTTCTTTCTTCCACTCATGTAGTAGATGTCCGGCATGCTGCATATCTCCTTCACTATTTCCGCGACCGTCCTGTTCTCGTACCCTTTCTCCCGTTGTCTTATCATGTAGGCATTTTCACAAAGCAGGCTTCCGTCTAAGACCATAAGGAGATGGTTCTCGGTGCAGATTTGCCTGATCTCCTTCAGGTTCTTCATCGAGAAGGGTTGTCCGCCGATGAGGTTGGTCGTGGCTTCCATCCTCACGAAGCTTATCTTGTCTACGCCGTACTTCTTGATGACATTCCTCAGCTTGTTCGGGTCCATGTTGCCCTTGAACTGGTTCGTGCTCTCGGTCTTTAGCGCCTCATCATAATAGATCTCTAGAACCTGCATGCCCTGGAGTTCGATGTGGGCCTTGGTCGTGGTGAAGTGATAGTTGGTGGGGACTACTCCGCCGGGTTTGGCGAAGACCTTCGCTAGAAGGTGTTCAGCCGCTCTGCCCTGGTGGACGTTCATGACGTGCTTGTAGCCTAACACGTCTTCCACTGCCTTCGCGAACTCGTAGAAGGTCATGCTTCCCGCGTAAGCGTCGTCTACCTTCATCATGTTGGCGAACTGGTTGTCGCTCATGGCGTTGACTCCGCTGTCGGTGAGCAAGTCTAGGAATATGTCCTTCGTCTTGAGAAGGAACGTGTTGTAGCCAGCTTCCTCCATGGCCTTTAGCCGTTCCTCCACTGAGACCAGCTGGACCTTCTGCACCATTCTTGCCTTGTGCATCTCTATCGGGATTTCTTCACCTGTGGATAGTCTTATGGACATAATTCAAACGTAATGCCTTGCACACGTTTTATAATACTTTCGGGACCAAGCCCACGGTTCTGCTTCGTCTCTGGGGGGATTCAATTGAGCGCGCGCGCGCGCTCATGGTCTTAGGCTCTCTCGTGCAACGAAGTTAACAGAATCGGATGAGGTGGGCTTGGCTATGCTCCAGAGCGCGCGCGCAAGTGGCAGTGAATCAACGATGTGCATAAGCAGTTAATGGTGCATTATTCATGCCATCATGTAGAGGGAAAGCATTTGCATTCCCATCTTGGTTCTGTGCCATAGCGTTCTGTTGGGATTACTTTGTTTAAGAGCTTGATTCTCAAGGCTGACAATCGTCGTCAAGGCTGAATCGGCGTACGCTAACCCAATTGTCATTGCCGAAGGTTTACATGAAAGCCTCTGGTCGTAGCTAAATCGTGGAGACTAGTGAGAATCGCCTTCTCCCCGTGCTGACTGCGGCCGTGGTGACAGGCATGGTCCTTGCCGTGGCCTTTGTGGCTAATGTCTCCAACCCTGTTCTTCCCTTGAACGGTGGGGCGGTCGGCCAGATTGACGAGCCTCCTGTCTTCACGGAGGCAGTCTTCGGCTTCGTCAACGTCACCGGGCGGCTGTTCAACGTCTCGGTCAGCAGCGTGAGCATAGGGCCCTACATGCTCAACCGGGTTCCCGCGGACGGGAGAAGCGCCGCCTACTTCGTCGTGTGTTACCAGGTGGACTCCTGCCTCATCGGGTTCTACGTCATCAACGACTCTGCCATTCATGACTACGTCGGGTCGGTGAGCTCTGTCCCCGTCCGCGTGAGTCTCAGCGACGGGGAAGCCGTGCGCGGGAGCGTGGCGATGAAGGAAAACCCCGTGGCCGAGCCTGGACCAAGCAGCGGCCTGATCGCGATGGAAGCGACGGTCTACGCGTCCTGGAGGGTCCTGGAAACTGACTCCAACCTGTCGGCCTGGATACTGCTGAACGATTCGGTAACCTCGCCGATTGTGCAGGTGACCATAGGCGACAGGACGGTCAACTCCTCGTATTTCGCCCGCCAGACCATTTCCGTGACGCTGCTCAACGGTACCTTGGAGACGATTTTGGGTCCCATCATAATCCACGGTCCCGTCGTGTACTACGTGATGGAGAACGCCGGCCACCAGCTCCCGGTGACTCTGTGGCTCCAGGGCGGCGGGCAGGTGAACTTCACCCTGCTGGCTGAAAGCTGGGTCTACACAGTTTTGAGACCGTGAAGGATGGGGCGCAGCACCCTCGCGCGCGATGGCTCTTCATCGAACAGTAGCGCGTGCGCAAGAGAGTTGTTTTGTCTCACTTCTGCTCATTAAGGTTCTTAGTCATGTAGATGCTTCTATCTTGGTAGCCCAGCTTGGCGTATAGGCGACGAGCATTCTTGTTGGGAAAGAACGCCCCAGCGCGCGCGCGCTTGACGTCTGCTCGGGTTGTCATCCCGCTTCAGTTCGTGCTAGTTTGCATTTAGCGTTGGTGTAGTGATACTCATTTGCCCGAACGGAGTTGATTCTTGATGTTCGCGACGTTAATAGTAAGTAGGAGGTGCCGAATACCTCTGCCTATGAAGTCTCGTGAAAGGGGGGCACTTGTGCTCTTATTTGTGGGGCTATTCTTCGCAATTGCCGGGTTCGACCTTCTTCAGTATATGGTGAGCCCCTATGTTAGGACATGTTCTTCGGCAGGCGTGTGTACCCGTGGCACTCCCATTCAGGTTACTTGGATTGTGCCAGCCTTCCTCTTGACGCTCGGCTTGGGTTTGGTTATTGGTGGCATCTATTATTGGACACGACGCTCTTTGCCTTCAGTTCAGAACAGCTAGTTCAAGACTTGGCGCGCGCGCTTGGCGTGGCTATCTGTTGCCGAATATGGTGGTTCTTTGGCTTCCTCAATGAAACCATATGCCCTCAACTTGATAGCGGGGTTGAATATGCGTGTCTCAAGCGTGCTTGAGAAGGGACACCCAAGCTGGTGGGAATTGTAGAGGTCGATGTCTGCCATGAACTCGTCATAGATCTTGCCCTTGATTCTGTTTAGTTCCTTGTGGGGTGATTTGTCCCTTAGCGTGATGGAACCGTTTGCCAGTCCGCGGATGAGCTTCTGGACTGCTTTATGCTGAGAATCGCGCGCGCGCGCTGGCCCGTGTTCGTCCGGACCGAGGGCGTTGACTTCAGGACCATCAACGCCTTTTCGATGCTCATGTCTCTGGGGTTCTCTTCCTTTCTTCTGACTAGGTCCGCTATTGAGTGGTCTGTGACTGGAACCCCCATCAACTTCAGCATGGCGTAGGCTGCTCCTACACAGTCAAGGTAGCTGGCCCGCGCTAGTGGCTTCTCAGGCTTGTTGAGCTTGGCGATGTAGGCCTTGAAGGCGGGGTCGTTCTCAATGGGCCGCCTTTCGAAGGCAGGGCCCGTCAACTTGTAGACCCTGCGTCTTTTCCATCGTTTTTTGGCGCCACCTTTAACTTCCTCCTCACGCGCCACCACTAACGGATTATGTGCATAACCCGGGTCGGAAAGGTCACTTCCACATCGCAGGGGAGGGCATCTGTGGATTTCTTTGACGGGAGGGCCTTGGACGGGGTCGACGTTTCGATGGTGGAAGCTACCCAAGGCGACTTCGTGGAAGTCTTCGGGAACCTAGCGCTGTCCTTGGTCACCCCCTCTGATGCGAAAAAGCGGAGGGCGGCATGGAAAGAGATTCGTGAGGCGGCAATCGTCGCTTTACCCAAGCGAGACAGAACGCGTTGAACGAAAAGGGAATCCTCCTCCACGCGAAGCACGCCTTCATGCCGAACAGCCTGGGGTACTGCGGGCCCGACGACAGGGGGGTCATTCTGCAACACCTCGAGGAATCGAAAGGCGGCGAGGACCTGACCTCGACGCTGAAGGAGTTCGAGGCGGCCTATCCCTTCCTCAGACTGATCGCCAGAACCACGGGCAGGGATGTCTTCGACTACGCAGTGCCGGAGGCGTACTGGATCGGAAACGGCCTGCTGGACCGGGTTCCTGTCCCCGACTTCCACAGCTTCTCCCACAGGGAGTTGATTGGCAGGGACCCGAAGGAAGTGAAGCGGGTCTTCAAGAAGGTGGGCACATCCGCGCGCCCGCACCACACGTTCTATGTGATGAACACCTATGCCAGCTCGAGTGTTTCTGACGGACCGAGCCTGAGCAACACCAGCATGAAGAAGATCGCTCAGATGATTGACAACTGTCGGGTCTCCTGGGGCGAGGTGAAGGGCGTCGGAGCCAAGAGCCTTCAGGTCGAGTACCGTCCCGTGATTCTGGAAGACGGCCGACTGGCCCTTTCGAAACCCAAGCTCAAGAAGGTGAGATACAACCCGGAGGTGACGCCTTTCGACTCCGTCAAGAAAGGGGACTCCGTGTCCCTGCACTGGGACTACGCCTGTGAAGTGCTGAGCAGGAGACAGCTCGTCAACATACGGAACTACACCATGCTGGACATCGAAGCAGCAAATCTGCTCCTGGCCTCATCCGATAGAAGCAGACTCTAGGGAAGCCGTCAGGACTCCAGACTCTCCAGCAGCTTGAGCCGCTGGACCCGGGCCCTATCAAGACTCTCGAGCGACTTCTGGAGACCTGTCAGTTGCTCGATGTTCTTCCTCGATTCGTCGCAGAGCCGCTTGTAGGCTGCTTTAGCAGCAGGCGTCTGCGCTTTGCTGGCGAGGCCCTCGTAGCTGTTGGCCAGGTCATCTTCGACCCCTCTCCAGTTGATCAGGGTGTCGATGGTCGCCTCCAGATACCCCGTCTTGACCGTCTCTTCCACCTTCTTCGCTTCCTCGGCGGTGTTCACTTCTGCGATGAGCCGTTCCTTGCCCAAAGACGAACAGCAGCGCGGAGTCTCAGGGGTCTATAAAGGTAGGCGAAAGATCAGACGAGGAGGCCCAGAATGAAAGCTGGGATGAGACCGGAGATGACGCTGAGCGCCAACAGGAACGAGGGCGGCAACATGTCTTTCGATGGCCTGTTCGTGACCGGCCCCGCGGATTCGGAGAAGACCACAGTGTTGATCACCCTGTAGTAGTAGACGATCGAGAGGACGATGTTTGCGACCACAACGACAGCCACCCAGGTGAAGAGCGGAGTCGAGGCTAGAAGCAGCGACTGGACGATGAGTATCTCGCTCCAGAACATCCCGAAGGGCGGCGATCCGACCATTGCCAGCGACGACGCGGTGTAGAGGACTCCGAGGGGCCTGTTCTGCCTTCCCGCGCCCTTCAATTTCTCAAAGTCCGCGTCTTCGAACTCCTTCCTCCCTCCGACGCCGGTGAGCATGAAGAAGTTGGCCTTCACGAGCCCGTGGTTCCAGATCTGGAACGTGACCGCTACGAGACCCAGCACCGAGAAGGTCGAGAGCGCGGCGAGCATGTAGCCCATCTGGGCAATCGAGCTGAATGCGAGCATGCGCCGCAGGTTGCTCTGTCCGAGTGCCCCGAAGTTCCCGACCAGCATCGTCAATACAGCGAGCGCGACAAGAGTCACCTGAATCCCCTGGACCACGGACCCCTGGACGACGAACGGCTGGATCACCTTCAGCATGGCGAAGAGGAGAGTCTCGTCGACGACCCTGCCGTTAAGGGCACCAATCTGAGCGGGTGTGGCCCCGTACGCGTCAGGCAGCCATGTGTGGACCGGGAAGATTGCTACTTCCACCCCAATGCCGACGAGAATCATCAGGAGCGCAACGACGCCCATGGGGCCGTTGGAGGCGAGAAGCAAGGGCAGGTCGGCCAGACGGATGCTCCCGACGCTCGAGTAGACCAGCGCGACCCCGAGCAGGTATACTAGACTCCCCGCCCCTGCCAGGAAGAAGTACTTCATTGCAGCCTCGAGTGAGATGTCGCGCCGCTCGAATGACACCAGCCCGTAGGCCACTATGCTGAGGCCCTCCCAGAAGAGG
This sequence comes from Nitrososphaerales archaeon, assembly GCA_050012055.1. Taxonomy (GTDB): domain Archaea; phylum Thermoproteota; class Nitrososphaeria; order Nitrososphaerales; family Gagatemarchaeaceae; genus UBA183. Next base: position 262,198 of record JBEKHX010000001.1, read on the forward strand.
AAGAGGGTCAGGAAGTCGCCGGCTGAAATCACCCCTATCGAGCAGCTGACGAGCAACATCAGGAGGGCGTAGAAGGGCCCGATGTTGTCCGCGCGAGTCAACGTAAGAGCCGTGTATACCGTCACTGCGAAGCCCGCAAGGAGCACGGTCAGAATCACCAGGTTCCCCAGCTTGTCGACCGAGTAGATGCTGGCGAAGATCGAGGCCAGAGGCTGGATGGAGATGGGACCCCAGCTAGCGATGAGCTCGACTAGGGACAGGAGGAGGAAGGCCGCGGCTATCCCACCAATGATGAGCGGTCTGCGACTCCCGAGCTTTGACTTGGCTATGTCTGCGATGAGGACCACCATTGCCCCAGCGAACTGGATCTCGAGGACTGTCGACAGCCAAGCCATTTGTTAGATCACTCCCGTCACTGCGAGCATCAGCAGAACCACGAGGACGGAGAACAGCAGGGCGACGTTCTTTCCGAGGTCTCCGCTCTGGAGCCCGGTGGCAAGGCGAGTCAGGGGCCCCAATATCGACCTGATTACGTACGAGTAGAACCGGTCGAACCCGATTCCCTCGAGCAAGAACCCCTTGGCTCCCCTGAGGAAGGCGCTGGACTGCATCAGCCGTGCGGTCGCCTCGGACCGAGCTTGGAATGCGAAGTAGCAGATTGCCAACCCGAGCAACACAACGGCGACGGTGGAGGCTGCGGTGAGGATTGAAGGAGCTTCGCTGAGCGAGGGAGCGAAGAGGCTCTGGCCACCCAGACCAATCCATCCGACCACGACCAACACTACCAAGGCCATCATCGGCACCACCATCAGCGACCCGGACTCGCGAGCCTCTCTCTCACGACTGGGGCCGTGGAAGACCTTGAACAGTGCCCTGAAGGAGTAGAACGAGGTGAGGATGGAGGCGAGGATGACCACTAGGAAGGCCGCCGCACCGTATGTGACGGCAGCCGACAGGATCGCGTCCTTAGTCCAGAACCCTATGAGCGGGGGAAGACCGGCCATCGCAAGTGCTGCGAAGAGGAATGCAAGGTACGTGTACTTCATCCGTCGTGCGAGCCCTCCCATCTCGCCGATGTTCCTGGTCCCAATTGCTTCGATAACAGACCCAGCTGCCATGAAGGCAAGTGCCTTGAAGAGGCCTTGGCTGATTAATTGGTAGACCGCGCCCGACGTGGTTCCCAGCCCGATGGCTGCAAACATCAGGCCCAGCTGGCTGATTGTGGAGTAAGCGAGAATTCTCTTGAAGTCGTCAGCTGCAGAAGCACAGGCAGCTCCCACCAGCATGCTGGTGAGGCCGACAACCAGGACCGAAGTGGAGAGGACTGAGGAGGAGATGTATATCGGGTACATTCGGACGACCAAGTAGACGCCCGCGTTCACCATGGTAGCCGCGTGAATGAGCGCACTAACTGGGGTCGGCCCTTCCATCGCGTCTGGTAACCAAACATGGAAGGGAACTTGAGCAGATTTCCCCATCGCGCCAAGGAGAATCAGAATCCCAATCAGCACCCAGTTCAAACCGGACCCGGCCGAGACCACTGACGCGTTGACTTGGTCGATGTTCGTTGTGCCGAGCGTCGTGAACAGCATAATCACGGCGAGCAACAGGGCGATGTCCCCGAACCTCGTGACCACGAATGCCTTGAAGCCAGCCTTCCTTGCGGATTCCCTGTCGGTCCAGAAAGCGATCAGGAGAGCGGAGCAGATACCGACTATCTCCCAGAACAGGTAAAGCTGAATGAGGTTGCCGGCCATCACGAGGCCCAGCATCGCCCCGATGAACACCAGGACGAGTGAGTAGAAGCGTGCCTGCCCTTTCTCGTGCTTCATGTTCCCCGCCGCATAGACTACGATGACGAAAGACAGAATCGAAACGAAGGCTGCAAGCAGCACCGAAAGGCCGTCTACCTTCACCTCGGCCAGAACCTTCACCTGGCCTAAGACCTTAACCTGGCCCTGGAAAATCGACCAGCCCCCGAGGGACTCGGCATAACCTGGCTGAGAAAACACCAAGGCCTGGTAGAGCCCGATGGCCGCCGTCAATCCGCTTACGCCTATCGCGAACCACTTGCTTCCCCTCGAGTCGAAGAAGCTCACGAGCGGGACAAGAGGAGCCCCGACGAGCGGGACCAGCCAGACCAGCCAAGCTTCTAGCATCAGTGCCTCAGCTTCCTGATCTCAGACGGGTTGAGCGTCCCGTACTTCCGGTAGACGTTGACTACGATGGCAAGGCCTACCGCCTCGACTGCGGCCCCAACCAGGATCGAGAGGAACACGAAAGAATCAGTCGTGAGGCGAGTGCCTACTCCAGGATAGAGAGACCCGTTTAGGCCAGATGAGAACAAGGCTAGGTTGGCACCCAGAAGGACCACCTGGAACGACATCACCGTCTTGATGAGGTTCTTTGAATAGGAAATAGAAGCGATGCCCAGGAAGACGAGGAGTATTCCCGTGGACATGAAGACTATCTGGTCGGTCACCATCTAGGTCTCCCTCGAGAACAGGTTGGCGACAGTCACCATTGCGGATGCGAGGACCGTGACGAGAATCAAGAGGTCCCAGGGCCTGAACTGCCAGAGGAATGAGAAGGTCGTTAACGACACGTCGGAGTATTCTGAAGGCGACAACCCGACGAGCCCCGACGAGACCTGAGTCAGAGCCAAGATTACGAGGACTAACGCTCCAGTCACAACCGCGATTGTCAGGCGGGTTGCCCCGATATCCAACTTCGACTCCCCGGTCATCAGAATGACCGTCAGGAAGAGGACCGATACCGCGCCCGAGAAGGTGACGATTTGCATCAAACCCACCAGTGCGTTGCCATACATGGTGAAGACCACACCCAACAGAGTGGACGTCCAGAATAGGGCTATGAGGGAGACGGAGACCTTCTTGGAGAAGAGAGCCACCAAGACGGTGGCTAGGATTGCGATCGAAATCGCGACCGAGAGTAGTTCACTTGCCAATGGTCAACGCCTTCTTCATTATCGTGGATTCCTTCTTGAAAACAGCAAGCTCGAAGTTGCGCGTTAGGGTGAGGGCCCCGAACTTGCAGTCGTCGACGCACTGGCCGCACATGATGCACGTGTAGAGTTCGAAGGAAGGTCGCTTGATGTCAACCTCCCTTGTACCAATCATCTTCTTGCCTACAGGCACCATCGTAATCACTTGGGCGGGGCAGACAATCTCGCAGATGCTACATCCTGTGCATTTCACAGGGTCGATATCGAGCTTTCCCCTGAACCTCTCTGTGACCACCTTGTCTCCGAAAGGATACTTCTCCGTGACGGGCGTCTGCAGCACCGTCCGGAACATCTCGCCCACGGCTTGACCGACGTTTCTTCTCGGCACTTCTTTCACCTGAACACCCAGAGTATTGCCACCGCGAGCTGCGCGAGACTGAGAGGAGTGATGATGGTCCAGAAGAGCTTGGTCGCTTGATCAATCCGGACCCGGGCCAAGGCGGTCCTTATCACGAAGATGAGGAAACCAACCGCGAAGAGCTTCACCAAGAAGTAGGAAGCGTAGAAGACGGACTGCAGGTTCTGGTTGGCGCTGATGACAGGACCTCCCGGGCCCCCGAGGAACAGGCTGACTGCGAGTGCAGACAGGAAGACGTAGCTGAGGCTCTTCGTGAGCTTGACATAGGCGAGGGTGTTGCCTGAGAACTCGGTCATCCACCCGCCGACGATCTCCGTCTTGGCGCTGGGGATGTCGAACGGAGGCTTCTCAAGCTCTGCGAGCGATGCGATGATGAAGACCGCGAAAGCGACCGGCGCGATGACGATGTACCACATCGAACCCTGTGCCGCAGCGACCCCCTGTATCGAGAGGCTTCCTGCGAGGACCGCGGGTGTTATCATCGCGAGAATCAGCGGAACCTCGTAGCTGGTGTACTGTACGACCAGCCTTCCTATGGCTATGGTTGAGTATCTGCCGGCCGAGGCGTAGCCGAGCATCGCTGCCATCAGAGTCGAGAATGCGAGGATGAAAAGCATGAAGAGAAGGTCGAGTGGGTGGTAGAGGATTGCCTGATTACCGAGGATTGGGATGAATGCGATACCGATGGCCGGGGCCGCGAAGTAAAGGGCAGGACCCCATCGGAGGACGAACTTGTCACTTTGGGCAGGGACAATCTCCTCCTTGGAGGCGAGCTTGAAGAAGTCTGCGACCGGCTGGAGGAGACCGAAAGGCCCAGTCACCACCGGGCCCCTCCGCCCTTGCATGCGGGCGTATGTCTTCCTATCCAGCCACTCGAAGGCAAAGGCGAGCCAGACGAAGAAGGTCAGCCCGGGAAAGAGGAGGAGCTGGACGACCTGCAGTGGGTTCAACTGAGTTTCCTCTTGTAGTACTCTATCCCGTACGTGCGAAGTTCTTCGCCGCCTATTGACCACTCCTTGGACTTGTCGACGTCCAGGATCGAGATTCTGTCCATGCACCCGAAGCATGGATCCATGCCGGTGAGCACGATCGGGACGTCTGCCAGAGTGTGGCCCTTCAGCATCTCCGTGGCAGTGAGGATATTGGCCACGGTCGAACTCCTGACCTTCACTCGTTCCGGTGCGCTGCCGCCACTTGACTTCACGAAGTAGAATAGCTCGCCCCTTGGGGCCTCCACGTGGAAGGTAGACTCGCCCTGGGGGACCGCCCTCGGAATACTGACTTTGTAGGGACCGGTCGGGAGCTTCTCGACCGCTTCACTGACCATCCGGCAGGAGTCACGGATCTCGTTCAGCCGCAGCGTGAGCAGCGAAGCTATGTCTCCGTCGTTGCTGGTCTGGACCTGCGGGGCGATCTCGTCGTAGGCAGCGTAGGGGTCTTCGGCCCTCACGTCTCTGGCTATGCCCGTGCATCGAAGGAGCGGACCGACAGGGCAGAGTCGTCTTGCCGTCTCCTGGGTGATCCGCCCGACGCCCCTCGTCCGGACCGTGAGTGTTTCTTCTGTTTCGACGAGCTTCGTATAATAGTCGACCCTCTTCTCAATATACTTCAGTTCGGTCTGGATCTTAGCCGCGATTCCGTCGGGGAGCTCCATTCTGACCCCGCCGATGATGGAATATGACTTGTTGACCCTGTTGCCGGTAATCGCCTCCTCCAGGTCCAGGATGTGTTCCCTGTCCTTCCACACCCACATGAAGAGAGTGTCGAAGCCGGCCCAGTGTCCGACCAGACCGAGCCAGAGGAGGTGAGAGTGTAGCCTTTCGAGCTCGGCCACTATCAGCCTGATGTACCTCCCCCGCTTCGGGACTTCGAACCCAGTGAGGGCCTCGACGGCGTGGGTGTATCCCAGACTGTGCGCGAAGCTGCAGATGCCGCAGATCCGTTCAAAGAGATAGGTGTTCTTGACCCACGTCCTCTCCTGGGCCGCTCGTTCTATCCCCCTGTGAACGTACCCGATTCTAGGTATGACCTGGACGATTCGCTCCCCTTCGAGGATCAGTTTGAAGTACTCGGGCTCCTTCAGCGACGGATGCACTGGCCCGAAGGGCATTGCACTCTCCACCGAATACTGCATCAGCCCTGCACTCGATTCCCTGCGCTGGTCGGGTTTGATGTCTTCACTCAAGCCCCATCATCTTCCTTATCTTCTCGGGGTCCGCTTCCTTCCTAAGAGGCGGCGGCGCTTCGGCCGGGTAGTTGTCTGGCAGGAGGAGCCTCTTCCCTAGGTACGGGTTCCCCTCGAAAGAGACGCCCAGGAGATCTTGGATTTCGGCTTCGTATAGGATCGCAGAGGGCAAGGATCCAGTGATCGATTGAATCTTTGGGTCAGTCTTGGGCACTGCAGTCCTCACTACGACGAATCCCCTGCCCTGCCAGAACTGATAGAGGATGCCGATCTCCTCTCCTAGATCGAGACCGGTGATCGTACTCAGGTGGTAGAGCCCCGGCATGGACGAGACAGACTTGCAGGCTTCTAGGACCTTGTCAGGGGGGACGTTCAGCTCGACGGTCCTCAGATGCGTGGTAACAGACCCTCCAAACTTGGCGGCCAGGTCGGTCAACTCTTTACTGGACAATTGCTTTCTCTCCTTCGATGGGGTCGGGCGGCCCTCCCGTGACAAGCTTCAGGATGCCGTAGATTATCGCTTCCGGCCTAGGAGGACATCCGGGAATGTACAGGTCCACCGGGATTACCGAGTCGATGCCGCGCCCCGCATTGTAGCATTCCTTGTACACTCCACCGCCGAGTGCGCATGCCCCAATCGCGACCACATGCCTAGGCTCGGGCACCTGTTCATAGACGATCTTGAGGCGGTCCCTCATTAGGGGGTTGATCGTCCCTGTCACCAGCAGGACGTCCGCATGCCTTGGGCTCGGGACCAGCTCAACGCCGAGCCTTTCGGCGTCGTAACGGGGGGTGAGCGCAGCCAGTATCTCGATGTCGCAACCGTTGCAGGAAGCCGCGTTCACGTGGAAGACCCAGATGGACCTCTTCCTTGCCCACGCAGTCAGGCCGGACCTAAAACTCGCCACCCCCGGCGGAGATGAACCACCAGACCGTAACTGTGAGGACGCTGCCCCCGCCGATGAGGAAGAGGAGCGGATACGTGGCCGAGGGCGCCTCGAAGGAGCCTGCCAAGATGAGCGCCAGCGCCTCGACCACCATGAAGAGCACCGCAAAGATGAAGAGGTTTGACCTGTACAGTCCCCTGGGTGGGATCGACTCTTCGCCCCCCGCGAAGGGCTCGTACCTCACCCCCGTGCCGGAGGTCCGCTTGCCGAGCCTGCCTACCAGCATGAAGACCACAATATCGGCGATGACTATGATTAGGGGCCCAAGGATGGCGTCTGTCGCGGCGGTCATTCTGCCTCCTCCACCAGGCTCGCAATCATTGCGACCAGCTTCATGCTCGATTCCTCGACGACGTCGGAAAGCCCCTCGCCGACACCTACGGAGTCGGGCTGGATTCCTACGACATATGTGTCTGCCGCGTTCTCAGCGACGCCCGGGACTAGCCTCAGCGGCACGTTGTGGGTCGCGAAGAATCCGAACTTCGTCTCGCTGAGACGGGCGCAGACGATGGTGCCCGGCTTTCTCTGCGCCTCCACGGCGTCGATGACCACTATCCTCTCTCCTTTCGATGCGAGGTCAGATATCATCCTTTCTGGGTTCGACGAGAGTCCGTGTACCCTGACGGCCTTCCTCGATGCGGGCCCGAGCCGTCGCCGTAATAAGGAGACCACCTCGAGTCCGACGGCATCGTCCTGCTTTATTGGGTTGCCAATTCCGAAGACATGAGTGGTCCCGGATCCGCCGAGGACGCATTCCCTGAGCTGAGCGGATAGGTCACCGGATGGGGCCGTCGAGCCTTCCCCCTTCCGCCCTACTCGATTCCCGTAATCTTCACGTCGAGACCCTCGACGACCTTCAACGACGATCCGCACTGGGGGCACGCGAAGGCCGGGTCGATCGTGTGGTCGTGCCGACGCGCGGGGAGTCTGCCTGAGAAACGGCACTTCGGGCACTCCACCGAACCCCTTGTAAACCTTACCGCCAGCTTCGAGCCCTCCGCCTTCGTCCCCTTCGAAAGAATCCCGTACGCCATGGTGAGCGATTCGCGGGTCAGGCCGAGCATCTCTCCCACATCGACTTTCACTCTCCGAGGCGAGTTCCCTGCTGCCCTGACTTCCTCGAGGACCGATTGAAGTATCCTGTCCGCATAAACGTACTCGTGCAAGAGACGCCGATTCAGGCGCTGGGGTATTTATCGTATCGGATGATGATTCCTTCTCGCGGTCAGAATCGTGCAGCCTCTTGGGTGAGCGGAAGCCCCCCGTCCTTGGAGCGGGCATCTCTCAACCAGTTTTGCCCCATTTCAAACGCCGTTTAAGAGGATGAGACGTTTCCTACTTTTGAGAATCGTCTGGCTAGGATCCGATATCTGTCAGGAACTTGCGGTTCGACTCAACCGTCTGCTTTACGGCGCTCTGCCATGCCTTCCTTTCGGCCGCGGACTTCGCGCTCAGCCTTCCCACGACGTCGTATACTTCATCTAGGCTTGCGGCTGCCATCCCTGCCTTGTCGACGACGGAAATGAGTTCTGGGCCATCAATCTTGATCTTGTAGCCGTTCTTGCGGAGGAAGACTAGCCCCGCGACCAACGCAGTCCTCTTGTTGCCCGCTCTGAAGTGCTGGCCGCTGGCGAGCCTGAAAACGAGGAGCGATGCCTTCTCGGGGATTGCCTGTTCGAAATCCTGGTTGTCTGCCCGGGAGGCAACCTCCTTCAGCAGGGACTCGAGCTGTTCGCAGTCAGCCTTCGAGCATTCGTGCGGCTCGTGCGTGAGCAGAACGACCTCCCTGTTGACCGCCATCAGTGTCGACAAGTCCATGTGATGGACTGTTCGCTTCGCCACGCGCAATCGCCCGATTGCCTCACATTTAACCGATTGAGATGCGCTGGAACCTCAACCTGGGGGAGAAGCAACCGGGTGGAGGCCAGCGACTGAATCGAACACCTTTTTGCCGGAGGCTGCGCAGAGTGTCGTATGTCCTCAAGAGGAGATCTCGCGCCGATGCTGAGATCTGCTTGGGCGACATACTGCTTGACGTCAGGGCAACGTACACTCTTGCTTCGTAAACGCAGAGGTTGAAGTTCTCTGCGAGTGATTTCTCGGGATTCACCGTGACTTGCTCTTTTCCAGTACGTCATAATAGGATTCCATGGTCTTACCACCTCCCTCAACGGTTCTTCGCGACCCAGTCAGGTCCGCAACCTCTCCAACGAGAAGCGGAGGCTGATTGCGGCGGGACTACCCTTCAGAAACCCCAGTGGTCCTTACCTGAATGGGGTGCGTATCCTTGCGTCCTCACCCTCCCGATTTTGACCGTGGTTTCTGCCGCCTTTCACTCCGCCTGCGCCTATGCTCACTGCGAGAGCGATTCCCATCCGAGAGCGCGCGCGCATGCCCAAACTCTGGAGAATAGTGAAGAGGTTGTTGACGGGGAAAGACTCGCGCGTCAAACTGCCACGAACACACGTCGTCTCATTCGCGGAAGCGTTGCAGACCGGTCGTGTAGACGGCATCAACCGGTTTCTGCAGGCGCCTCGGCTTCTAGACTTGAACGCGAATCTCGACAAGCGAGACGTGTGGGTGGACGACATCGACAAGTTGAGTTTCAAGTGGCTCAATCAAGCACCTCTCCGAACTGAACCGCGAACTGCCGTTCTAGATCAGCCGCTTGCTGAACTTCCCATGATGAGGTCAAAGGGTTACGAGCGGTTTCATGCTGCAGATTACGCGCTCAGGAACAAGTTCGAAAACAGGCACTTCATCCCCGGTTCGCCGCTCGCCATTCGCCGCTGATCCGCTTGATCGCCTTTCAGGTGGGCAAGTTCCGTGGATTGACCTTGAAACGAGCCGTGACGACCGATTCCCCAGCGCTAATCCGCGGCTCGACAAGAAATGACTTCCTCACGAGTTCCTGGAGCGCGCTCTTGAGGATGATGGTCAACTTGGGACCGAAGTCATGGCGGCATACAATTGTGTAGGTGCCTTCTTCCTTTGTTATTCTTGTTCGTAAATGACCAGGGTTCATTTTGGACCTCATGCTTAGGACCTCCAGTATCTTGTCCGGAGAGGAGTCTTGAAGGAAGAACTCCGCCATCTCTTTCCACGAGGCGGCCAAAACCTCTCGCCCTATTCGAGCGAGTGTTTCATCACCTACTTCTTCAACTAGCCTCATGAAGATTGGCTTGTGAAGCGAAATGAATCCAAATTCCCTTGCTTTTATTGTCCAATCAAAATAGTCATTGAGGATTGTGTTGGCTAGCGCATTGACGGTCGTACCATCATCAGCTGCTTCCTTCTGAAGAGAACGCGTCAACGATTCGGAGAATCTGAGTGTCCTGATTCGTGTCTTGCGTTTATCCATGCCAGCGTTTGACAAAAGGATGGCCTCTGATAGGAAGGGTCTGGCCCGGCTACTTACGCGTTGTTCGTCATGTGTCAGATGTACTGTAAAGTGTACGTCCTGGATAAGTGGAACGTTCCGGGTCAAAGACGCGCGAGGTCGTACGAAAGGCACCATTGGAGCTATGCCGGGTCAGTATTCGGAGTTGGCTGTGTCAGGACACGACGAAAACAGATTCGAGATGGCGGCCTATCTCAGCCTGTCGCTTCCGAGCCAATCGGTGGCACTTGTCAGGCATACCAGCGGTCGTTCGACGCGTCTACCAACGTCATGTGATGCTTGCCAGAAGATGATAAACAACTACCCCTACATTGCCAAACACAGTACTAATGGTCATCACAGGAAGTATCATGTCGCTTGTGCCTTGAGAATAGGGTTAGTCTTGCGTGCTCCGACCCTTGGCACAGATGGAATCCGGCCCCGAACCCGAAGTGCGGGAGTCAGGGGCAATGCACCACCTGGCTGGAGTCCCCCGTAGCAAGATTTGAACATCGTTTCCCATGCCCCAATCCCCCGGGGCAGGCTCATAATGAGTTTCTTCGAGTAATCGGGGCATGATGCGCGCGCTGTTCACGAAGTGGCAATCGTCAGAATTAGCCCCGAGCATATCGCAAATGTGGGAATCAACAAGCCCCACGCGACCAACAACCGAATCGAGAGGCTCAACGGAACGGTGAGGAAACGGGTGAAGGTTCAGCGCGGATGGAAAAGCATGAGAACGGCAATCCCTGAAGGGAACCGCGTGTTTTACAACTTCGTGAGGCCACACATGGCCTTAGACGAACAGACCCCCGCACAGGCGGCGGGGATTGGCCTCAAACTGGATGGGAACAAATGGATGGAGTTAATCAGACAAGCAACACCGAAGAATCTGTCCTCGAAGGTCTGAAGAACAGAAAAATAACGCCTCGGGCGCAACTGCCGCGTGGTAAGCAAAGAGTCGCTAAGAGTCTGTTCCGAATGTGGAATCGTCTATTCCACCAAGGTTGGAAGGAGCGCGTGGGGTTGCCCAAATGGGCATCAAGGCACGGCGGAAGTAATCGAAGGCCTGCAGGATGCACAGTTAACGCAACACCAACAACTAATCAGGGGGATGCACGACAGACGCATTAGAACCCGTTTTTCCCTTTGAGTTGAACGACAATTGCCAGGTGCCTGGATCTTCGTTGTTGGTTCCTGTCTGCCTCAGACCAAGGGGTCAAGACGCATGAGGAACAACACATCTATTCTGCGTCTGCCCTTTCTTTGCGAATCGGCATGC
>JBEKHX010000002.1:0-242225 GCA_050012055.1 Nitrososphaerales archaeon
CGGAAGGGCCATCGAAACTGCCGGGGACGTCGACGTCATCCTTCTCGACAAGACGGGTACGATTACGGTCGGGAACAGGAGAGCGATGCAGTTCATCCCGTTCGAGGGGCACACCGAGAGGGAAGTCGGCGAGGCGTCATTCCTTTCGTCATGGTACGACGACACCCCCGAAGGGAGGAGCATCATAGACCTCGCCTACGAGAGCGGATTCATCCCGAAGGAACTGAACACCCTTGCACTCTCTCACGTGTACGAGTTCTCGGCGGTATCTCGGATCAGTGGCGTGAGGATCAACAGGGGCGTAGTTCTCAACCTTCCCAAGGGCTCGGAGGTCGGAAGGGAGCGGCTAAGGTTCAGGAGGAAGATGCCAGGGGCCTTCGAGGACTGGAATCAATCAGAGCCGGAGATTGAGGTAATCAAAGGAGCGCCCGATTCGGTGAAAGAAGGGCTCTCTTCCGTCCCTCCCAACTTCGACGAACTCGTCAACAGGGTCTCCGCGGCCGGCGAGACTCCAATCGTTGTGTCAAGGAGCGGAGACGCCCTGGGAATCATCCGTCTGAAGGACGTGCTCAAGGAAGGGATACGGGAGAAGATTCAGGCCGTCAAGGCCATGGACATTCGGCCCGTGATGATTACCGGGGACCAGCCGCTGACGGCCAAGAGCATCGCGGCGGAGGTGGGCATCGAAGAATATGTCCCCCAGGCTAGACCTGAGTTGAAGTTCGGAATCGTCCAGAGGGAGCAGGCAGAGTCGCGCATCGTCGCGATGATCGGCGATGGGACCAACGATGCCCCCGCCCTGGCCGTCGCAGATGTGGGACTGGCCATGAGCTCCGGGACAGAGGCAGCGAAGGAGGCGGCGAACATGGTCGACCTAGAGTCGAACCCGGCGAAAGTGATAGACGTGGTGATGCTGGGCAAGCAGCTCCTGATGACCAGGGGCGCCGTGACAGCGTTCAGCGTCGCCAACGACGTGGCGAAGTACTTCGCGATAGTCCCTGTCCTTTTCGCCACGACGATCCCGAAGCTGCGGGCCCTGAACATCCTCGGTCTCGGTCTGGACAGTGCCGTGATCTCTGCCCTCATTTTCAACGCTATCATCATCCCGCTTCTGATTCCCATAGCCATGAGGGGGGTCACGTTCAGGCCGGCTGGCACCATGTCGATCTTCCTGAGGAACTTGCTGGTCTACGGGGTAGGCGGAGTCGTCGTCCCGTTCGTTGGGATCAAGCTGATCGACATTCTGATATCGGCGCTATAGATGATTGAATTGGAGAATCCCAGACCAAACTACAGACCTGCATTCGGACTGGCGCTGGTGTCGCTTATCCTCTGCGGCCTGTTCTTCCCCCTGCTGATTACGGGGATCTCCCAGGTCATCCTTCCGTACCAGGCCAACGGGGAGATCGTCCAGCTCAACGGGCGGAACGTGGGCTCCAGTCTGATCGCTCAGGGTTTCAATTCTCCGGAGCTATTTCACGCCAGAGCCGCCAACCAATCTGCCTCAGGTGTGGATCCTGATATTACATTGGCAGACGCCATCTCGCAGGTGCACAGGATAAGTTCAGCGTCAAGCATACCTTCCGCTACTCTCCTCTCGATTGTCAACGAGAACGCTGAGGGAACGCTCTGGATATTCGGGAGCCCCTACGTGAACGTGCTGAAACTCAATCTGATTCTGATTAGCGAATACCCTACCGTCTACCAGAACCTGACTGCCTAAGGGGCCGCGCGCGCTCGCACCCATATGGGTTCAGCCGGCTGGGTAGGGTCAAGTCCGGTGGGATTAGGAACGAGTTGGTTTCGAGCTTGACGGCTCTCACAACATTCTCAGCGGGAACACGGCGAACGGCAACTTGTTTGGCTACTACGACAAGACCTCGGGCGCAGGTACTTCGGGGACAGCGAACATCTACGCGAGAAACATATGTGAGGGCGACTATGAGGGCGGTTCCTACCCGCCCGGCCTCTGCCCTCCATTCATCCTGCTGAGTCTCTCCTCGGGCCTTGCCGGGGTCCCTGTCGCCATCACGGGAGGGAACTTCGTCGCTTCCCACGGCCTGACCATCACATACGACGGTTCGACCGCTGGCATGCCCACGACCTGCACCACAGACACATCTGGCAACATAAACTCAGACTGCGCATTTACCGTCCCGTCTTCTGTCCTTGGGTCTTACACAATCGCTGCAAGCGATGGCACCAACAGTCCTACCGCGACGTTCAAAGTGACGCTCCTCGGCGTGCCGTCTTCAGGTGGCTGGGGTGGAGGCGGCCCACCCTACCGCGTGACGTAGTGAACGTCAAGTGAGACCAGTCAAGTTTCTGAGATTCTGTCTAGCGTTGGGCTTCTCAGGTGACGTGGAAATTTCAGGTGCAGCGGCCGCTGTTCACGCTCGCGCCCTACCGCTAATCTTCCAGCACCATCGAAACTGCTGGTTCAAGTCCCGCCCCGCCCCTCCACACCGCCAGCGGACAGCGGCCGCGCGGCCAAGGCCGCGAGGGCCACCCGCACCCTCACCAACCGGCCGAATCGACCGATCAACGAGTTGTGTCAATCGGGTGGGGCAGGGCGGACAAACGGGCAAGACTACGGTCAAAATCGAGAGGGTGGGGGCGCAAGGATACACACCCCACCATTGTCAATCCTTAATACGACGAGGCATGTCTGCTCTTAGAGATTGAGATGAACCGAAGCCTGCTGGTCTTCTCCATCCTCCTGATTCTGGTGGGAATCGGTCTAAGCTCGGTCCTCATTGCTATCTTCGGCTTCTTCCTCCTATTCCCGGCTCTGCTTTCGACACCCAGGCCGCGTCCCCAGGGTGCTCCGACAGGTTCGGGACAGCCGACTCCCGAACCAGCTCCCGTCATGGAGACGGCTCCCGAACCCGCTCCCTTCATGGAAACAGTCTCCAGACCCGTCGCACCACAGACTATTGCACCCACTTCGATGCCCCCACCTCCGCCCTCTCAGCCCTCATTCAGCGCGCCGCTCTTCCCGACAAGCATCTTTTCGAGTGCATCGCAACAGATCCCGACCGTGCAGGCACCCAAGGAAGCGAGGAGCAAAGCGCCTGATTCCAGAGATGAATTGCTCGAGCTCGGGGCTTTGTTGGCACTGATGAAACTGGCTTTCGGCTAAGGCACGTACAGGTTCATATTTCTCGCCACCTTCTTGAGCCTCTCCACTCTGTGAGGCAGTGAGGGGTGCGTCGAGAAGAGCTCGAGCAGCGAGCTGCCCCTGAACGGGTTCACTATCCACAGCGATGCCGTTGCTGGAGAAGGTGCCTTGGCGGAGCTATTCGCGATTGGCCTCGTCTGGACCCTGCTGGAGATCTTCTCCAAAGCATTAATCAGCCCTCCCGGATTCCTCGTCAGCTTCGCCCCGTACTCGTCTGCGTTGTACTCATCGTCCCTGCTTATCCCAAGCTGGACGAACGTTGCCCCGAGTGGCACCAGAATCGCTGCAACTAGGAGAACGATGGGCGAGTTCCGGTTCTTGCTGTTCCCGCCTCCGAGCATGACAGACCAAAGGGCGATGGTTCCGATGTAAGATATTGCTCCCGCCATCGTCGCGGCTACGCTCGACATCAGGACGTCGCGGTGGACGACGTGCCCGATCTCATGGCCTATCACCACTTCGAGTTCGTCCGGGGTCAGAGTCTGCATGATTGACGAGGTGGCACAAACGACTGCCTTGCTTGGTCCCCTGCCGGTCGCAAAGGCGTTCGGCTGGGGAGAATCTACTATGCCCACCTTCGGCATCGGGATACCCGCTTTCTGGGCAACATTCCTCACGACCCTGAAGAGCGTCGGGTTGTCGCTCTCTTGGATGATCTTGGCCCTGCTCATCCTGATGACGAGCGAGTCGCTGAAGTAATACGAGACGAAGTTGAAGAGAGCGGCAAACACGAGGGCAATCAGCATGAAAGCCAGGGGGTCGCCCAAATAGAGCCCCACTGCAAAGCCGATGGCCATCAGGAGGCCGGTCATCACCGCAAATAGCAGTGTTATCTTGAGATAGATTGCAGCGGTCATTTCGCTTCGGGAAAACTCGCCCCTCCCGACCGTCGTAAATAGTTTTCCTTCAAGATTCGGGTTCTGGTAAGTTGGCTAGCCACGCAGTTTGCCAGCGCGGATTTTAGCGCGCGCGCAAGAAGGAGGCCGAGGGAGCCTGATGTCCAGCGAACTTACCAGAACCAAGATTCGACCGAAAGGATAAAATCCATGCAGGCACCAAGATTCTACAGAATTCAATTGGAAGACAACGGCGACGACGACGAGTGGCCCGCAAGAAGACGCAGGGGATACCCGTTTGGTCCATGGGCCTTTCCTGACATCGACGAGATGATGAGGGAAATGGAGAAGGCCTTCTCGGAGCAGTTCAAAGAGTTGGAGAAGGAGCTTCCTAAGAATCTGGTCAGAGAGACGAGGTCTCCGGACGGTAGCATGAAGAAGGAGATAGGGCCGATAGTCTACGGTTACTCGGTCACCATCGGACCCGACGGAAAGCCAGTGGTGAGGGAGTTCGGCAACGTCAGGAAAGGTGAAGGAACCCCCTGGAATGAGATACAGGACAAGCGCGAACCCCTTGTCGACGTCGTGAGCTCCGACAAGGAGGTGAGGGTGATAGCAGAGATGCCCGGAGTCAACAAGGCAGACGTCAATGTCACCGTCAACGAGAGGTCGCTCGTGATATCGGTCGACAGGGAGGACAGGAGATACTACAAGGAACTTGAACTCCCGGGAGTCGTCGATCCGAAGGGCGCGAAATCAAACTACAACAACGGTATCCTCGAGGTTACGATTCCGCTGAAATCACCGGACGGAACCGGCGTCAAACTCCGAGTCGACTGACCTACTGGTAAGGTCCGCCTTCAGTTCCTTCCTTGTATCTGGCCAGCGCGTTGAAGGTGGCCTCCCTGTAGCCGTGCTTCTCCGCGAGAGACTTTGCGATGTCTCCTGCCGTGATGATGCCTACCATGGACCCTCCCTGGTCGACGACGACAAGCCTCCTCACACTGTATTCCGCCATCTGGGCTGCCGCGTCCGTCAGCGAGGCGTTCGGAGAAACGGTGATCAACGGAGTCGACATGATGTCCTTCACAAAGACCTTGGTCGGGTCGACCGCATCAGCCAGCACCTTCGAGACCAGGTCCCTCTCAGTGACGATTCCTATTGCCCTGTGGGCCTGCGTTATGACGGAGCAGCTCACCCCCCTCTTGGCCATCGCTTTTGAGCAGTCCTTCACGTTCGTGTTGAGGTCGACGGCCAATACAGCCTTCACCATGATGTCAGCAACGCTCGGCTCCTGCTGGGTCATCCTCTAGGGCAGAAGACTACGCTAATATATCAATTGGCTTGCGGCTCGGAAACGAATGGCCGAACCCGTCGTTTCGGTAGAGGGTCTCGTGAAGCGGTACGGCGAGGTTGCGGCAGTCGACGGCGTCTCCTTCGAGGTGCAAAAGGGGGAGATCTTCGCTCTTCTTGGTCCGAACGGCGCAGGGAAGACGACGACAATCGAGATGTTGGAGTGCATCAGGCAGCCAACTGCCGGCTCCCTGAAGGTCCTGGGGCACTCGGTCGCGGCGTCCCACGGGGTAAATGAAATCAAGAAGAAGATTGGCGTGCTCCCCCAGGAATTCAGCACCCTGGGAAGGCTGACCGTCGCAGAGAACCTGGAATTCTTCGCCGGGTTGTATGATTCGTCCGTCGATGCGATGAGTCTGCTCGACCTTCTCGAGATACGAGACAAGGCGAAGGTCCGGTTCGCCAACCTATCCAGAGAGCTGAAGCAGAAGGTGGGAATCGCAGTCGCCTTGGTCAACGACCCGGAACTTATTCTTCTCGACGAACCTACAACAGGCCTAGGCTTCGAAATCAGGAGAGCCACTTGGAAGGTGATTAAGGACCTGCGCGCAAAAGGCAAGACGACAATCTTGACGACACATTATATGGAGGAGGCGGAACAGCTCGCCGACAGGATAGGGATTCTCTACAGAGGCAAGATCCTTGCACTTGACACTCCAGCTGGACTCCTTGGCAAGTTCGGTGGTGGCAGGGGGGTTATCTTTAGGAACGGCGGCGACGCGGTCTTCGGAACTCTGAGACGCTTCTTCGATGCCGTTTCAATGGACGGCTCCGACGTGGTCCTACCCTTCGACAGGCTCAGGGACTTGGAAGTGGCGCTCGCCGCCTTGGTGGACAGAGGCCTCGAGGCAGAGATCGCGCTCCGTTCTCCCACGATAGAGGATGTCTTCCTGAAACTCGCTGGCGTCAAGATGTCCGACACTGGTGAAGCAAGCTGAAGATACTCGTCGTCTCCAATGCCGTCACTCGAAACTGGCTCAGGAGCGGGAGTGGGCCGTTCTTCAGCTTCCTCTTTCCTGTGATACTCCTCCTCGTCCTCGGGAGCATCTACGGCAACCCTGACGCCGGGAGCTACTACCTCCCAGGCCTGATTGCCGCCTTCATAATGACGAACGGGGTGATTGGCCTCACCAACGTCGGTTCCGAGCTGAGAAGAAACGGGACCCTCAGGCGCTTGTCCGCTACCCCCCTGACCAAGCTGGAATGGCTCCTCGGGAACGTCTTGAGCCAGATTGTCCTCGCCTTTGCGCTCGCGGCGGTGATGCTAACCTTGGGCGTCGCCTTCTACAACGCCAGCGCCTTGATCAACGCGTATTCCGTGGTCGCGTTGCTCCTAGATACCATTCTCTTCTCCGGTGTGGGTATGTCGGTGGCAGGCCTCGTCAAGGACCCTGAAGTGGCGTCGGGGCTCGGCAACGTTATCGCCTTCCCAATGATGCTGCTCTCCGGCATATTCTGGCCCATCAGCTCCATGCCGTCATACCTGCAAACAGTCGCTAAAGCCCTCCCTCTGACTTACTTCGCGGACGGTCTAAGGAACTCGATGGTCCCCGCCGACTTCTCCGCCGCCTTCGCCGACCTCGTCGTCGTCGCCGTCTTCGCTGTGGTGCTGATAATACTCGGTGCAAGATTCACACTGTGGAAAGAGTCTTGAAAGTGGACCGGGGGGGAATTGAACCCCCGACCTTGGGACCTCTAAGGTTCTCCCGCGTGCAAGGCGGGCGTTCGTACCGCTGAACTACCGGCCCACTTAGCAGGCCAGTCCCTGGTTGCTTCTTATTCTCTTCCCGTTTGGAAAGGAATTATAGCCTATCTGAAGGCGTCCAACGAGGGTGGGCTGGTAGCTCAGCTTGGCTAGAGCACCCGACTGATAATCGGGAGGCCAAGGGTTCGAATCCCTTCCGGCCCATGAAAAGTAGCTCAATTCAAGCTATTCTGCTCTAAATAGGTTGGAATCAAGCGATTCTACGAGGATGTCCTATGCACGCCGGAGACGTGCGTGGCACATACACAGGTCCGAGTGGCACGCACATCGTGACTGCCGCAGACAAGATAAACGGCAATGGGTCATGAGACTAGATATCCAAGAGGCTTACGCTCTTCAGCTCAAAAGCTGGTCGAACACGTGTTTCTCCGCCCTCCGGAGATGCTCCCCCACAGTTCCTTTGTCCATCCCCAACAGACTCGCAATGTCCTCGACCCTCGCCTCCTTCGGCACATCATAGTATCCCATCGTGTGCGCCAACCTCAGGACGTCCGCCTGCCTAACGGTCAGCCTGTCCATGGCCGACTCCTCTCGAACCCTCGGGCGCCCCACGCTGGTCACTCTGAAGGGAACGCCCGCGCGTTTCATTCCTTCCAGCAGCCCCGTGATGGTCTCCTTCTCCGCGACGATGGAGACCCGGAGCATTCGGCCATCGAACCTCGGATTCCGTGTCCTATAGATCGGCTCCCTTTCGACCGACTTGAGAAGGTCGACCACCCGGCTGCCTCCGTGACCCTCGGAGCCGACGAGACCCTGCCACGTCCCGGAGACCTGCAGTATCTGGACGCCCGACCTCTCCTCGCCTAGGGCTTTGACATGGACGCCCCGGGGCCCTTTTCCCGAGATGGAGCTCCTGAGCAGTGGTAGCTCTTTCGACGGCACCCGGCATATCATCAGGAACCCCTCGCTTCTTATCTTCAAGAAATGCGTCGACTCCGAGCGAGTAAGGATATCTGCAAGGAGACCCGCGCCTCCTCGCTCCGAAAGAGGAACCTCTAGAAGCGGAATCTCGAGCGTTAACTCTCGCAAGGCGCCCAAACTGGACTACCCCACATGTGGGGTATAAACCTTATCCGGCTTCCGACTGCATGAGTCACTGAGAGTGATCTGATGCTCGGTTGCCTCCATGTCATCCTACCAACCTTCGTTCTGGACATCTTGGTCAAGGCGGCCGTGGGGACGGTGCTGGCACTGTCGTCTGTGACCGCGATGGCGGGGGTCATCGGGCACTGGCGAAGCGGTAAGTGAGAAGATCTTGGTCAGAACACAGCCAAATCATCCTGGTGGGTCCGCGAATGTGGCCAGAGAAGGCGAACAAACCTTCGACCGCGCATATGCGTACAGAGCGCTGGCGCTGCTGGCGCTGGTTGCTGCTTTCATCGTCTACGTCAACATCATGCTCACTCCAGCGCTGCCGAGCATAGTAGCGGAGTACGGGGTCAGCATCGCCCAGGCAAGTCTAGTAATCTCACTCTACACCGTGTTCGGGGTCGCGGTAACCCCTATCTTCGGCAAGCTCGGAGATATTTACGGAAAGAAGCGGGTCATGATGTACCTCTTGGTAGCCTACCTGGCTGCGGCTACGACCACATCTCTCGCGCCGGATTTCAACCTAGTTCTCATTTCGAGGCTCGTGCAGGGAATCGGGCTCGGGGTATTCCCACTGTGCTTCAGCTTGGCCAGGGAGCAGTTCCCCCGCGATATGATCCCACGAGCCCAGGGCCTGATAAGCGCTGTCCAGGTCGCAGGTGGAGCGTTGGGTCTTCTGGCGGGTGCAGTGATTACGAATAGCTTCGGCTGGCAGGGTAATTATTACATTGCTATGCCATTCATCTTCGTCCTGACAGTGCTCGTCTTCTTTGTCGTCGAGGAATCCACTAGCAGGAAGCCTGGCGTCAAGCTCGACTATCTGGGCGCCGCGTGGCTGGGGGCTTCACTAACCTCCATTGTGCTGGGTCTGTCGGAGGGCTCCAGCTGGGGCTGGACATCGGTTCCCGTCCTCGGACTCGTGATCGGCGGTCCGGCGGTGATAATCCCGCTCGCCCTCTATGAGAGAAGACTCGCCGAACCTGTCCTCGACCTGAAGCTGCTCCGCGAAAGAAACATGATGGTCTCTAACATCCTTGGCACGACCTATGGCCTCTCGAACGGTATTGCATTCCAAGCCGTCGTGTACGCTATGCAGTTGCCCGCCCCCAGCGGGTTTGGAACCGGCGTCACCGAAACGGGACTCTATATGCTGCCACTTATCCTCGTCACATTGCCCGTTGCTTACGCTGTGGGCGTGGTGATTCCAAAGTACGGCGTGAAACCGTTCCTCTATCTTGGCTCTGTAGTGGGCGCGGTGGGATTTCTTGTGCTCTCGACCTATTCGAGCCCTGAAGAGATAGGAGCATATCTCGTGGTGTGTGCGGTGGGCATGGGGGTGATGTCGGTTTCAATCCAGAATCTCCTGGTACTCTCCATCGAGATGGACAAGATGGGCCTCGGAACCTCCCTGAATACAGCATTCCGAAACATCGGCCAAAGCCTCGGAGCACCTCTAGCCGGAGCGCTTCTTTCGACCTTTGTTGCCAGCTACGCCGTCGGCAATCATGTACTTGTGCTCCCGACCAGAGCCGCGTTTCAGTACTGCTTCTACGCTGCGGCGGTTGCCCTCATAGTCACAGGGTCGCTGGTGACATTCTCGCGGGAAGTAATAAGAAAAAGGGCCGACATGCGAGTGACAGAGCAGTCAACGGCCAAGTGATGATCCCCGCTCCGACTCGAATCAAATCATGATTGCAGCCAAAGATTCGAACCTATAGTGGGTCTGTACCCCTTCCGGCCCATGAACAAAGCGCGCGCGCTTCCACCCCGATGAACGAAGGCTACACCCCCTCGCCCCCTAAATCATGTCGGGCTTTTGACCCGCTGGTGCTAATCCCGGCCGGGGATTCGAACCCTTAGAGGCACGAACTCTTGAGTTTTGATACGTCTTCCAGCACCAAAAACGCTTCGAATCCCTTCCGGCCCACGTTAGGATTCACTTGTTGCGCTGAAAGAATCCTTGGGTCAACTTGCCAAGCAATTGTCAGGGACTTTCGGCCACCGTCCAACCCTGTATAGGTTCGTAGGGTCGATTGACATTCACTTCCAAACCTGAGAACCGTCTCTAGTCCTTAAGACGACCTAGCATCCCACATTCTTGTCGAGAGAATGCCAAAGAAGCAGATTGCCATGATTAAGGAATTCGAAGCGAATGTCAGGGCCGTCGCGGCGGGCACCTCGGCCGATGCTGTGATGGAAGGCGTGAGTGATCTCAACGTGAATACTGACAAAATCAAATTGGCGGAATGGGTCCAAGGTGCGATGGAACGCCTCGATACAACAGTGCCCGAGCGCCAAAGGGAGAGCATTATGGCCGCGTGTGGGGGAAACTGCGCAAGAGTCAACCACCAGGCCTTAGAGATGTTCCGGAAGCGGCGTGCAAGACATCCTTCTCTGGATGATTTCCTCAATGCGGAAGCAAAATCCCCAATGAAGGGAACCAGGTTGTGGCGCGAGGAAGGCGCCGTCGTGCAAGCGTATTGTCCTAGCGAGTATACCCACCCGATGCGCTGCTATTGCGCCCTCGTAAATGGCCTGCCCGCAGACAAAACAATGTCTCGCACTTATTGCCTGTGTTCCCGCGCGCTTGTCCAGCAGATGTGGGAAGAGACGCTCGGGCAACCGGTCTCCGTTGTCCTGTTAAAGTCGGCCTTGTCTGGAGCAGTGGAGTGCCATTTCCGAATCAATTTCAAAGAGTAACGAGCCGGAAGAATTCCCACCACTCCTGTCACAAGCTATTCTCCCCCCAACAAGCCCACAACCACTGGCATTGACCTGCAAGAGACCTTTGCCCCGAAGATGCGACCACGATATGAGGAGAGAGAGGAGGAATCGAAGGATTTATGATGGCGGGCTCAACCGAATTGGTTTGATAGGTCATTGGAGGCGAACAAATCAGTGCTGACAATTGATGGCAGCAACTTGACAATCGAAGATGTCGTTGGAGTCGCGAGAAACGACGCGAGGGTCGAGTTGTCCAAAGAAGCGATTGCCAGAATCAAGGCGTCTAGGGCGATTGTTGAGAAGCTCATTGCCAAGAAAGAAAGAATCTACGGGGTTTCAACTGGCATAGGTGAGCTGTCAAACGTGATCCTGACTCCTGAGCAGGTCAAAGAATTCCAGAAATACATCGTTTACAGCCATGCAGCCGGCTGGGGCGACCCTGTCGCTGTCGATGATGCAAGAGCCGCTTGGCTGACAAGGACAAACGTGTTGTCGAAAGGTTACTCCGGACTGAGACCCGTCATGGTTGAGACCTTGGTCGAAATGCTGAACAAAGGCGTTACTCCAGTGATGTGCCAGAAGGGCTCGGTGGGAGCAAGTGGGGATTTGTCCCCTTTGGGGCAAGGGGCGCTTGTGCTAATGGGAGAGGGGGAGGCATTCTACCACGGCGATAGAATGAAAGGAAAGGAGGCAATGGACAAGGCGGGAATCAAGACAGTCGTCTTGGAAGCGAGGGACGGACTCGCCGTGATAAACGGCTCAAATCTGGTGGCAGGAATGGGATGTCTGCAGGTCTACGACGCGGACATTCTGTTGAAGGCCTCCGAGATTGCCGCTGCGATGACGCTGGAAGCTCTCCTGCCGAACATGCTTGCATTTGACGAAAGAGTTCACAAGGTGAGAGGCTATGAAGGTGCCATCCAGTGCGCCGAGAACATAAGGAAGATAGTAGAGGGGAGCGAGTTGCTGGCGCAGAAACCGCAGAAGGTCCAGGAATCCTACAGTCTGAGGAGCACTCCTCAAGTCGTCGGCGCGGCGAAGGACACACTGAAATTCGCTAGAAGAATGTTCGAAACAGAGGTCAACGGCGTCGGCGATAACCCGCTTTTCTTCCCAGACAATGGAGGAACCTGCCTCACAGGCGCGAATTTCCAGGGCACCCCGCTGGCCTTTGCCCTTGAATTCGTCGGGATCGCACTTACAACGGTCGGCGCGCTTTCTGAGAGGAGGATGAACAGGCTCGTGAATCCCAACCTGAACATGGGCCTTCCAGCTTTCCTGACGAAAGGAGCAGGGATGTTCTCAGGTATGATGCTCGCCCAGTACACGGCAGCGTCCCTTGTGTGTGAAAACAGAGTTCTGTCGACGCCTGCCGCGACAGGCTCGATACCCACTGCTGCTGATCAGGAAGACTTCGTGAGTATGGCGATGACAACTGCCATCAAGACAAAGCAGATTGTGAAGAACTCCAGCGCGATAATCGCCGTGGAGCTGATGGCTGCCGCTCAAGCCCTAGACTTCAGAAAGCCCTTGAAACCGGGCAAAGGAACTCAAGCAGCACATAACGTCGTAAGGAAATACGTGAGCCATCTCGAAGAGGATAGGCCTTTGTACCCAGACATTACCACGCTGTCAGAAGTTGTGAGGTCCGGCGAAATCCAGGCTGCCGTCGAAAAGGCGGTAGGGAGCCTGAGATAACACTCGTCAGTAGAATGTGTCCGTAAGGAATGCTCCGTTTGGGTTGATGGTGACGGCGAGGCACACTTACCTGCGACGAATCAGTGATATGGACGCACCCAGTTCGTTCCTTCCTTTCAGATGTTGTCAGGGCTTCGCACAGGTCTGGAGCCGAGAGAAGGTTCCAGATGAGCTCGACTCAGATTGCTTCAGTTTGAAAAGTGTCAACATCTTGTGTTTTATTCGTCACGTGCAACTTCCACCCCTCCCAATGGATTAGGGCCTCGTGAGCACGCCTACCAGCGTCATGTGATACTTGCCGGAGGATGATAAGCAACTACCCCTACATCGCCAAACACAGCACTAATGGTCATCACAGGAAGTATCATGTTACTTGCGCCTTGAGAATAGGGCTAGTATTGCGTGTCCCGACGCTTACAGCGACAGAATCCTGAGCCTCGAGTCAACACCCTGAAGCAGCTGGGCCTCCCCCAGTGGGGCATTCGACTAGACGGTGCAATGCTCCTTGTTTGCCACGCGTCTATCACGCTTCCGCGATCATCCGAGTTTGGCGACCCAATCATCACATATGCAGGGGCGGCCTTCCGATGGTCAGTACCGTAGATCGTGCTCCTTTGCTGTGAATGATTCTTATACGAGAAACCCCGGGAAGGAGGATTATCCTGCGCCGATCATGATCAAGATAGACAACCTGACGAAGGTCTTCTCGAAGAAACAAGGTCCTGCGATCGATTCTGTCTCCCTAGAGGTCCAAAACAGCGAGATAGTGGGCTTCGTCGGTCTGAACGGCGCGGGCAAGACCACCACAATCAGAGTTGCTGCCGGCGTCTCCCTCCCAACTTCCGGGAGCGCGTCAGTCGACGGCTACGACCTCGTGGCCCAGAAGATGGAGGCCTCGAAGCGCATCGGCTGGGTCCCCGAGACTCCCAACTTCGACCCCAACGGCAGGGCCATCTCTCTGATGAAGTACTTCGCAGGCTTCTACGGAATCTCAGAGGGAGAAGCGGTTTCTCGATCATCGACGCTGCTGAAGTCCGTGGGCCTCGAAGGCTCAGAGACGAAGAAGATTAGCGCCTACTCCCAGGGCATGAAGAAAAGGTTCTCACTGGCCGCATCGATGCTGGGGGACCCTCAGAACTTCCTCTTCGACGAGGTCCTCAACGGGCTCGACCCAGAAGGCATCCACTACTTCCGCCGACTGATGCTCGAACTCAAGGAACGCGGGAAGGCGGTCCTCCTCTCCTCTCACATCTTGGTTGAAGTTGAGAGCATAGCCGACCGAATCGTCTTCATCCACAAGGGCAGGGTCATCAGATCGATAGCCCGAAGCGAGCTTGCCGAGGCAGGCGGAACCTCCATGAAGATTGTCGTGACCAACCTCGACGACCGTGCGCTCGCCTACCTGAAGGGGCTCGGGGACTTGAGGGTCGAAGGAAACGCAGCCTTCCTCGTCTCGAAGGGCGCAGATACGGCGCGCATCAATTCTGACCTCCTACAGATGGGGTACCAGGTATCGGAGATCTCCCAGCAAAAGGAGGGTCTCGAGGAGTACTTCCTCAAGCTCATCGGGGAGGCGAACTGAAACTTGGCCAGCCCCATCCTCTACGACTTCAAACGCACCATCAGGAGCAAGTCGGTCGTCATCTCGATGGCGGTCATCGTGGCCCTCAGCCTCGGCATCATCCCCATAATCAATCTCGCCACCAGCCCGACCACCTTCTCGAGCGGCTCCACAGTCGTCCTTGGGTACTACAGGAGTCCCGGCTACCACCTCCTCGCCTATTCCTACAACACTTACGGGCAGCCGGTCTCAGGAGCGGTGGTCAACCTGACGATAACCGACCAGGAGGGGACCCACAGCAGCCGCGTCACGACCAATTCGTCCGGCTATTCTTCCTGGACAATCGCCGGAAACCCCGGCGGGCAGCAGGTCGCTTACGTGCTGAGCACCAGCGGGTCAGGGGTTCAAGGGACGTCGCTCCAGCTCCAGATAGGGGAAGTCTTCGCTTTCAATGGTTATCCGATCAACATGGTGGTCGATCCGGCCAACTCCTCCCGCACTGACGTTCTGTTCGTCTACGAGGGGGCCAACGGTTCCCTCCCGACCATGTACAGCGTCTACTACAACTTCAGCAGAAGCCTTGGTCCTGTCGTGACGGCGCCAAATGAAACCCAAATGGCTCTTCTCGGAACCCCAACGGGTTTCGCCACGACCTTTCACCTTCCGCCCGTTCCCACCAACACTGCGCTGGTGACAATCGGCGCTTTTGGGCCGAACGGGACGAACGCTCTGTATTCGAGCTACACGGGTAGTTTGTCAGGGGGGCTCCCGGTCAGTGTAACACCGAACCAGATATTCACCTCCTTCACAGCCTCGATTCTCTCCCTTGTAGTGCCTTTGATGGCAGTCCTTGTCGCCTACGGCTCCTACGGCAAGGACAAGGCGACGGGCGTGCTGGAATCGGTGCTGACGAGGCCGGTCACCCGCCGCGGGCTCGCCCTCTCCAGGTACGTCTCCATCCTGCTGTCAATCTCTGTCGCGCTGGTCGTCACCATGGCTGTGATGGAGGTCATCTCGAAGGCCATGCTCGGTTCTATCCTCTCCCCTGCGTTCGCAGCTTACACCGTGGTCTCGCTCATAGTCGAAGCCGCCGCTTTCATCGGGATCATAATGCTCCTCTCGCACGTGTTGAAATCCTCAGGGAGCATCGTTGGGCTCGGAGTCGGACTCTGGATTCTCCTCGACTTCTTCTGGGGGCTACTGATTCTTATCGCTGCGCTAGCCTTGGGCGTGCAGATCGGCTCTGGAAACTACCTCGGGCTGACCATCCAGTCCGCCTTCTTCAACCCCGCCCAGTTCTACGTCCTCGTGGGAGACTTTCTCAATGGACTATCGATTTCATCGTCATTCGGGACTCAGACCCCAATAAGCCCGGCCACTTACGGTCTCACCCCGTACTCTATCGCGCTGGCTGGGGTCTTCTGGGTGCTCGTTCCAGCGGGGCTCTTCCTGTACTCCGCGTCTCGAAGAGACTGACGGGGAGTACGCCCTAGCGCGCGCACCCACCGGATAGGGGCTGTTCTACTTTCTGGACGGTCGGTTCTGGCAAATAGCAATATCTAGAGACCGCTGCCATGCCAGTATCTATGCAGCGACGCAACAAGGCGTTTCTCAGTGTGCTGACGCTGACTGTGCTGGTCCTGGCGGCCTTTGCCGCCATTGCACCGTATCCTCAGCGCCAGGTCGGACTTAGCGGGAGTCTGCTGAGTTTCGAGTCGTACGATCAGATGAAGTCCTTCGCTTCCCAGAACCAAGGCGGTTACCAGAAGAACATCGTCACATACATGCCCGAATACAGAACGGCCGCAGCGTCGCTCTCTTCTCCTTCCGCCTCCACGAGCTACACGACTACGAACATCCAAGTCGAGGGCGTGGACGAGGCGGACTTGGTCAAGACCGACGGGAGCTACCTTTACGTGGCCTCCGGTACGACAGTGTCAGTGATTCGTGCGGGCCCTCTCAACGCAACGGCGCTCGTCGCCAAGCTCAAGTTCGACGGTACCGTTCTGGGGCTCTTCATTGCGCAAGGCCGTCTGGTGGTTCTCGAGACCAATCAGCGGAGTGTGAACAGCAATTACGTGTGGTATTCACCAGTGGTCAACTTCATGCTCTATGACGACGCGAACGCTTCTGCCCCTGTTCTGTTGAAGACCGTCTCCCTCAACGGGACGTATGTGGACTCCCGCTTGGCTAGTGGGTTCGTCTATGCGGTCGTCCAGCAGCCCACCTACGTCTACGTTTCGGGAGGCAACTCCAGTTTCGTCGCGCCGAGCGTCACCGACGGGAACAAAACGACGAAGATAGACCCTGCCGATGTATTCTACAGTCCGAGCTCCACATCATCATTCGGTCAGTACACGATTATCCTGAGCCTGAGCGTCGCTGACGGCGCGCATACCCAGGAAGCGGTGATGACGGGATGGGGCTCGACGGTCTACGCATCGAACTCCAACATCTACCTGGCCTTCCCTGACTTCTACGCCTATCCCATGATGGGCGTGATGCGACCGGCGACGGGGACGACCTTTGGCGCACCCCTCTTCTGGAGAGGGTTCGGCGGCAACACGACCATCTTCCGTGTCGCTATGACTGGGTCCGGGCAGACCCAGGTCCAGGCTGAAGGGATGATACCGGGCACGGTCCTGAACCAGTTCTCTATCGACGAGTACAATGGATACCTTAGAGTGGCCACGACCAGCTACAGACAACTCGCAAACCAGTCTTCGGTCCAGGTGAACAACGTCTACGTGCTCGACCAAAGCATGAAGGTCGTCGGGGCAGTCGAGAACATGGCACCCACGGAGCGAATCTACTCAGTCAGGTTTCTCGGGGACACGGGGTATGTCGTCACCTACGAGAGGATTGACCCGTTCTTCGCGATTTCTTTCAGCGACCCGACTCATCCCATCATCCTCAGCTCGCTCGAACTGACTGGCTTCTCAGACTACCTCCACCCGATCGGCAGCGGCCTCCTCCTGGGCGTGGGGAAGCAAACCATCCCGGCTCCACAGGAAGAGGGATATGTCATCTACCTCGGAGTCAAACTTACGATCTTCCACGTGTTACCAGACGGGAGTTCGACGGTCGTCGCGAACATGACGATCGGCGACAGAGGCAGCGACACCCCCGTCTCGTCAGACCACCATTCATTCGTATACGATGCACAGGACGGCATCGTGGCGTTCCCGATTCTCGTAGCGAAGACCGACAACAGGACTTCCGGCGGGGCGATATTCCCGTCCTACGGAAACCCCGTCTATCAGGGTGCCTTCTTCTTCAATGTATCTCAAACAGGGATCAAGCTAATCGGCAGCGTGACACAGGTTCCGGAGGGCTCCCCAATCGACCAGAACCAAGACTTCTACGTCAACAGGATAGTGATCATCGGCGGCTATGCCTACACCATCTCCAACCGAATGGTGATGGTGAGCAACCTCTCCAACTTCTCGTTCGTCGGGGCAGTCAAGCTGTAGCCAGGAAACAACCTAACTCGTTTCGCCCTTCAAACGGGTCAAACTGAGTCCGCACTAGTCCACGTCTCCCCACAGTCGCTCCATACGTCAGGGTCGTCTCTCGGTTCTCGAGGATTCTTGTGGAGAATCCTTCTCTCGGTCAGATTGAGGTCAGCCCCCTGATTGCCTCCGAAAACGGGGTGAAAGCCGTCGACGCTAGGGCAGTAGCCCACTCCCTTTGACGAACGTCATCTGTCTCCTTCGGAACCTAGGGCTTCTGCATCCTAACTTGGGTCACAGACGCGCCTAGCTTGACTTCGTCAAGTTCGTACCCAACTCGAACCCAATCAACTCGAACCTCTTCTCTTCCCCGTCGTCCAGCTTGAAGACGCTTCCCCGCCCTACGGCAGATGACCTTTGTCCAGCTGGTCGGAGCCCCATGTGCTCCAACTTAGACTCGATATACTTCGCGGCGCTCCCTGAGAACCTGCTCGGCAACTTGGTATCGAACGCGTAGAAGCTCTTCCCTGTCAGCCCACCCACACTTTCCAGGCGGTCGATGAACTCCTTCATGGGCTTCGATGCGGTGAAAGCCTGGGTCGGCGCTCCGACAACAATCAGATCATAGTCTTTCAGCGCCTCCGAGTGCGCCTCGCTCGTGCCGATGTATTCCACCGCGACCCCGGCTCGTTCCAGCCCTGCCGCGATGGACTTCGCTATCTTCTCAGTATTCCCGAACTTCGTGTCGAAGACTACAATTCCTGACTTCTGCATGCTCGCTTCCTGCATCGTTCCACCATTGCTTCACTTGTAGCAACCGATTTAACTCGCAGGGATGATTCCCAGACTTGAGAACCGCCTGGGCGCCTATGTCCTCTCAGGACACTGAGGTCGAGCAGGATGTTGGTGACCTAGATGTGACGGGACCGGAGCGCCACCTGCGCACGAGCGCATACACAGCATTGTGGCTCTCTATACTTCTCGGTGGGCATATAGTCTCATTCGACAACCCATTTAGCCACCCGTCTTCAACTTCACTCCGATGATGCAAGAAATCCAAGAAATCGGGGCCAAGAGCTTTGGCCACGGCAGCAGGGCTTCGGGCCAGAGCTTCGCTGTTTTGCTTGCCCTGGCGCGGAAGTCCCTTACGAACGAGGAGCTGCGTGCCTCTTTCGGTATGAATCCTTCCGAATTCGGGCAGCTGCTCGACCGGCTTCGCAGGAACCGCCTAGTGGGCGTGGTTTCTGAACTCGATGGGAGGGGTGTCAGGAAGACGCTGCGCCTCACCGACGAGGGCGAGAGAGTCCTTCTCCGTGAGATGGAGCAGATGTGCGAGCTCCCTGAGAGATAGGGAACCTCTACTCCCCGCCTTCTGTATTATTGATTCTAGGGCTCGCTGACAGCTAGGTCCAGGGCCGCTTCAGAAATGTCCGCGCCGTACTCAGCCACCCTCCGGACGCTCTCGAGTATCAGCTTGACCGAGGCGACCTGCGCCCCGCTCATCCTGGGCACCAGGATCTCCGCGCTCAGCTTCTCCTCAAGTCTTGCGACCTCCTTCATCTTCGATATCGCCTCTTCCGCCATCTTGGCGTCCAGCCTCAACAGGGCGGTTATGGAGCTCTCGAAGATTTTCCGTGAGAGCGCGGTCATCTCCTGGACCTTCTTCACGGCGCCTTCAGG
This sequence comes from Nitrososphaerales archaeon, assembly GCA_050012055.1. Classification (GTDB taxonomy): domain Archaea; phylum Thermoproteota; class Nitrososphaeria; order Nitrososphaerales; family Gagatemarchaeaceae; genus UBA183. Next base: position 19,340 of record JBEKHX010000002.1, read on the forward strand.
GACCGATTTCAGTGCTTCAGCCTGGGCCGCAATCGACACTGCGTGGTCTGCTACCCTCTCCGTGCTCTTAGCCACGAGTCTGTAGCCGAGACAGTCCCTGGCGGAGCTGAGACCAATCTCCTGAATCACTGAACGGTCCCTTACCGCGATGTTCAACTGCCTCAGGATGAAATGGTAGAACCTGTCTACCTCGTCGTCGCGCTCGATCACCTCTTGTGCTATCCCCTCAGTGTCGTCATCGAGTGCTGCCGCCGCGTCTGTGATCATGCCTGCCGCTATGATTGCCATCCTCTCAAGGGCCTTCTTCAATGGGAGGTCGATATACCCGGAGAGGCACTGGGTCAGGATTCCGGCCTGCGATTCCTCGATGATCTCGACGCCTACCAGTTTCCGCCGTATCCCTTCCCTGATCGAACCCCTCAGCGAGGAGTCTGACCTTCCCATGTTAATCCTGATGATGTCGTAGCCTGCCAGGTAGAACGAGATGAAGTGCCTGAGCAGCGCATCCTTGTCCGACCCGGGGGTGACTTCGATGGTTGCTTCAGATTTCGTTGCCTCTCGGAGTTCTCTCTTGGGAATGATCAGAAGAGACGAGTCCGGCTGGGTGATTATCACCACCGTATCCTTGGGCTTCAGCTCCACATCCTTCACCCAGGTCTTGGGCAGAGAAACGACGAAGCTGTTGCCGCCGGTCTTCTGGACCTTGCGGAAGTCCATGCTTGACGCTCCCCCATGTGCCACTATATAATCTGACAGTTAGGCGAAACCACAATATACTATACTGTGGGCACAATACCTAGATGGAGAGTCATTCGGGGAGCAATATATTCCGTTGCGCTTGAGCCTCTTCCGAAGATGAACATGAACAAGAAAGGTATCAGCACAACTACTGCCGCTCTGGCTGTCGTGATCATCGTCGTGGTTGTAGCGGCTGCCGCGTACATCGCGGTCAGTCCGGGAAAGAACAACACGGTGACCCAGACGGTCACGAACACGGCAACAACAACCTACTATTCGCTAACGCTACAGGCGGGCGGTTCGACGTTCGTGAACCCGCTCATGCAGGACTGGGCCATAGCGTTCGAACAGTACACCAACAACGCAGTCAGCACTAACTACCAGGCACTCGGCAGCGGAGCAGGAATCACAGGCATACTGAAGGGAACCTTCGAGTTCGCCGGCAGCGATGCGCCTGTACCCGCGTCCCAGTCAGCGCTAAACACCACGGTCCACGGTCAACTTCTCCAGATTCCAGAGACCCTCGGAGGTGTCGCAATCTTCTACAACGTTCCCGGCGTGGCGGTCAGCCTCAACCTCACGGGCCCCATCATCGCAAAGATCTACCTGGGTACCATAACGAGGTGGAACGACAGCGCCATCGCGGCCCTGAACCCCGGGTGCCATGCAGGTTCCACGACCTGCGTGTTGCCGGGCAACACCATCGTGCCGGTCCACAGGGTCGACGGGAGCGGGACCACCTATGCCCTGACCAACTACTTCGAGAAGGTCAGCACTGACTGGAACGCTTCGTTCACGACCGGATGTCCGTGCTACGGGACTTCAGTCAGCTGGCCGTCCTTCGAGCTTGGAGGCCATGGAAGCGCCGGCGTCGCGGCGGACGTCCTGAACAACCCCTACACGATCGGCTACGCCGACTCCTACTACGCCTTCAACAACAAGCTGCAGGCTGCGGCTATCCAGAACCAAGCCGGAGTTTTCCTCGCCCCCTCACTGACCAACATCGCAGCGGCCGCCAGCGCGTTCAGCACTCAGGTCCAGGTCAACCCGACCTTCACAATCACAAACGCTCCTGGAGCAGGCTCCTACCCAATAGCGACATTCACGTACCTCCTCGTCTGGCAGAAGCAGACCAACCAGCAGCAAGGCTACGACACGGCCCATTTCTTCTGGTGGATCGTGAGCCAAGGCCAGCAATACGGGCCGAACCTCTACTACCCAACACTGCCCTCAAGCGTCGTCTCGATCGACCAGTCGCTGATCAAACAAATCGAATACAACGGCGTTCCATTCATACAATCGTGAATGGAGCCCCTCTTTCTTTTATCACCCGTCTGACAGGTTATGGTTAATGGGCGCAAGGCGAAGCCACGCTGACGCGGCCTTCAAGACTCTCGCCTTCGTTTTCGCCTCGTCGATAGTCTTTCTCACACTTGTCTACTTCTATGAGCTAACGACAGGGTCGTCTCTTACCCTCAGGTCAGGTTTCTCCTTCATCTTGGGTTCCAAATGGGACCCTCTCGGAAACGTCTTCGGGGTCCTCCCGATGATCTACGGCAGTGTCGTCACGTCAGCCATAGCTCTGTTGATAGGAGTTCCCATAAGCCTGGGCGTCGCCGTCTTCCTATCAGAACTCTCACCCAGGCGCCTCAGGTCGCCGATCTCGTTTATCGTGGAGATGCTCGCGGCAGTTCCGAGCGTCGTCTACGGCCTGTGGGGGGTCTTCATTCTGGCTCCCTTGCTGAGGGTCGACGTCTACCCGTTTCTCCAGGCTAACCTGGGCTTCCTCCCCATCTTCCAGGGCAACATCTACGGCGACAGCATTCTCACTGCTGGAATAGTCCTGGCCATCATGATCATCCCGATAGTCTCCTCCATCTCAAGGGACGCCCTTCTTGCTGTCCCGGATTCACAGAGGGAAGCCGCATACGCGCTGGGTGCCACAAGAAGCGAAGCGATCCGAATCTCAGTGCTGAGCTATGCCAGGTCGGGAATCCTGGCGAGCATCTTCCTCGGACTTGGCCGGGCGTTCGGCGAGACGATTGCGGTCGCCATGATTATTGGAAACACTCCACTTATCTCCAGCTCGCTCTTCGCTCCAGGATACACCCTGGCGAGCCTCATCGCTAGCGAATTCAGCGAGGCAACCACGACCGTGTACACATCCGCCCTCATCGAAGCCGGGCTGGTGCTCCTCAGCGTGGTGTTCCTCACCAATTTCGTCGCGAGATACTTCATCAGGAGGCTCGGAAGAGCTAGGGAGGCCGCTTCCTACCTGTGAAGTCCCGGCGCTTCCTCATGGACAAGGTCTGGGTTTCCCTCGCCTTAGTGTCCGTCGTCATCGCGATCGTTCCTCTGGTCAGCATACTGTATTACGTGACGGTCCGGGGGATCGCAGCCATCAACCTTGACTTCTTCACCATGCTGCCTCCCACTCCCGAAGCCGGGGCGATTGGGGGACTGGGCAACGCCGTCCAGGGAACGCTGATTCTGGTGGGCCTCGCCGCCTGTATCGGCCTCCCATTCGGCCTTCTCTCCGGAGTCTACATCTCAGAGTACGGGAGGAACTTCTACGGCTCGTCGATACGCTTCCTCGGCGACGTCCTCGTCGGCAACCCGTCTATCGTTGTGGGGGTCCTGGGCTTCATTCTGTTGGTCCTCCCGTTTCACGGCTTCTCGGCCATGGCAGGCGCAGTTGCGCTCGGCGTAATGATGATACCCATAGTCTCCATCACGACTGCCGAGTCGCTCAGGCTGGTGCCGAACTCGATTCGTGAGGCGTCGACGGCGCTTGGAATCAGGAAGTGGCGCACAAGTATACTCGTTGTCGCCAACGCCAAGAGCGGAGTCGCTACCGGCGCCCTGCTAGCGACCGCACGAGTGATGGGAGAGACTGCACCGTTGATCCTGACAGCCGGGATTAGCACCCTCTGGTTCTCGGGCTTTTCTGAGCCCGTCGCTTCTTTGACCTACTACATCTACTACTTCGGGACCTCACCGTTCCAGAACTGGGTGAACCTGGCCTGGGGTGCAGCCTTCATCCTCATCGTCATGGTCATGGGGATTAACCTTGCAGTCCGGTTCCTGACTAGGGGGAGGAGCGCCCATGCTTAGCGAGGAACTCGAATCGGCGCACGGGATTTATAGTCTGGACGAGGCTCTGAGGAATGTGAGCGTCGGGCCCAAGGTGGAGGTCAGGCAACTGAGCGCTTTCTACGGCAGGAAACAGGCACTCTACGACATCGACCTCGCAATAAAGCCGAACCAGGTAACAGCGATGATTGGACCATCTGGGTGTGGAAAATCGACGTTGATCAGGTGCATCAACAGGATGCACGAGCTGGTCCCGGACGCGAGCGTCAAGGGTCAGGTGCTCCTCGACGGGTCGGACGTCTACGGCGAGTCCCTCGATCCTGCGGATGTCAGGAGGCGGATCGGCATGGTCTTCCAAAAGCCGAACCCGTTCCCCAACATGTCGATTGCAGACAACGTCGTCGCAGGCCTGAAGCTGAACGGGGTCAAGGACAAGGGCAGGCTCGAGGAGGCCGCGAGAAGTAGCCTCCAGCGTGTCTACCTGTGGGACGAGGTGAAAGACGAGCTGAAGAGGTCTGGCGCGAGCCTCTCGGGTGGACAGCAGCAGAGGCTGTGCATAGCGCGCGCCCTCGCGATTGAGCCTGAGGTCATTCTGATGGACGAACCTTGCTCGGCCCTGGACCCGACCGCCACCGCGAAGATCGAGGAGCTGATTTCAGAGCTGAAGGCCCAGTACACCGTGGTGATAGTAACCCACAACATGCAACAGGCCTCAAGGGTCGCAGACTACACCGCCTTCATGTATTTGGGGAAGCTCATCGAATATGACGAGACCGCAACCATCTTCGAGAAGCCGAAGGAACAGCTGACTGAACGGTACATCACTGGGAAATTCGGATAGGTGGAGAAGATTGCCAAGACTCATGGACATGGGCCTCGACAAGCTCAACGGCATGCTACTTGAGATGGCCACTCTCTCGGAGAACGCTGTCGCCGCTTCAATCGAAGCCTACAGCAAAGGCGGCAAGGGCGCGGAGGTCAGAGAATGGTCGAGGCGTCTCCAGACCATGCACCGCCAGGTGAGCGACCTTTCGATGGAGCTGATTGCCAGGTTCCAGCCCGTGGCTTCAGACCTCAGGTTCATCAAGGCCTGCTTCGAGATATCTTACGGGTTCTTCCGCTTCGGGAGGTATGCGCTTGACATCGTTGAGGTGCTGGAGATTTTCGGCGACCTCAGCAGGTGCGACCACAAGATAGTCGTCGAGACCGCCCGCAACACCCAGGAGATGATTCGGATGAGCGTCGACGCCTTCGCGAGGAGGGACGTCGCTCTTGCGAGGCGGATCCCCAAGCTTGACGACGCAGTTGACGACAGCTACAGGCAGAACCTCAGGGCCGTCCTCGACCAGAAGAAGGATATCGGATGCGCGGTGTCCGCTAACCTGATTCTGAGGTACTTGGAGCGCATCTCAGATCACGCCACATACATCGGCGAGTCGGTCGACTACATCGTGACCGGCGTAGAGCCCAGCAACTGACTACGAGGGTTTCAGAACGATGACCTTCGTGGTGTTCCTGCTGGGAGCTACAGTTATCCTGTCACGCATTCCGACCTTGACTCCCTTCCGGCCGGCTGTGGCTCCATAGAGCCTCGCATCGGCAGGCCTCGAGATCCAGAGCTCGACCCTGCTGTCCCACGGAACAGTGTACCTGAACGGATGCCCGCCAGTCCCAGACCGCTCCGTGTAGGTCGGCGTTATGTGACAGATCCCTATCTCGTCCCTCCCGACGGTCGAGCAGGCGTTGACCCGCATCTCCTTTCCGTCCACCTTGTCAGGATACGAATAGTAGCCCGTGGAGCCCGCCGAGGTCGTGACCACGACGCCGTCCCCGATCGCCGCCTCCTCGATGACTATGTTCGCCGAAGTGACCTTGAGTCTGTACCTGATGCAGTTGCTCTCGGCTCCCCTCTGCAGGTAGACGTCGGTGAAGACCTCTCCGAGATGCTTCCCGTTCTTCAGGACCTCAAGGCGCCCGTGCTCTTCCACGATGAAGTGGCCCGCCGCGACCGCCTCCAGGGCAGACGGCAGTTCGTCGAAATAGGCTGCGGCCATGTACGCCTTCGACCCTGTCGCGCCTCTCGACTTGACGCCAACGAACAACAGCGGCATCTCTTCGCTCCTGCCGAACATGCTGAAGATTCCGTCACCGCCGACGACCACGCCGATGTCGGCCTTCCTGTCCCCTATTGTCATACCCGCCTTGACAATTACCTCCTTCAGCTCGTCGGGGTCGACCTTCGGCCTTCCGTCATCGAGGAGCATCTTGACCTTCACGGCTTCACACTCCCTTCCCGCCTAAGTACTCCAGCATGCTCCCCTCGCCTTCCCTCCTGCCTCCGCTCTCGAGGAACCTCGAGGCTTTTGCTCCCGCCTCGTCCTGCTCCGGCCTGGAGACTCCGAGCATCCCCATCAGCTTGAGAGAGTTCTCAACTGCGAAGCCTCTGAAGTGGTTGTTGAAGTACCCGAAAGTCTTCTCCACCCTCGACGACACCTCCTTCACCTTGGGGACCCACTTCTTGAGCTCCGCCTCGGTGTACCTGTAATTGTACCAGGGGCGCGTGCCTCTCCCGTGCCATCTGATGAAGGCGAAGTCGGCGGTCACTACCGTCTCAGAGGGCAACAGAGGTTCGTCGACTATCACGTTGGCCACATTCCTTGACTTCAGCAGCGACCAGACCTCATCCCTCAGCCAAGAAGGGTGGCGGAACTCCACGGCGAACCTGACATCGTCGGGGACGACCTCAAGGAACGACTTCAACTTCCCGAAGTCCTCCTCGTAGGAGTAGCTGGGAGGCAGCTGGACCAAGACGGGCCCAAGTTTCCCGGTCGTGATGAGTGGCTTCATCAGGCTCAGGAACCTGACCAGATCGGACTCGGCTCCCTGGCTCAGGTCCAGCCTCTTCTCGTGGGTTATTGCCCTCGGCAGCTTGGCTGAGAAGACGAATCCTTCGGGAGAGTACCTGGACCATCCAAGGACCAGGCCCTTCGACGGGAAGGCGTAGAACGTGGAATCGATCTCGGCGGTCCCGAAGACCTTCGAGTAGAACGAGAGCTTGTTGGTGCTGGAACTCGGGTAGAAGACGCCTGTCCATTCGCTGTACGACCAGCCCGACGTACCTATGAGAAGCTCGGCCATCCGTCTTGGTTAGGCGAGCTCCTGTCGATTTAAGCTGATGGTCTCCCCAACGCTACATCACGGGCATCCAACCCGGTCGCGCCGACCAGGTCGCCACCGCATCGTGAAGGTGAATTGATTCGAAGCATCTCGCGTTCACGTACTCGGCGTCAGGAAACCTTACGACGCACCCCCTCACGAGATCCTCGGCGAACTTCGGGTTCGCTTGCGCCTCTTGGATCTTCTTTGCCTCCTCGACCCTCTTCATCTCTTCCCTGGGGGTCGCTGAGAAGCACTCATTGATGCGGCCAATCATCTTGAGCGAGTCGAGGGCCTTCCTGCTTCTCAGGACCAACGAGATCTCTGCCCTCTGCATGTGCCCCACGCCTATCATCTTCCTGCTGCACGGACATGCAGTTAACCCGGTCACAGTGAACATGTATGTGAGCGCGCCCCTCTCTGTCGTCCTTACCCTCATGCGGGCGAACTGGTCGTCGTAAGGCAGCTCGAACGTAGAGGTCACGGAAGTACCTGGCTGCGTCTTGTTCACTTCCCTGCAGATCCACCTCAGCCACTCCTCCATACCCGTCGCGTTCCGTGCGTTTGCGGCCCTAACGAGCCTGCTCATGTGGACACCCCTGTGGAGTCCCGTCGAGGTCTGGATGGAAAGGTCAACGGGCATATTCAGGTTACCTCCGTTGAACATGACCCTCAAGTTTGCGACCCCCGCAGCCACCGGCAAGTGGGCTGATTCAGACTGGACGTCCGCCGTAGCATCGATAAACTCGAGAGCGCCCGGTGAATGGCGGTCCTTGAACACCAAGGGTCTCCCCGTGGATTTCCCATTGCTTATGAGATTTTCCCCGCTTCGCTGGGGTCTCTCAAGGGGTCGACGATGTCTGCCTTCTCGAAAGCCGCCATCCTTGTGCGGCATCCGGTGCACTTCCAGCAGTGGCTTTCGCCCTCCCTGTGACAGCTCCACGTCAATCCCAGGGGGACCTCCAAAGAGGAGGCAAGCCTGACCACCTGGACCTTCGTCTTCGCTGACAAGGGTAGAAGGATTCTCGTCCGCCTCTTCCTGAGGATGGGCGACCCCACCTGGAAAGCCCTCCCAAGTTCGTCGAAGAAGGCCGGTGCCGCGTCAGCGAAGGTCTTGACGTCGTCTCTGTTGTGCCCTCCGACTATGAAACCTGCGCCTACCTCTTCGGCGTAAGATGCGGCTAGGGAGTAGAAGATACTGTTCCTCATTGGAATGTAGGTGGGCGGCACGCCAGCAAAGGGCGCTCTCCTGATGTCGCCCGCCTCCCTGACGTCGGGAAGCCTGACGAAACGGTGTTCGCCGATGCCTGCCGCCTGGGCGATTGCCCCAGCCGCTTCAAGCTCCCTTCTTGCTATGCCGTGGTATTCGAAAGTCAGGGCCCGGACGTGGCACCTCCTTCTCATCAGCTGGATGCACGTTGCCGAGTCTATACCACCTGAGAGAAGAACTATAGCTTCTTTCGTGGTCGTTCCCCGTCTTGGTGAATCTGTGCCAGCAGGTGGCTCCCCTTGTTGAGCCCTTCATACACATAGACGCCCACCGCTGTCACATTCTCAGGCATCCGGGGTGTTATCCTCGAGACGACCTCCCTCGCGAGGTTCTCGACGGTGGCCTCGCCGGACAGAAGGACGGTCGTGGGCTTGGGGGCCTGAATCGCGAAGTCCCCGTGGACAGTCCTGAACCTTAGGGTGATGCTCTTCGCGTCAATCCTGGTTACATACCTCTCATTGATGAACAGCTTGTGGTCGAGGCTCCTGATCGCATCCCTGATGATTTCTTTTGCGATCCCAAAGTCGATGACCATGCCGTCGATCGGTCGGCCGACCACTTCGACCAAGGCTGACGATGTGTGCCCGTGCATCACAGAGCACTTCTGGGTCTTGGGGAGAATGTGCGCATAGTCGAAGTTGAACGAGGGGTCGTCCAGAAAGATGGTCTGGAGGCCACCCGATTCCTCTAGGCCCAAGACCCGTATCCCGTGGTCTGACCCGTCACTTCTGAAGGCGTCCTTATTGATGAAGACATAGTTCCTACCTATTCTCTTCAACCTCCGCATCTCCGTTCTACCGAGGGATTTTTCTACGAAGACCCAAATCCCATTGACCAAGAAATCGGCGGCGATGGACCCAGCACCGGGAATTCGGACGTCTTCCTTGAACGGGATTCTCAGGGAATCAAGAAGGTCGGCGACGAGTTGGTGCGTGCTCGTCTTGAGGGGCTTCCTGCGATGCAGGTATGCCCTCTCATACCCGCCTTGTGTCCGCGCCTTGAGCTTGGGTACCACATCGGCTATCGAGTTCCGACTCAACGTCGGGTTTCGTCCAGAATGGCTTCGTTTATAGTATTTCCATTCTGAGGTAGGGTGGCGCGGCCTTGATCCAGCCTGGTTAGGATAGCGGCTTCCCAATCGCTGAGAGGAGACAGCCGTTCGCCCGGGTCCGAATCCCGGAGGCCGCACCAAAATAAGCTCGAAATGAACTCCAATTCGTTGTAATAGCCCAATCTGAGCCATTCTAAACAACATTCTGTCACTGGGTTCGAATCCCTTCCGGCCCACTGTTCAAAAATAGCTTAGAATGAGTTCCGTTTGTCAAGTTAAGCGATGTTCGAGCTCGTTCGGAACCCCTTGTAGAAGCCAAGGATTCGAACCCTTGACCTGGCTGGCGATCCCTGCCGGGTCGATCATTGAACTCGGGAGGACGAGACCGAGTTAATTGGTAGGACCGGTGAGCTTCGACCAGTATACTTTCGTTCTTTGGATTTGAATTATTCATTAGGAATGGATAGTGCTGGCGATGAGCGCGGAGGGGATTGCATTATCGGCCGATCTGCTTGGTACAGATTTTGTACCAGCCGAATTGCATTTATCTGGGGATGGAAGGTTCTAAAACTGGGTCGTATGAATTGATTAGTACTCACCAAATCGTCTTAGTTGTCGTCCTTACTGTAATTGTAATAGTTGTGGGTAGTGTATTGAAATGGAAATGGACTAGGACTCGAGGTTCTTCTTGATTCTCTGCTCCCGTTCTCTGGGCATGTTCCGCTTATCGGGCCTGAGTCATGGTGCGCTATGATCCAGACCCAGAATCTCACCAAGAAGTTTGGCGACCTCACGGCCGTCGACTCAGTTACGATCAACGTCAACGATGGCGAGGTCTTCGGTTTTCTCGGTCCCAACGGCGCAGGCAAGACGACAACTGTGAGGATGCTCTGCTGCCTCATCTCGAAGACGAGCGGCGAAGCGAGGATAGCAGACTATGACGTCGGCAAGGAAGCCGACGCGCTCAAGATCAGGAAGCTCATCGGCCTTGTACCGGACAACGTGGGCCTCTACGAGGACCTGAGCGCCTACGACAACTTGGACTTTTACGGCAAGCTGTACGACTGCCCGGATGCCCAGCGGAAAGAGAACATCCAGCGATTCCTGACGATGCTGGGTCTGTGGGAGAAGAGGGACGCCGTGGCCGGAACCTTCTCCAAGGGGATGAAGCAGAAGCTCGCCATCGCGCGCGCCCTCATACACGAGCCAAAGCTCCTCTTCATGGACGAACCCACGGCCAACCTGGACCCGGAGTCCGCCAAGACGGTCAGGGACTTCATCCTCGAGCTGAAGAAGGAGAAGAAGACCATCTTCCTCAACACGCACAACCTTGACGAGGCCCAGAGGATATGCGACAGGATCGGAATCCTGAGCACCAAGCTCATCGCGACGGGTACCCCGCAGGAGCTCGAGAGATCGCTGAGCAGCGGAGGGACCAGAAGGACGGTCGTGCTGCTCCAGGAGCAAGCGACTGACGCGATACTGGCGGGAGTGAGACGGCTATCAGGGAACGTCACGGCGGAAGGGAACCAACTGACAATCGAGCTGAAGGACCCTGAGAAGGAGAACGCCGATGTCATCGAGGCGATATCCAAGGCCGGAGGACACATCCAGTCCGCGACGATAGTCGGCGCCTCGCTAGAAGACGTATACCTGAAGCTGGTGAAGGAAGGAGGGAGTTAGGAACGTGCGGCTCGCCAAGTCATGGATTATAGCGGCGAAGGATTTCAAGACCCTCCGCAAGAAGAAGAACATCATCTATACGTTGTTCGTCATTCCCTTTCTCATCGCCGTCCTCATTCCAGCGGTGATAGGCTACGTCGCCCACAAGTCCCCTGCCGAGCTGGTTGTGTTTCTGCCTGCGTTCCTCTTCTACTACGTAATCCTGGCTGCGTACCTCGCGACCCCCATCGCCTCCTACACCGTCGTCGGAGAAAAGGTCGAAAAGAGCCTCGAGCCGCTCCTTGCGACACCCACGACGGACAGCGAGATCCTCCTCGGGAAGGGGATAGCTGCCTTCCTTCCGCCGCTGGCACCGCTTTGGGGAGGATCCGCGCTCTTCATGATTCTCATGGACCTGACCACCAAGGGCAAGCTCGGTTACTACTACTTCCCAGACTCGAATTCGGCCCTGGTCCTGCTCCTGCTCGTTCCGCTCGCGTTGTTGATGAGCGTGCAGGTGAACGTAATCATCTCCTCGAGGGTGACCGACGTCAGGGCTGGACAGCAACTGGGTGGCCTGGCCATCGTTCCATTCGTTGGGCTGTACGCCTCCGGAGAACTGGGCCTAATCAACCTCGGAGACGCCGGCAACCTGCTGATAATCGCAGCAGCCTTGCTCGTCGTAGACGTGCTGCTCTTCTTCGTTTCGAGAGCGACCTTCCGCAGAGAGGAGATACTGACAAAATGGAAGTAGGCGCCTCAGCTTCGAAGCCGGTCCAAAATCTGGACGGCGCGAATCTCTTTTATGTTCCTTCACCCTTCGCAAGACGCATGGCCAAATCCAGTTTCGAAGTTGGAGAGAAGGAGAAGCATATACTCACAGTAGATAGGGACAGGGTAATGAAGCATATCCGCATCGAGCTGGACGGAGAGAAGCTGGCCGATGAATACTACTACTCGCTCGGTGCGAAGAAATTCTCTTTCGACGTAGGAAGCTCTGAGGTACACAAGGTCGAAGTCAGCCTAGGAATGACTTTGCCCCTGGTCGCATTTGTAAAGGGGAGGGAATTGAAGGTGCTCGTGGACGGGAAGCCAGCGCGGAGTTCGAGCACCTGAAACCGAGGATATAGCGCTCTGCAGCAGTAACACCATCATGAACGGTAAATAGGATGGGGCCAGTGAGATTCAAACGCACAATCGCATAGCCGTGTCACAATCGGGTGGGGGCATAAATAATGAAGCCAATGTTAGAACTGAATTGATCAAGCATGTCCACGAGAAAAACAGGTTCCATACGGATATCCGGATGGGTACCTTCCGGCCCAAACCCTTGGCCTTCCGAATCATCACATTTTGGACCGAGTCTGACGCGAGTCCGAGTCATCAGAGGCATAATCCCTCATCTGAATCCCACTCCAGCAACATTATCGCTGCGCATCCCGGAGGCCGCACCAAAAACAAGCTTGAAACTGACTCTGTTCGACCGTAATCGCCCAATCTAAGCTATTCGAAGACGCGCACGCGCTGCTTGAGAGCACCTGAGCTGGCTTGGTCGGGTAAGCTTATCTGAAGAAAGACACAATTCCTGAGACATGGGTATCCACAAACATCCCTTGTATGATGAGATTGCATTCAGCTTGCGCGCGCGTAGAGAGCAGGGAGGGAGACCAGACTGAAGTCGACTGGATCTCGCTTCTTGAAGGCGAACATGAGAGAATACTACGAGAATAAGCTCTCGGCAGAAGGATTGCGCAAATGCTACGAAATCGCACCTCCTCGAATCTGTCAATATCTCGACGCCGAGGTCCGTTTCGTCCTCGGGAAGGTCAGGGGGAAGAGCCGGGTGCTCGAGCTCGGGTGTGGGTACGGGCGGGTCATGAGGCAGGTGTCTACTCATGTGGGGAGTATCACGGGCTGCGATACGTCCAGAAGCAGCTTGGAACTCGCAAAGAGCCACCTGCTCCCGCATCGCAACTTCGGCCTTGTGCTCACCGACGCCTCCTGCCTGGCGTTTCGTTCCGGAGTCTTCGACGCAGTCCTTTGTGTCCAGAACGGTATCTCAGCGTTCGGAGTAAGTCGACAACGACTCGTCGATGAAGCCGTCCGTGTGACAAGGAAGGGCGGACTGGTGCTCTTCTCGAGTTATTCCCACGGGATTTGGAAGCACCGACTGGCTTGGTTCAGGGCGCAGTCCGAAGCCGGTTTGGTCGGCGAGATTGATGAAACCAGAACGGGAAAGGGAACGATTGTTTGTAAGGACGGTTTTCACGCCACGGCGGTGTCCCGCGCCGAATTCGAAAGACTCTTCTCGAAATCAGGGGCTGAATTCCTCCTCAAGGAGGTCGATGGCTCCAGCCTCTTCTGTCTCGCCCGCAAGTAGCCGGGTCGGACCCGCACAAGCCTGAGCAGTAAGGGGGCCTATTTGGAGTAGGAGGAGTAATTCCGGAATGAGGCCAGGGAGAGGAGGTAGCGCGCGCCCCTTCCAGCCCACGCATTGGACCTGATTGCATTCCAATCGAGGGGAATAAGAGACCATAATGAGAGTTGAGCCAACCGAGTCCGAATCCCTCGGAGGTACGAACCCTCGATCTTGAGTCCAATTCTAGCGGCACCAACGCTGCGCGTCCCGGAGGCCGCACCAAAAACAAGCTCAGAATGAACTCTATTCGTCTGCAATCGTCCAATCTGGGCTATCTTTGAGACATGATCCATAGCTGGGTTCGAATCCCACCGGGTCCGCCACTCCATTTGGATCTGCTCGTCTGCTGAGGCGCCCACATGGGGATGACAAGTCCCGGCCAGGGCGCCGATGCCAGGAGAACTCAGAAAGCTCGGTCTTCATTTACCCTGCCTGCCTTCGTTCTCTTCAAGTTCTCCTCCTCGCGCTGGATGAGGGAGGCCTTTCTCTCGACCCCGAACCCAAATCCGCCGAGGCTCCCGTCGCTGCGCACCACCCTGTGGCAAGGGACGACCAGCGGGACGGGGTTCTTCGCGCAGGCGTTAGCGACGGCCCTGGCGCTCTTCGGGCGCGATATCTTCCTGGCGATGTCTGAGTACGAACAGGTCGACCCGTATGGAATGGCCTGAAGCTCTCTCCAGACTTTGTACTCGAATGAGGTGGCTCTAATGTCGAGGGGCAACGCGTCTAGAGGCACAACCTCTCCCCCCTCCAGGTACGCAAGGATCTCGTTCACCCACGACCCTAGTTTGCTGGTGTCCGTCCTGACTATCCTGGCCGAAGAGTACTCTGTCCTCAGCGAGGCCTCGAGAATACACTCGGAATCTCCTATGCTGACCGCGCAAACCCCCTTGTCAGTCCCAGCTACGAGAAGTTTCCCAAGTCGGCAGTTGTGAATTGAATAGCGTATGTGCATACCCCTGCCCTTCGACCTGTATGCCGATGGCCGCATCCCGAGCTTGGCGTAAGGATTCGTGTAAAGCCAGCTCGTCGAGTTTCGGCCCGCCTTGTAGATTGCGCTCCGGACCGAGTCGCCATTGTTCATCGACGTCTTCGCGTGTCTGAGCCTGACTTCCTCGACGTATTGGCGCGGGGTCAGGCCCACAATTCGTTTGAAGAGGCGCTGGAAGTAGAAGGGGTTCAGGTTGGCGCTTTTTCCCAGCTCGGCCAGGCCGAGTCTTCCGTCAAGGTTTTGGTTTATGAACGAACAGGTCTCTTCGATCCGGGTTCTCTGCAGTGTCGCGAAGCCCTTGTCGTTTGGCCGGCACCGCTTGCAGGCCCGGTAACCAGCGCGCTCGGCGAGCTGGGGGGTGAGGAAGAAGACCACCTGATTTCTCCGGGGGGTCCGGGCGGGGCACGATGGTCGGCAGTAGATTCCTGTGGAACGGACACCGAAGACGAAAGCCTCGTCATAGCGGTAGTCACGACGTTTGATGGCCCTCCAAAGGTCAACGTTCGTGCTGTCGAGAACCGGAACTAGTTCCGTCTCGGTGCGTGGAATCATGGTCATCCTGCTCCTGTAACCACCGGATGTTTCGGTGGAATGGCCCCGTCTCAGTCTAAATAGTTAGTGTCTGAATCTTGCGGCCAAAGCGGGAGTTCGTTCAGGGACTCATCCGTTTCCGCGGGAGGGAGGCCCAAAGGTAGAAGGTTGCGTAGCTCCTGAAGCCCTTCCAGCGTGATGCCAGCATAGTCAAGTCTTCGCTAGTGGGTCTATCTCTGTGGAAGACCAGTCCGTACGCAGTTCGCACCCCTGTATCCTGTGACGGGAGAATGTCCAAGCGGCCCAGGGCTCGCATCAGAATCATGTCAGCAGTCCAGTCGCCGATCCCACGATACCGCGTTAGCTGCTGGCGAGCTTCCTCGTCTGGGAGCTTGTTGAAGAGTTCGTCATCAAGTTCACCCGAAGCGACGGCCTCGGCGAAGGCGACCAGATATTCAGCCTTCCGTTGACTGAATTGGATTGACCGGAGTTTCCACGTGGGGAGTCTGCATATGGACTCCGCAGTGGGGAATCCGACGTATTCGTGCCCCGCAAGGCGAACTTGTTTCCCCCAGAGCCCAATCATCTGCCGCTCGATCTTTGCCGTGAACCTGAGGTTGACCTGTTGACCAATGATGGCCGTTGTCCCCATCTCAAAGATTGATGGTGTCTCAATGATTCGCAAGCCGTTGTATTTCCGGCAGAGCATTCGCAATTGCGGGTCCTGAGACATCATACTGTAGATTCTCGCCACTGGATGGTCAAGTGAGAAGATGCGTCTCCCGAGCGCTCTTGCCTCAGTCATCTGGCGCACTGAAGGGTCTCCGAACACCTTGACCTCCAGAACTCCATCGCCCGGAGCTGAGAACTCGACCACGAATGGCTCTTCGCCGAGGTACAGAACTCGACGGACGCCGGACTCGGTTGGATAGTATTCAGGGGCAAGGGATGAACTCAGCAGGACTTCCTTCATCAAGCTGAATGACCATGGTCCTCCGGCAGCCGGCTCCAGGGCGCTGATTGAGCTGAGGTTTTCTCTCAAGCATCAGCCTCCCTTCCGCACTTCCCTTTTCCTTTCCCTTTTCCTTTCCTCGAGAGATGTATTGGGGGTCGCCTGAGGTCCTGTGGTACCTGGAAGAGCGACTGGCAGGCGTGAGTAGTCCGCGATGAGTCCAGCAGACCGAAGACATGGGGATTGCATTATGGGTTTGTGCCTATTCTCGGTATGTCCCCCCGGTTCGAACCCCTGGTCTTGTGATTCGTCCCATTTTGGACCGAGTCTGTTGCGAGTCCGAGTCTTCAGAGGTGTGAACCCTCAATCTTGAATCCAATTCTAGCAGCAATAACGCTACGCATCCCGGAGGCCGCACCATTTCTCGGGTCCGAAGATGCGCGCGCTGAATCCGTCGGTTACGGCTTGATGGTCAGTGCAGCTGTCCGGAGACTACCCTGATTGTTCGGATCTGCGCTGTATGTTGCTTGTATCGTGACCTTGCTAGCCGTCGTCCCTGTCATTGTCACTGAACATGTCGCCCGGTTATGGTTCTTTGAGCTGGTGAGGGCGCAAGTTGTCGAGCTGAGGGAGACCGAGCCCGTGCCGATCTGAGACCAGCTCACCGTTCCCGTCGGGAGGTAACCAATCACCTTTGCCTTGCAGGTGATGGCCTTCGATGAGCCGGCGACCACGGACCTCGGGCTGCAGGAAACCAAGATCTTCGTGGCTTTCATGGTCACGGTCAGGTCGTGCGTTCCAGCAGATGCGGAGTTCTTGGAGTCCCCACCGTAGTTCGCCGTGAGTGTGACCGAGCCTGCTGCGGTCGGTGTGAACTTCACCGAGCATGTGCTGTAGGTCTTGTGCTTTGAGAGTTTGCAGGATGCGCTTGAGAACTTACCCGTGCTGCCGCTGGACCAGGCGACAATTCCGGTCGGTCTGAATCCGCTGACCGTGGCCTTGCAGGCGGAAGTGGTTCCGACGGTCACGGAGGCCTTCACGCAGGACACAGTCGTCATAGACCCCCATATCAAATTGTAGACTGTTGAAAGCGTCAGCGCGGTGGAAGTGGGTTGGCAGTTGGAGCCAAGCAGGCTATCGCAAGACCAACGGTAATATTCAGTCGCAAACCCTAGACTGTGAACCGTGGTGTAGAAGGGCACATCGGTATCATGAGTCTCCCCGATGAAGCCATAAGCCCCTGCCATTTGCGCTCCCTGCCCCCAAGCCACAAGAGTGCCTGAGTCGTAGGAATACATATGCCCTTCAAAGACATATGGCTTCAGGTCTGTAGTTGGTGCTATTGCTGTGATAATTGACGCCGAATCTGCATTGTCAACAGTGCCTGGGTTTGCCTGAAACACTACGGCTATGGTACTACTTAGCGTCCTGAGCCTCTGAGCTTCGTATTCATAGTAGTTATGAAGAGTGATTAGAGGGCCGGGAGAATTAGGCAGGCCTGCTGGCTCGTTCCAGTATTCAAACCCTATTGTTGACGGATGAGAACCGACTACTTGGTATAGAGGTTTAATGTATCCCTGAAACAGAGCTTCCCAGAGGGTCGTGTCAGCGAACTTTCCGCTGGGAACCACTCCATTTTGCCACCAAGCATTATAGAAATCACTATTGCTCGCATACGCTCCAGTCAAAGAGGTTGGAAACATGTTGAAGTTTCCGTCAAAGCCATAGATGCAGTAAATCCCATTGGCGTCTGCTGCTTGAGCCACTTGCGTTAAGAGCGAGGTGTATGTTGACGGACTAGCATCAAAGTACCCCCAATCTCCTGAACCATCTATTCTCGCGAGATTAAATCCCAAGCCCTCATACATCGGAAAGCTAACAGCAGGAGGAGGAGACGAGCCACCATCGGGGTGAAGCGTCAACAGGTTCCACTTGTAGGCCGCGCCCCTAAAGTCTGACCAGTTGACGGATAGAGCCTTACTTGGTTGAACTGACAGAACCAATGAGGAGACAGATAGTACCAATAACAGTAGCGTTACGAACGCTGTTACTACCTTTCCTCGTCCAGCCGAAACATGATTGATGAACATCTTATGGGCGCCTCCTCTTCATTCATTCTTCTTCTCCGCTTTAACGATTCTCCATGATATAAGATGACGTCGAGGCGCGCGCTCATTATCGACAGGGGGGCAATAAACGCAGGCTACACTACCCAGGTAGCCTTCCAATATGCGTTAGGTAGCTTCATCGTCTTACTCCTAATCTTCTATGGCGCGCGCGCACGCATCCCCTTGTCTGATTCGCTGCTTCACGGCCTCGATGACGTGGTCGGTGTTTTCCACGCCAGCTTCTTCAAAGAAATGAACTATGCGCTTGGCTATGCTCAATCCGACTTTGCCGAGATGTCTGACGCCTCGGTTCCCCCTTTATCTGTTCCGAGACCGCCCCGCATTCTATTCTGTCGGGAAGCTCAACTCCTCAGCGGCGATCCCAATAGACCGGCCATATTCAACGGCGCCCTTCCAAGTGGATTGGTCATTGACCAGCATCTCGAACTTCTTGCCGGGAAAGACAACTACGAGGCTGTTCTCCCGCCAGAAGTGACAATACCATCCAGGTTTGATTTGGCCGAGCAAACCGCTAATCTCTGAATCCGTCGCATGCACGTAGTATAGGTGCCACCTGCCTCGCTTGCCCCCTCCCAAGTCCAAGTCTTGCTTGGATATCTTGGCTCTGAAGACCTCGAAGTCATCAATTAGGTTTGGTTCTTCCAGACTCTCAGAGATTATGACTCCCTTCCATCTATCCTTCAACATAGAACGAGTATTGCTTGGATTTTATTAGCATACCTCCTTTGTCGGAAAAACATCCGAAAGGCGTTCATCCAGTGTATAGTCGAATCCCGCCCAGCATGCTGGACTGGTCTCCCGCCCCCGCACCGAAATGAGTCTGACTTTCAGACGCGGGAATCGTTCTTGAGTCTTGATAGAGCCTGGCGATGAACCGCGTGGCCATGCTCACTGGTGTCTCGTCAGTCGCTGTGCCGGTAGACGACGTTGAGGAGCCGGCGAAGTGGTATGAAACGAAGCTTGGGTTCGAGGTGAGCGCCCAGGGACACTGGGTCACGGTGAGGCCGAAAGGCTCGGGGATTGTGATCCATCTTTGTGGGAAGTGCGAGGAGTGGGAATCTGACAAGCCTGGCGGGAACACGGGAATCGGCTTCTCATCTGACAACCAGAGGAAGACCTACGAAGAACTCAAGGCCAGAGGCGTGGCGTTCAAACAAGAACTGACCACGGAGTGGTTCGGAACTCATGCCATTTTCAAGGACCCTGATGGAAACGAGTTCTGGATGTAGAGCGGTCTACGTCAGCTTCATCTTCCTCGCATGAAACAGAAGCACCTGCAGGGGACGGCGGGAAATCAATGTGAGGAGGGTCAGGCCTTTATTGCGCGCGCAAACGAAGTCTAGTAAGGGATTGACGGTGGCCATGTTGGAGCACTTGGTGATTTTCGTCTCATGACGGATTGTCCGCGTGAAAAACAAAGCTACGCATGCCATTTGCGAAAGCACCCAGAGTGCGGCTCAGTTCTGGATAGGCCGACGTGGGCACCATGGTATCGGGAGTGTATGGGAAAGGTATGACCGGGTATTGTCTGGGGTTATCGACGTATGGCAAGGTAGGGCCAAGGGGGGTGAGGTATAGTAGGGTATGATCGGAAAGATCGGTTAAGGTACTGTATATGGTATGTGCCAAAGAACCAATCGTTTACTATGGCTATAGCCTGCCGACTCGAGCCGACCTGGCTGGTCCTCAATCTACTTTGGGCACCCTTGGCGATACTCTGGGGTCTACCCAGATACGCTACCATCCTTTGGCCCAAGGTCCCCTTACGTCACCATACCTTCGTGTGCCCTCGGCCGCCGGGTCCACGCAGAATGATACCCGCCGCAAGATCGGGCTCTGGATGGGGGATAACGTACAGGAATGGCAGATTGTACGTTCTAGGACGCAGAGTTGAGTGCCTCCGGGAACCCATCCCTTACGTGCCTTCTGTCATCTTCTTGAGCGAGAGCGACCCGTTCTTGATTTCGAGTTCGTAGAACTCGTTGACGTCAAGGCGGATGCCGAGCATATCGTACTCAGATTCTGTGAGGGTCATTATCACCTTGGAGAACCCGAATTCCCTCATCTGGGGCATCAACCCCAATGACTGCAACTGAGTCACCATCCCTTGAATCACCCTTCCCTCGTCGCTGGCAGGGAACATCTCTGGCCTACGCGAATCTCGAACCTCGACTAGCTCGATTTGCTTCGCCGGAAGCCCGGTCAGGGGGTCGGTCACGCTGCTTATCCTGTTGACTCTTACCTTGCCCATCAGTCCGAACCAGAGGCCTGTTCACTATAAACTAAGCGGAGACTGCGTTTTCAGACCGTTTTCTCGCTGGAAACTGGCTTACTCTTGAGCGAGGTCTGGCTGAGGCTGGTTCTCTTCCTCGGGGCTAAGCTCTGTCTGCTGCTCGGTTCCGCCCTCGACTTGCTGACTTGCGATTATCGCCTCCACATCGTCCGGCGAGAGGACACGCGCCATCACCAGGTTTCCGAGCGAGTTTCCCGAGGCCTCCCCGGACATCCTGCCGATCCTTCCTCTCAGTTGCCTCCATTTTAGCTTCGTGTTCCCGCTCTTCGACGTGTAGATTATTCCAAGGACGTCGCGGGCGTTGATGAATTTGACGTCTCTGATCTTCTTCAGGTCCACCTTGTCGACGGCCTCGACGTAGATTGACCCCTGATCTCCCTCCTTCTCGGGGAAGACCTCTGGGTCGCGGAAGTAGGATTCAGGTATGTAGCTCCTGCAAGTGCTGTTGATCAGGAACCTGCGGAACCCTTCGAGGTTGCAGGTCAGGTCGAGCTCTACCAAATCCCCCGCCGAAACCCCTCGAACGGCTCACTGGTTATAAACTGATTCCTGTACCATCACCATTCGATTTCTGGGACTGGTATGGGTTCTCCTGCTCAAGACAAAGACCAAGGGCCGTGAGAGGAGGGAACAACACTCCCTCATACGCCCACTCCAACCACCTGCAACCACTTCAACACCCGAACCACAAGCAAAGAACGAAAGCTACCGACAACCCACTATGGGATGTGATAACCGGATTAGCCCCATTTGAACGCAAGGAGTAGCAGTGGTGGACTGCATTCCATGCAGGGACTTTCTAGCAAATCAGCCTTGGCAAGATGTCAGGTGGACTTTACTTCGGCGATTCTCTTCCAGCCCGGGAATCTTTTCTCGATCTGCAAATCAAGGCTGTACCGCGAGGGTCCGAAAGCCGCGTTTGCTACAAGGAATAGGAGGGACGCGAGTGCGTAGACGATTCCGGTTCCGATGTCGGTCGAGCTAGGTCCATATGGGCCACCGAAGCCCTCTGGAACCGACCAGATCAGGAGACTGAGAAAGAATGACGCCGTGTAGGCGAGTTTTCGCAGGAGACCGAGGATGAGGCAGGTTCCAATTGCGACTTCGAGAACCCCTGTCGAATAGACGAAGAAAGCAAGATTCGAGGAGGTGGCTGATGCCCAGAAAGAGAACCATCCCACAAGCCAACCGGGCTGTCCACTTGCGCTAACTGTACCAGAAAAAGCGTCGACAAAGCCCGGCTGGAACTTCAGCACACCGTCTATCAACCAGAACATGCCGAAAAGTACTCTCAGAGTCACTTTGAGAGCATTGATGTTTCCAACGAACCAGTTGTCAAGTCCCGCTCGCATAGATTACGTCGCGATGCCCAGTAAGAGGGGACTTCTTAGCCCTAGCGGAGAAGCTCATCCCCATTGCTCATATCTCTATTCCGTTTGGCCGTGCGGCACGCATCCTAGAGGAAGCGACGAGCAGTCACCCGCGACGCAACGGGATGAGGAATCATCCGTCAGCGCAACAGAACCCTTCTTCCGACTCAAGACTTTAACGAAAGCCACCAGCAACCCGCCATGGTGGGTGATGACCGGATTAGCCCGATTGAACACAATGAGAAAGATCTTGAGTCGGGAACCCACCAAACAAGACCCAG
The DNA here is from genome assembly GCA_050012055.1 of Nitrososphaerales archaeon. GTDB lineage: Archaea > Thermoproteota > Nitrososphaeria > Nitrososphaerales > Gagatemarchaeaceae > UBA183. Next base: position 41,276 of record JBEKHX010000002.1, read on the forward strand.
CCACAGACTCGCTTCTCCCTTCCTCACCTTCCTGCTCCACTGGCGCACCTCTTCGGTCCGACAAGGGCTACGAACGATTCAAGAACCAGGGCAATTAGCAATGCCGGCGCTGGCGTAACCCAGAAAGGACGAAGGGGGGTGAGCCCGGAGAACCATCCTCCAACTGTCAACAGGCCAGCCAGTATCCCAGCGTAGAGAGCTAAGGTAGTAGTCTTGACGAAGTCTATCGCAGCGTCAGTCTGTAGTATCCCGCCTCGATGTTCTTGTTGACATACTCCTCGACCAGATGGATCTTGTGGATTGGATTGGCGACCTTCGGAGAGAGGGAGTAGTCCCCACCAATTACGAACTCGTGCGTCTCTCCGCTCCTACAGGTATGAGTGACCTTCTTCCCTGGCTTCACTCCCAGACTGTTCATCGCAACTTCTTTGACCGTGGTGCAGGTCAAGATGCCCCACTTCTCGTCGTCAGGGATCGACTCGAAACCGACACTCGCCTTCAGGGTCTCTCCGTACCGCCTGTCGTCGCAGTAGAGCCTCTTGCACTTCCTGCACCTCCAGACGTCGACGACTCCCTGGAGGTAGTTGTCCCTGTTGATGTTCACCATGCCTATGAAGACGACATCGTGGGGACAATCGCTCAAGCTTTCCTACTTGCCCCCTTCGTCCGCCCTTTTCTCCGTTGCGGCCTCGGCAGAGCCATCGGTGATCAACTTCAGGTAGTAGGCCGCTTCGTCCCCTGACAGGCCCACTTCGGTCCCGAGCCTTCTGATGATTACCTCTTCTACCTTCAGGGCGCGGGAAGCCTATGTCCAAGGTCGCCCTTCAAACATTGGAAGTCTCTTGCGAATTCCAGAGGAACTCGAAGTAGTCCTTTGCGAAGTTCGCTAATCCATGATGCGAAGCCCAGATTGCGAGCGGCAGAGTTCCCTGCTCTCCTCCGCCCAGCAGGAGGACGACTTCCCTAGAATCAGAGACGAGACCTCCTCCGTACATCGTCTTCCTCGTCCTGATTTCGGCGAACCTTGACAACTTTTCTGCTACTCCTCCTGCCAGGTCAGGTGAAGTGAGTATCAGGCTCTTGACGCCCCTCTCCTTCAGGACGGCCAACAGAGGCTCAATCCTCTCGGTGAAGGGCAGCAACTGGGGTGGGAGTGCGATCAGGAGCTCTGTCCTGCAGTTCAGGAGGAGGTTCTTCACTCTCGACAGAATCTCGTTCGTGCCTCTCATTATCCAGACGTCCGGCTTCTCCGGTTCGCCCCGGCTGACGTAGACCCCCATCAGCTCCTCCAGCGCTATCTGCTCCTTCTCCCTCCTGGCCGTCTCCTGCCTCGACTTCAGCTCCTCCAACGCGGTGTCGGGAGGCTTGGCGGTGTAGACGATTGGCCTGCTCTTCTGCTCCTCGACCCACCCTTTGTCATGCAGCGACTCGAGCGCGTCGTAGACCTTCGAGTAGGGTATCCTTGCCACCCTGCTCACCTCGCTTGCTGTCATCGTCCCGCCTTTCAGAAGCGCGACGTATGCCTTGACCTCGCTGCCCGTAAGGCCCAAGTCTACGAGAGCCGCTCTTGCGGCTTCGCTCAGGCTCAATTACTGGACGGTCCTCCCATTCGGCCTTCTTCACTGGCTGGTGAGTCAGGGGCGCATCCTCGATGTCCCTCGAAGTCAGGCAGATGACTCTCTGTCGGCCCGAGATTCCCGATCATTTTGATGAGTAGCGGACCGTCGATGGCGTCAGCACCTACTGCAGGTGAAAGGCACACGCTGACCTTGTCGTCGTCACGCCCAGGCGGCATGCCATCGGGACAGAGGGGATTCAACAAGAGGAGTCCTCAGGGCCACAGTGAGACTGTCCCACATCTTAACCTTTCACCCTCTGTAAAGTTAAAACGCTTATATGCTTACCTCGAGAAGGACACTGACTAGCGCTTTCCCATGACTCAAATCGCAGACACCAGTCTGGAACTCAAGAAAGAGAGTTCGAAAGGGAGTTACATCCGACAGACGCAGTCGATCTGTCCCGACTGCAACCGCGTGCTCCCTGCAGTCGTCTTCGAGCGGGACGCCAAGGTCTGGATGACGAAGACCTGTCCCGAACACGGCGAGACCGAAGAGCTCTACTTCGGTTCTTACGAAATGTACAGCAAGTTCTCACGCTATTGGAAGGACGGAAGGAGTGCCCACGCGGCCAACGTACCTCTGGAGGTCTGTTCATGCCCTGCGAACTGCGGCCTTTGCTCTAGTCACCTGTCTCACACGGGACTCTCCAACATCACAGTCACCAACAGATGCGACCTGACCTGCTGGTACTGCTTCTTCTACGTCAAGAAGGGACTTGAAGGGGCATACGTCTACGAGCCGACGCTAGACCAGATCAGGGAGATGGGCCGCTCACTGAAAGCTGAAAGACCCGTGGCTGGGAACTCCGTCCAGATAACGGGCGGCGAACCTACGTTAAGGGAGGACCTACCAGCCATCATCAAGATCCTGAAGGAGGAAGGAGTAGACCACATCCAGTTGAACACGAATGGCATCAACTTGGCGCTGAACCCGGGTCTCGCCAAGAGGTTGAAAGAAGCCGGGGTCTCAAACCTCTACATGAGCTTCGATGGGACGACCCCGAAGACCAACCCGAAGAACCACTGGGAGGCCCCATATGCGATAGAAACCTGCCGGAGACAGGGGATCGGCGTTGTCCTCGTTCCGACTATCATAAAGTCAATCAATGACCACGAGATGGGCGACATCATACGCTTCGGTCACAGGAACATTGACACAGTGCACGCGGTGAACTTCCAGCCTGTTTCACTGACGGGCAGGCTCACGAAGATCGAGAGGACGAAGTACCGCATTACGATTCCGGACTGCATCGAGAGAATCGAGGAACAGACCAACGGCGAGATTTCAAAAGATGGCTGGTTCCCAGTCCCCTCGTGCTCCCCTGTGACGGGCTTCATCGAGGCCTTCACTAGAAAGGATCAGTACGAGTTGTCGATACACTTTGCCTGTGGTGCCGGGACCTATGTGTTCAACGACCCCGAGAAGAAGAGGCTCGTCCCGTTGCCTGAGTTCGTTGACATCCCAGGAGTGATTGAATACCTCGACGAGAAGATTGAAGAGATCAACTCGGGAACCAACCGCTATCTGGTTGCGGCTAAGGTCCTGACCAAGATATCGTCCTTCGTCAACAAGGAAAAGCAGCCCAAGGACCTGAGTTTTGCGAAGCTGCTGACGGACGCGCTGGTCAAACACGATTATTCGTCTGTGGGCCAGTTACATCTGAAAAGCATGTTTCTTGGAATAATGCACTTCCAAGATAAGTACAATCAGGATGAGGAGAGGGTGCAGAGGTGCGACATCCACTACATTACACCTGACCTGAGGATAATTCCTTTCTGTGCCTTTAACGTTCTCCCAGAATGGTATCGTGACAGAATCCAACAGAAATATGGTATGCCCGTCGAGGCATGGGAAGCAAAAACCGGCAAGAAGCTAGAAGACGATCTCTACAAAGGATCTCTGAGACGAGGAGGTCACATTGCTGGTTGCGGGTGCGCTGCAGGTGAGCCTGGGGAGTCCCTCCAAATGCAGCCTATCACAGGAACGTAGGGCTGCCCAGCGGTTCGGCAAGTCGTTCGGGTACGGCAGCCATTGTTGTCTAATCAGTCAAGACAGCAGGAAAACCGTCGTTGGAAGGCTGTCGGTGTTCCAAGCGAGGTATCCAGATATCCACAGAAGGAGAGGGCGTCTATGAGGACTATCTCATGTCCTCAAGCAGTGCAGAGGACCGCATCAGCGCAAGGATTCTTTCGAAGTATTCTCCTATCGAAACGAGGAACTGCTTCTTGTCCCAGTCAGGCTTCGAATTCTCGAGGAATCCTTCCAACCATTCGTATTCCCCCTCTGCGTGCTGTCCCAGCGCCGAGCTGAACCCCTTATTCCTGAAGCGCAGGTCGCTGTTCCGCTCAAATAGCCTTCTTCGCTTCAGTGAAGCGACCGCGAAAGCGTTCCTGGTCAACAGTGCTGCGTCGAGAACAGGGTCGCCGGACGGTCTCTCGGAGACCCATTCAGCAAAGAACCGCTTGGCCGTTTCGAGTTCTTTCTCGTCCATCACGGCGAAGACGATATCATCGACCAATATGTTCTGTAGATGGTTGAAAGCGTCGATGAGGAGCTCAGTCTCCTTGGCACGGAGCCCCTCGTGTTCCTTGAGGCCGCGCAGCACCTCCTCGAGAAGTTCCCCATCATGTGAGTGTGCCTCCCTTTCTGTAAAGTAGATGTGTGCGAGCTCATGCAGAATCAGGCCGCCGAGCATCTCAGAATCTAGAGCCCATTCGGAGATAACGATTCGGTGCGACTGGCCTTCCTTCCTCGCGTAGCCCATCATCGCGAGTTTGGGGTCGACGGACAAGGTGACGGGCGACTTCACCACGAATCCCTTCTGCTTCATCTTATCGATTGCCCACTCTAGGGTGTTCTCAAGGGAACGGTCAGCCCGGGCAACGTGCATTTCGTCTGGCAGGCGACCGCGCACACGGATAAACATGTCGTGAACTAATATGTCTTCACGATAAGTGAAGTCTACTTGAAGCAGAATCCTTGGGAATTGTAGCCCGGCTAGAATTCCAAGCCCCAGTTCGACTGTAGCACCCTAGAAGGATAACGTCTCCACGGTGGGGAAGAGCTAGGGGGTCCAGCTTTCTTATGGAATTCTGTCCAAACGGAAATAACTTCGACACGGATAGCCTGAGTCGCCAATTCATGCTTCCCGGCATAGTCTACTCCTCGGTTCAGGCCATGAAGAACTACAGACTCTCCCAGGCCGAACTTGAACGGATGCAAATGAAGAAGCTACGTTGGATGCTGAAGTATTGCTACGACTACATCCCGCTCTACCACGAACGTTTCAGGGAAAAGGGGCTCACACCAGAAGACATTGGGGCACCTAAGGACCTGGGACTCTTTCCTACGCTGTCCCGGGAAACACTGAGCGAGAGCTCTCCCGGCAGAATCATGCCTTCTAATGCCAGAGTGGCGTCAGCTAGGTTCACCTCGGGAACTACGGGGCATCCTATCAGACTGTTCTCCAGCCCAGGGTTCCAAAACACCACAAAGGGTCTTGAATTCAGGCAGAACTGGGTTGATGGCGTGAGGCCTTGGCACAAGGCCGCCGTGATTTGGACAGGGTCTGACCCGGAATCCACTACTTCCGTCGGGGTGGGCAAGAGAGCATTGGTCCTTGGGTACAATTTCCTTTTCCGTGCTGCAGACCTTCGGGTCATAGCAGTGAGACAGCTTCAGATGTACGTCTCGAGGAGAAGCTGGAAATATGTGGCCTCTTCACTCTGCAGTCTCAAGCCCGACATCATCTACGCCCGACCGTCACACGCGAGAAGGTTGGGAATAATGCTGGAGGAAGAGGGGCGTCGGTTGACTCCAAAGATACTCCTGACAGCGAGCGAGTTCATGAGCAAGGCCATTCGCGAAGACTTGGGGGCCTTCTACGAAGCCGAGGTATTCGACGTCTACGGCTCGAATGAGCTTGGGCTACTTGGGTTTGAGTGCCCTCAGCATACTGGAACGCATCTTAACTCAGATTGTAATGTCTTTGAGGTGCTGCGAGACGGGGAAGAGGTTTCGCCTGGGGAAGCGGGGGAGATTGTCATCACTGGCCTGCACAACGAGGCCATGCCCTTGATTCGATATGAGCAAGGAGACAGAGTCCTTCTCGCAGAAGGAGGCAAGTGCGACTGTGGGTCATATTTGCCCAGGTTACGCGCAATCCAAGGAAGACAAGGTGACGGACTCATGACGGCGGAAGGTGCGAGGATTCCGCCAGGACTCGTCTGCGATCAGCTCGAGAGGGTACTGGGGATGAGAGACTTTCAGCTGACCCAAAAGGATCATCAACATATGAAACTGAGAATCATCGCGAAGTACAGAACCGAAGCTGTCGAGAGGGAGGTGTCAGACTACTTGAAGAGCCTGCTTGGCGATGACCTCACACTAGAGGTAGAAGAATGGACCCGGGACGAGATGCCGGCGAAGTACAGGCCAGTCGTGAGCGAGATTGCCCGAGTGAATTGAAGGTGAGTGAAAGAATCCCCATTCGTCTTGATCTCTCTGCAGTTGTGCCACTGAGGATGGGCCTGACCAACTTCCTTTGTTCTCCAACAAGGATAAGCGAAAGTGAATCGTTCCTTTGCCCAAGAGCGGAATAGCCGACCATGTCGGTAGCATTCTCGCAGAGTCTCCGATGGCAATCTGGCAACTCGGTCCGAAATGGAGCCCATATCACGCCAATCGGCCCGAGGCAGGCCCCCTTCTACGCGCGCGAGGGGCGGCCCTTACAGGCAGGGTAAGGAAAGGCTGGTGTCAGCGTGCTGGCATGCTGGACATGCCGACCAGGTGCCAGTTGTAGAGCCCACCCCTCTGCTGGCACGAATCGGTGCTGGCACGGCCTGATGGCTGGGGGGTCCAGCTGGGGGGTCCAGGGTGTGGCTGGGGTCAGAGGTTTTGTTCTGGGGGGTGGCTAGACCCCGGGGTCCGGACCCCGGACCCCGGACCCCAGCCATAACCGTAGCTACTGCTATAGAGTACGGGGGGCCCCGGGGACAAGCAAACGACAACGTCAGGACATAGAGAAGAACCCCGAATCAGAGCTTTTCGCTGGTCACATCAGGATTCTGGGGCTACACGACCTGTCTTTTCCAGCCTCGCTTTCGCTTTGAACAGCAGCCCCCTGACCTCAATCAACTCCTTCTCGGTCCTAACCTTAAGCTCCTCGTGTTCCCTCTCCAGCTCGTCTCCGGGTCTGCGTTTCGAAGAGCGGACGGACCTCGCCGTAACTTTCAAGTTCCCGATTGTCTTTGAAAGGCAGAGTAGTATCGAATCGATCGTGGGAGGAGGCACGGACATGCAACCGATTCCTGATCGAGTCCGTTCAATAAGGGGATTGTGCACTCAATTTGACCGTTCAATCTCCTTTGGCGCATCGAAAGAGGGAAGCCGTCCCAAGCCATTGGTCGATGCCTGTCGAGCGCTCCTATTACGCCCTGGATGCCCAGCCCACACAGCATCTGTAGTAGTTCCTCGTACGTGCGTACGCTGTCTTTCCCTCCGCATACCTCGATGGCTTCGCGCGCGCGTTGCTTTTCCCTCTGGGCTTCGGTCGAAGTCTTCATCCTGCTATCTAAAACCGCCTTATCGTTGGTCGATACCACGGCACGTCAAACATCTCGGTGTGATTCTGCGTTGAGCTTCGGCGGGGAGCTTGATGGCCCCGATAAGGAAGTGGATACCGTCAACTCACCCGACCGGAGGGTTCCGCTACCGATAGATTGTGCTGTCCCTGGCCTGCCCTGGCCGCGAAGAAGGCTCCGAACTCGCTTTCGGTTCTTCGAGCTTGACCTGAAAGCCTGTCATGGCCGAAAGCACACCAAGCAACCGGGCTACCGACCGAGAGTGCGGACTCGGCTCTCCGTGGTCGACCGACAGCTTGTATCCCCTGATCCCTCGTTCCTTGGCCATGCCGACGACCATTGACGCGAAAAAGGGGGCCGGTTCTTCTGCTACAATCTTGACTCCGTTCTTTTTCAGCTTTGCGACCCCGACGCGGTCCGTGGAGAATCCATTGGGCTCGGGCTCAGCGTCTGGAGGCAGGGGATTCTCTGCCCACCTTGTCCCTACGGAGTACAGTTCCTTCACCCCAAGCTCCGCTGCGTAGTCGAGGAGGGTCGTTGCGAACTCGTACTGTCTATCCATGGGGCTTGCGTCGCCGGCGAAGAGGACAAGGTCCCTTTTCCCCCTATTCAGATAGAAATGACATTCGGGTAGGGTAGAGACGCCCCCGTCCCTGACGATGACTTCGGGCGGGAATGCGGACGCGCGGATTGTCGCGATGCGCTCGAACTTCATTCTTCTGAGCATGCAGTCCCCCAGTTCTCGTGCCTGGGAGTACATTGCCCTATATTGCTGAAGTGAGGTGGAGACGGCGACTACCATCGTCGGATTCTTCAGCGTCGGGTTCCTCACCTTTTCAAAGTCGAGCCACATAGAAGATACCTTGCGGCGCCGGCTCCCTGGCGTATTAATCCATTGGACGAGACGCAGGAGGGAGTCACAAGGGACTGCCGCCATTTTTCTTATATACATGCGAGGAGGGCTGGCCCCATCCGATTCATGACCGCTTACTGGACCTCCCTCTCGCACGACGGGGTCAACTTTCCGGATGTCTATTTCCCGCGAGGCCTGTCCGTGAAGGTCAAAGGGAGGCCCGCCGCCCTGTCGCCGCTGGCCGAGGAGATGGCGTACAACCTCGCCAAGAAGAAAGACACCCCCTACATCCAGGACCCAGTCTTCACAGCCAACTTCATGCTCGACTTCGCTGGGCAGCTCCCGGACTGGTCCAGAGGCGCCAAGTTCCCCGACGTCGACTTCTCCGAGCTGTTCCACGTCGTGGACGAGGAGAAGGCCCAGAAGGAAGCGATGAGCAAGGACGAGAAGAAGAAGTTGGCCGTCTCTCGCAAGCAACGGAGGGAAGCCCTGAAGGCCAGGCACGGGCGGGCGTTGCTCGATGGGAAGGAGGTAGACATTGCCAACTGGATGGTTGAACCCCCGGGGCTCTTCATGGGGAGGGGGCAGCACCCGCTTAGAGGGAGGTGGAAGCCGAGGGTCCAGCAGAAAGACGTGACGCTGAACCTCGGGGAGTCCGCCCAGGTCCCGCCTGGCCAGTGGGGGGCGGTCGTCCACGACCATAACTCGATGTGGATGGCCAAGTGGATCGACGAGCTCACAGAGAAGGAGAAGTATGTCTGGCTGCACGAGAGTTCTCCTCTGCAGCAGTCCCGAAACAAGGCGAAGTATGACAACGCGCTCAAAGTCGGAAAGAACCTCCAGAAAATCAGGGCTAAGATCCTCAAGGAACTCGATTCCAAAGACGAGCGGACCCGCCAGGTGGCGACCGTCTGCTACCTCGTAGACGCTATGGGAATGAGGGTCGGAGACGAGAAAGACAAAGACGAGGCGGACACCGTCGGCGCGAGCACCCTCAGGGTCGAACACGTTACAGTGAGGAGAAGTGACGTCGAGTTCAACTTCCTCGGCAAGGACAGCGTTCCTTGGAACAAGAAAGACACACCTCCACCGGCGGTCGTCAGAAACCTCCGCGAGTTCACCGCCGGCAAAGCACCCGGGACCGAAATCTTCCACAATGTCAGTTCAGGGATGGTGAATGGATTCCTCTCGTCAATTGCCCCCGGCGTTTCGGCAAAGGTCTTCAGGACCCATCACGCCACTGCGAAGACGGAAGAGGCGCTCCGTTCAAGGGACGTCAGAGATGCCGACGACCTTGACAAACTGTACCACGCAAAGGAGGCCAATCTTAAGGCGGCCATCTTCTGCAACCACCAAAGGACCCCTCCAAAGACGTGGGAGAAGTCCTTGGAGAAGAAGAAGCAGAAGCTCAGCGACGTGAAGGCCGTCGGGTCAGACGACAGGAAGGTGAGGAAGCTCGAGATGGAGCTGAATTTCTTTGTCAGGACGAAGAACTACAATCTCAACACGTCGCTGAAGAACTACATAGACCCCAGGGTCTACAAGTCATGGTGCGACAGTGTGGGGCTCGACTGGGCCAGGATCTACAGCAAGTCAATGCAGAAGAAGTTCTCCTGGGCCGCGCGGGCCACCAATGCCTTAAGCCGCGAGGAGGCCCCAGTCGAGGCGATGTCCTCAGGTGCGCTGACCAAGCACTCGCCATAGTTCGTCTTCAGGAGCCGAACGGACGGCCGCCTCTCCGCCATCTTTCTTGACCAGGACCCTGCTCTTTCTGGTGAACTCCCCGATGATGGTCACTTTGCAGACCGGGTCGAGAGCCTTCGCTACCTGAACCTCTTTCCCCTTCTTCACAGACAGGAGGACTGAGCCCGACCCTATCAACTTCAGGGGGTCGAGGGAGAGCGCCTCGCAGATCAGGCGTGTCTCATTGGCCACCGGGACCGCGTCTTCTCTCAGAACGAACCCCAGACCCGATGCCAGAGACATCTCGAAGACCGCGCCGAGGACCCCACCCTCGGTGCAGTCGTGCATCGCACGGACGAATCCAGTCTGGAACGCGGCGACCGAGTCCTCGACGACGCTCATCCTCGCGCGGAAGCCGCGTGCTCTCAGAATGACGCGTTTCGGGACCCTTCCGCTCAGGTTGCTGTGCCGGGCCAGGGCCGCGGTTCCTTCCAAGCCAGCCGACTTCGTCATCATGATGACGTCCCCGGCTCGCGCGTCCCGCGAAGAGACGTACCTTTCGACGAAGCTGAACACCGTCGCGACAACTATGGGGAACCCTAGGCCGGGGGTGACTTCAGTGTGGCCACCCACTATCGCTATCCCCAGATTCCTTGCCACCCTGTGCATCTGTCTGGCCACATCTCTGACATTCCCCGCGGAGGAGCCTTCAGGCAGCAGCACGACCGACTCCGCGAACTGAGGCCTGTTCCCGCTGGTGGCCACATCGTTGGCGCTCACGTTGATGGCGTAGTGCCCGATGTCCTCGGAGACCCCCGTGATTGGATCTGCAGACACGACCATGTACCCGCTGCCGAGCTTGACGGCGGCGAAATCCAGCCCTGCCTTGGGCGGCGTGACGACAGCATTCGATTGGGCCCCCGTCATCCTCAGGACTGTCGAACTCAGCACGTCAATCGGGATCTTGCCTAGCGGGAGCCGCTTCAAGAAGTTCTCTGAGCTCCCAGTGAGCTGGCGCCGGGTCCCTTAGTCGGAGATGACCTTGTAATCATCCTCCTGATGCTCCCAGTAAGGGGGACTGAAACGAGCAATCCAATCAGTACCTGTGCCACGTTGATTGGAACCTCGGCCGCCGGGGCTAGGATGGCGGCCACCGAAGCAGGTGCGATGAGGCTAATGACGAAGGACTCGTAAACGTAGTACCCAGTGACCATCTCCATCCCACCAGCAAGGATGGACAAGACGATCAGGCCCGACGTCGTCTCGACCCTCAACCCGAGAAGAAGTATGACGGCAAATGAGAGTACGGCTAGTGCAATCCAGAAGAGAGCGGGTAATTGGAAGTCAATCGTGTATGCCGGCAAGTACCACACCCCGCCAAATGTAGGCGAAAAGTCTCCCGAGAGAAAGGTAGTCCCTATGTAGGAAAGAACCAATGCGAAAAGCAACCCTGCGGTAAGGGTAACCCCCTTCCACATAGCCTTCGTGACCTTCGCGAACGTCTTGGTTGCCAGATACCCGACTATGAACCCTTCAAGACCCTTTACCAAGAGCGTCCCCGGGGCGTAGTAGGGATAGCCGAGCGAAAGGTCAGAAAGCATCGATCCGACTCCTCCGGCGAAGGCTCCGACATAAGGACCCATGAGCAGGGCTGATGTGTATACCATGATTTCGCCAATGTTGAAGTATCCGGTCGTGGCAGGAATGTAGACCGAGAAGACAGAGGTCGCTGCGGCTACAAAAGCAGTAAAGACAGCCGTGGCGGCTATTGTCCCGTTGTTGATCCCTCTCTTCTCTGAGTTCAAGAGGTCACCCTTCGACAGAACCGTCCCCGCGGCGCCCTTGACAGAACCTGGCGTTCATCCAACGAAGGCGCAGGGTCTCAATATATAAGCCCCAACCTATATATCGGTATTCTTGGCCAACTCTTAGGGATGCCCCTCTTCAAGTGCGTGAATTGCTCCCAGGCGCTCGAGAGCGACGCTCTGGATCCGACTTGCAGACGATGCGAGTCAGCTCTTGTCCTGTCGGATGGGGAAACCCCTTCCTTGAAGAGAGAATTCCTTGATAGGCTTCTGCCAGGTGTCTGGAGATATAGGGCATTTCTCCCTGCACCACGGGTTGGGGATTTGGTAACCTTGGGCGAGGGTGGGACTCCTCTCCTGCGTGCAGCGAGGCTAGGGACCGAGTTGGCCCTCGACCACCTCCTAATCAAGGATGAAAGCAGGAACCCAACGGGTTCCTTCATGGATCGCGGTTCGACAGTCCTGGCGAGCTTGGCAAAGGAGAGGGGCATCAAGACCTGTTCCTGCGTGACTACGGGAAACCTGGGCGCATCGCTCGCGGCCTACTGCGCAAAGGCGGGCATCCGTGCCGAGATCATGATACGCCCAAGCACTGACCGGGGCAAGCTATACCAGATGATTGCCTACGGTGCGCACATCGAAACATCCTCAAAGCCCGCGAAGAAAGACGAATCCGACGACCGCTCTATTTCCGTGACCGCAGGGAACCCGTACATCTTGGAAGGAGAGAAGACGACGTGCTTCGAGATTGTTCAGGACCTGGAGTGGAAGACGCCGGACGTGATACTCATCCCGGTCGGAACCGGAGGACACCTCAGCATGTTCTGGAGGGCCATCCAGCAGCTGAAAGATTCTGGACTGATTGACAGATCGGCTTGCAGACTTGTCGGGGTACAGTTCTCCGGGTCTGCGCCTATCGTTGGGAGTCCGCGTCGGGCGAAGCGCCCAAGCCAGGTCGAAGAGTCTTTCACTGAACTGGAGGAATCCGAGCCGATCTTCCGGAGCGAGGCGGTAAGGGCGATGAAGGACTCCGGGGGGCAATGGATCGAGACAACCGTGAGGGAGACCATCGACGCGACTGGTCTTCTCGCGAGGACCGAGGGCATTTTTGCCGAGCCCGCGGCTGCTTCGGTCGTGGCGGCACTACAGACGGCAAAGTCTCAAGGATTGATCGATGCTGACGAGGCCATAGTCTGCGTGATTACTGGTGCGGGACTGAAAGACACGAAGGCGATTTCCAGGATTGCCAAGGCAACTAGGCAGGTGGTCGTGAAGGAAGACTACCCCGTCGCGCGGCTGCAAATCGGGGAGACCAAACTGCAGCTGCTCCGCTCGTTGGCAAGCAGGCCTCGTTTCGGGTACGAGCTCTGGAAGGAACTTTCGTCGGGAAGGAGGATTACCACTGCAAGCGTCTACCAGCATCTTGGCGAGCTCGAGGGATTCGCCCTGGTGAGGAAGTCGGGGGTAGTGACGGCGAGGGGGAGGGAGAGGGTCTTCTATGAGCTCACAAGAAGAGGTTCAGATCTCCTCAAGATGGCAGGAATGATCCTACAGAGCTAGCTCGCTGCCTCCCGGGTCGGCCCTTCTATCAGGCGTGGATTCTGGCCGGGCTCCTGAGGCTCTCCACGACGTACGATGGCCGGGCTCCGGAAGGAGGCTGGTCCTTGCACCTGTCCACGCGGGCTGTCGGAATGCCCATCTCTAGGACAGACACTATATCATGACACACTCTGAGCGACGTGGGGGAATCTGGCTCTTCTTCGTTCCGTTCCTGTCCGCAAACCTTTCCCGTTAGCCGTGGTCTGGATTGTAGCTGCCTTCCTTTTTTTCGATGAGAGCTCCACAGCAGTCGAACGTGAGATGCCTGAAACTCAATTTTGGGCCCTGACGGAGATCAGAGCTAGAGCCCAGATCGTGAGGCCGGTTGGAATCCAGAGGGCGATGCCCAAGACAGGATTAATGCTGGTCACGGTCTCCATGACCGCCGCGGTCAGCAGCATGGCGGCGACCACCCCTGCCTCCAGGACGAGAACTTTAGTTTCACTCCTGAGCCGGCGCCGTCTCCAGGCGACAATCAGCATGAGTCCAGAGTTGACCGCCACCGCGTACCCTGCCAGCTCGACGACTGCGAATGGGAAAGAACAAGAGGGCGAGGCCGTACAGCGCTCCGGGAGCGCCATGGGAGAAAGCCACCGCTTGGATTATCTGTCCGGTCGCATAGATGGAGACCACCCAGAGGAGACCCCCGACAACCGGAACCATTTCTCCGAACGCGATCGCTGTATTGTGGGTGAAAATGTGAAGGAGCAGACCCGTCGGACCTGAGCTGTCCGACGCTCCGGTAAGGTTCTTCGCCTCATTCTGCAACGCCTGCTGAGTCGCCGCGTCGATGGGCACCGATGTCGCGAGGAAGAAGATCGTCAGTTCGACGAGGAGTACTGTTAATACGATCACAAACCTCTGCCGCCCCAGCAGCTCCTCCACCGCGCTCGGTCTTGGCTGGGGAATCGGTTCCTGATAGGTCTCCTCCTCTGACATTCCTCAAGTGGACAGGACGCTGTCAGTCAAAGAATGTGAAGCCCTTCACACAGAAGAGATGATCAGACCTAGGGCGTAGAGGAGCGCCGCGGCGACTCCGCCCACTGCAGCAGACTCCAGACCGGCTCTCAAGTTGAAGTGGCTAGGGGTGAAGACCCTCGACGCGAGCGAGAAGAGAGCGGTGAGGGAAAGAACGACCGAGAGGAGCAAGGCGGGAAGGTAGCTCGAGGTGAACTCGTACGGGGAGAGTGCGACCAAGGCCAGGATAGAGAAGGCGATGCCGGCGGAGCCTGGTCTGACCAAATGGTTGGTTGCGAGGTCCTCCATGTGCAGCCGCAACTCGTGATTCAGCTGCGTTTTGAGCCACAGCTCCTTGTCCTTGACCAGCCTCCCCATTATCACATCGACCTCTTTCTGGTCATACCCTTCCTTCTCCAGGAGCTCCTCGAGTTCGGCCTTTTCCTCCTCGGGCTCCGTCTCGATCTCCATCCGCTCCCGCCGAACGTCGATTCGCAGTAGGTCCATCTCGGATCTGCTGGAAAGGTAGCTGCTGAAGAACATCGACAGACCCCCTGCCACGGCGAAAGCGAGCCCCGCGATTAGTATGGTGTGGAAATCTATACCGGCGCCGTTGAGGGCGGCTGTCATTGCCACAGCCTCGATTGCCCCGTCGCTGCCTCCGAGGACGACCCTATCTAGGACCCGACGGGCGGGGATGTGCGGGTGTTTCTCCTGCAAGTTCTCGGACAGCGGCGCTCAGTTCGGGAACCTTCGGTTTCATATTTAGGAGTTGCAGGGTCCGCTTTCCGCGTCCGGGGCCAGCGCCGATGCCGTCTGAACGATTCTTTTGGAAAATGCCTAGGGTTGATAGGCGACGCTCATGCATAGGCGCATTCTTAAAAGCAGGTCCGGCAACCCCTCGGACATGACCCCAGACGAGAAGATCCGTTTAGGGATGTTGGCTCTGGCTGGCGCAAGCGTTGTTTTTGCGTCCCTGGGGCTAAGATTCGGCCCGCTCGAGATAATCGGCGGTTACGGAACACACTAGGCACTCCTAGTGTGTTTCTTTCTTTATTTCCACAATCAGCGTTTCGAACCTGCTGATCAGGTCTTTCAGGTCAAATTCCCATTTCTTCCGAATTTGGTCAAATCGGCCATAGGAGATTGTGAAGCTTGCCGCGTCTGACTGGTCAACAACGTAGATTTCCGCCCTTTCCTTGACGGCCGATATCGTCTCGGTCAGGTACTGGAGCCCTTCAACGACAAAGTCGACCGGAAACGCGAATTCGCAGAAGTAGTTCACCCCGACCGCCTCTGACCAGAGGAATGGAAGTCTGTCGACAGCTTGTCTCAAGGACATCGTCTCGTATTCCGTGACCCCGCGGACCATGAGAACGACGGCGAAGTACTTGTGCTGCCTGTGAAGAACCTTCTCGATTCCGTAGTCGTACCTTGTGCCCATCCAGTTGACGGAATAGCCATTGAGAAGACGCCTCGCTATCACGTGTGTAGTGTAATGCCACGCAAGCTTCTTGTAGTTCACCTTGAGCTTGTCTGAAATCTCCTTCAACGACTTGTTTGCGTCCATTTGGAGTTCCTTGATGAGCAGCAGGTCCACATAGTCGAACTTGGCTGGACTCGAAGGCATGTACTGGGCCGATCCGAAGTCACCGGTCACCTTGGCCGTCCAGTTGAAGTCCCACCTGCCGGTATCGAAGTCGTAGAATTCTGACTTCATGGGCGCGACTCTCATCCAATCGAAATCGACAGTTTCAAGGCGGGAGAACATTCCCTTCTCCTTCATCGCGCCGAGAAAGAACCTCAGTTGGTCGATGAATTCGCGCGGGGCGCTGAAGCTGGCGATGTAGTAACCTCCTGGCATTGTCTTGGCGAAGCTGACGAGGAAGCATAGTTCGTTCATCGACGCGAGGATCGACTCGGAGAACTTCCTGTAGTCCTCGGCGAAATCGAGCACCGCTATGACTCTGCGCAGACCGAGTTTCTCGTGGTCCACTTTGGCCTGGACCGCGAAACCCCTATTCAGGATCTTTTCCTTGTACCGGTATCGCACCGATTCCTTGAATTGCCCCAGCCTCCGCGAGATCTCTGGGACATCGGGTCCCACCTCCGTAAGAAGCTTCACAAGTTGGACAGTCCTGGCATTCACATTGGCAGGCTCCGGCTGGGTTATCGTCATCTAGGTCTCCTTGCGGTTCCCGCGGTGTTACACACAAAGTCCGGATTTAAGCTGTGCCGATTCCGAATCCACAATTTCCTATCGATGTCGGCAGTCATGAACGCACCCTTCCCCTCACTGCATAGGTGTGGGGTAACCTTTACAAAGGAATTTGTCCTTTCCAAAGGGAATTTGCCTTGAACTTCTGGCCTATTAACCATGCAATATCCAAGGAATGTCGGCATCGAAGAGTGTGCCCCCGGTCGAAGCTGGTTGAAGCTGTCATTCGAGTGAAGAACGTCAAGGCTCCATGGCGAGGCGGAGCGAGGATGCCTCTGACTTGAGGTCAACGTGCCTAGGGGGTTGTAACCCTTCCCACTTCGTCAATCGCGACGTAGAGCTTCTATGCCGACGTCATCGACTCCAGCTTCAGCCGCTTCCCAATCAAGCTTTTAACCGGCAGAGAAACGCGGCCAAATCGAGTTGCCGTTGAAGAACAGGAGGGGCGAATACTCCTGGAGGCAGACGAGGCTGGATGGGGTCCGGCTGATTACGGACAAGAAGTCGTACTCGCCCAGGGACACTGTGACTGCCAACCTTGAGTTCCGGGTCGTCGGCGGACTCAGAGAGGCTTTCCATCCAGACGTCTGGACGGTGGCCTGGGAGGATTTCGACAAGATACTGAGACTGACGATGAGGACGTCATTGGGGGTCCAGCGAGGCCCGCTCACGAGGAAGCTCGCAGAGATCAAGAAAGAGGTGAGGAAGGCCAGCTTCTACTGGAGCAGGGACCCGGATCTCCCATACAGGATATGGGCGATGGTCATCCCTGAGGACGGGGGGCCCCCCAAGATACCCCGAAGCGTGGAGGACGCGAAGTCAAAGATGTTCGATGTGGAGAAAACGTTCAGTTTCCCCGCGTCGGCTCTCGGCGGGGGCAAGCACAGGCTGGTTGGGAACACTTACGCGGGATGGGGTCGCAGAAGCTTCATAGAGAAGGGCTCGGTCTCCTCAAAGTCGAAACCGTTGGTGGTCGAAGTCGAATAATGAAGATTGGTTGGCCGAGGTCTCGTGGGCCGGGGAGAACGTCTTCCTCGGCTCCGACACGTCAGGTCACACGGTCGTCTACGATTCGAACGACGGGCTGATGAAAGGAATAGGGCCGATGAGGGCCGTCCTAACGGCTCTCGGGGCGTGCACCGGGATGGACATCGTTGCGATCCTGAAGAAGAGGAGACAGAAGCTCACGTCTCTCAAAGTCTTACTGTCGGGCGAGCGCCCGAAGTACGGCCTGCCCAAGCCGTGGACTTCGATTCATGTCAAGTACGTGCTGTCGGGGGAGAAGCTCAACAAGCGTTTCGTCGAGGAAGCGATCAAGGAAAGCGCGGAGAAGTTTTGCAGTGTGGGCGCGTCCCTGTCACCCACCGCGAAGATAACCCACTCCTACGAGATAGTGCACTAGACCCTAAGCACTATCTTGCCGAAGTGCCGGCTCTCTTCCATCCTCTGTTGTGCTTCGCCCGCCTTTTCCAGGGGGAAGACGGAGTCGACGACGGTCTTCAGCTTCCTCGCTCTGAAGAGACTCACGACCTTGAGCAGCTCCCCCTTGCTCGACATAAAGCTCCCGTAGATGGTCAGCTCCCTGTTGTAGACGTACCTGAGGTCCGTGACAACCTCGGCCCCGGTCGTTGCCCCGCAGAGGACCAGCCTGCCCCCCTTCGCGAGCGCCTTCACGCTGGACTCCCAGGTGGCCTTGCCGACGTGTTCGACGACGATGTCGGCGCCCCTCTTCCCGGTGATTCTTCTGACCTCGCCTAGGACGTCCTGCCTGTAGTGGTCGATCACGTGGTCGGCCCCCAGCTGCTTCGCTCGCTCCAGCTTCTCCGCGTCACCGCCCGTCGCGATCACTTCTGCACCGTGCAACTTCGCCAACTGGATCGCGGCGGAGCCGACCCCAGAACTCGATGCAAGGATAAGGACCGTGTCGCCGGCTCCGACTCCTGCCTTGGTCACGAGCATGTGATAGGCCGTGAGGAAGACGAGCGGGAAGGAAGCCGCCTCCTCGAAGCCCATCCTCTCAGGCTTCCGGACCAGATTTGCCCTGGGAACCTTGACCAACTCTGCGTATCCACCGTCGACGCCGTACCCGATTATGGTGTAGTACCTGCACTGGTTGTCCTTCCCGATTAGGCATCTGTCGCATCTTCCGCACCCGACCCCAGGGTTTACAATCACCTCATCGCCTTTTCTGAAATCCCTCTCTTCAGGCGGGACCCACTCCACTACCCCTGCTATGTCGCTCCCTGAGATATGCGGAAGCGGTATCTCGACGTTGGGGAGCCCGTTCCTCGCCCAGAGGTCCAGGTGGTTCAGGGCGCATGCCCTGACCCTCACCAGCGCCTCGTCGCTGCTGGGCAGCGGTTCGGGCGCGTCCTCGTACTGGAGGACATTAGGGCCTCCATGCCTGTGGAATCTTACGGCCTTCATCGGCCGTCGGCGGGTTCAGCGTTCTTTTTACCCTTCTGAAAAACAGTTTCACTGAACCCTCTATCGGTCGTTCTCTACAACGCATAATCAAGGTTATAAGGTGAAGAGCAACAAATCAGCGGAACTTCCCCTTGGCGCTCCCACGCTCCGTCTTCAGGGACGAGTCATTCCTCTTCCCGGAATACCTGCCACACCAGATCCCTCACCGCGACGCCCAGCTCAGGGCTCTTGAGCTCTACTTCCAGAGCGTCGTGCAGAACGCCTCGAAGGCGAGCCAGAACGTGATGCTCTCCGGGCCTGTAGGCTCGGGCAAGACGATGCTCGCCAAGAAGCTCGGCGAATCGCTGCAGAAGAAGGCGGCGCTGTATGGAAACCTGGTGAAGATGTTGCATGTTAACTGCAGGATCGACAAGACGCTACAGTCCGTAATGGTCAGGGCGCTCAGCACCCTCGGGCAGAATTATCCGTCGAGGGGGTATAGCTTCGAGGAGCTCCTCTCCGTCCTCGTCGAAGTGCTGAGGAGCAACCACATGCACCTCGTCATAGCGTTCGACGAGGTCGACTCGCTGATAACCTCGGACCCGTCTGCGCTCTATACCATAACACGCCTGAGAGAGACGGCTCAGGGGAGCCAAGTCTTCTCTTCCCTGCTCATTTCGAAGACGCTCAACTATATGAAGGCCGTGGACCTCAGCACCCTCAGCTCGGTGCAGTGGAACGAGGTTTCACTCGAACCCTATTCGGCCGCCCAGCTCCTGGACATCATAGCCTCTCGGAGCGAAGCGTTCAGCGACGGCGCCTTGGGCGACAACTCGATGCAGCTGGCGGCAGACATAGCGAGCCTGTACGGCGACGCGCGGTACGCACTCGACCTGGTCTACAGGGCCGGGAAGCTCGCCGACATCTCCGAGTCGCCACGGATCCTGCCCGAACACATCAGGTCTGCCAAGGCTTCGCTGCCTCCAGGGTTCAGCAAGGAGGAGCTGAACTACCTGTCGAGACACCAGCGGCTGATACTGATGGCAGTCTCCGCCCTCCTCAAGAAGGGAGACTCGACCTACGTCACCATCGGCGAGGTTGAGAAGAGCTACAGCGTCCTCTGCGAGAGCATGGGGGTGGGGGCGAACCACCACACCCAGGTGTGGAACGACGTCAACGAGCTGTCCAGGAAGGGCATCATAGAGACCCAGCTCTCGGGCAGGGGGATGAGGGGTAGGACCACCCTGATCGGGCTGTCGCTCGTGTCCGCGAAGGAGCTGATGGGAGAGCTCGAGAAGGGGATGGTCGCCGACGTTAGAAGTTGAGGAGCTGCTGTCCTCCTACGGGAGGACCAAGGTGCTCACAGTGATAATCAAGAGCGGAGAGCTGAACATCTCCGAGATCACTCGGAGGTCCGGGCTCTCGCACACATCGGCCGCGCGCCACCTGGAGTTCCTGACCAAGTCAGGAATACTCGCCGAGAAGCGCTTCAACAGAATCCGTATCTTCCGTGTCGACAGGAGCAACCCCTTCGTCGGCGTGATCACGAAATTCCTCTCAGAGTGGCAGGAGACCAGAGAAGCGTTCTACCAGCAACCGTTCACCTAGCTGGATGAGCCCGACCTGCCTCCTTAGAGACGAATGCGGCGTAGTTCTCCTCTAGGTCAAGACTCTTGACCAACTCATCCCTAAACGCCGCTCCCCCGCAGAGCAGCAATATGTACGGCATGTCCTCGACGAGAGAGCCCCTCTGGCTTATCCCAAGTCTCCGGCCTGTCAGGAGTCCGATCTCCTTGAACTTCTTCGAGTCATTCCAGATCCTGACCTGCAGAGGCCAAGGGAAGGCGTCCATGGAGTAGGACGCTCCCCCGTCGCCGAGCGCTCTCCAGAGCTCTGATGCCAGCATCGGGTCGAGGTACCTTAGCAGCCTCCAATCTTTCCCCCGCATGATCCGTCCCATGAGGATGTCGGCCCTCGAGATTGCTTCGAGTGCAGCTGCCTTCCTCGCCTCGTGGACCCTGGCCTTTACCACGCCCGTGAAGAGGTCGCGGAGCTTCTCTCTGGGCTGGCCCGGATATGCCCTCAGCGCCTTAAGGGCCGCCTTCTCGTCCACGGCGTCGAAGAAGGCGTTGATCGCCTGTGAACTGGTCATCTCCTCGTCCTTTGCTGAAGCGATTCCGGACTGAAGGAAGTTGATTGCAGACCGCAGGTCGCCGTTGGCCGCCTTCGCGATTGAGGCCAGCTCCCCCTCCGCGAGCGAGATCCCCTCGTTGCCGGCGATCTTGGTGAGGTGCGCTTCTACGATTTCGAGCGCCGGCTTCTGAAACTCGATCCTGCTTGTCACGTTCGAGAGCTTCTTGACCTCATCCGACTCCGGGTCGTTGGCGGCCATGACGACGGGGTTCTCGCTCTTCCGGACCGCATCCCTGATGAAATCGATGGCCCCGTAATCGGCCCTCCCGGCCAACCCATCGACTTCGTCAAGGAAGACGAGCGTCTTACTGTCGAACAGGTTGCTGCTGGAGATTACTTCCCCAATGCGCTTCGAAAGCCTGTCCTTCGTGCGGGTGTCGCTCGCGTTCAGTTCCACGAGCTGGAGCCCCAGCTTCTCGGCCGCGAGGTGGACGCACGTCGTCTTCCCCGTTCCAGGAGGGCCCACGAGGAGGGCGGCCCTGGCGCCGCGCTTCCACTTCCTCAGCCATAGCACAAACTTGTCCCTCGCCTCCTCGTTGCCCACCATGAGGTCCAGGCTGGTCGGCCTGTACTTCTCCGACCACAATCAGTAAGCGCCTCCTACGAAGACGATCAACCCCAAGGCCATGCCTGCGAGCGCGATTCTCTTCACTCTGTGCGCGTTGGCAGGGTCGTGTCTCGTAACTATCGAGGCGGCCAGGTACGTGAAGACGGCGTCAGGCGCGATGACCCCAAAGGTGTAGAACTCGTTCGCCAGCCCCAGCACGAGGGGCACCCAGCTGGTGACCACCGCGAGGAGGAAGAAAGCCGCACCAACAGAGGACGCGGCGTTGAGCCCTCTGCTCCTCGCCACGGAATTAACCCCCCGCTTCGCGTCTCCCTCGACATCAGCCATCGCCTTCACCACCTCCCTCCCGACACCAGAGAAGAACGACGTGAGCGCCATCATCAGCAGTAGGGACCTCGTCAGGCTCCCGCCGGAAACGACGCCGCCGTAGATGAAAGGGACAGCGAGTGAGGACGCGACGAGGAGGTTCCCCGGGAGGCCTGTCTGTTTCGCCCTGCTGTTATAGAGCCACATGAGAAATGCATACAGCGAGGCGATGCCGACAGCGACGGGGTTCAGGGTCAGGACGGAGGAGGCAACGCCCGCTACCAGGACGAGCACTGAGAGCCTGACCGCGGCCTGGGTCGAGGCGCGGCCGCTCGGGATGGGGCGTTCCGGCCGGTTCACCTTGTCCACTTCGACGTCGTAGATGTCGTTCACCGACATGGAGTAGGCGCAGAGGAAGAACCCGGTCAGGAACCCCAGGGCCCCCTGAATGACCTTCACGTCAGCCGGCTTGGAAACAAAGAACCCGATGATGACCGCGAAGCCGATCATGACGCAGTTGGCCGGTCGCACCAAGTCGAGGCCTGCTCTGAAGCTCATCAGGTCAGAACCTTGCCTTACTCACCTTGTAGTAGATTACTTCGCCCCTGCGCTCTATTACCGCGATTATCGCCTCCTTCCCCATCTTGGCCATCTCCTTGACCGACTTCTGGAGCTCTCCCATTCCCTTCTCAATCCCCTCGTCCAGAGCGAAGACGACGTACTTCGCTGGCTTCTTCGGGTAGTCCCCCCTCTCGTAGACCCTCAGGTCGGTCCCAAAGCCGAATCCTTCTCTTACGACGTAACCCCTGCTCCTCAGGTCCCTGTAAATCATGAACTTGGTCCAGGAGTCTCGGGCTCGCTTCTGGGTCAGCTCAGCGAGCCTCTCGAAGGTAACCTTCCTCCCGCGCTCGTCCTTCAGGTCGAGCTTCCCCGCATAAAGAAGGTAAAGCGCCTCATAATCGCGCAGGGCAAATGCCCTGTCTTTCCTCGACCCGTAGCCTGACTCTTCCAGCTCGCCAAAGCGCTCCTGGTCGACCACCACTACGGCGCCGTCTACGAGGAGTGCGTTAAACGGCTGGACCTGCTCTTCGGGGATGACAACCTCTCCCAAGTCTCTCGATTTGACAAAGGCCGTCCGACCGTATTTGAAGGTTCAAACGAACCGATTGTGGAAACGCTTTAGAGCCGACCCGGCGCAGTGAGCATTCCTTGGCTGACTTCTTCACAATGCGCACGGTCACCTGGAGCGACGGCTCAGTGAAGATGATCGACCAGACAGCCCTTCCAGGGAGGCTGGCCTACGTTACCTACACCCGGCCCGAGGGAGTGGCGGAGGCGATCAGGACGATGGTTGTCCGCGGCGCGCCTGCAATAGGGGTGGCGGCTGCGATGGGAGTGGCTCTGGCCGCCGCGCGTTCCACCACAGAAGACCTCAGGGAACTCATGAAGGAACTCGAACGTAGCGCCAATCTGCTTAGATCGACTCGGCCCACGGCGGTCAACCTCTTCTGGGGTACCGGCCGGGTCCTGAAGGCCGCCCGATCCGCGAAGTCGGCCGCCGAGGCCAGGATGTTGGTCACGACAGAGGTGAAGATAATGGAGGAGGAGGACATCGAAACCAACAGGAAGCTTGGACGCGTGGGCGCGAACCTGATCGAGGACGGAGAGACGGTCCTGACGCAGTGCAATGCCGGCGCGCTCGCGACCGTGGGGTACGGGACGGCCCTCGGTGTGGTGAGGGCAGCGGTCGAGCAGGGGAAGCTGGTGAAGGTCTTGGTTCCAGAGACGAGGCCCGCGCTCCAGGGTGCGCGCCTTACGGCTTTCGAACTTGTCACAGATGGCATCGACTGTACGGTGATTCCCGACACAGCCGTCGGACACATGATCAGCCTCGGCAGGGTCGACAAGGTCATCGTAGGGGCTGATAGGATCACGCGGGACGGTTACGTGTTCAACAAAATAGGGACCTATCAGATGGCGGTCTTGGCTGACAGGCACAGGGTTCCGTTCTACCCTGCGGCACCCCGCTCGACTTTCGATCTTTCACGCACTCAGGAACAGGTGACAATCGAGGAACGAAGTTACGACGAGGTCGTCTGCATCAGGGGAAGAAGAATCGCGCCGAAAGGCGTCTCCGTGGCCAACCCAGCCTTCGACATGACGCCTCCGGAACTTGTGACCGCCATGGTATCGGACAGGGGACTGATCGAGAGGCCGTTCGAGGCGAACGTCTCTCGGGTCATGTCTTAATTACCTAGGCCGCCCGCGGCATTTTCGGGCCCGTAGCCTAGCACGGATTAAGGCGTCAGCCTTCGGAGCTGAAGACCATGGGTTCGAATCCCACCGGGCCCGCTAGCAAATACCCCAATCCAAGCTACTCAGCTCGAGACAAGCTGGAATCAAGCGATTCTGCAAAGCTTGCTTCGTCCAACGCCCTATATACTCGCCAGGGAACTAACAAACCATGACATACGCACGCCGAAGAAAGTGGGCAGTAATTCGAAGTCGCAGACACTCTTCTCATCAAAACACGCTTGAACAGCGCGGCAACCGCCCCTCGAAAGTCGTCCAGCGGTGAAGTCGAGACTTCAGAAGAAGGAATCCTAGCCGGGCCGTTGTGAGGCCTGGAATCCACTTTCCGGACCTGTTTGGGGGCGAGTCCCACCGGGCGCGCGCTCATGGCTTTTCGAGCGTTATCCGGGGAGCCGATAGTGCTTCTGCGATGCCGATTGCCCAGGCCTCAATGTCCTTCCAGTCACGGTAGTCGCCTTCGGACTCGCGTACGGCCTTGCTTCGCCTCATCAGTTTGTATGTGAGCCCGATCGTGCCTCCTAGCCGGTCGCCGAAAAGCGCTCCAAAGAAGACCCGGTGGTCGCGAGGTTTGGCCGCCTCTCTGAGCTCGTCGATTTCCTTTGGCCCAGATACGTCTCGCAGGTCATGGCCCTTGGAGTCCTTCGTCTGCGGCCCGATGGGCCCGCTACTGAACAGCCAGACGGGCCGGCGGGCGAGGAGAGCCCGGTTCCGCGAGACGAACTGTTTCGCCTCCTTGACCCAATGAAACATGTAGACTGCGCTTCCTATCACGAAAGCGTCGTAGTCTCCGGCATTGCCAACGGAGCCAACCTCCTGGACATCATTCTGTATTCCATGCTCCCGAAGTTTCTCGCCGATGAATTCGGCGATACCCTTAGTGGAGCCAGTCTTGCTCGCGTATGCGACGAGAACCTTCATTTCACTTTCTCTTCGAAAGATCAACCCCGGTCTTTCTTAAGGTCGGAACACGTTTCTCAAGTCTGGCAGCAGTGGCTTCGCAAGATGTGCGGTCGCCGGGATTCCAACTCGGGTTCTTCGTTTGTTGGGGCGCCTACCTGGGGTTTCTGCGGCTCTTGCGGGGCTGCATTCATCTTTCCACGCGTTTCAAGACCGTCAGAGCTTTCAGAGTGATCATCTTGCTCGGCTTCCCCTCCTTCTCCAGCGAGAACGGCGTGAGCCTCCCAGCATATTTGGGGTCCTTGGCATATGGGGCGTCCGGATGGACCGCATCCATGCACCATTTCCCATCCTTCCTCATTTTGCTCTCGAGATGATCGAGTGCCTCCTTTAGCCTGGGGTCGTCCGTGTATCCCAGCGCAGTAATGAAGTCGAGCCCGACGAGAAGGTCGTAGTAATAATGGACGGGGTAGTGGAACCTGTACCAAGGGTCGTACACCTTACCCTCCCGGTGCAACTTTCTTTTCAGGTAGAACTCTGCTCCTCTCTCGACCGCTGTCTTCATGCTCCTAGTCCACTTCTGTCGCGGGTAGACCGAGAAGGCGCTCATCCCCTCCCAGCCGTCAATGACCCCGTTTTTCCTCCAGCAGTGCCAGCCTCCGTTCTCCTTCTGAGTCTCCACCAGCCACTCGAACGCGCTCCTCACACTGGGGTGATCGACGTACCCGAACTTGACAAGGGCCCTGGCAGTGTTTCCCACTATGCAGAGCTCGCCGTTCCCCATCGTACCCCTGCCGAAATCTCCATCCTCGGCATACCGCTTCATCCAGAGCTCGCAGGCCTTCTTTATCTTGGGGTTCTCCTTTGTTATCCCTAGGTCAGACAGGATCAGGAGCATCCAGTTCGTCGACAGATACTTGGGCCTGTACAGGGACTCGTCCGAGACCCACCAGCCGCCCGGCTTCTGCCTGCTGAGGATTTCGGACACCCAGCCTTTCGTCGAAATCTCCTCACGCGCATTTTCGACTTCCGGGTCGCCATCCTCCTTTTCGAACAGATTCTTCAGCGCAAGCCAGCGGACCGAAGGCTGGTTTTCCTCCAACAACCACTCAAACGCGGCAGACTTCACGGACCTGACTATCCCAACCCTCTTTTTAGGTTCAACCTGGCTGTCGTTCGGCATTGCCAATCGAGTCTATGTCTCCCCATTCGATTGTCGGGGCGCCTACCTGAACTGCAAAGTCCCGGCCAGGGCGCCTCTTTACCTAGGGTCAAGCCGGCATAGAAAGAAAGAACCTACGTGGACGCTAACCCCACCGGGCCCGCCACCAAGAGCATGTATTCTTGCGCCGCGCATCTCTCTGTTCGACTGTTACCCCACTATCTGCACACGGGCTAGGCAGGCCCCGCATGACCGTCAGTGCTGCAGCAGGAAAAGAAGGAAACGGGTGGCAATCCTGCAATCCGCGACGCGGGCTAGTCTTCCGGGAAGGGAACGCCGACAGCGTTCTCCATGATGCGCCGCTCCGCGCTTCGGAGGATCTCGCTCAGTGTAGACGGCTTGACCCCCACGAGTTGGCTGAGATTCGTTAGGCTGATCTTCCTAGGGAACTCGAAGTAGCCCTTGGCGACTGCTGTCACAATAATCTCTTTCTGGCGCCCCGTCAGAGTCGCCTTCTGGTCCAGCGGTGAAACGTCTTCGATCCGCGTTTCGACACCCTCGTGGCCCAGCCTGGACAGGATCTGCCTCAGGTCGTTGGTCCGCCTCACGATGAACCGCCACGAGGCGGGCTGGACCTCGGCGTTGAGCGGACAGTCCAGACAGATTATCGCAGAGTCGCTCGATGCCCGGCAGATGCTGGGTCTGTCAAGGACCAGCAGTAACGGAAGCGTCTCGCCACCGTCGTCCCCTTCCAGGGCCTGTCTGACTCCTTCCTGCCTTCGGATCGCCGAGACTGTTTTCCTCACGGCTTCGGGTTCACCCTTCATTTCTAGGAGCAGGGCCATTCCCTTCTTGTTGAACGGCTTGCAGTCTACGACGTTGATCTTGGTTCCGAACTCTCTTGCAGCGTCTTGGAGCTTGTTCTCTGCCCTGACCTCCAAAGAAACCTGTCTTAGCATACTCCCGAACACATTAGGGTAGTCCATCCCTATTTAATGCGACAATACAATTCCCATTCTTGAGAACGCCATCTTTGAACGAGCCTCCCCTAACTGTTTAGGAGCACCCTTAACCCCAGCCGCCCCTGATTGTCACCCATGACCTCGAAGGCTTTGGAATCGAGCATGAAAGAGGAATCCTTCTGGCGCGACTTCGGCGATGGCGGACTATTCCCGGGACATTCCTGCCAGGCGAGTGGAGACCCTAGCGTGGCTCTCCGCTAGAGCGCAGACGCTTCGTACACAGACAGCTCCTCAAAGAATAGGTGCCTCGTTGCGACCTTCGACAGCCTGAACCCATGGCGCGAGCATTCGGCCTCGAACTCACCGATCGGGGCTTGGTCGTTCAGGAGCATGACGATCCTTCCGGTCAGCTTGACCGCCCGCAGGGCGTCCCGGAGGAACCTCATGGGTACTTCCAAAGCGATACCACCCTCAGTGGAGGGGTCGTCCGCAACTTCGGCGGGCAGGTAGGGAGGGTTGAATGCGACCAGGTCAAAGGAGCCTAACCGAAGGCAGGACGCCCCGTCGGCCATCAGGAAGTCTGAACCCGAAGTTCTCCAGTCAGTCATCCCAGGCATGACGATGTCGGTTCCGACCGCGATCTCGAAGCCCTTCGCAAGCATGACCAGATTGCCGCAGTTCCCTGCGCCGATTTCGAGGGCGCTTCCACCCGAGTAGGTCTTCAGGACCTCCCTGAGCAGTGCAGAGTCTTCGGAGGCCAGGTACGGCCTGCTCATTCGACTATGTCGTCGCCCTTGAACGACCTGTACTCCTCTGGCTTGAGTACCTGTGTGATGTTCTGGGTCTGGTAGAAGTACGCGGGAGTTCCGTCCGGAGACGACGCCAAGCTGTTGTCTGCATTCTGGAGCCTGTACACCTTTACGACCGACGGCTTCACGCCCAGGACGGTCCCGTCATCCAGCGCATAGTAGCTGAATCTCTCCTGAAGCGTCTTGAACCCAACGAGCTTCCCCTTGGGCTGAGGTGAAGGAATCATGAAGGGCCTTTCCAGAAGGGGCGTTAAAAGCGTGAGCTATCTGGTAATCCTCTGAATCCCTGAGCTGTACTGGGCTGCCTTCTTGGGCGCATTCACCAGCTCTCTGGGGACCCCCAAGACGACCGCGGCCTCCCTGAGGATAACCTTCCGGACGCCCCCCCTGATCTTGAAAGAAACGGGGATCGACCTTCCCAGGTCGACGACCTCTTTCTCGGCGAACGGGAAGCGAGGCTCCAGCCACCTCGAACAAGCGTTCACATCTCTAGCTATCCCTCTCGCCTGGTACTCCTTCACGTCTTGGTCCATGATGGCCGCGGCTGCCTCCTCTCCAGCGTCAGTCAGGATGGCCTGGTACTTGGCATATCCGCCGAAGAGCTCGTCAGCGAGCTGTCCAAGCATGATCACCTCCGCCCCTTCTCCTGCGGCGCTCTTGGAGACGATCGAGTACAGGCACCAGAGGCTTCTGTCCATGAGAGAAGTCTGGAAGGGGAGGTCCATTTCCTTTTGTTCACTCGCGACTGCCTCGCGGGTGAGCCTCGTGGCTATCAGCTCGATTCCCAGGATGGCGGCTCCCCGGCTTGCGCTACGGCTGTCGAGGGCCCCCTCGGCGAAGGCGCTGCAGGCCACGACCCCCGTCCGCCTTTTCGTGCACAACGCGATAATCGAGCTGTCGAGCCCTCCGGAGAAGGCGACCGCGATCCTGGAACGCCCCTCAACCATGCGCGCCACGGAGGCATCTATTGCACGAGCCAGCCTCCTCCCGGAGTCTTCGAAGGTTTCCGGGCGCTCGGTCAGAACCTGGCCACCTGTTCCTTGATTCTCTTCGCGACAGTCGTCCCGATCTTGTCCACGGCAGCGAGCTTCTCGGCGGGAGCCTCCTTGAGGTCCTCGAGCGTCCTGAACCCCGCAGTGTGGAGGGCTCTGGCCCTCACCCTTCCGACCCCCTCTAAGGTCGTCAGCTCTACCAGCTCCTCGCTGACCCCAGTCTCCACCCTGAGCCTGAGCAACTCGGCCTGCCTCACCATCTCAGGCCTCTTGAAGAGCTTCGCCAGCTCCTCCAGACCATGAAGTAGCCACTCGGCGTTGTCCACCGCCCTGTGTATGTCTCCTGGTTCGATACCCAGCCTTGAGAGTAGCTGCTCTTCCCGCCACTCGTCGATCCATCCGTAGAGCGCCATCACGGTCCGCATCTCCTGCAGGGTCTGGTCGTAGTCGGAGAACGAGCGGGGGCTCGGACGTTCCAGCAGCTCGGCCCCGTGCTCCTCCATGAACGCGATTGCCATGTCGTAGTCCTTGCTCCTGAGCGGGAACTTCGGAGCAAAGTCAGGGCTCCGTGCAACGAGGTGTAGCAGTCCCACAGTGTAGCTCTTTCCGGGTTCGCTTCTCTTCAGAGCTTCCCTGAACAGGACCCCGGTGGCCGGGTCTATGTAGAGCATCGACACCCTCTTCCCGAAGTCTGTCGCGTAGAAGAGGCCCCCTTTGGTCTCCACGAGCCTCTCCGCGTGCAAGTATCCCAACGCCCCGTCAGTCAGCCTCCCCACCTTCTCCGCCCCTGCCTGCATCGCGAGCAGCGTCCTTCCAAAGAGACTGTCGATGTCTCTCCTCGAAAGTCCTGCGCCCGTCGCCACCGCGGCTAGCATGTGAAAGCGCATCGCCCCTTCCTCCGAGAGCATCGATTCTATGGGCTCCGGCGGGTCCTTCGCATAGTGTTCGAGGACGGCAGCCGACGGCTGCGACGGCGAGGGGATGATGACGGTCTCACCATGGTCGTCGTACTGGGGCCTCCCTGCTCGCCCCGCCATCTGCCTGTATTCTAGGACCGAGATCTCGGCGTTTCCCCCGTGCTCCGCATCGTATCTGGTCATGTCTGCTATCACCACCCTCCTCGCCGGGATGTTCACCCCGGCGGCGAGCGTCGGAGTCGCCGCTAGGAGTTTGATCGCCCTCGCTCTGTAGTACTCCTCGACGATGTGTCTGTGCTCTGCGTCGAGCCCGGCATGGTGGAAAGCCGAACCCTTTGCCACAATGTCGGCGAGGAGGCTGCTCAGGCTCGTCTCCTCCCCGGACGTAAGGATCCTCCTTGCCGCCTCGGAGACAGCCTTCTTCTCCTTCTCGCTCAGATACCTCTGCGTCAGCTCGGCTGCCTTGGTCGCCAAGCTGACGGCCCTCCTCCGCGTGTTCGCGAAGACCAGTGCCTGCCCGCCGGCCTTCAGGACGTCCACCGCGACGTCGATGGGGGCTCCGTAGGTCGACCTTGGAATCGGCCTGGCTTCACCATCAGTGAACACAATCCTGTTGTAGTCGTAGACTGCTTCTCTCAGAGGGACCGGCCTCCAGTCGAGTTTCACTACCCTGGAATGGAGCCAATCTCCGATCGTGCTCGAGTTGCTGATCGTGGCCGAAAGCGAGAGCATCTGCACGTCCAGCCCCAGGTGCATGATCTTGGTCAGAATCATCTCCAGGGTCGGGCCCCTTGAGTCGTTCCCGGCCAAGTGGACCTCGTCTGCTATGAACAGGCCGACCGAGCCGAGCCAGCTCACCCTGTGGCGCATCACGGAGTCGAAGCGTTCGTTGGTGAGCACGATTATGTCTCCCCTCCCCAAGGATTCTCCACTCGAGTCGTAGTCGCCGGTCGAGATCACGGTCCGGATGCCGAACCGCGCAAGCTCGGAGAACTCGGCGTACTTCTCGGAGGCGAGAGCCCGGAGCGGGGCGAGGTAGACGACTTTCCTTCCCTGGAGCTTGGCCTTTACAAACGCGGCCATGATCGCGATTAGCGTCTTCCCGGATGCGGTCGGACTGGAGACGACGAGGCTCTTCCCCTCTAGGAGCCCTGACCTTATCGCTTCCTCCTGTGGCGGATACAGCTCAGTCAGGCCCTTCCCCTGGATGTAGCTGAGCAGCTCGGGAGGGAGCTGGATCTCGTCGAACCTCAAGGGCTGTCTCCTGGAACCTAGCCGCCGAGTCTCCTGAGGAAACCTGGCTTCGACTCATAGACCATGCCTTCCCTGACCATGGTCCTGATCATCCTCTCAGCGTCCTCATCTGCGAACTTCGACTTGATCAACTCTTCCTTGAAGACCCTCCTCTCTACTGGCTTCTTCTCAACTCCTTCCAGCGACTTCAGGATCTCCATGGCTGCCCTCAGGTTCCTTGTCTCCCCCGCAGGCTTGCCCAGCTGGATACCGAAGTCGGTCTTCTTGGTCGTCGCGTCCGTCAGGACATCCTCCACCATCCTATTCATCAGGGCGGTTGCGGCCAGGGCGTCCTCTTCGGTGACCTCTTCCCTCAGGAGCATCCGGGCCCTGGCGGAGGCGACCCTGATCAGCGATTCCAGGGTCCTCGGCGTCGCGGGTATCCGCTCTTCGTGCTCATCGCCCTCTCCACTCTTCCTCAGCTCGAGGTAGTAGTCCTTCAGCCTGGCTGTCGCCTCCTTCGTCAGAGTCGGCGTGATCTTCTTGGCGTATGCGATGTACTTCTTCAGGAGACTGAATTCAACCGGGGGCGGGGTGGCGTACGTCTTCCGCGTGTGGACTGCGAGGATGTGAGCCGCCAGCTTTTCATCTTCGGCAGGCGAGGGCTGGTCCTTTATCACGAAGATCAGGTCGAACCTGGTCAGCAGCGGTATCGGGAGAGTGCTGATGTTCTCAGTCAGATTCTGGAACGGGTTGTACCTCCCCAGGACGGGGTTGCACGCTGCAAGGATCGCGGTCCTCGCGTTGAGCGTCGCATAGATTCCGCCCTTCGCTATTGTCACCGTGTTCTGTTCCATCTGCTCGTGCAGCGCGGTCCTGTCTTCGGGTTTCATCTTGTCGAACTCGTCGATGGCCGCTATGCCCTGGTCTGCGAGGACCGTGACTCCGGCCTCCAGCATCAGGACGTTCTTCTCCCTGATGACGGCCGCGGAGAGCCCTGCGGCGGTCGTCCCCCTGCCGGAGGCGAAGATCCCCCTGGGGGAGACCTGTGCCGCGAACTTCAGCATTTCAGACTTCGCCACTCCCGGGTCACCGACGAGCAGGACGTTGATGTCTCCCCTGAGCTTGGTCCCGTCCGGGAGCGTGGTCGAGCTGCTGCCTCCTAGCAGAAGCAATATTGCCTCCTTCTCGGGAAGGTGCCCCAGTATCGCCGGGGCGATTGAAGCAATCAGCTTGTCGTACGCGTCGGGTGATGCAGCGATGCTCCTGATCAGCGCTTCGTCCTCTTTCGTAAGCTTGACCTGTTCCGGCCCCTTCCCCTTGACCTCGACTAGGTTGCAGTCGATCTGAGACGTGAAGAGTCTGGTCCTAACCTGTCCCATCGTGTAGTCCGGGACGGCTCTCATTATGCCAGTAAGCACGACCCTGTCCCCAGGCCTTGCCGTGTTGACTATGTCTCCCTCCAAGTTGACGTCGAAGAACTGAGGAAGCTGGCCCGGCGGAAGCTCCTCTGGCAGCTCCTGCACCCGGAGAATCTGGAAATCGATGAACCTGCTCTGCTTCCTGTCGAGCTCGAAATTCCTTGCTTCGTCACACAATTCGCATTTCGGGGGCCGCTTGAGCGGGAGGTCATCCTGGTCCTGATAGGTCAGATGCCCACTCGGGCAGACCCACGCCGCCGAGGTCATCAGCGGCCTCAGCTCGGAGCTCCTGACTACCATTCCGGCGACAGCCAACATCTTGTCCAGGTAAGATGTGTCGACCTTCCGCAGAGGGACCTGGTCGGGTATCCCGCGGATTCTGACCATGAGGGTCCTCCTCACCCTATCAGCGTAGAGCGCGTTCTCGCTCCTCATTGTTTCAAACGCCGCGGTCTTGAAGGAGGCCAGCGCTGAGTCAGGCCTGAGCAGAAGCGTGTTCGCAAGGTCATCGTCATACTTCAGGAGGTCCCCAAAATCGACCGTCAGGGACTTACCCTCGTTCGAGATCAGCTCGGATATCTTGGCCCTGTAGACTGGGTTCCCGGACCTGTCGGTGACGGTCTTCAGGAAGTCCTCGAACATCTCCGAGAGCCGGCTGCTGGCTAACATGGCTCGCTACGTCGCGCTCCCGAGCAGTGCCGCCCTCCACTCCTTTGATAGAGATTGTGAAACCGAGAAGAAGGCGTCCTCTTCGGGCGTGAGCCGGTCGGCCAGGGAGGAGCCCTGGGTCGACGAGCTCGATAGCGAAAGCAGCTTGCTCAGCCTCATTCCGATCAGGTCGTAGCTCCCGGCCCTGAGCCTCTCGACCTCCTCCCGCTTGGCCCTTCCCTCTGAAAGGGCCTGTGTGAGGAAACTGAGCCTTCTCCTCATCCTGAAGTAGAAGTCCTGGGGGAGTCCCGAAAGCTGGAGCATGCCCATCATCTTCTCCTTGCTCAACGCTCTGAAGAGTTCTGCTTCGAACGGCTCCTCGGTCATCTCGGCGAGGTTGAGGCTCACGAGCTCTTCTCCAACCCACCTGGGCAGCTCGACCGACTGCCCCTCCACCAGTTTCTCTATCCTGTAGTCTCCCACCTCGATGTTCTCCACTGACGACTTCATGATGACTCTACTATTCTCGAGCAGGAACCCTCTTTCTCGCTCCTCGATCATTTTCAAAAGGCCCTGCCTTCCTGCTTCCAAGGTGCCACGCGCAGATTTCGAGTTAGATAATTAAACCTTGGGCGAGAATCCCGTAAGTCCGCCGATGTCTGCAAGAAGGTCCGCCAAGGCGACACCCACGAGTTGCTCCCCAACGACGAGGTGGCCAGGATATACCTCGGCCCTGCGCCGGGTCAGCCCAAGTCCTGGCTCTCACGATTACCTTCAGGCCTTAGAACGGATATATACGTAGGAGAGGAAACTCAAATCGGGTCAACTGAACCCCGCGTTACCAATCATGGTGTTGCCCTGACTTGCCAATTGAACAGTTGATGTGGGTCGAGAAGTACAGACCCTCGAAACTCGACGACCTCGTCGACCAGGAGACTGTGAGGCGCCGCCTCAAGCAGCTCCTCGAGAAGAAGGAGGAACTTCCGCACCTGCTCTTCGCGGGCCCGCCCGGTTCGGGCAAGACCACCACCGCGCTGATCATTGCCCAGCAGATTCTCGGCGAAAACAAGAGCGAGTACTTGCTCTCCTTGAATGCGAGCGACGAGAGGGGGATAGACGTGGTCCGAGAGAGGGTGAAGACATTCGCCCGCTTCGCAGACAGGAGGGTGGGCGTCCCGTACCGTCTGGTGATACTTGACGAAGCGGACGAGATGACGCACGACGGGCAGACCGCGCTGAGGAGGATTATGGAAGAGGCTTCGGCTTACACGCGCTTCATTCTCATCTGCAACTACTCTTCAGGCATCATCGAACCCTTACAGAGCAGGTGCGCCATCTTCAGGTTCCACCGGCTTGACGAGACCTCAGTAACAGAATACCTGAAGGTGGTGGCGAAGGAAGAGAAACTGAAGGTGGCTTCCGAAAGTGTCTACAACGCGATTTACGAGGCGACCCAAGGAGACCTCCGGCAGGCAATCCACATGATGCAGGCCGCGTCGGCCTCCTCTGAGCTAACCCTCGAAGCTGTGAAGTCGGTTTCTGGGGCGACCGTCAAAGCCCGCGTGAGCGAAGTGATGAAACTGGCCTTGGAAGGGAACTTCGAGGCCGCAAGGACGAAGATGGTCGAGTTGACGAAGGTGTACGGGATCCCAGAGAGGGACTTCTTGCGCTTCGCCAACGAATCCCTGAATTCAATGAAGGTCGACGACCCCGCAGGGGCCGTCTCAATACTTGCCGAGTACGACTTCCGTCTTGTCCAGGGGTCCCAGCCGGAACTGCAGCTCACGGCGATGCTTGCCGAGCTCTCGTCCCTGAAGAGGAAGGCTGAGTAGCTCGGACCTCTCTCTGCCCCGTGGCATACGAGACATCGAGCCAGAGGAGTATGCCTTACAGGCCCGCGTGCAGCGGGCGTTCGAAGAGGTGGCAGACCTCTTCAACTTCAGTATGATGGAACCGGCCCCACTTGAGCACCTGTCTGTTCTAAGGGCCAAGAGCGGCGCCGAGGTCGACAAAGAAATCTACGCCTTCAAGGACAAGGGAGGGCGCGACGTGGGTCTGAGGTTCGACCTTACCGTAGGCATGACCCGCTACGTCTGCGCAAGACGCGACCTCAAGCCGCCAGTCAAGCTCGCCTCCCTTGCTGGCGCGTGGAGGTACGACGAACCCCAACACGCCCGGTACCGCTGGTTCAGACAGTGGGATCTCGAGATCTTCGGCCCTCCTTCCCTCGAGGCGGATGCGGAAGTGGTGGAAGCGAGCTACCAGCTCTTCAAGAGGCTAGGTCTGAAGAACTTCAGCGTGCAGATCGGAGACAGGGGAACGGTCCAGCACTTCGTCAGCAAGGTCCTCGGCATCAAAGAGAACGAGAGGGCAGTCGAAATGATGCGCGCCCTGGACAAGGTCCAGAAGAGGGCTCTGCCCGACCTCAGAAGAGAGTACGCCGAAAAAGGGTTCAGACCTAAGGACATAGACAGGCTCTTCGAATTCGGCAGCATCAGAGGTCCTCCGGGGAAGGTGCTGTCCAGGCTGGGCGAGAGCGAAGTCGAGTCTCCGGCCCTCGAAGCGATCGCCGACATAATGAGAGGTAGGGGGGTCGAAGTCGAGTTCAACCTCGGGGTGGTCAGAGGCATCGACTACTACACCGGAGTGGTCTTCGAAGTTGTCGACAGCACCCACCCTGACCTGGGTTCCCTAGCCGGGGGAGGAAGGTACGACCTTCTTCCAGGAACCTTCGGGCGCCCCGACCTCTCTGCGACTGGGGCGGCAGGAGGGATGGAAAGAATCGCCCTCGCACTTTCCCGGGACGCTGTGCGCCCCTCTCCGCTGGTCTACGTCGCATTGGTTGGCAAGGAGGCTCGGGACGAATCGTACAGGGTCCTTCGGGAGCTCAGGTCCAACGGGGTACCGGCAGAGTCTGCCCTGCACGAGAGGTCTCTCGCCAAGCAGCTGGAAGATGCCAGCCGGCGGGGAGCTTCCTGGGTCATCATCTTGGGCAAGAAGGAGGTCCAAGCGGGGAAGGTGACCTTGCGGGACATGACGAGCAGGACCGAGGAACTAATCTCATTCGCCTCAGCTCTCGGCCGCCTGAAGCGCGCCTGAATCCGACTGATTCGGCTCTTCGGGATAATCTTTAATCCAAGTCCTGGGATAGTTGCAGGTCGGCATGGAAAGAGCGATAGTGCTGGTCAACCTGAGCCCGGGGGCAGAGGAGGAGAACATCGCCGCCCTCAAGCAGATGCCCGGAATCCTATCAGTCTACCAGCTCTACGGTCTGTACGACCTCCTAGTGATGGTCGAGGGACCCGACGACCAGGCAGTGAAATCAATCATCGCTGACAACCTGAGGTCGAAGGCGGGCGTGGTCTCGACGGTCACGATGAAGATTGTTTCGTGAAGCGTACTCAACGCTTAAACGGGTTAGGAATCGAGCCGGCCCCAGTTGGCACCTAGGGTTCTCGTAACAGGCTCTGCCGGTCAGATAGGCGTCGAGCTGGTACCGTACCTCAGGTCGCTCTACGGGAGCAGCAGCGTGGTCGGGGCGGATCTCCGGACCTCTGGGGATCCCCTGCTGAGGGCCGGGCCCAACGAGGTTCTCGACGTTTCCGACGCCTCCGCTCTGACTAAAGTGGTCAAGGAGTACAGGGTCGATACCATCTACCATCTGGCCGCATTGCTGTCCGCGACCGGAGAAAACAAGCCGCAGCTCGCGTGGCAGGTCAACATGGACGGGCTCAGGAACGTGCTCGAAGTCGCGAGAACCAATGGGCTCTCCAGGGTCTTCTGGCCGAGTTCCATAGCTGTCTTCGGGCCCGACGCTCCGAGAATCAACGCGCCCCAGAACGCACCGTTGAACCCGACGACCATGTACGGGGTCACCAAAGTGGCCGGAGAGCTACTCTGCAACTACTACTTCCTGAAGTACGCTCTCGACGTGCGTTCACTTAGATATCCAGGGCTGATAAGCAGCAAGGCACCCCCGGGCGGCGGGACGACCGACTACGCCGTGGAGATTTTTTACTCCGCCCTGACCAAGGGGAACTATTCGTGCTTCCTCAGGGAGGACACGGTCCTCCCCATGATGTACATGCCCGATGCCCTGCGTGCGACGGTCGACCTCATGCAGGCCGACGGGAAGAAGGTGCCTCGGCACCTCGGCTACAACTTAGCCGCGATCAGCTCCTCCGCCGGCGAGATCGCTTCCGAAATCCGGAAGCACATCCCCGGCTTCAGGGTCACCTACTCCCCCGACTATCGCCAGAAGATTGCGGATTCCTGGCCTATGTCGATATCCGATGCAGAAGCCCGCCGTGACTGGGGCTGGTCGCACGAGTACGACCTGGCAAGGATGACCTTAGACATGCTATCCAAGCTGGGTCCAAGGCTGAAGTCTGAACAGAAAGACGTTTAGCCCCTCGGCCGGACCCGCAAACCGAGATACATGCGCGACCCCACTTCGTTCCTGAAACAGGAATACGACGACCTCGTGAGGCAGGAGATAGACTGGAGGCTCAGGATCCTCAGCGGGCCGAGCACTCCTTGGTGCCTGGTCGACGGGAAGAAGGTCCTGATGTTCTGTTCAAATAACTACCTGGGGCTGAGCAACCACCCGAAGCTGAAGGAAGCCGCCATCGCCGCCGTGAAGACGCATGGGGCTGGGTCAGGGTCGGTCAGGCCGATCGCAGGGAACATGGACCTCCACGTGGAGCTCGAAAGGCGCCTCGCACGGTTCAAGGAAGCCGAAGCCTCGCTCGTCTACCAGACAGGGTTCGCGGCGAACGCGGGCCTGATCCCCCAGCTGGCCGGAAAGGGAGACCTGATCATCAGCGACGAGTTGAATCACGGCAGCATCATCGACGGCGTGAGGCTCTCGCACGCCGAGAGGGGGGTCTACAAGCATGCCGACGCCGACGACCTCGACCGGGTCCTCGACGGGGCTGAGAAGGCCTCTCCTGCGCCCAGGCGGATCCTCATAATCACGGACGGCGTCTTCTCCATGGACG
The DNA here is from genome assembly GCA_050012055.1 of Nitrososphaerales archaeon. GTDB lineage: Archaea > Thermoproteota > Nitrososphaeria > Nitrososphaerales > Gagatemarchaeaceae > UBA183. Next base: position 79,419 of record JBEKHX010000002.1, read on the forward strand.
GAGATATCGCTCCTCTGGACAAGGTCGCGAAGACAGCGGCCGAGCACGGAGCAATGGTCTACGTCGACGATGCACACGGTGAGGGCGTCTTGGGAGAAGGAGGCAGGGGCATCGTTTCACACTTCAAGCTCCCGAGGAACAAGGTCCAAGTCGAGATGGGCACCTTCTCGAAGGCCTTCGGCGTGGTCGGAGGGCACATTTCGGGCTCGAAGGACTTGGTCAACTTCGCATACAACAAGTCAAGGACTTGGCTTCTCAGCGGTTCCCATCCGCCCGGGGTCGCAGCTGCCTGCATCGCTGCAGTGGACGTGCTCGAGCACGAGCCACAGCACGTGAAGAGGCTCTGGGACAACACGCGCCGCTTCAAGAAGGCGATGAAGGACCTGAGGTTCGACATCGGAAGAAGCGAGACTCCCATCACGCCAGTGATGGTGGGCGAGAGCGGGAAGGCCAAGAGGCTCAGCTCGCGCCTCTTCGAGCTCGGCGTCTTCGCGCTCCCGATCGTCTACCCGATGGTCGCCCAGGGAAAGGCGAGGATCAGGACCATCATGAACGCGGCGCTGACGAACGAGGACATAGACTTCGCAGTCAACGCCTTCGCGAAGGCTGGCAAGGAACTGGAGATCATCTAGGATGATGATATCCTTATTCTCAGCAAGCTGTCCCAGTCAATACACTGGATTGTATACCGTCGTCGTTGGGGACGAATGGGGTCACTTGGCTTTCGGCTATTTCTCCCTGTTGACAAGAAACTGAATTAACGACCGACGAAAGGTAACAGGGGAAAGATCCGACATAGACCTTACGGTTCATCTCACGAGTCGCACCAGTAGAACACCCTAATCGTCAATCTCACAAAAATGCACCAGAGCCGCCATGCTGGTCAAATCGGTCAAACGCGTCAGACGATTGGTCAAACCACGGTCAGAACGACGGTAACACTCGTCAGATGGGTCAGATCCGTCAAATGGGTCAAACCGATTTTCGGCAATTAGGACCCCTTACTGGTATATTCGCGGGGGTATGGGGGGTGCGCACGCCCGGGGAGCCAGGAATCCTGGACAAGACATAGAGATGATTCAGGGAGGACGCCCTGCTTCCTATGACTGATCTGACCAAACTCCCCGTGTTTTGGCAGCCGGGAGGACTGACCAAGGCAAGATGAAATCCTTTGCTTTGAGGCCACTGAGTATCTGTTCTTCTTCCCGACACGGTTCTGTCCCGTCTCTAGTCGGTCTGTGAGGCTTTCCTAGATGAGCGCGCGCTGGACCCAGCAGCCTCTTTGACTCTTGTTCGGGTTCGAACCCATTAGCCCTATTAGATAGAAAGGGGGAAACGTCCAGATACGGCGACTCCTGCATGTTCCTTAACTGAGGCATTCGGCATGACAACGGGGTGAGACGGTTGCCACTTCCACAGGATAGGAGGTCGAGGCTTCTGGTCGTGGCGTTGATACTCGCTCTCTCGGCCGCGTTCGCCATCCTTGCTTATGATTCTCCCGTGAAGTCCCGGCCCGAAGTCTGCACCAAAACCGGAGGTGGTGGCGGCTATACACCAATGGCTTATGAAGCAATGGCTATTTGCGTGCCAGCCAAGATATCCAATCCACTGTATGCTCATGCGGTTTCTCAGTTCTTGTTCTACCAGTCCTACGCCGAGATAGCAGAGGGGCTAGCGGTGGTGGCTGTACTATCAGTCCTATTATTGGCATTAGGGACAAGAATCAATCTCCATACCTTCGCATTCTTGTCGAAACCCCACAACTTATCGCGAAGACTAAGAACCTCAGTACTTTCGCTTGCATGGTTATTCATCATACTCTACTTGATAGTAGTGGCGCTTAATCTACTTCCAGATATAATCCCGTCAACAAAGCGTTTCATATATGACATGGACGGGAGATATCTCTCGTTCCACACGTTCCAAACTACAGGTACATCCTTGGGTGTTCTAGGATTCTTGTTCCTCATCAGTGCAGGAGTATTCCTAGCGATATACTGGATGAACAAAGGAATATCCAAGTCACTACAAGAGGTAATCAAATTCCTCATCATCCCAATGGTGTTTGCTCATCAAGTGGCGTTGCTACTTGTCAATTTGATAGAAATGCCTGATCATGTTACTAATTTTGCAACTTGGTCTTACGCAGGTGTATACTTGATGAGCAACTGGTTCGTTCTAGTCGTGAGTTCGTTCTTCGTCGTACTCGGCGTCATATCACTTCTCTCGCCGAAGTTGAAGCGTTGAGGTCCCAGGCCGCGAGGCTGGCCTCATGGGGTGGGCCATGTTGAGAGGCCTCCTCTCCCGGCGAGCCGACCGCAGGGAGGCGAGCCGTCCGTCAGGGTTGCGACAAAAACGCGCCTGTTATCATCCTAGAGATCATCTAGAGAGAAAGGGTCTCCCAGGTTCCATCCGTCGTCAGCATACTTCGATGCGGCTAGGCTAAGGGTCGACTCCGACTCTGCTGCCGTGAGTTGGTCCTTCTCCAAGTCGTATCCAGAGCCCTCCGCCAGCTTGGAGACGAAATCGCGGGTCTCGACTCCGCAGTTCGACACAGGGGCGAACTTGCTCCTTGGATAGCGGCGCGCGAGCTCTTCATCGCTGGGCCTCGTCAGAGTCTCGACCTCCTCCAAGTCTGCCTCGATTAGGAGGGTCCCGTGGCAGAGGACGCCTCCTTTCGAAATGTACGCCGCCATCCCGCTGATCTTCCCATGCCAGTCGACTATGTTGTTCGGGGGCTTGAACTCGCAGTTCACGCGGCAGGCTCGGAGCGCCCTGACGACGAGCGCCGCAAACGATGCGAAGACCCGGTTTGCGTCGCCGAGTCCTGCTCCCGTCCCATCGGCCCCCCTCGGGACGAAGAACGACCAGTTGAGGTTCCCAGGCCCGTTGTAGACCGCCCCTCCGGCGGTGAATCTTCGCACGACCGGGATGGAGTTGCCGCGGCAGTACTCGAGGTCGGTCTCGAACTTGGCCAGCTGGGCCCTGCCGATGATCACAGACCTCTGGTTGCTCCAGACCCTGAGGGTCGGGACTCGGAGCCCCTTGAAGAGCACCTCTTCAAGCGCTAGGTTGGAGAAGGGGTCGCCGAGCGTCACTTCCAGGAGTCTTCCGACCAACGGTCTTCTCGGAGGGGCGCATAGATTAAGAGCTTTGAATCAGCACCCGGCGCTAGGTTCAGAATGCCGTTCAGGTTCCTTCCTGACATCGCACTTGCCGACATCGCCTTCGAAGCAGAGTCCGACTCGGTCAACGGGCTCTTCGAGTCGTCGGCCCTAGCGGTCTCCGACATCATGGTCGACCCTGAGACCCTGCGCTGCGATACGACCAGGAAGGTCAGGATCTCTTCCGAGGACCTCGACAGACTCCTCTACGACTTCCTCACCGAAATCGTAGTGGTCAAGGACGTGGACTCCCTGCTCTTCCGCGAAATCGAGGTGGAGGTCGCCGCCGATCAGAAATCGCTCGAGGCGACGATGAAAGGAGAACCGATCGACAGAGACAGGCATCTGCTAAGGAACGACATCAAGGCAGTGACGATGCACATGTTCGGAGTCAGGCGCGAGGGGGACCGCTGGAAGGCGACCGTCGTCTTGGACATCTAGCCGCGATCTGCCGTCCGCCAGCAAACGCTTAAAGAAGCAAGCGAGGGCCGCCGACTCGAATCAGGTACCACATTCGACATGCCACATATCGACTCCATCAAACAGGTCTCGGATGTCGTCTGGGAGATTCCGACATCCTACAAATCCGGGATGCTCGTCCCGGCAAGGATCTACGCGACCAAGAAGCTGTTGGACGGGATGGACGCAGGGGTTTTCGAACAGCTCACCAACCTCGCGTGTCTGCCCGGGATCGTCAGGAACGCATATGCGATGGCGGACGCCCACTGGGGGTACGGGTTCCCGATAGGCGGCGTAGCAGCATTCGACATCGAATCTGGCGTTATTTCGCCAGGTGGGGTCGGTTTTGACATCAACTGCGGAATGCGGCTCATAAGGACCAATCTGCGCTATCCAGAGGTCAAATCCAAGGTGAAGGAACTGGTAGACCTCATGTTCAGGTTGGTTCCTGCCGGGGTCGGCGTCAAGGGAACACTGAGGATATCAGAATCACAATTCGAGGAGGTGATGAAATACGGGGTCAGATGGTGCGCCGAGAACGGGTTGGCTTGGGAGGACGACCCGTCCCACGTAGAGGAGGGGGGTTTCATCAAGGGCGCCGACCCGTCGAAAGTGAGCCGCCAGGCGTGCAGCAGGGGGATCAACCAGCTCGGGACCCTCGGCTCGGGGAACCACTACCTCGAAATCCAGGTCGTCGACCCGGCTCGGTTCTTCGACCGCGACCTCGCGAAGCACTTCGGCATAGTCGAGGAAGACCAGGTGGTCGTCATGGTCCACTGCGGGAGCAGGGGGTTCGGCCATCAGGTGGGAAGCGATTATCTCAGGGTCTTCGACAGCGCGATGAAGAGATACGGCATCTCGGTCCGCGACAGGGAGCTCGCGTGCGCCCCCTTCTCGTCCAAGGAGGGGAAGGATTACTACGGTGCAATGGTCTGCGCAGCGAACATGGCCTTCACCAACAGGCAGGTGATCGTCCAGAAGGTCAGGGAAGCCTTCTCCAAAGTCTTCCACAGGGACGCCGAGGCCCTCGACATGCATCTGATATACGACGTCTGCCACAACGTGGCGAAGGTCGAGAGGCACTCTTACGACGGGGTCAACGCCGAGCTCCTCGTCCACAGGAAGGGGGCCACCCGGAGCTTCGGGCCTGGGCACGCCGACATACCGGCTCCCTACAGGGCGGTCGGACAGCCGGTCATCATAGGGGGGTCGATGGAGACCGGCTCCTATCTGCTCGTCGGGACGTCGAAGGCGATGGAGGACACCTTTGGTTCCACGGCCCACGGATCGGGACGGACAATGTCGAGGACGGCCGCCAGACGCGAAGTGAGGGGAGCTGAGCTCCAGAGGAAGATGCTCGACAGGGGGATCTATGTGAGGTCCGCCACGATGGACGGCCTCGCAGAAGAGGCTGGCATGGCATACAAGGACATCTCAGAGGTTGTGGAGACGATGGACGTCGCTGGAATCTCCAAGAAGGTTGTGGCCCTGAGACCCGTCGGCAACATCAAAGGTTAGCCGATGTATCCGGGCCTGGCCTCGCGCCTTGGCTGGGGCGTCGTCTCCTGTGACTGCTCCGACATCGCCTGGAGCTGGCTGATCACCTTCTGGGTCTCCTCTGCCTTCTCCTTCAGCTTTGACGTGTCTATCGAAAACCCGACCGCCGTGGACAGGACCTCAAGCACAGACTTCGAGGCTCCAGCGTCGACGACAAATCCAGAGGTCTCGCCAAGGAGGCACGCACCCTCGAGCCCGCGGAGAGCCGCCATCCCGATCAGCAGGCCGTTCATGCCGCTGATTCCGCCGTCCTTCATCAGAGTTACCCCCTTCTCGGAGATTGAATCGAGCATCGCCTTGGACGTAGCCGCGCCGTAGACCTTCGGGGACGCCGAGAATGACCCGGTGATGTAGGCGGCGAGGGTATAGACCCTTTTCACTCCGCATTTCTTGGCCATCCTCACTACCGCGTCTGAGAGCTCGTACTCGCCGTCCGAGGTCGTAGGCTGGGCCTCAGCCGTGAACACGAAAAGGTCCTTGCCCTTCGCCGCCTGACCGTAGTATAGCTCTCCCTTCATCTGCTCGGCGGTGCCGTCAGCCTTCACGTTGACCTGGGGAGGAAAGCTCTCACCAGTATACTCAGCTACCTTTTTCAGCATGAAGGTGTCGACTAGGTGGTCGGCGGCCAATTTCCCGACGTAACCGCTCCCAGGGAGCCCGCAGACCAGGACCGGGTTGGTCGCCTTCGGCATGCGAAGGACTTTCTCCATGACCCCTTCCCTCTTCTCAGGCCTGGTCACGACTATTCGCCCCCCTTCCTGCTCAGCTTCTCGCTGAGGTCCACGAGCTTCCCTCTGTCTTGGACCTTGATTGAGGTCTTGAGCCTGAAACGCAGCCCGAGCTGCCGGAAGATCGAGTAGAGTTCGCCCCCGGAGACACGCTCCGCTAGGCGGCCTTCCCGTATCAGGCCGGCCAGCTCCTTTACCAGTGCTTCGGTCTGTCTAGGATAGAACCCATAAGCGGCCTCGAGGACTTCATCTCCCCTGTCGTAGAGCATCTCCTCGACCAGCTCCCTGTCGGTCTTGTCCTTCTTCGCAGGTGCGGCGGCGGCCTTCAGGCGCCTCCTCAGCGCCTCAAGTTTCCTCTGCTCGAGCAGCCTGATTTCCGCGTCATCTTCCAATGTCTTCGCTTCCGCCGAAGCCGGCGCACATAAAACGGTTGCTCAGCGGCGGCCCGACATCCCCAGGGCGACGGCGACGAGAAGGAGCGCCCCTCCTGCCAAGGTTGCCAGCCCGAGGCCTTCTCCCAGCACCAGGACTCCCCCGGCAGCGCTGACCATGGGGACGAGGTAGAGCTGCACGCCCAGCTTCGAAACGGCTTGCCGGTTGACCAGAGTGAAGAAGATTAGGTTCGCCACGACCGTGCTCAGGATCGCAAGGTAGAGGACCGAGGCCCAACCGACCTCGGAGAGGCTCTGGGCTTGCTCGATCAGGCTCGGAGAGACCAGGGGGAGAAGGATTGCGGTCCCGAGGAAAGCGGACCAGGCGGCCACAGGGAAGGGGCCGTACTTCCCGACCAGCGGCTTCGAAGCGACTGTGTAGGTCGCGCTGGCGAGCGCGGCCACGACGACGAGCAGAAGGCCAGCGCCTGCACTCACGGAGAGGTCCTGGCTGGAGATCAGCACTGCCCCAGCGACCGCCAGGAGGAGGGCCAGACCGAGCCTGCTGTGAATCTTCTCGTGAAGGACTATCACGGAAAGGAGGACCGTGGTCAGCGGAGACAGCGATATCAGCAGCCCGGCGAGGGATGCGTTTACGATCTTCTCGGCCGCGTTGAGCGAAAGATGGTAGATGTCAACGCTGGTGAGCGCGATGACAAGCAGCCTCGGGAAGTCCTTCTTCTCGAACTTGGCCTTGGGCCTGGCCAGCACAGGATAGAGGACCAAGAACGCTACTGCGACTATGAACCACCTGAGCAGCGTGAGGTTGTTCGAGCTCAGCTCGACGTCTGCCCTTTTGATCGCGACGAAGGCCATGCCCCAGATGACGCTCAGGACGACGATCAGGGTGTAGCCCCTGGGGTTGACCAATCGAGGCTCCCCCGAGGGACTCACGCTTTAAGGAAGGCGGAGGACGATGGGAAAACGCCAATCTTCTATGGCTACATGTTGCCAGAATTCAGGCTAGACGGCTGACCTATGGCTGAGTGATCTTGATCGATTGAGTCGGGCAGGATGTTTCACAAGCCATGCAGAAGATGCAGTCTGTCTCCCTGAGCGGCTCGCACTTGTCCGTCCTGTACTCGTTCCACTCCGGCGTCCCTTGCCCGAGCACCTTGTCCTTCCCCGTTCCCGCCTGTCCGGGGGTCAGGATCCACTCAAAGACGAAGACTGGGCAGACGTCCATGCAGACGCCGTCGGCCACGCACGATTCCCAGTCCACCGCGACCGAAGTCCCGTGTATCCCGTGCTTGGTCGGATACGGCTTGCCCTCGCCATCCATCCTCGAGAGGCCTGCTGCTCGAACCTTGTGCCCGTTATGTTCCCCGGTGATCGGGAACTGGTCGGGCTTCGAAAGAAAGTTCGGGTCTATCGGGGCTGATTTGTAACCTGGATCTCTCGTCATTTTGGACAGAAGCCGTCTCTGAAAGGGGATTATAAGTCTACTCGCGCTTTTCGAGGACTTCGAAGGCTCCGTCACTCTTCAGCTTGTAGACCGTTATCGGCTTGAAGGTGAAGATGCCCACTTCGACGACACCAGGGACCGCCTTCAGCCTGACCTCGAAGGCCCTCGGGTCCTCGACTGGCTCGAACATCGTGTCGAGGATCAGGTTGCCGTTCTCGGTGAAGTATGGATACCCCTTCGGCAGAAGTCTCTCTTCAGGGACCCCCCCGAGCATCGAGAGCTTCACCTTCGCGCTCTCCCTGGCCATGGGAACCACCTCGACCGGCACCCTGACCCCCTTCTCGCAGAGGCGCCTCGAGAACTTCTCCTCAGACGCGACTACGACGATCTCCTTCGCGCTGCTCATAACTACCTTCTCCCTTAGGAGGGCTCCGCCGCCCCCCTTCACGAGGTTCAGGTCCGCGTCGACCTGGTCTGCCCCGTCGATTAGGAGGTCCACCGACCCCTTGAAAGGCACTAAATTGATCCCGTTCCTCAATGCGACCATCTCAATCTGGGCGGACGTGGGGACTCCGCTGATGCGCTTCGACTCTGCCATTACCAGAGGCGACAGCTCCTCGATTAGTGCGGCGACAGTCGAGCCGCTTCCCATACCGAGCGTCGTTCCGATTCCAATCTTCTTTGAGAGGTCCCGGGCTACTCCCTCCAGAGCCTGTTTGTGTTTGTCCATCAATCTTCCTGCTGCTTCTTATCCATGTCTATCTGCTCTAGCCGCGTCAGGGCCTCCATCACCTCGTCCCTGATCTCCTTGACCCTCCTTTCGGACTCGGACATCTCAGGCCTGGCCTTCTTCTCGACGGCCCTCTCCAGGTCCGTGTCGCGGTCGACCCTCGGAGCCCCTTCCTTCTTGACGGTCTCGGGCGCGACGACCCCGAGCCTCTGCTTGGCGACATCGAGCCTTCCCTCGATGTTCTGAATCTTCTGTTCGAAGAGGGTGACCAGCTCGTTCCTCAAGTTCTCCAGCTCCCCGACCTCGACCACTAGTTCGACGTCCTTCAGCTTCGCTTGGAGGTCCTTGATCTGTTCGCTGTACCGCTTCGAAATCATCTCCCTCTCCTCCTTCGTGATTCTGCCCTCGTTTTCTGCCTCGTAGAGCTTCATCAGGGCCGACGAAAGGAGGTCTCTCTCGACCATGGTCGTCCTCATCTCCCTCCTGGAACGATCGAGGTCAGAAGAGGAAACCGTCGAAGTCGTCACTCTGCCGCCCGCGTCCCGGGAAACCGCGACCACCTTCTCAGACTTCGGGCGCGAGTAGAAGACGAGGTACACGACCAAGCCACCGAGGCCGAGCCCCACTGCGCCGGCGATCACGGCGGTGATCAAGTCGACCATGGAGACGATTCCTTGCCTGTCCTGTCGGCGCTTCGGTATTAAAGGTAGATTCGGACTGACCTTCACGAGTGCCAGAAACCAGTACCAGCTTTCCCAGTTGTTCGAGGGGGCGGGGAACAATCTGCAACCGTGTTGGCGTTCCCTGCTATTGGAGAAGGAATGGCGCGGTTCTCAGCTAGGTGGCGGAGAGATTATTATGATGTTGTCTCCCCTGACGACCAGCGTCCCCAAGGAATTCGACGCGCCGTCCTCTGCGACCTCTTCGGCCTTTTCGAGAGAGAGGTTCATGTGCTGGTCGAAGCCTTGCAGCAAGCCTCTGATTACCTTCCCTCCCTTCAGCTTGATGAGGACGACTTTCCCGACGCTCTCATCGAGCACCTTCACTGCCATGTCTACTGACAAATACTTCTCTTGTTCCCGCCTTCGAATGGATTTATTTAAGCAATCAGATTTGAGGCGTTGAATGAAGAAGTGGGTCCTGTCCAGGCGGGCTTCCGCAGAGATGATTCAGAAGATCGAGGCTTCCCTCAGCATGGTCCTGAACCTGCCGAAGTCGGCGCAGGCCGAGTGCGCGGAACCGGAAGAGGGCGTCGTCTTCGTGAACCTTGACAGCCTCACCTTCGTGAAGGCAGAAGAAAGGTTCGTCCCCTTCCTCGGGTCGCCGAAGGTCCTGGAGATGTTCCCGTCGGCCGTGGTCGACGAAGGCGCCATCAGGTTCCTCCTGAACGGGGCGGACGTCATGCGGCCTGGGATTAGGAAGTTCGACGACTGGGGCGGCGCGGGAGCCGTCGTCGTGGTGAAGGAGGAGAAGAAGGGCCGGGCGATCGCGATTGGTCTCTCCACTGTCGCCAGCTCCGAGGCATCTGCGATGACCAAAGGCAGCTGCCTGAAGAACCTCCACCACGTCGGCGACAGGTACTGGACCCTTCACAAGCAGGTTTGAGTCTGGAAGGACCTACTCACAGACCGTTCGGCGTCGCGGGTCCTGAGTAGTTTCGGCACACCCTCCCCTTATATGCTGAGCACGGATTCCGCAGTTTCTGAAGAATACTGTACAAGTTGGTCTAACAAATTCGCGGCGTTGATAGAATTGCGAGACCGGTTCACCCTTAATAATGGGTTTCGGGCCAAAGGAGAAGCAAGCTATCAATGTCAGGCGTTGTTCAGGAAAAAAGGCTGGAAGGTAAGAGCAAGGAGATACTGTTGAAGGCGCTTGCCCTGAGGAGCATCGAGGATATCCCTAAGATTCAGGAGGACGTGGCGAACAAGACGATAGTGATTCTGAAGGTCACCCCGCTCGCCCAGAAGAGCTTGGACGAGCTGAAATCCTCGGTCGAGCAACTCTACGAATTCGCCACCTCCGTCGGCGGCGACATCGCGAGGCTCGGAGACGAGAGGGTGGTCATTACACCGCCGGGCGTCCGGATCTGGCGCGGTCTGCAGTAGTCGATAGCAAGAGAGAGCCCGTCACTCGAGCTCGATATACATCTCTCTTCTTGTTCCCCTCTGGGGACGCCGATTATATCAATGACAATGCTGCAACTAGTAGACCCTGATTGCTTCCTGGACCGCAGGATGAAGGGTCGGCACCCTGTAGATCCTCTGGATGGCGTACGCTAGGTTTTCCGTCTTCCTCTTCTCGCCGTGATTTACGAGGACCACCTGTAGCTTGGGCCTGAGCTTTCCGACGAATCTGATTATCTGGTTGTAGTCGCTGTGGCCGCTGAAACCTTCCACCTTCTGCACGGTTGCCCTGATGTCCACTATCTTGATCTTGCCGCTCTGGTCCATCAGGCTAGCCTGGCTGCTGCCGTCCAGCACCCTGCGCCCCAGAGTCCCTTGGACCTGATATGACACGAAGAGGATCTTATTCTTGTCTGACGGGGCGATGTTCTCGAAGTAGTCGAGGACCGGGCCCCCTTCGAGCATCCCTGATGTGGCCATTATTATCGCAGGTCCCTCGCGGTATGCCTCTTCCCTGTTCGAGGGGTGCTCGATTTCCGTGAAGTACTCCGACTTGAACGGGTTGACGCCCTCCTCCAGGATCTTGGTCCTGAGCTCTCTCGACAGGTAGTCTGCATACGAGACGTGGATGGCGGTCGCCTCCGAGATCATTCCCTCGGTGAAGACCGGCGCCTCGACCAAGACCTTGTTCCTCATGTACTGGTCGATTACCAGAAGGATCTCCTGCGCCCTGCCGACTGCAGGGACTGGGATCAACACCTTTCCCCCGTTCTTGAGCACGCTGTTGATCGAGTTGACGAATTCCATTTCCACCTCTTCCCTGACGGGCATAATGTCTTCCTTCGCCCCGTAGGTGCTCTCGGTGATCAGGGTCTCCACCCGGGGGTAGTTCCAGGTGGCCGAGTCGAAGAGCTGAGTCCTTCCGTACTTGTAATCGCCTGTATAGACAATGTTGTGGGCCCCTTCCCCGATGTGCAGGTGGACCGTCGCGGACCCCAGGATGTGCCCCGCGTTGTTGAAGACCAGCTTGATGTCAGGCGAGATGTCGGTGACCATACCGTACGGCAGGGTAATCGCGTGCTGGATTACGTCCCTGATGTCCTTCTGGTCGTAGATCAGCCTCCCTCCCTCGATCTGTGCTATCTTCACGAAGTCGTTCTGTAGGAGGGTCATCAGCGGCAGGGTCGGCTCAGTGCAGTAGACCGGCCCGTCGTATCCGTACTTGTACATCGCCGGAAGAAAACCCATGTGGTCGAGGTGGGAGTGGCTGATCACTATGGCATCTATGTCCCCCGGTGATACGTCGGCCCAGTCGAGCCTGGGATACGCGTCCCACGCGTTTCTCGAGCCTGGGTGGATGCCGCAGTCGAGGAGCACCTTGCTCTCGGCCGTCTCGACGAGCAGGCATGACCTCCCGACCTCCTGGAAGGCCCCGAGCGTCTTGATCGTAACGTGCTCGGTCGACGTGAGCCTGGGCCTGAAGATGGCTTCCCCGAGTTCCTTGTAGAACTTCTCCCTTGCGTCGCTTCCGACCTTCAACGCATAGTAGACGTTCTGAATCGCCGTGGACTTTATGTGAGGCGCCTTCCTCACCTTCACCTTCCACCCGGTCTGCTCCATCGAGGCTCCTAGGTCGAAGCCCGCCTCCTGCGACAGGAGTCTCGGGTTCCCGGCCTCCACCGTTATCTCCCCCAGCGCGTCGTCGAAGAAGAAGTTGCTCGCCTCAGCCTCTACGGGAAGCATCTTCTCTAGTATCTGCTTGGCTTCGCTCTCCGGCTTCCTTATCGACTTCTCCGTCCTGGTGACTACCCTCTTCTTCAGGGAGTTCACTATTTCGGAGATTACGTAGCTGTTCTTGTGAAGGAAGGCCGGGTTCCTGGTGTAGAGGGCTATCCTCGGCCCCTCGTATTCGATCCTTGTTATCTGAGCCTCCGCTGGGATGGTGTTCAGTATCGTACTCATCAGACTTGCACCGTTTGCTTTCTGTTCCAAACCTAATTGTTAGTCGTGAACTGAGCGAGGAGCTTTTCCTTCTCCTGCTCAGATATCTCCCGGAATCCGGCCTTGTCCAGCACCGCGATGTCGAAGTGGTCGCCGGTCGCCACGTTCCTCCTCGTCGCCGCGATTATCGCCTTTGCGGCCATCGGGTAGCACTTTGCCGCCGTCATGTCCTCCTTGTACTCCGATTCAAGTATCCCGTACGCCACTGGAGAGCCGCTCCCCGTCGCGACAACCTTCTCTTGGTTCATGGAACCGAAGAAGTCCACGCTGAAGATCGAACCACCCTTCGGGTCGACTCCTCCGACGAGGACGTCTGCGATGAAGGGGTAGAGCCTTGACGAGAAGAGAACATTCGAGACGACCTGTGCGGCGGCCCGGACTGGCATCTGCCTGCCCCTCTCAATCCTGTAGAGGTGCGTGTAGTACTTCAGGGTGTCAACGACGTTCATGGCGTCCGCGACCCCTCCCGAGATTGTCATTGCGATGTTGTCGTCGATTCTGAGGAGCTTCTTTCCCCTCTTGTGGGCGATGAAGCCCCCGGCCGTTACTCTGGTGTCGGTGGCCAACACCACACCGTCAGAACAAACCAGACCCACTGTGGTGGTACCGTGATAGACTGCAGACCCCAGCGTCTTCCCGCTGATTGCCTTGAAATCTCTTGAAATCATGTCCACAAACACCTACAGAACGGACGAGACTGCGTTGAGGGCGTTCCTTATTTAATGTTTCCCGGCGAATCGTGAAAAGGCGAAGCCCTGCGCCACCTCAACGGAGCCCTCGCGATGGCCGCATAGACGGGACCAGTATCTGCGGTGAGAAGGTGGCCGCAAGGGGCCGTTTACCCTGGCGTGACCCACGAGGAAGGGCCTGAGACTCTCGCATTCCAGGCGCAGTGAGCTTAAATCGACTCTCCCGTGCTCATCGAACATGGCCTCCACCTCTCACCTGATGGAACTTCCAACCAAGGTGCTCATCGGCGAGGGCGTTCTGTCAGAACTCGGCGAGTTCATCAAGGACTCGGCCGGCAGGAAGAAGGTCGTAGTGGCATCGGGGTCCAACGTCCAATCGAAGGTTCGAGAAGTCGTCGATTCCGCGCTGGGCTCGCGGGCGACATGGGTGGAGGTCGTCGCCGCGGACACGGAGAACGTCGGACGGGTGATGCGCGAGAGCGCGGGGTCGGGGTGCATGATCGGAGTCGGCGGGGGGAAGAGCGTCGACGTCGGCAAGCTGGCCGCCTTCCGCAAGCACCTTCCATTCTACTCGGTGCCGACGAGCGCGTCGCATGACGGGATATCGAGCCCGTTCGCCTCGCTCAAGGGACTCGACCGGCCCTACTCGGTCATGGCGAAACCCCCGGTAGGAATCCTCGCTGACATAGATGTGATAGCGTCCGCTCCGAAACGCCTCCTGTCCTCAGGCTGCGGCGACCTGGTCTCGAAGCTGACGGCTGTGAAGGACTGGCAGCTCGCAAGTCGGGTCACGGGCGAGTACTACGGCAGCTATGCAGCCAGCCTCGCTCTGATGAGCGCGAACGTCGTGATTGATGGTTCCAGGAGGATCGGGAGGTTCGGAAAGGACAGCGTCAGAGATCTGGTCGAGGCTCTGATTAGTACAGGGGTCGCGGCGGGGATAGCCGGCAGCTCGAGGCCATGCAGCGGCTCGGAGCATCTCTTCAGTCACTACCTCGACCTGCTCGCCCCGGACTTGGGGCTGCACGGCGAGAAGTGCGGGATCGGGACGATCATGATGGCGAAGCTTCACGGGCTCGACTGGAATGGCGTTCGCTCTGCTCTGATCAACGTCCATGCGCCCGTGACCGCCTCCGAAATCGGAGTCGGCGATGGGAAGGTCATCGAATCCCTGATCAGGGCCAGCTCTATCCGTCCTGACAGGTACACCATCCTCTCACGAAGGAAGATGACCAAGAAGAGTGCTGCCGAACTGGCGAAGTCGACTGGTGTGGTCTAGACTGTCTGGGCCGGAGTCGCGACCTTCTTCCGCCTTGGTCTTGGCCCTGGCTTTGGCGCGGGCCCAGCGTGCGTCTTTGGTTCCTTTTCCGGGACCTCTCGTTTCTTCTCGACCGGCTTCTCGTTGACGAACTTCTCCACAAAGGTGAGTTCCGCGACAGTCGGGACGAACTTGAAGACGTCGTTGGATATCCCCCTCTTGATGATCTGCAGCCCCTCGAGCAGGAACAACTCCTCTGGGACCGACAGCTCTAGTCCTCTTTCGCCCAGCTTGAAGCCGACTTTGCTTCCCTCCCCTCCAAACCTCCTGTCGATTAGCGCCCTCACCTTGTCGTCGTCAGTCTCGACCTTCTTGACGACTTCGAAGTCATAGACTATCGACTTCCCAGCGAGCCTGTGGTTGAAGTCCACCTGGGCCCTTCCCGAGCCGATGAACCTGACGATGCCCGTCCTATTGTCTATGTCGACCGAGTCGCCGACCTCGAGTTCGCGCGCCTTCTCGCCGAACTTTCTGAGGGGGACCATTCTTGTCTGGGTCGGGTCCCTCGGCCCGAATGCCTTCTCCGGTGACAGTTCCACCTCTTTCCTCTGTCCCACCTCCATCTTCTTGACCTCCTCGTCCAGGCCTGAGATGAGCCAACCTTCTCCTACGGCCACAAGCCTGGGTTCGTACTTCCTCGTGGCGTCGTGGATCTTGAGCTTCTTCGCCTCTTCCTCGAGAGTGGTCTCGATTCCTTCGCCGGTGTCCTTCACCTTCGCCGTGTAGTTGGCGAAGATGAGCGTCCCCTTTTCAAGCGTCATGGGCTTCGACCAACCGATCTGTTGGCTTTATAGGCTTTCACGTGTTTTTGACGGATGCCAGCGTTTCGCCCACAGCCTTGAGCGTCCTGCTCACGTATCCCTCATTGATCTGGCCCATGCACCCAACCCGGAACACCTTGCCCGCGAACGGACCGAACCCCCCTGCAACGACAATCCCCTTCTCCTGGGTGAGCGCCCTTCTGAACTTCGCGTCCTCGACCCCATCGGGGTAGTACGAAGCCACGACCGTCTTTGACCTGACGCTCTTTTCGGCGACCGGCCTGAGCCCCAGCCCGGCCAGTCCGTCGTAGAGAGAAGCGGACATCCGGTCATGCCTCTGGACCCTCTTGGCAAGGCCTTCCTCCAAGAGTTCCTTCAGGGCCTCGTCGAGGGCGTAGACTATAGGCAGGGCGGGTGTGAAGGGCGTCTCCCCTCTGGCTCCGTATTCAAGATATCTGGGAATGTCGAAGTAACGCGTCTTCGGTGGTGACACCTTCAGGAAGTCCACAACCCTCTTGCTGACTGAGAGAAGGGCGAGCCCCGGCGGGGCGGCCACGCACTTCTGGCTGCCAGTGATGCAGACGTCCACGCCCCAGTCGTCCACGGGGATGGCGTAGCCGCCGAGACTCGAAATCGCATCGATGACTGCGAAGGCGCCGTGGTCGCGCGCCATCTTTGAAGCTTCCTGGACGTAGGGGACTGCCACCCCCGTGCTGGTTTCATTATGAACGAGGAACATCGCCTTGAAACTCCCCTGTTTGTCCATTGCCTCCCTGAGCTGCTCGAGAGAGGGGGCTTCCCCGAACTCTGAGCGGACCTTGACGGCCCTTCCGCCCGCCATCTCAACGGTCTCAGCGAGTCTGTTGCTGAACTCGCCGAAGACAGCGACCACGGCCGCGTCTCCAGGCCTTATCAGATTCCAGACCGCAGCCTCGACCCCACCCGTTCCGGACGAAGAGAAGACGACCACGTTGCCCTCAGTCTGGAACAGCTGCCGTGTCTCAGCAAGAATGCCCTTGTACAACTCGCGGAAAGAATCTCCCCTGTGGTTGATTATCGGCCTAAGCATTGCTTTCATGACCCGTTCCGATACGTTGGTCGGGCCCGGCAGCATGATTAGCTTCTGGTCGCTACTCATGGTCTCACCCCTTCAGATCCTTGCGCTTAAGAGCTCTTACCCTTTCCACGCCCCCGAACTGCCTCACGAGCGTGGCGACCTGGGGAGGGACGAGGCTCTCCCAGTCCTTCCTCTCCAGGATCCTGTCCCTGACGTTCGTCGCTGAGTAGCTCTTCCGGTCAAGGTACGGAACGGCTGCGACGCCAATCTTCTCTTCCTTGAAGAGCGTGAAAGTGAGGGCGTCGTTCGTGAAGACCGTGTCGAACTTCGGGACCATCGATTTCACTGCGGAGACCCAGAGGGAGTGGGAGTCGGCGTCTGCTATCGGAATCGCCATCCATTTCGAGGGGTCAACGCCGTTCCCGTCAAGGGCGCTCTTGATCATGGTGATCCTCTCCCCGGCAGTAAATGGGTCGTCCCTTTCGTGGCTCCTCTGCGCGCTCCCGACGATGATGTAGAGGTACTGAACCTTCTTCAGCGCGTACCTCACGGCAGCAAGGTGACCGAAGTGAAACGGCTGGAAGCGGCCGACTAGTAGACCGACTCGCATCCTCTTTCGTTTTCGGCGCCCTTCCGGGGTCTATTTAAGAAGATATTCCGCATCGCTTTATCTCGGCGATTTTCAGAGCGCAGGGTGGAGTTCCTCGACGTAGACGGTTCCTACGGGGAAGGGGGCGGCCAGATCCTCAGAACCGCGCTCGCGTTTTCGGTCATCACAGGAAAGCCCGTTCGCGTATCCAAGATCAGGGCCGGTCGGGAAGTCCCAGGTCTGAGGAGGCAGCATGTGTCGGCCCTAAGGGTCCTCGGCGCTGTCTTCGACTCCAAGCTGGAAGGAGTCGCAGAAGGCTCCTCCGAGGTCTCGTTCGTGCCTGGTCCTCTTCGCGCCGACTCCATCTCTCTCGATATGAAGACGGCCGCAAGCATAACGCTGGTGCTTCAGGCAGTGGTCCCGGCAGTCGCCCTCACACGCTCGCGGCTCACCTTGGAGCTGGTGGGAGGGACCGACGTCCCGTGGAGCCCGACCTTCGATTACTTTGACGCCATAGTGAGGAGGGCCTATGGAGCGCTCGGAATCAGGTTTTCAGCAAGGGCCGTCCGGCGAGGCTACTATCCGAGGGGAGGCGGCCGGGCCATCGTGAGCGTGGAGCCCTGCGGGGCACTCCGGCCTCTGCAGCTGACGGAGCCCCCACGAGTGGGGGGCATCGACCTTACGAGCAGATGCGCGCTGCTTCCCAGGCACGTGGCCGAGCGGCAGCTAAGTTCGGCCGCCGTCGCGCTGGAAGAGAAGGGCCTCCGCATTGGACGGAAGCTGGTCGCAGAAGAACCGGCAGACTCGCCAGGCTCATCGGTACTGGTCTCCTCCTCGGACGATTCGTTCTTCCTGGGGTCGGACGAGCTCGGGGCCAGGGGGCGCCCCTCGGAGGAGGTTGGAAGGGCGGCGGCCGAGAGGTTCGCCTCCTTTGTCCGGTCCGGGGCATGCGTCGACGACAACCTGGCTGACATGCTCGCACCGCTGCTCTCTCTCGCGTCTGGTCCATCAGCCCTGCGAGCCGCGCGCGTCTCGAAGCACTTGGATGCTGGCTTCTACATCGCCAAGCTCTTCTCGCCATGTGAATACAGCGTCAGGGAAGAAGGTCAGGGCGCGGTCGTAGCGGTGAAGCCCGGATGACTTGCGGGCCACTTTTCTAACACAACGTCTAAAAAGGCGGGTCTTTTCGCTGGGATGAGTAACCATGTCATACGAGCAGTACCTCCCTGGCGCCACAGCAGTCGGAATCACGTACAAGGATGGCGTCGTCCTTGGCGCGGAGAGGAGGATTACGCTGGGCAGCTTCGTGAGGAGCAAGTCGGGGCGGAAGGTCTTCAAGGTCACTGAAACCGTGGGGGCTGTCTGCGCGGGCATGGTCGCCGACATGCAGAACCTCGTGAAGGAGGTGTCGGTCTACTCCAAGTTGAAGGAGCTCGAATCGAGGAAGGCGCTGAGGCCCAACTCGGTCGCGAAGTTGATGTCGACGCTCATGTTCCAGAATCGCTACGCCCCCCTGCTGACTCAGGTCATCTTGGGCGGCGTCGGTGCGAAACCAGTCGTCTACGTGCTCGACCCGCTAGGCAGTGTCATCTCTGACGTGTATGCGACCGTAGGAACGGGAGAGGAGACCGCGATCGGTGTGGTCGAGGCGGGCTACAATTCGGCCATGTCCCAGAAGGACGCGAGGGACCTGCTTGTCACTGCGATAAAGGCGGCGATAGCAAGGGACGCGATGAGCGGCAACGGCATCGACATCCTCACAGTGGACCGCACGGGCATCAAAGAAGAATCGGTGGACTTCTAGGCGACCTCGAGATTGTGGACCTACAAGGGTGTAAAGGTCCATTGGCTCGGGCACGATTCATTCGTGCTGCAGGGCTCAAGGACTGTCATCATCGACCCGTTCAAGACGAAGGGTGATTACAAGGCGGACCTGCTTCTGATCTCTCACGAGCATTCCGACCATCTCAGCGAGGACGACATCAGGCGTTTCGCCAACGCCTCGACAACCATCGTAGCCCCGAACATCTGCGAGAAGCCGCTGAAGGCATTCACACAAGAAAAGAAGTTCGTCGCGCCTGGCACGAAGATCGAGGTGAAGGGTGTTTCTCTGGAGACAGTCCCAGCGTACAACCTGAACAAGTTCCGAGAACCGGGCAGGGTCTTCCACCCGAAGGCTGACGGCCGCGTTGGATACGTGGTGACACTGGACGGGGTCAGGTTCTATCATTCGGGCGACAGTGACGCCACACCGGAGATGAAGTCTCTTGAAGTGGACGTCGCATTCCTTCCCGTTTCAGGGACCTACGTCATGACGGCCGAAGAGGCGTCTGAGGTCGCGAAGGCGATGAAGGTTGGCGTAGTCGTTCCTATGCATTTCGGGGCCATCGTCGGAAGCAGGGCCGACGCTGAGAGGTTCAAGAGACTCGTCGGAAGCAGGCCCACAGTCGAGATACTCGAGAAAGAGTGAGCTCTACTCAGGCACGCTGTCTGTCTTCAGCTTTCCGTTCTCCATCTTTACGAACAGGTACCTGTTGTCTGCGAAGATGAGAGTCAGCTCGTTCTCCCTCTCTTCGACTGTGAGCAGCGCCTTTCCAACAATCCCGTCGAACTTGGCCATGCTTGGCTTCCGTCCCGCTTGAAGTCCGTATTCCTGTGTTGCCGCATCACTCGGGGATGTAAGAGGTCAGGCGGGCCGCGGCGGGCTCGTAGTCGAGCTTCTCGACGGGCAGGCCTGTAGTCGCGCGTATCATCTCTCTAATCACCTCGTCGAGGCTCGCGTTCCGTCTGTGGAGCTTGAGCTGTTTGAGCGCCCTGTGTGTGTCCTCGTGAACCTTCACTGTCTTGGGCAAGACGGCCGCCTTGCTGGTCTGCCTCTATTTAGGCTGAGGTTTTGACTCGGTATCGTCGCGAGTTCATCATCTGCCCACGGAGCTAACCCGGGCTATGACTGGGACGGCGTTCACCTCATCGTCAGTGGCACGTGTTCGGCCCTCGATTTAGGCTTTAATGTTCACGCTCGCATCAATTTTCAGCATATTTGGTCTCCAGCTTTGAGACCTGCCGTCCCCAATTCCATTGAAGACGCGCCTCGCCTAGGAGATTGCGCAAGACCCGAACTCCACAAAACCATACGGGGCGGCAGTAGAATTCGTGTATCTGCCGAGCACATCTGACGCCACTGTCACATTCAACACCCCGGTCGAGTTGTCTCCCTTTCCGATGTGGATGTAGTACCCGAATCCTGTGTTCCAGTCTCCTTGAAAGATGACGTCCTTCTCCTCTGAACCCGTGCCGCTCCATTGCATCCCCCCACTGCGTCCGGGGCACGGGCTCCCGTATGAGAGGGACCCGTTCCAGCTGCCAGAGTACGCTGTGGTTACCTTCAGATGCACTGTTCTGGCGTTGAGTACTCCCAGAATAGATGGCAGCTGGGTGGAGACCACGACCACGACCAACACGACCAAGAGTGAGACTGCAATCAAGGTCTCCATCGCAACTCTGCCACGGCTTGGCCCCTTACTCACGCCGCCCGTTCACTTTGTCCTCTCATATTACCACTTCACTATTGCCAACTATCCGTTAAGACAATTAGGCTATTGTCAACGATTAAACAAGTGTTGATTCATCTCTTGGGGTTGTGCTGGTGCCATTCTGTCAGCCTCTCAGTCACCAAATCCTGAACGAATAAACTTCCACTTATAGTGTGCTTCAGAAATTAGGCTTTATGTGTGGCATAACGACCGAAGGCCGTGGGTTTCCTCGAGGGCGTCAGGGTGGTTGACACCACCAGGCTACTTCCGGGGGGCTTCTGTACAATGCTCCTCTCAGACATGGGAGCGGAGGTCATCAAGGTCGAGCAACCGGGCCTGGGCGACTACATGCGGGCGACTCCTCCTACAAAGGACAGTAGGAGTCCGGTCCACGCCACTGTCAATAGGAACAAGCTCAGCATTGGGATCAACCTGAAGGCCGAAGAGGGCAAACGGGTGTTGCGCGGACTTCTCAGGGAGGCCGATGTCTTCGTCGAGGGGTTCAGGCCTGGGGTAATGAAGAGGCTCGGTTTCTCCTTCGAAGCAGTCAGGCGCATCAGCCCGAAGATCGTGTACTGTGCGATCTCCGCGTACGGCCAGTCAAGTCGGCTCAGCTCCATGCCGGGCCATGACATCAACTTCCAGGCGGTGGCCGGGACGCTGGGCTATTCTCGGAGGGCCGAGGTGCCGCTGCTCCAACTGAGCGACATGGTATCGGGGACCTATGCTGCGCTCGCGATCGCGGGTGCGCTGGCGGGACGGAAGGGGGCGGTCTTCGTCGACGTTCCCATCGTGTCGTCTCTCCTCTCTTGGATGGTACTGCCCGCTTCCACGTATTTGGCGACCGGTCGCTCTCCAAAGGAGGGGGACAGCTTAATCTTCGGGTCGACCCCATACTATAACCTCTACCGAACCTTGGACGGAAGGTACATCGCCGTCGCTGCGATTGAACAAGAGTTCTGGCACAACCTTATGGAGGCGGTGGGCGCTAGGGAGCTCGAGCAGAAGAGGTTCGGCACTATCAAGGAAAGGAGAGATGTGACCAGCGAGCTCAGACGAATCTTTGCCTCGAGGACCCGAGACGAATGGGCAAGCCTACTCATGGACAAGGATACCTGCGCGACACCTGTCCTGTCGGTGGAGGAGGCCCTGACCAGCAGTTGGGCGAAGGCTGGATCGATGCTTGTCGAGGTCGCAGGGGACGGGACTGTGATCAACAGCCCAATCCGCTCGAGACCCAGGATGCGTTCGCTTTCCTTCACGGCGGCGCCGTCCTTGGGCAGGGACACCAGCTCACTGATGGCTTCGCTGGGCTACAGCAGGAAGGAAGTGGGAAGGCTAAGGAGGCTGAGAGTGGTAGAATGAGCTCAGTGAGGCTCCTGGGATGACCAGGGTCGCAGTCGTCGGGATCGGGCATTCTAGGTTCGGCAGGCGGACCGACGTCAACGTCGCCGAGCTCGCGTTCGAATCGATCAAGCAGGCGGTCGACGACGCGGGCGTCGACCGGAAGGACATCAAGAACGTGGTCGTCGGCAGCATGGGTGGATGGTACGAAGAGGCGCTTCCTGCGGTAATCGTCAACGAGTACGCGGGCCTGGAATCGGTCGGAACGATGAGGGTCGAAGCCGCCTGCGCCAGCGGGAGCGCAGCGGTCAAGGCAGCCTACAACAGCATACTGAGCGGGGAAGGCGACGTGGCGATGGCCGTGGGGGTGGAGAAGATGACAGAGGTCGACAACCCGACTTCGATCGAGCTAATCGGGAGGGCCGGCTCGTACATGTGGGAGTTCGAGAACTTCGGAATGACCTTCCCGGCGTACTACGCGCTCTATGCCGTGTCTCACATGAACAAGTTCGGGACCACCGAGGAGGACATGTCGAGGGTCGCGGTGAAGGCGCATCACTACGGGGCGATGAACCCGCTCGCCCAGTTCCAGAAAGAGATCACCCTGGAGAAGGCGCTTGCCTCACAGGTTATCTCGTGGCCCCTGAAGCTGTACGACGCCTGCCCGCTCTCCGACGGTTCGGCTGCAGTGATCCTCGCTTCGGAGGAGGTCGCCAAGAAACTGACAGACACGCCGGTCTGGATCAGAGGGGTCGGCTATTCCTCGGACTCCGCCAACCTCAGCCGGAGGGATGACTACGTGGGGCTCAGAGCCTCCGTCGAGGCCGCAAAGAGGGCCTACGCAATGTCGGGAGCCACTCCCGGCACGGTCGACGTGGCCACCTGCCACGACTGCTTCACGATAGCCGAGCTGATGGCGTACGAGGACCTAGGGTTCTGCAAGAAGGGAGAGGGAGCCAAGATGATTCGTGAGGGTGAGACAGAGGTCGGCGGGCGGATTCCCGTGAACCTGGACGGCGGCCTGAAGGCCAAGGGGCACCCGATTGGGGCTACCGGTGTTTCGATGATGGTGGAAATAACGAAGCAGCTCCGCAACGAAGCAGGCAAACACCAGGCCCCGATCAGGAACGGGATAGGGCTCGTCCACAACGTCGGCGGAACGGGCCACTACGCCTATGTCACTATTCTTTCGAGGGATTGAGCTTGCAGGAAGACCCCGTCCTCCATTCGCGCAGGTCGCTCACCCTGAAGTTCGACATCCCGATCTCGAGGACACACGAGTTCTGGGACGCGCTCAAACAGGGTAGGTTCGTGACCACGAAGTGCACCAAGTGCGGGCAGGTGAGCTTCCCGCCCCAATCCGACTGCCCGAAGTGCATGAGCGACGAGTTCGCGTGGACGGATCTCGGCCGCGATGCGACCCTCGTGACGTTCACATATGTGCAAGTCATCCCCGCCAGCTTTGCAGAAAACGACCCCTATCTCATAGCCATCTGCGAGCTGGCAAACGGCCTCAAGGTGCTCGCGTGGCTCGAGGGAGTCAATTACGAGAAGGCCAAGCCGGGAATGAAGGTCAGGGTCGAGGGAAGGACGAGCAAGGAAGGGAATCCCTACTACGTTTTCGTCCCGGCCTAGAACTCCTTGGGGACGTCCCTCATCACTTCTGCGACCCTGATGAACCTGTCCCTGTACATCAGAATCTTGGTGATCGAGCCCTTGAACTTGAGCTGGCCCTTCAGCACGGCCGACTGAATGTCCATTTCGCCCTTGACTACCTTGCTCCAAGCGTCGTAGGTTCCGTCGAACGAGAATTCTGCCGGTGCCCCCGCCGCCACCTTCTGCAGCGTACTCATCCCGTTCTCCACTGTCAGGACGTAGTTCTGCCCGATGTCCGTCACATTGAAGGCTATGGTCGTCTTGACCGACTTCATGCTCTCCAGCCACTTCTGATCCTTAGAAAGGGCTGCTTGGACCTGTGAGAAGTACTCGTCACTGAGGAACTTCGCCATCTCTCGTCATTTCACTGTCAAACGCTCTGCTTTTGAGTCTACCGATGGAGCCTGATGTCAACACTGTCACTAATCGCTTCCCGCCCAGGTGCAGCTCGCCGCTCATCTCCCGCAGAAGCGGGGCCACAGAATTTGTGGTCTTCACTATGACAGCCCGCGGGTTCTTCTCCACGGGGATGACGGTCACCTTCCAGTGCCTCCCTTCTAGCATCAAGGAGAGGTCCCTCCTGTCGCCGTCCGAGAGCTCTCCATCGGCGACAAGAAGCACGTATCTCTTGGACATCTAGCTCCCGCCGGACAGGATCTTCGAGTAGAACTCCTTCGCCCCGCCTCGGAGCAGGAAGCCTCGGGGCTTCACCTTGATCCTGACGGTGTCGCCGGTCCCTTCCTCCAGCGTTCCCGCAACCAGGCACTGCTTGTCGAAGCGGAAGTAGAGGGCGGAGTGCTCGTCCACGAGTTCTCCGATGCCGCGTTCTAGCTTGCCCTTCGTCGGTGTCGGCAGATGGGCCACGATGCTGCCGAGGGCCGCAGCCGCGTCCTCTCCAGTTAGGTGATACCGCACCCGGGTGATGACGTTTCCGAAGTGCCCCTCCATCTGTTCTTCTTCTGATCTTGTGTCGACCGACAACAGGGTTGAAACCGCCTTCGCGAGGGTCTGAGGGTCTTCAGTGGCATGCACGATGTACGAGACCTCGATTGACTGAATTGGTCCTTTCAAGCTCGCCTGCGTTCCGCAATCGATAACTAATAGCAGTTTGCGAACCTTTGTCGTGCCTAAGAAACTGACCGTCGAGGACATTCTTTCCGACGAGCTGAAGCGCGAGATGAACCTCGACACGAAGACATACGTCGTGCTCGACGACTGGGACTCGGTGATGCACAGCGTCTACCAGATGCCCATAGAATACGCGGGGTACACGAACAAGGTCGGAGACATGAAGATCCTCAAAGAGATGATCGATTCGCTCGCGAGCTCCGACTTCGACGAGGCAAAGCGGAGCGAGAGCCGGAAGAAACAGCTGGAGCAGTTCACAAAGACGCTCAGCATGTACTACAACCTCGTCTTCATGAAGGGAAAGAAGAAGGTCGGGTTCGGAGCCCTGATACACTTCCCCAAGCTGAAATCGAACCCTGAGAGAAGCGGGGGGATCGTCCTCGCCGCCAAGATCGTCGTGTCGGGGAAAAGGCACACCACGACTTTCGAACGGGGGAAGTTCGACGACTTCCTTGTTGAGGTGAAGCCGTTCATCAACCTCCTCGGCGACCTCTACCGACAGACAAGAAAGATGTAGCTTCCGATGAAGCAGTATGTCCTAGGTGTGGAGAGCACCGCCCACACATTCTCAGTCTCAGTGGTCTCCTCAAAGGGGGAAATCCTCTCCAACGCAAAGAGCATCTACGAACCCGCGGCAGGAAGCGGGATACATCCCTTCGAGGCCTCTCAGAGCCATCTCAAGGCCGCGGGTAAGGTGCTCCGGGAGGCTGTTGAGGAGTCAGGGATTGCTCCACACCGGCTTGAGGCCGTGTGCTACTCGATGGGACCCGGCCTCGGGCCGTGCCTCAGGGTCGGCGCAGTGGTGGCTAGAACACTTGCATCAACGCTCAACAAGCCTCTCGTCCCGGTCAACCATGCGGTGGGGCACATCGAGCTCGGTTGCCTCCTCACCGGCGCAAAGGACCCTGTGGTCCTTCTCGTGTCAGGGGGACACACGATGGTCATCGCCTACTCGGGAGGGAGGTGGAGGGTCCTGGGGGAGACTCTCGACCTGACTCTGGGCCAGTTACTGGATCAATTCGGGAGACATTCGGGCCTTGCGTCGCCGTGCGGATCCGTGATCGAGACCGCGGCGTCCAACTCCTCAACCTATCACAGGCTTCCATACTCAGTGAAGGGAAACGATGTGTCCTTCTCCGGGCTGCTCACAGCTGCGAAGAGCATGACTGATTCAGGGGAGAGCTTTGAGTCGGTCTCGTTCTCGATTCAAGAGACGGCGTTCGCAATGGTCGTAGAGGTCACCGACAGGGCTCTTGCCTTCACTGGAAAGCGTGAGGTCCTGGTGGTGGGCGGGGTAGCCGCGAACGCGAGACTGTCAGAGATGATGACGAAGATGGCCTTAAGGCATTCCGCGTCGGTCAGCTTGACTCCTATAATGTACAGCGGGGATTGCGGTGCGCAGATTGCCTGGACCGGCTTGCTGGCGCACAGCGCGGGGGTACAGGTGCCGATCAGCGAGGCTAACGTCCGTCAGTCATGGAGGCTTGACTCAGTCGACATCCCTTGGAGAAAGTGAGAGCCCCCAGGGCAGGCTCCTCTACCGGGGCGCAGAAGCGGACATCGTAAGGGGCAGGTGGCGGGGTCTTGCCGCAGTATACAAGGTCAGGAGACCGCTGCCGTACAGGCTCGCTGAGCTCGACGTCGTGATAAGGCGCCAGAGGACGCTTCACGAGGCCGAACTGGTTCATTCGGCTAGGAAGGCCGGAGTGCGCGTGCCGAGGCTCTACTATGTCGACGTTCCACGCACGACCCTCGTCATGGAGTACGTAGAAGGGGAGAGATTGAAAGAACTCGCGTCTTCGGCTCCCGAGGAGGAGGTGGGGAATCTCTTTCGTGCGCTCGGCAGAGACGCTGCACGGCTCCACTCCGCCGGGATAACTCACGGCGACATCACGACAGCTAACGTCATCGTGAGGGGCGGCGAGCTGGTCTTCATCGACTTCGGCCTCTCCACTCATACTTCCAGACTCGAGGACCACGCGGTCGACCTCAGGCTAATCAAGGAGACTCTGGTCGGGGCCCATTCAGAGATATCCTCCATGGCCCTTGAACGGCTCTTCGAAGGGTATTCTAGGGAGGCGGGGGCGAAACGGATGAAGGCAGTAATGAGACAGCTCAGGAGCATCGAGCGGAGGGGCAGGTATGCCAGGCTCTCCTAGCGTCTGGTTCGCGACCTCGAACGATCACAAGTTCGAGGAGGCCCGGTTCGTCCTCTGCGAGTTCGGGATCTTCCTGCATCGCCTTCCGTCCAAGGGTCCAGAGCTCCAGTCCGGCGACCCTTCAGAGGTTGCCGTCCATGCCGCGGCAGAGGCCTTTCGGACCGCGCGGAAGCCTCTCTTCGTGGAGGACACCGGGCTCTTCATCGAATGCCTCCGGGGCTTCCCCGGGACCTCCGCTTCCTTTGCCTTCCAGACTCTGGGGCTCGACGGGATTCTGAAGTTGATGGACGGGATGAGCGCCCGAGGCGCCGAATTCGTGAGCGCGGTCGCCTACTGCGACGGCTCTTCCAAGCCTCGCGTCTTTACAGGCCGACTGAAGGGAAGGGTAGCGCTCCGCCCCCTAGGGCAGCGGGGGTTCGGTTTCGACCCCATCTTTGTCCCGGCTGGGAAAAGGAGAACCTTGGCTCAGATGACGTTCGCAGAGAAATGCGCAATTTCTCACAGGGCGAACGCCCTGAGAGCCTTCGGCGGATGGCTGAGCCTGAATCGCAGCGGGTAACCTTTATCAGCACAAATCAAAGGACTCGGCAGGAAGGTTACAGTTTGGCCCGCATTCATTCGCA
This sequence comes from Nitrososphaerales archaeon, assembly GCA_050012055.1. Lineage (GTDB taxonomy): Archaea > Thermoproteota > Nitrososphaeria > Nitrososphaerales > Gagatemarchaeaceae > UBA183. Next base: position 106,877 of record JBEKHX010000002.1, read on the forward strand.
CAGGCACGGAAAGTCGCATCAGACGAGACCGCCCAGCAAGGGTCCTCCCAGCTGGGTGAGGTCCACCCCCGAGGAGGTGCGATCTGTCATCCTGAAGCTTGCAAAGGAAGGGATGCCTCAGAGCAGGATAGGCCTGACTCTGAGGGACGACTACGGAGTTCCGCTGGCGAAGCCCCTCCTCGGAAAGTCAATCGGCAGGGTGCTGGCTGAGGGGAAGGTTTCTCCGAAGCTGCCGCAGGACCTCCAGGACCTCATTGAGCGCGCCCAGAAGGTCCAGAGGCACTTGAAGATACATCACAGCGACAGGAAGAACGTCCATTCCCTTGAGCTGGTCGAAGCCAAGATCTACCGCCTCTCGAAGTACTACAAGGAAAGAGGCATGCTGCCTAACGACTTCAAGTATACTGCGGTCGTCGCCCAGCTGGCCTAGCCGGAGGCAGATCTACATTAGCGGCCGACCTCGATGGCCTCCTCAGCAGGTACAGGGCTCTCGCTCCGGGGATCCTGAAGCTCGCCCTAAGTGGACGGAGGATGCTCATCGTCACCCACGTCGACGCCGACGGGCTTGCGAGCGGTTCGATTGTCTTCGTCTCCCTGATGAGGAAGGGGGCAAACGTCACGCTGCGGACTGTTCCTGACCTGGATTCCAAGACAATTGGCCAGCTCGAGGCGCAGCGGTACGACTTCTACATATTCACGGACCTCGCGTCCACCCTCATAGCGGAGTTGGGGGCCGCTTTCGACGGCAGGTACCTTGTGATTGACCACCACCAGCTCTCCGAGGGCGACATGCTGAACCCGGCAGTCGTCAACGCCTGGGCATACGGGTTCGACGGCGGCAGGGAGGCCTGCTCGTCGTCGATGGCCTACTTCTTCGCAGCTTCGATCGACCCCTCAAACAGGAACCTCTCTCCGCTTGCGGTCGTGGGGGCAGTGGCAGACAGGCAGGACCGTGGTCAGGGGAGGTCCCTGACGGGGCTCAACAGGGCAGCAATGGAAGAGGCGCAGTCGTCGGGACTCCTGGTCCTATCCAAGGACCTGATGTTCACGGGCAGGGAGACGCGGCCCATCCATGAGTCTGTCGCGTTGACTTCGACCCCTTTCCTGAAGGGGCTGACCGGGAGTAAGGACGCTGTGCTGGCGGCGCTCCACGAATCCGGCCTCCCGCTCAAGGACGGGGGGACCTGGAGGACAATCTCGTCACTTTCTGCTGAAGAAAAGATGAAGCTTACAGAAGTCATCGCAAGCATGCTCGGACCGGCCGAGGGGGCGACCGACGCCATTGCTAGCCTGGTCGGTGAGGTCTACACTCTAGAGTTCGAGGACTCGTTCACGCCGCTCAGGGACGCGAGGGAGTTTGCCACCCTGCTCAACGCCTGCGGCAGGATGGCAGTCCCAGGGACAGGCATTTCGATTTGCCTCGGCGACAGGTCGGAAGCCTTGAAAGCCGCGATGAAGACCCTCTCAGAATATCGTTCGGGGATCAACAAGGCCCTCGAAGCCCTGACAGGCGATGCCTCGAGGTTCGAGCGCCGCGGCCCAATTGTGCTCGTAAGGGGCGAGGGAGTCGTCGACGAGAAGCTGCTGGGGCCGGTGATCTCAATCCTCACTTCATCACCAGGCTTCAAGGACAAGGTCGTGGTCGGCACGTCGTCCAGTCGGGACTCTGAGTTGAAAGTTTCTTCAAGAATCGGGGACTCGTTTCCCGGGACCGTGAACTTGGGGCTGGTGATGCGCGAAGCCGCGGAGGGGGTCGGCGGGGTCGGAGGGGGACATACGATGGCTGCGGGCGCGAGGATCCCGGCGGCAGCGGCCGAGGCCTTCTCAAAGGCCGTCACGGAAAGAATCCTCGTATGAGAACCACGATCAGGCTCACGGTCAAGTGCACGGACGTCCATGTGTGCCATCAGCTGGTTTCGGTCCTGACCCCAGACAACGACGGGGTTCCTCGTGGAATGACCCTGAAGATGGGAGCGAAGAAGAAGACACTTGAGTTCCAGATAGCGTCCGATTCCCCCTCGGGGGCTGTCTCGACAGCGATGGCGGTGCTCCGTGACGTCTTCCTGTTCCAGGAGGTATGGCTTTTATCGCGAGCCAGGGACACCTGAAAGCATGGAGGGACTCCTGCGGTGCTGGACGTAAAGCTGGTCAGGGAGGACCCGAAGGCGATAGTCAGCAACCTCGAGAGAAGGGGGGCGCTCGAGAAGGTCCCTCTTGTCGACGAGGCTGTGAAAGCCGACGCGGAATGGAGGAGGTTCAAGACCGAGGTCGACAACCTCAGGCACAAGCAGAACGAACTGACCGCCCAAGTCGCTGCGATGAAGAAGAGAGGAGACCCAATCGAGGACAAGCTGAAGGAGGTCAGGAGCATCCCTCAGGAGATAGAAGACTTGGAGGCGAAATCGGCCGAAAGGTACGCACGACTGAACGGCATCCTGATGAGTCTGCCCAACATGCTCCACGAGAGCGTTCCGGCGGGGAAGGACGAAACCCAGAGCGTCGTCGTCAGGTCGGTGGGCAAGAAGCCCAAATTCAGCTTCGAACCTAAGCATCACATCGACCTGCTGGCCGGGCTGGGCATGGTGGACATGGAACGGGCCGCCAAGGTCGCCGGAGCGAGATTCTTCTTCCTGAAGGGAGACGCGGTGAAACTCGAGCACGCGATAATGCAGTACGCGCTCGACTTTCTCAGGGAACGCGGATACACGGCTGTCGAGCCGCCTTTCATGCTCAACCGTGCGGCCTACGAGGGGGTCGTCAACTTGGAGGATTTCGGGCCAGTGATTTACAAGATCGAAGGCGAGGACCTCCACCTGATCGCGACCTCGGAGCATCCGCTGGTGTCGATGCACAAGGACGAGATCCTACAGGGCTCCGACCTGCCTATCAAGTACTGCGGGTTCAGCCCCTGCTTCCGGGTCGAGGCCGGAGCGCACGGGAAGGACACCAAGGGAATCTTCCGCGTACACCAATTCTACAAGGTAGAACAGGTCATCTTCTGCCGGCCCGACGAGAGCTGGGAGCTTCATGGAGAGCTGGTCTCGAATACTGAGAGTATCTATCAGGCCTTGGAGATCCCCTACAGGGTGGTTGTGCTCTGCAGCGGCGACACCGGCTTCATGTCGGCGAAGACCTTCGACCTCGAGGCTTGGCTGCCAGGCCAGCAGAACTACAGGGAGATGGGTTCCGCGAGCAACATCACCGACTTCCAGGCTCGAAGGCTTCTCGTCAGGTACAGGGAGAAGCAGAACGCCCCGACAGCACTGGTCCACACGCTCAACTCGACCGCGGTGGTCACCAGGACGCTGGTCGCCTTGGTCGAGAACTTCCAACAGAAGGACGGCACCGTGAAGATCCCCGAGGTTCTGACCCCCTACATGGGGGGTATCGACTCGCTGCGCCATCAATGAGGTTATAAGCGGGACGACGGCGGGCCGCCTCTAATTGCCGAAGAAGGTAGCGAAGGTACGAGACAAGTGGAAGCTGAAGCCCTGGGTTGTGGTCAATGCGTCTCCTTCCTTCGGTAACGCTCCGATAGCTCGCGTCCCGCTCACCGACATAGAGAAACCCTCGGGGAGGGTTGTCGAGACGACACTCTACGACATACTGAAACAGGACCCTCAACACTACAGCTTCAAACTCTACTTCCAGATTGACAGGGTCGAAGGCGAGACCGCCACGACGGTCTTCAAGGGTCATGAGTACTCTCGTGAATTCCTCAGAAGCCTCATCAGGAGGGGTTCCTCGATGTCAGACCTCATCAAGGACTACACGACGAAGGACGGGTACGTCGTCAGGGTCTACTGCATAGCTCTGTCGCAGGGCAAGATGAACAGTTCGAAGAAGCACGACCTCAGGGTCGTGATGGACAAGGTCATCGCGGAAAGGGCCGCCAACCTCACCTACGACCAACTGGCACAGGAACTGGTCCTGCAGAAGGTGGCTTCAGATGTCTACAACGAAGCGAAGAGGGTTACACACCTTAGGCACGTCGGCGTGAGGAAGAGCAAGCTAATCTCGAGGCCCGACCTGAAGAAGGCGGAGCCACTAGCCCCGCTTGCCGCTTGAGACAATCTTCACGATGTCCCTGTTGCTGAGCTTGTGGTCTGCCGATAGCCTCTTCCCGTTCCGCGCGTCGATGGCGTAGAGGAAGCTGTCCGCCAGCTCCGTGTGAACCGTCCTTGCGAGGTCGAGTGCGGTCGAACCTCCCTTCATGACGTAGGCGTCGGGCAGGACGTTACCCTCCTTGTCTGAAAGCTTCGTCTCGTCCTCGACAGGAAAGACCACGACCGCGCTGAGGAGCCCGAAGTACGCCTCGTTGATTGCTTCCTGGACCCCCGTGCCGCCGAAAGTCTTCATGACCTTTTCGTCTACCATCTTGAGGGCGCCGGCTTGAGCAGGGGTCAGCTTTTCCGGCGCGACCACCTTGAAGCTCCCGTCGCCGGGCACGTACTGTATCAGCCCGTGTTCGGCGGCCCTTCTCAGCAGAAGCTCGGCCTCGGATGCGCACGGGACCACCTTCCTGCCGGTCTGCTTCAGCCTACCGACGTTGGGCAGAGAGGAGGGGAGGTCAGACTTGTTGGCCGCGATCAGGGAGGGCTTCGCCAGCTTCCTGACCTCGACCACGAACAGCATGAGCTGGGCGTCCGTCCACGTGCTAGGCTTCTCAGTCCTCAGATGGTTGTGCAGGATCACCTGCTCGACATCGCCGAGGGAGACTGAGAGGCCTGAGAGCCTGTTGGCAAGATGGTCCATGATCTTGCCCCCCGTCTGTTCAAGAGACTTCGAGACCCTCTCCCAGTCCCTCTTCAGGAGGCCATAGACCCAGAGGTCGAACTCGTGCTCGACCATCTCGACGTCCCTGAGCGGGTCGTGGGAGCCTGGGGGGACCTTTCTGCCCTCGATATCAGTCGAGCCGGACGCATCCACGACCTGTATCAGCGCATCGGCCTGCCTGACATCGTCCAGGAACTGGTTCCCGAGCCCCCTGCCTTCGGAGGCCCCCTCTACGAGGCCGGCCACGTCCACTAGTTTCACAGGTATCAGCCGCGTGCCGTCGACGCACACGGAGTTCCTTGGCTTATCGGTGACGGCCATCTCCTTGCACACGCACTTCGTCCTGAGGTAGGCCACGCCGACATTCGCCTGAATCGTGGTGAAGGGGTAGTCTGCGATTGGCACATCCTTCAGAGTCGCGGCTGCAAAGAAGGTCGACTTTCCGACGTTGGGTTTGCCGACGACTCCCACAAGCACGCCCGACTCCGAAGCTCGGCCTGTTATAACCGTCTGGCCTGCTTGCCCTGCTGATGCGCAGGGCCTGTGTGGTGGGGGCGGGCCGGCCGGCGCCGCGGCGGCCAAGCAGTCGCCACGGCATTAGGTTCAACCGATATATCGCCCATCGCCCAGACCATAGGGGAGGGACTGAAGCACAGGGGATGATGCGATGGCCAAAGTTCTGATCTGCGATAAGGTGGAGACCGAGAAGCTGGCGCTTGGCGAAGGGATTGTTGTGGACTACCGTCCCTCGATCAGCCGCGAGGATCTCCTCCAAATCGTAGGCGGGTACGACGCACTCGTCATCAGGAGCAGGACCAAGGTCGACAGGGAGGTGATCGACAGGGCCTCCCAGCTGAAACTGGTCGCCAGGCCCGGGACGGGGCTCGACAACGTTGACGTGGAGTATGCGAAGTCAAAGGGAATAACAGTGGTGAACAGCCCTGAATCCCTGGTCGAGGCCGTCTCCGAACACGTCACGTTGCTGATGCTCGCGCTGAGCCGTAAACTGGTGAGGGCCGACGAAAGCACCAGGGCGGGCAAATGGGAAAAGAACTCTTTGATGGGGACCGAGCTCAAAGGCAAGGTGCTCGGCATTGTTGGCCTCGGCAGAATCGGAAGGAGGATTGCTGAGATAGCTGGGACACTCGGCATGTCAGTTCTCATGTATGATGTCATACAGATCCCACCCGACGTCATCGCAAAGCTCCGATGCCGGGTTGTGTCCCTCGATGAACTGTTCAGTTCTTCGGACTTCATAACCCTGCACGTCCCGATGACCGACGAAACCAGGCATCTCGTCGGCCCCTCCAGGCTTGCGCAGATGAAGAAGGGTTCCTTCCTGATCAACACCTCCCGAGGTGGGGTCGTGGACGAAGACAGCCTGGCCGGCGCCCTGAGGGAAGGCCGCATCGGGGGAGCTGCGCTCGACGTCTTCGAGAAGGAGCCCCCTTCCGGCGCCATACTGACCGCCCCGGGGACAATCCTGACCCCTCACATCGGGGGGCAGACCGAAGAGGCTCAGGCAGACGCCATCACCATCATAGGGGAGAAGGTCCGCTCTTTCTTCGGCCGGCCCTGAGCACCCAAGAACGTTTATTTGCCGACCGAAGGCGAGGCGCCCAGATATCCATGTACCGTCAGATCTCCAAGACGTGGCAAGACATCTTCCACGAAAAGGCTGGAGACATCAGGGCAAGAGCGGTACAGCTCAGGAAGGAGCCGGCGATGATGAGGGTCGAGCGACCTTGGAGGCTCGACCGGGCCAGGTCTCTGGGGTACAAGGCGAAGGAAGGCGTCATCGTGGTGCGCGCGCGCGTTTCAAGGGGGGGGATGAGGAAGCAGCGCCCGACCTCTGGCAGGAGGCCGAAACACATGGGCGTCTTGAAGATCAAGTCCGCGGTTTCGTCTCAGTCGGTCGCGGAGAGGAGGGTCTCGGAGAGATTCCCCAACATGAAGGTGCTGGGGTCCTACCCTGTCTGGGAGGACGGTAGGTTCGCCTGGTTCGAATGCATCCTGATCGATCCGCTTAGCCCGGGCGTCAGGAAGGACTACAACTACAGACGCTTGCTCGGCGCAGTAGACTGAATCTACTTCTTCATCTCGCTGCTGTGGCCTGGGAAGATCTTTGAATTCGGGTCCACGTACGCCTTTGCCACGTTGACGGCCAGCGCAGCCTGGGCGTGGCCCGTAGCGATGAGATTGAGCTTCATACCGTCGAGAGGCCCCGCTATGTCCCCTGCCACATAGACTCCCGGGATGTTCGTCTCCATCCTTCCGTTGATGCGGATTTCTCTTCCCTCGATTTCGAGGCCCCAGTCCTTGATCGGGCCTAGGTCAGCCCTGAAGCCAATGTTGACCAATATTGCGTCTACGTCGACGGTCGTCTCGGCCTGGGTCCTGTTGTCAAATATGACTGCTTGCGTCAGCTTGGTCCCGTCGCCCATCACCCGCCTGACCTCGTAGAAGAGCTTGACCTCCACGTTCGACTTCATTAGCGCCCTAACACTGCCCTCATGGGCCCTGAAGAAGTCCCTTCTGTGAACCAGGGTTACCTTCTTTGCAGTATCTTTGATGCTGAGCGCCCAGTCGACGGCCGAATCTCCTCCTCCAACGATGAGGATGTTCTTGTCCTTGAAGATGCCCATATCCTTGACGAAGTAGTAAACTCCCTTGCCCTCGTAGTCTGCAGCGCCCTGGGCTTCAAGCCTGTTCGGCGCGAAGGCGCCCACTCCTGCGGCGATGAGAACGGCCTTGCTGTAGTGTTTCGTTCCTTTGTCAGTCCCCAGCTCGATGATCCCGTCGATCTTGCGCAGCGTCGTGACGCGCTCGCCGAGCACCATCGTGGGATTGTATTGGAGCGCCTGTTCAACCAGGTTCTTCACGAGGTCCTTGGCTAGGATCTTGGAGAAGCCAGGAACGTCAAAGATGTACTTCTCCGGGTACAGCACCGCCACCTGCCCGCCCGGCTCCTCGAGCGCGTCGATCAGCTTGGTCTTCATCTGTCTCAGACCGGCGTAGAACGTCGCGAAGAGTCCGCTCGGTCCGGCTCCCACAATCGTCAGGTCGTAGACATCCTGGGACAAACGCTTCGGGACTGACCCCCGAGAACTATGTATAAGCCTTGTCGCGCTTTAGGTGAGCCCGCCCACGACCGGGTCGGCGGGCTTCATCACCTCGCGGAGTAGGACCGTCGCGTACTGTCCCTTGGCGAGTGTGAAAGACAGGTCGGCCCTGTCGCCTGCGCAGGCATACGAGGCATCCCCTACCGCGAGGTGAGGCCTCCTGAACCCTCCCTCGGCGCTCACTTCCTGCATCGGCTTCACGTAGAACTCCTTCGCCGAGACCCGCTCTTGCGCCATCACCTCTTCGAGGCACGAGTCAAATCTCGACCCGTAGTTCCTGTAGGCAAATCCTGCGAGTTGCATCATCGGGACCGCAGAGGGAGGGGCGTGCTCCTTCACGCCGTGGACCCGAGACGTGGCTAGGCCGTCTTCCGAGGCCTCGCTCCAGTTGTCTCCAGATTCATACGTGGAAATGTCGAGCCCCTTCACAAGAGCCAGACTCAGGGTCCTGTTGAAGATGAACGACTGGTAGGCCTGCACGTAGAGTCTTCTCAGCTTCATCGGGACGGCCCTCAAAGCTCCTTTCCAATCCTCAGGTTCCGAGGAGAGACGCCTGGCCACCATCTTTTCGACGTCTTGATGGACCGGGAGCGTCTTCGCTCCTTCGGCATACCTGCCGTCGGCCATGGCGCTCCTTGCTGCGCGGGTCGCTTCGTCGTCCGTCGCACGCGGTCTGAGCAACATGAGGCTTACCGCCTCTTTGAACTCCTGCCGGACCAGAGCCCTTCCGACGAGATGAGTCCCCCCCTCCCTCGCCCCGAACCTCTGGAATCCGAAGAAGCTGGGCAGGCGCCTTGAACGCGCGAGAGCGAACGCTTCCTCGATGCGAGCAGCCATATCGGTGCAGCATCCCCTCAGGACTATCGTGAAGCGGTTTCCTCTGACCATTCCGCGGGAAAGGGGCTGGGGAATGAAACCGACTAGCTGGGCGGTGAACTTCTCCCTGACGACTCGAGCCGGGCGCAGGCACTTCGTGCTCGTGGGGGTAACATACTGCACTGCCACAGCCCTCTTGTCCTTCATCCCTCCGTAGCTGAGCCTGCTCTTGAGCGCCTCGCGCAGTGACCTCTCCATGTGCATGGTGTCGATCGAGCGCTTCTCCACGCGATAGAGGGGGTAGTAGCCCGGACGGTCATCACTCGCAATCTCCAGCTCCGGGATGAACTCCTCCACCCTGAAGTCCTCCTCTGATGACTTGGCCGAAGCTACGCAGGGCTCTCCTGTGCTCGCGTAGGTCTCCATTCCGATGGCCCTCTCCGCCTCAGGGACAGCGGTCAAAGCAGCATCAGCGGGATGAATGACACAGTAGTTTTTAGACGTGTGGGAGCCGAGAAGAGAGCCGAGAACAGCCTTCGGAGCAAGCTGAAGGAGTCGGGGCCGGGCAGGTCTGTGGACCTGTTCCTCAATCGTTACGGGAACATCAGGACAAAGGCCACCTACGCCATCGAACTCGCTTTGTTTCTTCGATGGCTGAAGCAGAAGGACATCCGGATGACTCCTGACGAACTCGTCAAAGACAACCTAGTCTGCGTGTTCAAGTCGGATCCCATCGACGCCCCGACAAAGCGGCGGCAACTCTAGAACGCGATGCGAGATAGCCCTCCCATCAAGTGCACCCTGCACTTGAGGAATGTCTCGCCATGCTTCGATCTGGCAGTCTGGTGTCCAATCACCAATAGGAGCGTGCCCCTTGCCGACTGTGCACCTTGCCGACTGGTGTACCACCTTCTTCAGCCTAGTGCTTGTTGGGTCGTAGAAACCTGCCTCCGTGGACTCGAACTTGTGACAGTTGCCGGAGCAGAACGACAAGTGTTAGAATCGAGCCTTAGAAGTTTGCCTGAAGTGTGATTAATCTCCTATCATTTTGAATCACCGGTGTGCAGGGTTAAGATCAGAAGTGCCTGAGTCCTTTAGGTGCGAGTAGACCTTGAGCATCTCGTCAACCGTAGGGAATCCCAACAACAGATCTAGCCTCTTCATGTTTTCGAACCGGACCATCATAGACGCGCTGGTTCCCTCCAGTGGCAGGTATGTCTGTCCACTTTTCTTGTAGAGCGGCTTGGTGGGAAACGCTTTCACTTCAACCACCGCAACATGAGTCCGTCGCTCTCCGCGTGAATTAGTGTAAGAGAGTTGAAGAGTCCCACCTGTGTCTCTTCTGTCAACATAGCTCACTTCCAGCGTGCCAATCGGGGGTTCATACCGCCTGAGAGCGATGAATATTGCAATCGAGATGACGGCGACCAGGAAAGACACCATCAGCGGAGCGAAGGGAATGGCTACGATCGTGAATGCAACCAAGTAACCCGAAATGACGAACTGGATGAGCCCGGCGTATGCTAGAATCAATCTTGGGTCACGATTCGATCTTCCTTCGCCGCCATACGCCCGAAAACTACCACTCTCCATCGCGTCTTCTACCTAAGTCCTGATCAATACTGCACCGCCTCCACCGCCTCCACCTCCCGTTGCTCCAACAGCTTGATTGAGCTGCGTCGGGATGCCTTGAGCAGAAGCAAAGCTCGAGGAATACTGGATCCATGACAGTCCTACGTCAAACACGAGCTTGTCCAAGTCGTATCCGAGTGAAACGGCACCCAGCTCGCCGGCGATCTCTCGGGCCGTACCAGCCGAGACGCCGTCTCCTAGTTCGAAAGCTGCAGAAATCAGGACAACAAGAGGCTTTTGCCACCAAGGCAATTTGTTGAAGAAGAACTGTACGGCACCCAGGGTTAGACCCCCAAATTCGGTCCCGATTTGGTAGAGGTTCCCGAAATGAGGGCTCCTGCAAGATTCGCCACGGTCTTTGCTTCGTTCGCAACACCTCTGAAGAACTGGACTGTTGTCCCCGTTATGGTGCCTCCCCAGACCCTCAATGCTGGTTCGAATATGAACGCGGCATCGAGGGCAATGTTCACGATGTCCAAGATGTGGCTTTCAAAGAACCCTCCTCACCAGCTCTTCGCTGTACTCCTTCCAATAGCTCTTCTTCTTGGTTACCAATCAAAGGACGAAAAGGATAGTCTCAATGCCGAAGGGAACAAGAACGACTGACAGAAGGGTCAGTTATTCAACAATCCTCAAATCACTGAATCACCAGTGATCAATGGATGTGTCATCTTCGCCAGCGCCCACGAGCTGCAAGTAGACCTCATTCATCTTCTCGATAGAGGCGAATCCCAATTCCAACCCCCCCTGATGACCCTCGAACTTCACTTTGATTGAAGCAGATGTCCCTTCGACTGGGTGAGGGAATCTGTACCCCGGCCGATACAGACGGCCTTGTTTCGCAGCGACAGACTCAACGACCATCAGACCGCGTTTGCGGCCTCTGGCTTTTTCGAAGGAGAGCTCGAGCTTCCCACCCTCCTCCCTCCTGTCGATGAAGGACACAAGGTAAGTCCCTACAAGACTGCTTCTGGTCGATACAACGGCCTGAACCCCTAGAACCAGAAATGAAACGACCAACACAAGAAGGGATGGAAACAAGATCCTTTCGGCTACATCAAGGTACCAGGAACCCATTTCAGACAGGAAGACTACGCCAAAGATTTGCAGGACGCCGGCAAGGGGTAAGAAAAATTTGAGCGTAGGCGCCGTAGCTTCCCATCCGATGGCCTGAAAACTGCCGGTCTTCGTCACACTAGTTCACTAGCAAGGTCTGAGCCAAAACGACCCTCCCCCTCCATGGCGATGAATGACAGTTGACGCATATTTGACGGCCGTGTCTTGGGATGCAGACGAGTAGGTCTGATAAGAGCCTAACGCAACTCCGATGTACTTGCCAATGCTTACTCCCAACATGCCCAAACCGAGAAGAGTTGCGGCTTCCGAAAGGGTTCCCGCCGAGATAACGTCTGCCACATAGTAGGCTCCGCCTTCAGCAATCACTTCCATTATTTGGAGAAAACTGAGACTACTCCAGAAGGAGGACAAGATGTCGGAAGTCAGACTCAGTGCATCGACAGCTGCCTGACCTGTGTTCAACGTCGAGAGGTCATTGACAATCGCCCCTGTATCGCCCCCGCCCTGAACACCCAAGGAAAGGACGCTTACCGCGGCAGACGTCAATTCGTGATTGAATCGCCATAGGAGAGGATCAACTACGGCCGTAATTGCTGCCACAAGAATCATTGTGAAATCCACCAGATGAGGGGTCAAGAAGAAGTACTTCTTGAACCAGGAACCAAAATCCATTGGTTGGCCCGAATGACCATTGGAGTCAATCAGCTTCATTGGGTTGTCGCTAGCATAGATGTAGCGATTCTGGGTTACAGGGTCGCGTGTAGTCCCGGTGTAGGAATCCTGTGTGATGAACCTCCCAGTTGCGGGGTCGTAGAACCTCGCTCCGTAGTAGTACAGACCCGTGACGCTGTCGTATGGCTTGTCCGTGTACATGAAGACTTCAGAACCCGATGAACCGTAGTTAGGCCCGTACGGGACGTAGTTGGTGCTGAACGCGACCGTCAGCGAGTTGGTCATGACGAGCCTGGCGCTACCCGGATGGTCGCCGTGGACATAATACGTTAAGCTTATCATCTCCATAAGCGCCAACCCATTGGCGTGGAAGTATCTAGACAGGTGCTGCCGACTTGGTCTTCTGAAGCAGCCACGAGCAAAGGTCCGCATTTGCGAGTTTGCTCTTGGGATTCCTATACAGCAGCAAAGGTGTTTGCTCTCCTTTGAGTTTGATTCGAAGCCGAGGACCAAAGAAGTAGTAAGCGCTAGATTTCACCAGAACAGCGCTTTCGACCATGCCGTAGTCTATCTCCCTTCGCAATCCCTTCCCGCGAACGGTCATGAGATTCTCATAGACAGTGGCTTTTCTCACCTTGTGGCCGTGGTTGGCCAAAAGAAAGAGAGCGAGCGCAATAAAAGCACACGTGAGCGTAAAGGCCCCGGGTTCAACCAAGACGGAGGACTGTAGCAGATTGCTCAATCCAACCAAGAAGAACAATCCGGAGAACAGCAGAAGAGCGATGGTATCGGCAAAGATTGATATCTCGAAGAGTTTCTTACCAGGGTCTCTACTCGGCTTCTCTCTCTGGGTTCCTCCTGAAGACATGTGGTAGTCGATCAAGTCAGAGTTCACCACAATTTCGAATACGAGCCGATGGAATCAAGCAATCCGAAATCTCCGCCTATGCGCTTGGCCACATAATTGCCCACTACAGCGACTCCGAGAATTGCACCAATTATCATAAACATCCCAATGGGTGCACCAAGGAACGATGCATCTGCCGCCAAACCACCGATAAAACTCGCAGTGCTGGCTGCCAAGACTGCGGTGTATTCTGAGTCAGATGCGTAGTACTGTGTGTATCCATGGTACAAATCGTATCCTGAGACAAGTGTCAGCAAGAGAGCGTCTCCGACAATTGACGGAACTCCTATGGACTTGGCTGCATCCATGATGATCAGCCACCCCCAGGGAGGGATATCTCCTAACGGGGGAACTACCACACCCGCAAGAAGCGCAGCATTTATTCCGGCGAGAGTGTGAGGATAGGCAGTCTGTGACGGAGTTGGATTAGAATGGTATAGGAGGTAGCTACACAAATCGCAAAACCTTACCCAGGATTGGGCATATACCCCATCTATCCGTACATAGTTTTGAACAACCATGTGCCCACTTGGATCAGTAAACCTCATTGGGTTATCGTAGGCGTATACGTACCTGTTTTGGCTACTTGAGTCTCGCATCTTGCCCAAGAACCCGTTGAACCGTAGCTAGGCCCGTAGGGGACGTAGTTGGAGCTGAACGCGACCGTCAGCGAACTGGTCAAGACGAGTCTGGTGCTGCCCAGATGGTCGCCGTGAACGTAGAAGGTGCCAGAACCGACAATCTTCGCGACCTGCTGCCCATTGGCGTAGAAGTGCTTGGTGACGGTTCCGGTGGTCAAGTCCTTCTCGTAGAGTATGCTCAGGCCCTGATATGCGTATACCACTGTATCCGTCTCAGTCTTCTTCACCCTGTCGCCTCCCGCGTCGTAGAAGTTCTGCTGGACTGTCGAGCCGGAGTGGACGACGTTTGTCAACCTGTTCTCGTAGTCGTAGCTGAAGGTCCACGATGTCCCGTCGTTCTTGGCGACCATGTTCCCGTTGGCGTCGTAGGTGTAGGTCGTGCTCCCGGCGCTCGTCAGCCGATTGAAGGAACCGTAGGAGTACGTTGTCGGAGTCCCACCCTGGACCATCTTGACCCTGTTCCCCACTTGGTCGTACGTGTATGTGATTGTCCCCCACGGCCCCGTCGTCGAAGTCAGCCTGTCCAGCCAGTCATAAGAGTAGGACTCCGTGTTCTCGGTTAGCACATTGCCCGTGCCGTCGTATGTGTAGATGAGGTCGAGCTCCACCGTGCTCCCGTACTTGTCCAGTATCCTGGTGGGCCTGTCCCTCGAGTCGTAGGTATAGGTCTGCACCTCACCGTCACCGTAGGTTATCTTGCTCATCATGTCGTCGACCGTGTAGGCGATGGTTGCGAACGACCCGATCCGCTTGACCCGGTTGACGGCGTCATAGGTGATGTTGAGCAGGTAACCGTCGGGATACTTCACGCTGAGCGCGTTGCCGACTCCGTCGTACGTGTAGAGCGTCTGATATGCCGAGCCCACAACCTCGGTCTGGTTGGTCAGCCTGTCTCTGGCGTCGTACGAGTAATAGTCAGACACGGAGGGGTTGACCGCGGACTTCATGTTCCCGGCTGGGTCATGAGTGTAGGCAACTGTCGAAGAGTCAGGGTAGGTGACAGTTGTGAGCCTGTTCAGGGGGTCGTAGGCGTAATGGATTGTGTTGCCCTTCGGATCGGTCCTAGTGAGCATGTTCCCCACGCTGTCATAGGTCCTCGTCTCGGTCGTAGTGTCTGGGAAGGTCGTAGTCGTCAACCTGTTGAGATCGTCGTACTGGTAGGAAGTGACCTGCCCCTTCGCATCAGTCATGCTGAGGAGGTTCCTGCTAAGGTCGTAGGAGTAGGTGGTGATGAAGTATGTTGTTGTGGCATTGTACTCCTTGACCGACGTAAGGCGATTGTTCCAGTCATAGCCGTAAACCGTCTTGTGTCCGTTCTCGTCGGTCGCCGTCCTAACGTTGTTGACATCATCGTACGAAATCGTCTGGTAGGTCGTGTCGGGGTTGGTGAGCTTGGTCTGCCTTCCGAAGGAATCATATGCGTAGGTGTACGAGTTCCCGACTGCGGTAGTCTTGGTGGCTATCGCGTTCAGCCAGTTGTAGGTGTATGTCTCGGAGGAGTAGACGCTGCTACCGTTCCAGCGCTCGACCTTCGTCTGCCTCCCGATCCCATCGTAATACTGCTTGACGACGTTCCCGTTCTCGTCAGTGACGGTTAGGACGTCGTTCATGTCGTCGTATGAATATTGCTTGGTTGAACTGACGCCTCCTATCGCGGGATAGGTGGTCAAGGTCAGGCGTCCGAGGCCGTCGTACTGGTAGCTCGTGGTGTGGCCGTTCGGGTCGGTCTGCGAGAGGAGGAAGCCCTTTGCGGAATCATAGGTGTAGGTCGTCGTGACGTTCTGGGTCCCGACCATGATGCTCTGCTTGGTTAGGTAGGCGGACGAGTACGTCGATGAGTACCGGTAGTAGGTCACCCTCCCGAGAGCGTCGGTCATCGACAGGTGGTTGCCATACCTGTCGTTCGTATAGTCGGTGTAGAGCCACGACCCACTGTGGAGCCGCTTCTGCTCCACGAGGTTGCCCTTCGGATCGTACCTGTAGTATGTCTGCATCTGGGGTGTTCCTGAGCCGTCCTGGTAGGCGCACTGGCCGAGGAGAGCGTCGTGGACGTTCGAAGAGATGCTCTGGGTGTAGAAGGAAGCCGTGCATCCCGAGCTCCCGAATGAGTTCTGGGAGTCGGTGTTCGAGTAGGAGTACCAGGTCTGCTGCCCGACGTTATCCCTGCTGTACTCCAGGTTCCCCCAGCTGTCGTAGGAGCTGAGCGAGTAGGCGAGCAGGGCGTTTGACGGCGAGATCAGCTTCGTCTCGTCGATCCGGCCCTTCGCGTCGTAGTCGCTCTCTTCGATCCTGATGAGCGAGCCCGTGGAGTCCTTCTCGTATTGCTTCATGCTGTTCGCCGAGGTTAGGAAGTGGATGTCCAGATAGGAATGTGTGCTGACCCCGTCTGAAATGGTGCTGTTGGACCAGACCACGTTCCCGTTGAGAACGCTATAGTACATGTTGGATGTCAGCGAAAGTGAGCTCGACGAAGAGTAGAGGTTCCGGGAGGTGACGTAGTAGGTCTTGACGTCGGTCCCCACGGGCGCGTGCCCATACGCATAGGTGCTCTTGCCTCCGGTCGGGTAGAGCACGGCGCTTACCAGCCAGCTGTTGATGCCGGTGCCGTACTGGTAGGTCGTGACCCTGCCCAGGGGGTCCGTGGCCGTGACCAGGTCGCCCCCGGAGTAGCCGTAGCTCCACGTCCGACCGCCGGAAGACATTGAGGTGAGGTGGTTGCTGCCGTCGTAGCCGAAGGTGACGGTGCGGCCGATCGTGTCGGTGATCGCCGAGACGTAGTTGTTGGAGCCGTAGCTGAGCGATATGGTGTTGTTCCCTGTGTGGTCAGTGACGGAGGTGAGCCGCTTCGAAGAGTCGAACTGGTACAGCGTCCCGGACGGCATGTAGAGGGTGAAGGTCCCGCCCGTGTTGGCGACGAGCTTGAAGTCGACGGCGCCGTGGTACTCGAACGTGGTCCCGCTCCATGAGTACGGGTACGCCTGCCCATCGGTGAGGTGCAGATAGTTCGTCCCCATCCACGGGAAGTTCAAAGACCAGCCGTAGCCGAGGTTGGAGAGGGTGTAGTTGTCGTACTGGAACGGGGTGGTCGACCGGAACCCGTAGGGCGTCGAGAAGACCCTGGCCACGTCGAGGTCCATCTGCCGGCCTGGCAGCTGGAGGTCGCCCTGCTCGATGGACAGGAGCCCGTTGCCGGGAGAGACGTACTCCACGAGGTGGGCGAAGTATGACTCGTAGGGGGAGAGCCCGGGCTTGCTCCACGACTTCGAAGACGATGCTGCGATGGGGATGACTGAGGGGAACGAGGCGAACTTGATGCTGAACGGCGAGCTGGGGCCGCTAATCCATGCGACGCCGAAGATGTTGCCCGAGATCCCGGTTGCCGCCATCCCGGAGTCGCCGAGCGTCTCGGACGAACTCATGACTGAGGGGGTGCTCCAAGTGACGCCGGAGTCGGATGAGCTGGCGTATTCCACTTTGGAGGAACTGGCGAAGAAGGAGACGGAGAGGGTCGCAGACCCGTCTGCGCTGACGGTTGTCGTAAGCTCGGATGATGCCGAGTAGACGAGGGCAGGGGAACCCCACGAACTCGAGCCGTAGGTGAACTGCTGGCTGTAGACGCCGGTGAAGTGCCCAGAGGTGCAGCTGCTGACGCACTCGCTGCCAGCGAAATCCACGGTGGTCCCGATGGCCACCATGCCAGCGTTCATCAGGTCGGCATAGGAGCCGGAGACGACGTCGGAGGTCGTCCAGGCCGAGCCCGACCATGTCCTGACCCGGAGATGGTTGTACCCGAAGGGCTGCCCGACGAGGGCGACCTTCCCGGATGTGAGGGGGACCAGGTCTGCTACCTCGTAGTTCGACAGGCCGTAGAGCGTCCGGGTCCACGACCCGCCGACCGGCTTTTCGTATACCTCCCCGTAGATTATGGAGTTGTCGTAGCAGGGGTTGGTGCTGCAGTACTCGGTGAAGAGCCATTCGTTGCCGCTCGTGTCGAAGGTCAGCGAGGGCATCCCATCGGCGTCGCTTCCGCTGATCGATGAATGCGATTCAGTTCCCCAGGAGATGGTCCCGGAGCCGAGGGTGCCCGAGTCATAGTAGACGAATTGCGAGCCCGCGTCGGCGCAGGGTGACATGATCGCATAGTAGGCGGTGGTCGCCGAGAGATAGTACGAGGCGCATGAGGCCGATGCTGCCGAGCTCCCGGTCGTTATCGTGTGCTCCGACGACCACGTCGTCCCGTTGGGGCTCGACCTGTAACCGAAGTGCGTCCCGTCGTAGTAGAAGAGCCAGTAGTAGTTGTTTGCGTAGAAGAGCCTGCCCTGGTACCCGTAGGAGATTGCGTAGATGTTCGTGGTGGTGCCGACGATTGCAGGATCGATTTCGAAGCTCGGCCCCACGGAGTAGGAGAGGACGCCTGCATCAGGATTGAACGTGGGGTTCATCGAAAGGCTGTCGCTCCAGTCGAAGCCCAGCAGCTGTCCGGATGTGTTGCCGAACCACGCCCGGTTGGCAGACATCGAAACAGGTTTCGTCCTGAACGCAAGCGATACGGTCCCCGACCCCCTCGTCCCCCAGTTTGCGGTGCCGAGGAGCTCGATCTCCAAACCTGCAGGCTGGCAGAACTGGTGACGGACTGAGAAGACTTCCGTGACGTTGGCCAAGACATGGTCACCGACGGTGACCAGCGCGTTCCAGTATGCGACAGTGCTGTTGGCAAGGAGCTTCGTCTTGACGACGCCGCTGGCAAATCCAGCCAGACCGGACAGAACGAACCTGTTGCCAACGTTATCTGTGACCAAGAGAGTTCCGTTGGGGAAGAGAACATACTCATGTATGATGTAGGCGTTGGTAGGCGCCCCTTGGAACAGGAGACTGGGGATGCTCTCGGTCATAGTCCAGTTATTGGACCTCTCGGTCAGGGGTTCACTCGGGGCAGTTATGGTGCTGCACTTCAGCGAAAGGGTCGAGTTCCACGTGTTAGTGTAGCTCACCG
This sequence comes from Nitrososphaerales archaeon, assembly GCA_050012055.1. Classification (GTDB taxonomy): domain Archaea; phylum Thermoproteota; class Nitrososphaeria; order Nitrososphaerales; family Gagatemarchaeaceae; genus UBA183. The sequence goes on from JBEKHX010000002.1 coordinate 125,513, forward strand.
TGCCGGGGGGAAGAGGATCCCCCATCGCTTGCACCGGTTGCTGTGCTGGTGCGACGGGGGTCGTAGAAGCATGGGAGACCGGGATCAGATTGAGATACGGCGAAAGGAGCAGGAATAAGAGGACGACTACGACGAAGGGTCTTGAGCGGCTGACGGAGTCCCGCCCGCGCACTATTCCGCCGCAAGTTGATACATGAAGATTGAGTAATAAACTTGTGGCACCACCAAATCGAGCGCGGGTAGTGTCCAATGGACGAAGCAATCTGCCGAGGTTCCGCAAGCCGGTTGATTTGACGCTTGCATGATGCATGATTGGGGCTGAATGCTTACTGCTCTAATAAGCCCAGAGGCGTTCTGAACAACTAGCTTAGGGAGAGAGGGGAGAGAATCTCTTCTACGACGCGATCTTTCTCTACAAGTGTCATCCTCATGGCCCGGGGTGTGAGGAGACGGCAGCTAGGATCATCACTTTAGGTTCCAAATTGGTGGACCTACTCTGGCAGTAAGGGCGAGCAAGATCCTGAGAGAGTAGCGCGAACAAGCCCCAATCCATCGAAGGTTTCGTACACTTTGGAAGACGTCAGAACTGGAGACATTGGGCCTAGAAGCAAATACATTGTATGGAATTGCGACCGCAGCCTTCGATGGACAAACCTTCATGCGCAGAGAGCAGTTGCTGTTTCACGTGGTGAATTTGGACTTAGTTACGTGTGAGAACCGGCGACCGCACCACAAACTGGTTCAAGACAAAACTGCGTTATTGGTTTGTATCTATTTTCGGTATAAGTCCCGGCCAGGGCGCCTCCCACTTGGATTCGCTTAATACATTAAGCGACTCCCTCCGGGCCCGGACTCTAGCTATGTTGATTGAGCCTGATTTTAGCACGGTAAACCATTCAAGTCCGACCAGACTCGACCCCTCTTGCGGGGCTGAACCTGTATGGGTGCGACCCCTAGCCGGGCTGCCAAGTCAGTGTTTATCAAACGCCTCATAGCAGCTTGAGCTTCCCTGTGATCCTGTCCAGCTGGTCCTCGGGTCCCGGGCCGATTCCCAGGCACGTGACCGTCCCCGGCTCGAGCTGCGTGAGCCCCCTGTCTTCAATCAGGGCCGCTGGGAGCTTGGCGGCTTTCGCCTTCTTGTAGAGTTCATGGAGGGCCTCTTCAGTGTGGACCTTCAGGACGATCTTGGCTTGGCCTTCCCTCTTCCATTCGCCGAACCAATCCGACCGCCTGTCCATGGCCTCTTCCACGGCAGAGAGCGAAGCATGCGCGACCTGGGCTGCAAGTTTGCCCTTCCCCATCCTCAGGTCAGACCGCACGACGATCGCCTGTTTCATCTTTCCTTCGGTTGAACGGTTATTACAACTGTGAATAAGCCTTTGTGAAAGGTTCTTCCATCTTGGCGTCCAGATTCGACGCTGTCGTCGCTGGCGGCAGCATAGCCGGTCTGACATTCGCGGCTGAAGCTGCGAAGAGGGGCCTCTCGGTCTTGGTGGTAGAGGAGCACGACGAGATCGGCGAGCCGGAGAAGTGCGGCGGCCTGGTCAGCCTGCGCGGCCTGAAGCGGTACGGCCATCCCCCGAGGCCTAAGGTTGTCCAGGACGAGATCGCTTCTGGCGTAATACACTCACCGCTAGGCAAGCACTTCGCAATCAACGCGACCGCCCTGGACGTCGTCGTGCTCGACCGAAGTGCGTATGATAAGCAGGTTGCCGACGAAGCTCGGGCCAACGGTGCCGAGATAGTGACCGGGGCGAGGGCCTCGGGCTTCCTCCAGACCCAGGACGGAGTATCGGTGGACGTCGGTCGGGAGACCGTGACTGCAAGGTACTACGTCGATGCCACAGGGCCTTCCTCGAGCCCCAGAGGCGGGGTCCTTCCTGCAGCCAAATACGAGCTAGAGGGAGACTGGGTCGAAGAGCACGCGGTCGAAGTCTTCCTCGACGCCAAGCGATTCCCGGGGTTCTTCGCCTGGGTCATACCCTTCGGACGACACACCGCGAAGGTCGGGGTGGCCGGGTCAGGGATCAACCCATTCAAGGCACTCGACTCCTTCCTTGTCGACAAGCCTCACAGGGTACTTCGCAAGGTGTCGGCGCCCGTCTACATCGGGGGACCGGTCCCGCGATTCGTAAGCGGGAGAAAGATCCTCGTAGGCGAGTCGGCTGGCCAGGTGAAGCCCACCACCGCAGGCGGGATAATGACATCGATGGCCGGGGCGGTGATGGCCGCACACTGGGTCGGTGAATCTTTCAGGCTGGACGACCCCGACCTGCTCCGCAACTATCAGCGCGACTGGGAGGCTCGGTTCCTGCGGGAGATGAAGACCATGCTGAAGCTTCGGGGCGTCTTCAGGAGACTCTCAAACCATGACCTTGATGCCTTGGTCGCGACGGTCGCGACCCCGAAGTTCGCCCTCAGGCTCTCTCGGACCGACTTCGATTTCCATGCATCTGCACTGCTAGGGGTGCTTGGGATTCAAGGCCTCCTACGCATCGCCAAGGTAATGGCTTCTTCCGAGGTCCGCTCTTTGCTCGGCGAGAGCCGAGGAGCCCCTCCCCCTCAACAACCTATATGAGCCAGGCTCCAAGGGGTGGCCAGAGAAATGTCGCAAGCCACCGTATCTCTTCCCCTGTGCAGCTCGTGCAATAGGCCAGTCAAGCCTGCCGAGAGGGCGACGAAGTTCTTCTGTCCCAACTGTCATGAGACGCTGATCTGGAGGTGCGAGAAGTGCAGGAAGTTCTCCAGGCGCTACAGGTGCGTGAACTGCAGCTTCGAAGGGCCCTAGGCGAACCTAAATGGGCTCCTACGTCATACGACTCAAGGTCCTGCCACAGGACACGACGACCGAGCACCAGAGGATCGTCGATTCAGTGGCCGGCGTGCTTCCTGGTCAGGCGAAGATTCGAAGCCAGAGGATCGAACCCATAGCCTTCGGGCTTTCGGCCATAATCGTCGACGTCGTCGCTCCTGAGGAGGAGGGTATGATCGAAAGGATTGAGGCGGCGGTCTCTGGGGCCCCGCTGGTCGGCCAATCAGAACTGATGGGCGTCAGCAGGATGTCCAGCAAGCTTCCTACTTGATGCCTTGGTGCAACGGTAATCCCTGAAAGACCGTTCTGCCCTATAGGAATAAGAACCAAGGGGGTCAACGAGACGAGTATGCGACACTTGCAGAAAGGTGCGGCAGCGGGCGTTGCAGTACTGTTGGTTCTGGTCTTCAGCGTGACAGCGTTCTTCTACCTTCCAGTTATCCAGACCCCTTACCAAACCGTGTCCTGTGACCCCCAAAATCTTCTCGGCTGTCCTACGTGTAAGTATTGGGATTCACTCTCCGCATGGCTGTTTGGAATAGGATATCGAACAATAGGAATTTGTCTCTCTCCCTGAATCGGACTCAGCCACCATCCAAAAGACGCAACAGAATCGACCATCGGGATTCTTTTTATACCACCCAAGCCATCCTTTTCATTGCCGTTTCTAGCACGATGTGTAGACAATGCGTTACCCTCTAAGGTATTCGGCCTTCGAATGGATCAAGGAGAAGAAGAGCACCACCGACGACGACCTCATGGAGGCTCTCAACAAGAACGGGAGCAAATGCTCCCCGGACGAGCTGGACAAACTCCTGATGCAGCTGGAGATCCTCGGTCTAGTCACCATCAGGTGGGTGGCGAAGGACAAGCGCAGGGTCGAGATGGTCGAGAAGCCGAGTGAAGAGGCCCGCATACCGCACGTGAACGAATAAATCGAACTCGCCTCCGGGAGAGCTCGGCATGGGCGTGGACTTCGGCGATTCTATACCGAGAGAGAAGATCAGACTCGAGGACCTCTCAGGGCGGAAGCTCGCCGTCGACGGCTACAACACGCTGTACCAGTTCCTCGCGATAATCCGCGGCCAAGACGGTGGCCATCTCAAGGACTCGAAGGGGAGGGTCACCTCCCACATCTCCGGCCTCTTCTACAGGAACGTGAACCTGTTGGAGCTGGGCATGAAGCTCGTCTACGTGTTCGACGGGAAACCCCCAGAATTGAAGATGGAGGAGATCGAGCGCCGGTCCGCCCAGCGACGCGAGGCCAGGGACCAGTATCTGAAAGCGCTCCAGGCTGGTGAAATGGTTCAGGCCAGAAAGTACGCCGAGGCCTCCACCGTCCTAAGGAGGGACATGGTCGCAGACGCCAAGGAGCTTCTAGACGCGATGGGGATACCGTGGGTTGAAGCGCCTTCCGAGGGCGAAGCGCAGGCGTCCAGGATGGCCGAGGAGGGAACGGTCGACGCCGTCGCCTCGCAGGACCACGACTCGCTCGTCTTCGGGGCTCCCGTGCTCGTGAGGAACGTGACGATATCCGGTAAGCGGCGACTCCCGAGCAAGGGGATTGTGATCAACGTCCAACCCGAGCGGATTCGGCTCTCGGATGTCCTCTCCGCGACAGGCCTCACCAGGGAACAGCTCGTGGATTTCGCGATTCTCCTTGGGACTGACTTCAACCCCGACGGGTTCGAGGGCGTCGGCCCGGCCACCGCCCTCAAGTACCTAAAGAGGTACGGCAGACTCGAGGAGGTCGTTGAACTGAAGGAACAGATCCGCGAAGTGAAGTACGAAGAGATCAGGACGCTCTACCTCAATCCTCCGGTCCTGAAGGGGGTCAAGCCGGAGTGGGGAACTCCGGACAGGGATAGAATCCTCTCCTTCCTCGTCGACGAACATTCCTTCTCGCGCGAACGGGTCGAGGCAGCATTGGTCAGGGTTCAGCAGACGAAGTCCGTACAGTCGGAGACGCTCGAGAAGTGGTTCGGCTGAAGAAATCCGGTCTTCCTGACCTGCGGGACATTGAGGAGGCCGAGGGCAGGATTCGGAAGTACATCCCGCCGACGCCGTTGGAGAATTCGAAGGGGATCTCGAGCCTCCTCGGGCGCGATGTCTATCTAAAGTTGGAGACCTTCCAGCCCATCCGCGTCTTCAAGATACGCGGCGCGCTGAACAAGCTCCAGTGCCTAAGCGACTCGGAACTCAGGAAGGGTGTCCTTACCGCCTCCTCGGGCAACCACGGGTTCGCCATAGCGTACGCGTCCCGCATCTTCGGTGTCAAGGCCTCGATCTGCGTGCCCGAGAACGTCAACCCGCAGAAGCTGAGGGCCATCGAAGAGCAGGGAGCCGAGATCATAAGGTTCGGCAGCGGGTACGACGAAACCTACGAGAACGCAGTCGCCACGGCGAAGAAGCGGGGCCTGACGTTCATTCACGCTTTCAACGATGCAGAGATAATAGCGGGCCAAGGAACGTGCGGTCTTGAGATCGCGAGGCAGCTGCCCGACCTCGATTCGGCGACCGTGCCCATCGGCGGGGGCGGCCTCATTGCTGGGGTAGCCATAGCCCTCAAGGAGTCGGTGGAGAACGTCCAGGTCTTCGGCGCCGAGACCGTATCCATTCCCTCCATGTACGAGTCCCTGAGCCAAGGGAGAATGGTCCACGTGGACCCGCGCCCGACCATCGCCGACGGCATGCAGGCAGCGATCCCAGGCGAGCTCACGTTCGAGGCCGCACGGAGATACGTCGACAAGATAGGACTTGTGACCGACAGAGAGTTGGAGGACGCGATTTACGACCTCCTACTCCTGGGACGAGTCACGGCCGAGCCAGCGGGCGCTTCCCCCCTGGCTGCGATGAAGGGGCCCCTGCGTCACGAGAGGGCAGAAAAGGCGGTCCTAGTCGTCAGCGGGGGCAACATAGCGTTGGACCTCCTGGGCTCGATTCTTACGAAAAGAGAGAAAGGAAGCTCCTGAGGTCTCTGGCCATCAGGAACGGGTTCGCCTGACCTTCCTCCTGGAGCGTCCTCGACGGGACGTCCCCGTAGTCATGGCCCGGATACATAAGAGTGGAACCGGGAAGCTGCATAATCGCATGGATGCTCCTGAAGATCGACTCGCCGTCAGCCCTCTCGAATTTTCCGATCGAGTCGACAAACAAAGTATCTCCGGTGAAGACGTTCCGGCCGTCATAGAGGCATATGCTGTCCTGCGTGTGCCCAGGAGTGTGAAGAACCTTCAAGCTGGTCCCGCCCAACTTGAGCCTTTGCCGGTCTGTCACCCTAACGTCGCAATCTATCGGCGAATCCTCGTGGGCGACAACCTTCGCGCCCAACCTGTCCGAGAGCTCTCTGAGTGTCGAGGTATGGTCGAAGTGCTCGTGGGTCGCGACCGCATACCTGACCTTAGCCCCCATCTCGGTCGCGGCCCTAACAATCGGCTCAGTCTCCCACCCGGAATCGATGGCGGCCGCCTCATGGCTATCTTTGTCGACAACAAGATAGACGAAGTTCACCATCGGCCCCACCTTGATCTGCCTAACGACCAACCAGGCCCCTCGCTCCCAGGCAATCTCTGGCGTATTATCCTTGTGAACGACGCTAAGCGTCGGGTAAGCCCAGGAGAGGAGAAAGCTGAAACAGGCAAAGGTGGCCGTCCTGCCGGAGGACTAACCTCCTCGTGCCCATTTGATTTCTGGCTCAACAATGTTTGAGCAGGTTGCTCTTACGCCCCCCTGGGGGAAGTCCCAGCCCAGATGGGCGATTTCTCAGAGGTTTTCAGGTTCGACAGGATGCGGAGCGGCAACCCTGCGGTGTACCTCCTGAAGGAGCAGTTCGAGAAGTTCGCCGGCTCTCCTCAAAAGCTCGACGTCTGCGAATCGATTGCCCACTGCTTCTACCAGCTTGAGCAGTATGAGGACGCCGCCAACTGGTACGAGACAGCAGGGCGGCTCATCCTGTCGGAGCCGAGCACGCCGCCGACGCTCAAGGCCATGGCAGCCCTGGGCGAGTACGAGAGGGCGCTGGAGTGCTACCGCCGCAGCGATGACGACGGGAATTTTGCCGAGTGTTCGACCCTGATTGGGGAGCTCAGGCGGGCGTCCGCTTCGGCCTGAACTGGCAGGCTAGCGCTTCGTTTCTTCTTCTTCCTTCGTCTTCTGTCGATTCACCATCTTGGTATAGCATTCCTCGCAGACGGGTTCTTCCCTTGGGGTGACCCTGAAGGTGTGAAGCACTACTTCGAGCTCCGAGTCGCAGAAGTAGCACTTGGGTTTCATGATGGTCCTCGCTTCGCCGCGTAGACCCTTCGTCTCTCCATCTTTCCTCCGCCCCTGAAATGCCATACCTCGGCATCGCCGTTCGAGTTCTTCCCCCATCTCACCAACTCTTCAAGCTCCTCCTTCTTGACCCGGGACCTTCCGCTCTTCACCTGGATAAGCAGCAGCTTTCCTCCCTTCGCCGCAAAGACGTCGACCGCACCATGGGATGCCGCGCTCCTTGCGACCAGCCACCCCTCATGCTTGAGGATGTTCATCGTCCTGTACTCTCGTTCCCGACCTCTTGCGTACCTGCTAACCACCAAACGCTACGCGTCCTCTACTCGGCTGGCTTCAGGAACGCGCACGGATAAGCTCTTGCCACTGATCTCGACTCCTGATACGAGGAAGATCGAAGCTAACACCGCGAGCGCCCCGATCCATGCGAACGCCGTCAAGGTCTCCCCGAGGAAGGCCACTGAGATCATGACGGCAACCACAATCTCTAGCATCAGGACCACCGCTGAAGAGCTCGCAGTGAGGTGCTTGAGCCCCTGCTGGTAGAGCACGAACGGAATCACCGTGTTGATGACAGCGGTGTAAGCCACCGCCCGCAGCGACTCAGACGACAGGGACGGTCCGACCCCTGCGGTCAGGGCCGGCGGGACGACAAGGATCGCAGTAACTGCAACAATGCACGCGGCCGAGGCCAAGGGGTCCCACCTCTGTTCGTCCATCTTCTTCTTGGAGTAGAGTATGTATCCTGCCCAGGACACGGCTGCGATGAGGTACAACGCGTCACCAAACCCCTGACCGCTGGCCACCACTCCGAAATCTCCGTTTGTCGTTATCAAGAATACCCCTGCGACCGCGAGGAAGATTCCAACCACCTTGAAGCCCCCCAACCTCTCTCCGAGGAAGACCACCGCTCCGATCGCTGCGAGGATGACCGACATGTTGACGAGCAGTGCGGCCACCGAGGCCTCCGTGTATTGCTGTCCGATGAATTGGCAGACGAACCCAACAGCGTTGAACAGGCCCACGACCCAGAGGGCCCTGCTCCTGAGGAGAGGCATCACATCTCTGCCTAGGGCCAAGGCCACACCAAGCATCACCGGCGCCGCGATTGCGAATCTCAGGAAGACGAAGGTCCTGGGGTCCAGACCTCCTTCGATCCCCAAGGAGACCACGGGAAAGGATGTCCCCCACAGTGCGGCGGCAAGAGCCGTCTCAGCGAGCGCAATCTCCGCCTCCCTCCCCAAGCTCTCCTGCGGGCATGAAGTCAGCAGATAAGCCTTGGGTCAGGAAGGGTAAGCTTATGGCACCGGCAGTGACGGCGTGGGTCGTTGTACCATGGAGGAAGTGAGGCGATCCATCAAGGGCCTTGAGGCCCACTTCTCGGACCAGCTTGAGCGCCGTGACAGGCTCCTCAAGGAGAGCAGAGACGTCATCACCTCCAGCTCGAGGGCGATCATCAGCGTTCACCAAGGCAAGATGAAGGACGCCGCCAAGGAACTCTCGGAAGCGAGGGCCCTCTTGAGTTCGCTGAAGAAGTCGGGCGGGGGTCCCGTGTCCCGATATCTGATTTCTCCCGAAACCGAGTACGTCGAGGCGTCGGCGGTCTTCGCCCTAGCGCAGGGGAAGACGATTCCATCAAGAGAGTCGCTCGGCGCATCTCCGGAGGCCTACCTGCTCGGCCTGCTGGACACTGTCGGCGAACTGAAGAGGCTGGTCCTTGATTCGATAATGCGCGGCAAGATGGCGAAGGCGAAAGGATACTTTGCCGTCATGGAGGACCTGTATTCGGTCTGCTCCCCCATGGCTGTGTACGACCACGTCGTGAACGGGACCCGTCGCAAGATTGACGTGGCAAGGATGCTCGTCGAAGACACCCGGAGCCTCATGACTGAGGAGGTCAGGCGCGAATCGGTGAACTCTTCGTTGGTGCGCCTGCAGAAGAAGCTGGACCGGGCGACTCGCCACTAGAGCTCTCTCAGAAGCGCGCTGGTCTTGAGGCTGGGATTCTGCGAGTCAAGTCTGACGACCTTCAACTTGATTCCACGCGCCTTCCCTTCCCGCTCGATCTCTGACTCCATGTGATGCTGGTCGTAGCCCAAAGCGACCACGTCCGGCTTCACCTTCTCAAGCGTGTCGTAGATGTTCCCCTCGACGCCCAGGATTGCTGCGTCCACCTGCCTGAGAGACGAGAGCAGCACCAGTCTCTCGTTCTCATCCGAGACTGGCTCTCTCTTCTTCCTTTCTCGGATGGTGCTGTCCCTTGCCACCGCCACCACGAGGACATCGCCGAGGCTCTTCGCCTTGCTGATCGTGTAGAGGTGGCCTCGATGGATCACCTCAAACCCTCCCCCGATGAAGACGACCTTGATCTTCCTTCGCCCCTTCGGTGTGATTGAGACCCGTCCTCTCTGCAGTCTGACGAGGCCCCTTCTTCTGAGGGCCTGGACTCTCCTGCTTGCGTCCGAAGTCCCGATGCCAAGGCGTTCCGAAACCTTCCTGATTGTGGGCTCATGCTCTCCCAGTCCCAGAGAGAAGACCGCGCCGAGAATCTGTTTTTCGTCCAAGTCTACCAGTCTATCTTCGCGACGCCCGCGAACGAGAGTGAGTCTATAAGACCTTCCGCGTATCCTATGCTGAGCATCGCCATTTCGTCTTGGCCGTTCGCAAGGAAGTTCTCGGCGTCCCTCATGTAGAGCTCCGCGTTCTCGATGACCGCCTCGTACTGAGACCCAAGCTTCAGTTTGACGGAGTCTAGGGCGCGCCTCGTCTTTGCGACGTATTTCGGTACCAGCACCTGCGCGGTCCGCAGGACTCCGTCCGAATTGCTCCGGACCTTCGTCTCATCCAGTCCGAAAAGGGCAGAGATAGACTCGACTTCCGTGAAGTGGAGCTTCCCGGGGATCACAATCGAGTGCGGCGGTCCCCCGAATTCCAACTTGGCTAGCTCCGCGAAGGTTCCCGCCGCCTGATATGCGTCCTGCCTCCCGAGTCGCGACATGACCAGGGCAAAGGTCGAACTGCTGACTACTCCGCGCTTGAAGTTCCCTTCAGCCAAGAGAAGACCCCCGATTGTGTCTGCAGGGGTCACGCCCTCACCACTCTGGACATCGTACTCCAGTAGCACTAGGGTGTGCGCGCCTTTCAGGAGGTTCTGGTGCAGGGTGTGGTATACTTGGGTGAGTTTGTTGACCGCTTCCCTGGTGACGGTGACTGTGGTGGAGAACTTGTAGTAGTGTAGGCCCGAGGAACTGGCCGCAGCAACCGCGACCGTGGCGGCATGAATTACCTTTGTTTCGACGCCGGACCTCGCCGCCCTCGCCCTCAGCTCACTGTGCGTGGTCGCGATCATCGGGTCTCCCAGAACGGCGAGGACGACCTTGCTCTCCGCTGCCTCGGCCAGGATCCTCTTCCCGTCCTCGACAAATGCTCTGTCCACTATCGTCAACTCCTTCCCTGACGCGTCCTGCAGCTCCTTCAGCAGCTTGGGCTCGTGAGGCGATGTGTAGTACTCGAGGTAGACGACGTCCGCGGACCTAAGCTCGTCCAACCCTTCCAGACTGATACCCTTCGGGCCGAGTCCCAGGCCCACGAAGCTCAGTCGCCCCATGAAAGCAAAACGTCCGCCTTTCATCTAATAAAGTAAATATCCACCTCGTCGGGTGGGCTGGCTCGACGGGCCCGTGGCTCAGCCAGGTTAGAGACTCTCGACCATAGCGGCTGGCTCTTAGCTCGAACCGGGAGACACCAGCATGTCGTGGGTTCGAATCCCACCGGGCCCGCCTATGCCAAGGGTTCGGGCACCCTCACCAGTTCTTGGGCGTCTGCCGGAAGCTCCTGGCAATCGACTCGGAGCCCCGGAGCTCTCCCGACAAGGTTCCCGAGATACCCTCCCGCCGGTCCTCTGTCGGGCCCTCGACCGGCTTGGCCGAGAGGTGTCGACCGCATTCTGGACAAGGCCCCGATGAAACCTCGAGATGGCCTTACATCGTCGACCGGCTCGGGCCGACCGACAGGTAGGCTCGACATCGGAGCCTCGGATCGGCACCGACTCAATGTCGGCACGCCGTCCCGGGTCGGTCATGCCTGGGGGTATGGGGGTAACCCCTCCATCGGTTCGGCCCGGACCGGCCCGGACCGAATCGAACATTACGTACTTTCCTCGAACAAACTCTCGACAAAACTGGCTGGAAACTCTCGACGATCTCGACCGGAACCCCGGCCGGACGCCACCGGGAAAGACCTCGATGACCCTCGACAAAGTCGCCGGGATTTCTGGCAGGTCTCCGGGTCGGCCCGAGTCGACCGACAACCGACAGGCTCGCCCGATTTCCCCAGACAGGTCCCGACCGGACGTCGACAGATAACCTTGGGTGATTCCGACGATGAGCCCGGCACCTGGTAGACCAAGTCCGCAACATGCCCCTCGACAGATGTCGACAGAGGTCCTCGACCGGCGAACCCGTGAATGGAGTAGTGAAAACCAAACCACCCAAGTGCCCCAAGGAAATGGAGAAGGGGGCCGTAGAGGTGCCCCCTGGCTGAGCTCTTGACAATACGAACAAGAAGCAAGAAATCGAAGAGTCTGCCGAGAACTACTCTGAATGACCTGGGTCACGATGTTCTGTGATGGTCTGAACCCTATTGGCGTTCAAATCCCGCCGGCCCCACTGACGATAAGCTCAGAATGGCCTCTGTTCGTCTAGAATAGCTAGATTCTCGCTGTTTACGCGACTGGTTGCAAGGTCCGAATCCCACCAAGCCCAGTCAATAAATAGCTCACGGAACCCAGGATGAGAATGTGTCCGAGCTGGAAATCAGGAAGGCGGTCAAGGAGAGATACGCCAAGATGGCAACCTCCTCCGACTCGAAGTGCTGCAATGAAGATGATTGTTGCAACGACTCGGACCTGATTTCATTGGGCGAAGCCGTTCCAGTCGAAGCTTCTTCGGTCAATGCAGGATGCGGCTCTCCTCTGCTTCTGGTAAGCCCGAAAGAAGGCGATGTGGTGCTCGACCTCGGAAGCGGCGGCGGAATAGACATCTTCAGGGCTTCCCAGCTCGTCGGCGAGAGGGGGAGAGCGATAGGCGTGGACGCCACGCCAGAGATGGTCTGGAGAGCAAGAGAGACGAAGTCGAAGTACGGAAGCAAGTACGCGAACGCGGAGTTCAGGCTCGGAGAGATCGAGCACCTGCCTGTCGAGTCGAACAGCGTGGACTACGTCATTTCAAACTGCGTGATCAATCTCTCGCCCGACAAGCCGGCCGTCTTCAGGGAATCCTTTCGCGTCCTGAAGGGAGGCGGAGTCTTCGCGGTCGCTGACGTCACTCTTCCAAAAGAGATTCCCGACAGCGCTAGAAAGGACATGGATTCCTGGTCGGCCTGCATCGCGGGAGCCCTAACGGATTCAGACTACGAGAGCTTACTCGAGAGTGCTGGATTCCAAGATGTACAGATTGAACACGTGTCGGACTCAAACATTGGAGAATACCCATTCAGCTACTTCAGCTCGCACATCAAGGCGAAGAAGCCCGCTGCAAGCTCCCTGAAAGCTCCTTAACCCGCTTCTCCATTTCATCCCTGATTCTTCGCACGTCTGCAATTGACCTTCCTTTGGGGTCGGGAAGGTCCCAGTCTACGAGCTTCTTCTGCATCTTGGCAAGCATGGGCCTCGGGCATACCTCTTCAACCGAGCAACCCATGGTCACGACAAGGCTCGCTTGGCTAATCATGTCATTCGTCAGCATCTTGGGCTTGTTGAGCGCGAGGTCTATTCCCTTCTCCTTCATGGCCTCGACAACGATGGGATTGACCTTCGAAGCAGGGATAGTTCCAGCGCTCGTGGCGTCTAATCCACGCCTGTTCGCGAACGCCTCAGCCATCTGGCTCCTGCCCGCGTTTTCGACACAAACGAACAGAATCCTGTGAGTAGGGTGAGACAGATCAATCGCCTACCGCATCAGTCTCCTAAGCAGGTCCAGGGCTGGGGAGTCGCACACATTGTAGAATACCCACCTCTCTCTCTTACTCCTCTGAAGCAAACCTGCTTGTTCCAAGAGACCCAGATGATGTGACACGGTCGGTTGCGGCAGTCCAAGGGCGGCTTCAAGTTCGCAGACGCACATCTCCCGTTTGGAGAGAAGCAGCAGAATCTTTATCCTGTTGGAATCACCAATCGCTCCAACAAGCTTCTCCGCCCGTCTAATCTTCATCGCATACTCTGGAGACGCGAGCTTCTCTGCCTCGACCCTGGCCTGCGTGATGTCCGAGGGTTGGCAGATTCCGAGCTGAATTAGCCGCTGAACCGATTTGCTCTGCCCAGACCTCATGGCTCCTTGCCCCCTCTAGTACACTCCGACAGTATAAGAGGTGCGGCTCCCGTCTCAGGTAAGGCTATCGCGAAGAACCTTGGTTTCAACCAAAGGGCGACGTAGACGAGCCCGACCATGACAGGGACCTCCATCAGCGGCCCCACGACGGTGGCGAAGGCCTGACTCGAGCTCAGGCCGAAGACCGCAACTGCGACGGCGATCGCGAGTTCGAAATTGTTGCTGGCTGCGGTGAAGGACGTAGTGACGGTCTCCTGGTAGGAGAACCCGAGCTTCCATGACAGCAGAAAAGACGACACAAACATGAGAAGGAAGTAGGCGACCAAGGGGACTGCGACTCGCACCAGGTCCAGTGGGAGGCGGACGAAGTAGTTGCCCTGAAGGCTGAACATTATGACAAGGGTGAAGAGCAGCCCCACCAGCGCGGTAGGTCGCAGCTTCGAAAGAAACCTCTCCTCATACCATTCTCTTCCTCTGCGTTCGAGGGCGTACCGCGTTGCTATCCCCATAGCGAACGGCACGCCCAAGAAGATCGCAACGCTTCGCGCTATGTCCCAGGGGTTCACGTTGATCGCTGTCGCAACCGCATTCGGGTCAAGCCAGGTCGGCAACACCGTGATGAAGAAGTAGGCGTACACCGAGTAAAGGGCTATCTGAAATGCCGCATTCAGCGCAACAATGATTGCCGCGTACTCGCTGTCTCCACCTGCGAGCATGTTCCATACCAGCACCATGGCAATACAACGGGCTAGGCCGACCAGGATTATTCCGTCCCTGAAGAGGGGAAGATCCGGGAGGAGAACCCAAGCGAGCGCAAACATCAGGGCTGGGCCCAGCGCCCAGTTGAGCAGCAGCGAGACGCTCATCATCTTTTTCGCGGTCCTGACCTTTCCGATTTCCCGGTAGTTGACCGCCGCAAGCGGCGGATACATCATCCAGATCAAACCAGCAGCGATTGGAAGGGACACCGAGTCGATCTGAAACGAATTGATCAGCGGACCAGTCTGGGGGAAGACGGACCCGATTAGAACGCCTGCGCCCATTGCCACGAAGATCCAGATGGGCAGAAGCCTGTCCAGAAGAGATAGGCTGCCCAGGATCTCCTTGGACGGATCGCCCGGCAATGTCTTTCCAGTGTCAGACCAATGCATCGATATATATCAATATGCCCTCCCCAATGATCCGCAACATCACGCCACTCCTTGAATAAGGGGGAAGTCTCTGACCCGAGTTAGACAATCGAAGCAGGCTCTGCGAATCCAAGCCGGGCTGAACCATCAACGGAGATCTGTAGGTTGAAGTGCCCATATGGACACTGACCCATCTTACGCCGCTGGCTTCACGTTCCTGAAGACTCGGTAGAATCCCGTTATCCCAACGACGTACAGGCTAGTCGCCAAGAAGATCGGAAGCCCGTAGTTCCCTGTAGCCATGATCCACCCTCCGAGGATCGTCGTCACACTGTTGGGCAGCCTCCAGACCAGGGAATTGACGGCGCTGGCGAGGGATCTCTGCTCCGCCGGAACGATGCCCATCAGGAACGAGTCGGCCAAGGGAGATGACATGTTCATCAGCGCCGCCCGCACGATGTACAGCACCCCCGCGAGGAGAGGGTCAGGAGCAAACGCCATCGCGAACATGAAGACCGTCGAGCTCCCCTGCGCCAAGACGATAGCATTGACGGTGCCGAGCCTCTTCGAGAGAAACGGACTCCCAATCGCGGCGAGGGCGATGGTCATGTTGGAAATCGCCAGAAGCGGCCCGCTGTAGGTGTCAGGTATCGAGAACCGGAAGTAGAACCAAGTGGCAATTAGTGGGATGATGAACCCAGCCCCAAGTCCGATGATGCTGTTCACCCCTGAGAACTTCCAGAGCGGTCCTAGCGCCCTGAGCCCTCCCGTCCTCTTCGTCCTCGTTGGTTCTGTGTAGCTTCTCAACACCTGCGCGATGCCTACTGGCGAGATGAGCGACAGTGCGGCCAACACCACGGTGGAGTACCTATGGATGTCCAGGATTCCGACGTGGAGAACTGACTCCAGCGCCGGGAAGGCGAAGGGCACGACGTAGCCAAGCCCGAAGGCGAAGGTCCCAACGATGAACGACAGGACAAATGCCTTCTCCCGGTTAGCGACAGTCGTCATATCGGCTATGAGCGCGTTCCACGAGGACAGGAATGCTCCTTCTCCAAGACCGGCAAAGGCACCGGCTATGAGTAGAGCCGGGAGCGCGGTCGTGAGGGCGAAGACGAGCAGCGTCAGCGGGAAGCCAAACAGACCCAGGATGAGGATGCGCTTCTTGCCCCTCCTGTCGGCATAGATGCCGAAGGGAACCGAGCCCAGGACCACAGCTATCCCATTGGCACCGAGTATCAGCCCCACAGAACCAGCGTTGTACCCCACCTGCGGTAGGTATGCCGAGATCAGAACCTGGAGGTAACCGTAACCGACCGCAGTGAAGAAGACCAGGAAGACGAACCACTTGACCCTGGGGGGGATGGAAGAGAAGAAACCGGAGGGTTGCCCGACAGAGTGCTGAGTCGCCTCCGACGCCCCGCCACTCGAGTCCTCTCCGCCCATTCTGAATCAGCAGGGCTCCCTGTGCAGGGCGAAGTACAGCCCGGCCGCCCCGAGCCCGGCGATCACGAATGGGATTGACGCGCTGAGAACCGGCGGGAAGACGTAGAGGGCCGGAACCACGCCGAAGAGGACGATGTACGCAACAGCGGGCCAGTACCGCTCGCGGAGGGCCAGGGTCATCCCGTAGGCGGCCCCGAAGTCTATCAGGAGGCCGGGCCACCAGAAACGGAGCCCCCAAATGACGCCCAGTCCAATAATGAAGAGCGCCTCGAAGACTCTCTCGCCAGCTTTTTGGGTTATCAGCGCGTGTCACCGCCTATACTGACCGCTAGTCACTATATCAACCTTTGGTCACCACTCCGAGTGACGGTCAGCTTAAATAGCCCTCCACCCTGTTAGGGCTCGGCATGCCAAGGGTCCTCCCGGAGTACAGGAGCATCGCCACGTCAAAAATCGTGGAGGCCGCGCGCGTCCTGTTCAGGGAGAAGGGGTTCAGGCAGACTACCATGGACGAGATAGCGCGGAAGCTCGGGATAAGCAAGGCAGCCCTCTACACCTACTTCGAGGACAAGGAGGCCCTCTTCAAAGCGGCCTACGAGTCGTCCCCGAGGGAGCTGGAGCAGGTCATCGAGTGGGTCGTCAAGCAGGGGGACACGCGGAAGGCCTTCGAGGCCTTCTTCGACAAGATGATGCCAGATTCAAAGCGGGCCGCTGGCCTCAGCTTCGAAGTCATCTCCGAGGCGACGAGGAACCCCGAGCTCAGGGAGGTCCTCAAGAAACACAACGACCAGTACCTTGACGCTGTCGAGCGGTGCATCGTAGCGACCAGCAAAAGGAAGAGGGCCGATGCCAGGGAGCTGGCCGGGTCCATACTGGCGTTGTGGAGCGGGATGGAATCCCTCGTGGCTCTCGGATTCCCGTTGGAAGAGACAAGGATCTACTGGAACAGCGCAATGAGCAAGCTGCTCGGTTCATAGCTATTGGCCAAATTGTGTCAGTGGTCTCTGCCTATTCTCGGCGTGCAGATGAATCTGCACAGTAAACTGGTCAAGTCCCACCGGGCCCGCTACTTTACGTGTGCATCCTCACGCCCTCGCACCCCGAATTTTGACCGTCGGGTAGATTGTCGCAGGATCTGCGTTGAGCTGAGCTTTGCACAATTCAAGGTTGCTGCGTGGGCGCTTCTTGAGGACGATCCCACCTGAGGGGACGGCTTTGTCTCAGCGGTAACGGCCGGGCTGCTCCAGGACTCTCTGATAGATGAGCCTCTCAGCCGAAAGGCACAGCCTGTCCTGATCGCTCGTCAAAGCAATCGACCGTTCAACGTCCTTGACCAGATCTCTGAAGAGGTCGATCCCGAGGATGTACCCAGGTTTCTTCCAGCCACGCGCTAGCCACAGGTAGTGGGCGGTTGGGTCTGCCGAATCGATTACCGCCACGTCTACCGTGCACAGTCCAGGAGTCTCTTGCCTTATGACGACTACCACCTTTTCAGTCGGGGGCTTGTAGACTCCTTCAGTGGTTCTGTAGAACCAGTCCGCGTAGTCGTTCTGCTTGACCACCCTCGGCTCCAGTTCCTTGGCCTCTCTCTCGACCCTCGCATCAATGGCTAGCAATTCGGCAAGCTGCGACCTCCTCAAGGTTGTCAGGAACCTTTCCTGCAGGGCGGTCCCGAATCTTCCCGCTCTGGTCTTGATTCTGTGCGCTCGCTTTAGTAGTACGTCGGCCTCCACTACAAGATTATCGACTGACAGACCGAAACACTCCTGCGAGCAAATGCGACAGCTTGGCGATCATGTCTAGTATCTCCTTAGATTCCGGGATCTCAGTGGCGTGGAGCGCAATGTAGGCCCGAAGCGATTCGAAGTATGCGAGCGTTGGTTTCAGCACGGCCGTCAGGGACCGCAGGGTCTTCGGGTTGTTCTTCAGGTCGACTATGGTGAGAACGTCCTCGTTCCTCCCGAACTCATCCTGGATCTTCTTCATCATCTCCGCTACGTTCTCGACATGGCCCTTCAGTTGCTGCAGCTGAACAAGAAGGTCCGAAACCGTCTTCTGAAGTTCGGCGATTTTGTCAATCTTGCTCTTGGCCTCATTGTCGAGCCCCGCGACCTGAGACTGAAGAGTACCCAGGTTCTCTCTGACCTTTCGATGATTGTCGAGGATAACTTTGAGGGAGTCCTCGGCCTGCTTCTTGTCACTCTCAAGCGTCTTCAGGGTGAACTGTAGAAGAGTCCGCTGGGTCACGAGAGAATCGACCGCAGCCTGGGTATCTTTCAATTGTGAACTTGCTGTCGCCGCCTGTTCTTTCAGTTTCTGTAGTTCTGTGGTCACCCGCTCCTTCTCACGGTCCATCGCTTCCAGCCTCTTGGACTGCGTCTCCTCCCTCTCTTTGAGGGCGTCCCCCATCTTGTTGTACTGCGCTTCGATTTCGTTCACCCTTGTCACCAGGTCGTCGCTTTGGGCCTGCAGAGACTTCGCCTTCCGCTCCAAGACTGGGATCTCGTTCTGTAGGGCGGCCTTGCGGGCATCGAGGGCCGCGACCGTGTCGTTGATTGCCTCGACAGCCGACTCTAGGCTGCCGTGCTTGACTACGAAGTCGGCAATCTTCTTCGCAGCCTCTCCACCCTCACCACCCTGCTTCTGCACCTCGGACGCAATCGCGTCAAGCTCGTCCTCAGTCAGTCCGCGCTGCCAGAGCCCCTCACTCCTCTTCAGTATCCTGGCAGCGTCTCCCGGATGCCGCTTGATTCGCTTCAGGGAGCCCTGGATTGTCTCCAGTTCTGTGACATTCCCGAGCTTCGCCCGCACTCTGCTCTCCTCGTTCTCGAGCTTCTCCTCGCTCTCTTTCAGGCTCTCGGATTCGACCTTCAGGGCTTTGACTTCACGCGTTAGATCGTGGTATTCGACAATGAGCTGTTCCGGCGTCTTACCCGCGGTCTCTACAAGCTTCTGCATTTCCAGCCCAGCCTCGGCGTACTCGGCGACGTTGCCTTCGGCCTTCTTCAGCAGAGGGATGACCTTCTCCACAACCTCGTCCAGCGACGAGCCCGCATCATCGATCCTATCGCTGATGACCTTTGCCCTAAGGAGCGACTCAACGGCGATCTTTCGGTTACGGCAAAGCACTGCGATCTCGTGCACCGCCTTGATATCAGTGTCCTTCTTCGCAGCCTCCTCTACGATATCACTCATTGAGGACTTGGATACGCCGGTTGCTTCCTCAATCTGACGGGATGAATAACCGAACGCGTAGAGTTCAAGCGCTTTCCTCTTCTGCTCCTCGGTGATCTTGTGTCCTTTCACGTCTAGAGGTGGAAGGTTGAGACTTATTTGTGAGGATTGAAGAGTGTGGTACGATGACGATTCGAGTGGTCAAAGCAGGCCACGGTCAGCCTAACACGATTCGCGTAGGCACGACCCGTAGGTTCCGTCGGATACAACGTTACACGGGTCCCCCGACGGCCATGT
This sequence comes from Nitrososphaerales archaeon, assembly GCA_050012055.1. GTDB lineage: Archaea > Thermoproteota > Nitrososphaeria > Nitrososphaerales > Gagatemarchaeaceae > UBA183. The sequence goes on from JBEKHX010000002.1 coordinate 144,967, forward strand.
ATGCAGAACACCCCACGTGCATGGAAATCTTCGATCTGCTTCTCAAGAGTGCTGATTGCATGACGGCAAATCAAGTCCGAGGCAAGACAGGCAAGAGCCCTGGCTCAATCAAGAAATGCCTGCAGGAACTCGTCGAAGCCGGTTATGTGAAGACTGTCCAAGTTCACCGCCGGTCAGGTCCCACGGGTTGTTATAGTGCGGTGAAGAGCGTCCATCTTCGCGAATTTGGTATGACCCTTAAGCGGGTCGGCCGTGGAGTGTGGGTCTCGGTTCCCTCTAATCCCTCCCGCACTAGGAATTGACTATGTCGTGTCGAGGGCCTACCACCCCCTTCATGCAGGCAACAGTACCTAACAGGGGGGACCCCTTGGACTGCCGGACGAACGAACGGACGAACGAACGGACGGTCAAATGGACGAACGGACGAACGAACGGACGGTTGAATGGACGGGGCATTGTGCGGGGGATTGGACTGAGTGTGGACAGGCAATGGACACTGCACGCGCATAACCCAGTACGCACGAGGCGACGATATGCTTAAGGAACGTCCCGCCCTCCTGCCTAGCGAAGGGGTTGCAGAAAGAGCACCCGTGGACGAGACTCCAGGTCCAAGAACTGACGCGCGCGCACGTTGCGGATGTTTCCCCCGAGAAGAAACCGCTCTACGCCGTCGTCACAGAATCCGCGAAGAAGTATCCGAAGAACGTCTGCATGCACTATCAGGGACGGAACTTCACCTACTCAGAGCTGGATGACCTCTCTTCGAGGTTTGCATCCGCACTGGTCTCTCTGGGAGTGAAGCGCGGAGACAGGGTGGCAATCTTCCTGCCCAACACGCCCCAGTTCGTCCTCGCCTTCTTCGGGATCCTGAAAGCGGGAGCCACCGTGGTGAACAACAATTCGCTTTACAAGGAGAGGGAACTCGAACACCAGATTAACGACTCCGGCGCGGAGGTCATCATCGCACCGAAAGACGTCGTCAAGAAGAACGACCTGTATGCGAGCCTGGAACGCTGCAGGGAGAGAACCCGTCTGCGGCACGTCATCACCACCAGCGTCACTGATTGCCTTCCAGGCCTGAAGCGCAGCCTGGCTGGGCTTGCCGGCATAAGGAGGGTGAGTCGGGCAAACACCCTGGACCTGATGGCGCTGCTGAGGTCAAGCACTCTCATGGCGACGCTTGCCGACGTCGACCCGCTGGAGGATGTCGCCGTGCTTCAATACACCGGAGGAACCACGGGAGTCTCCAAGGGCGCAATGCTGACTCACTACAACCTCTACTCGAACGCAGTCCGCACGGCCAACTATCTGCCGCTGACCACCAAGGACGTTTCGCTAGCGGTGCTCCCTCTCTTCCACATCTACGGGCTCACCACGGCCATGAACGCTCCCTTCTTTGCGTCCTCGCAGATCGTCCTCCTTCCCAGCTTCCACGTCAACGAGGTGATGAAGACTATCCAGCAGAGGAAGGTCACGGCCTTCTGCGGTGTGCCAACCATGTACATCGCCATCAACAACAGCCCCAAGGCCAAGGACTTCGATCTCCGTTCCGTGAGGGTGTGCGTGTCAGGAGGTTCCGCCCTCCCCGTAGCAGTGCGTAAGAGGTTCATCGAGCTGACAGGGGGGAACCTCGTCGAAGGCTACGGATTGTCCGAAACTAGTCCTATCACCCACTGCAATCCGCTGACGGAGGGGGGCGTCAGGGACGGCTCGATGGGGATTCCGTTCGCGGAGACCGATGCCAGAATCGTGGACCTCGACGACCCCTTCAAGACCTTGCCCACAGGTTCTGTGGGGGAGCTCGCGGTGAAAGGCCCTCAGGTGATGAAGGGCTACTGGAACAACGAGGCAGAGACTGCCGAGGTCGTCCACGACGGGTGGTTCCTGACGGGAGACATAGCGAAGATGGACGACGACGGCTACTTCTACATAGTGGACAGAAAGAAGGACATGGTGGACGTTAGAGGGTTCAAGGTGTATCCCAGGGACGTGGAGGAGGTACTCTTCGAGCATCCGGGCATCAAAGAGGCCGCAGTCATCGGCATCCCGGACGAGTTCAGCGGTGAGGTCGTCAAGGCCTTCGTCGTCAGGAAGGATGAAGCCGGCTCTCTGACAGAGAAAGACGTCATTGACTTCTGCGCTGCCAGGCTGGTCAAGTACAAGGTGCCTAGGAAGGTGGAATTCATCTCGGAGCTCCCGAAGACGCTGATCGGCAAGGTCCTTCGCAGAAAGCTCAAGGAGACTACCGCTCAACAGTAACAGAGACCGCGTTGCCTGCTAGCAAATCCGTACAGTCTCTCCTACTAGGGGCATCGCCTCGATCACTGACGCCGCCTTCCGGAGGCGTTCACAGGAATCCGGCTTTGGAATCGAAGACCTGCTCGGACAACCTCTCCATGTCTTTCGTGCCCCTGCTGAAGAGGATGGAGAGCGCCATCGCATCTCTGTAGAACTTCTCGACGCCGAAATCCTCGAAGTATCCGTACCCGCCATGGACCTGAAGCGCTTGGTTCGTCGCATTCTTTGCCAGAGCCACAGCCCTCACCCTTGTCATCGTCTTCCCGGCAGCGGCGTGATTCTCCTTGTAGGCGAAGTCTCTTATCATCTCCTCCTTCGCCCTGAGAAGCGAAAGACCGAACGCCACGGGCTGATACTCCTTGAGCGGGTGCTCAAAGGTAGTCCTGACCTTTGAGTATTCCACAGCCTTGGCGAGTGCCCCGGCAGCGATGCCCAGGGAGATGGCCGCGACTTCGAGGTCCATGTCGTTGACAGCGGCTTCGATCAGTCGGGAGCCGTTCTCCGACAGCTTCTCGAAATCCGTCGAGTCAATGGTGAGCGAGGAGAAGCTCAATCCTCGAAGTCCCAGGCGCGGGTGCTCCTCTATGGGCCTGAATCCGGCCTTGACCAACAGGAGACTGTTCTGGGGGTCATTCGCCGCTACGATGATCGCATCGGCGCTCCCGTTCAGAACGTAGTCCACCCTGCCACTTGCGTGGCTGCCCTCAATCACAACGCCCGAGGTTCGGCTGTGCCCCTCCATCACACAGCAATGGTCGACCGCGACGCTGGTCTTGGCCGACGCCACATCTCGGAGTATCTCTCTGCTCTTCTCGGATGCCATGACGAGAGGAAGGAAGAGTGAATTCGTGATGAGCACTCTTACGGCGGCCGATGGCGAGCACCGCGCCAGCTCTTCGAGCACTATCATGTAGCCCCTTTCATCCAAGCCGGTGCCGCCATATTCGGTCGGAATCCTTGCTCCCATGAACCCCTGTGACGCCATGCTCTTCGCTGTCTCGGGACTAAGCCCTTCCTGCTCTATCCTGACCGCGATGTTGTCTATGTTCTTCTGGGCGAAGTCCCTGACGCTGCTTCGAAGGAGCTGGTACTCTTCGGCCATCAAGTCAGGCCGCCGCTCCTTCTGCCTTCGCCTTGGTCCTTTCTCTTCCGATGGTCCTTGCGATTATCAGCTTCTCCACCTCGCTGGTCCCCTCCCAGATCTCCATGATCTTCGCGTCTCTGAATGACCTCTCGAGGTCTCCTGCCAGGCCTTCGACCCCGGTCAGCTCCAGCGCCTTCTCGGTGACATGGACGGCGGTCTCGGCGGCGTAGGCCTTCGCCATGCTTGTCAGCTTCGGGTCAGGATTGAACTTGAAAAGGCGTGAAGCCGCTTCGTAGGTCAGCAGGCGTGCCGCCTCAATCCTGGTGGCCATCTCCCCCAGGGTCACGAGAACCTGCTCTTTTTCGGTCTCGATGCTTCCGGTCCCTTTCCGCTCTATGAGCTCGAGGGTCCTGTCCATCGCGCCCTGGGCTATGCCCACGGCCTGTACGGCGACGTAGATTCTGCTGATGTTGAAGAAGGTCATGATGTAGTAGAAGCCCTTGCCCTCCTCCCCCAGGAGATTCTTGGCCGGGACCTCCACGTTGTCTAGGATTATCTCAGCGGTATTCGTCGCGCGCACCCCCAGCTTGCCGGCCAGCTTGTTCCTTGAGACCCCCCTCGAATGCATGTCGACGATGAATACGCTCAGACCGTGATGCCTCTTTGCGTCCGGTTGTGCGGTGCGAGTGAGAACCACCAGGAAGTCGGCAAGCTGGCCGTTCGTGATGAACATCTTCGACCCGTTGATGATGTACCCGTCGCCGGACTTCACCGCCCTGGTCTTGATTCCCGCGACGTCGCTCCCTGCCGATGCTTCGGTGACCCCGAGGCCCATTATCGCCTGTCCGCTGTTCACGCGAGGAAGGTACTCCTGCTTCTGCTCTTCCGTGCCGAAGAGCATGATCAGTTCCATTCCAAACAGTGAGGCTACGGCGGCTATCCCCATGCCGGCATCAACCCGACAGAACTCTTCCATCGTGACCAACATCTTCCAGGGGTCGGAGTAGTCGAGGATTCCGCTCGCGAAAGCCCTCTTCCTCAGATCGTCCGGGTATTCTTCACTCAGATCGTGTTTCCGCGCCAGTTCTGGGGTTATCTCTCTGACTGCGAATTCCCTCGCCTTCTTCCGAGCGTCTGTTAGCGTCTCCGGCAGCTCGAATTCCATCTCGGTCCGCGTCTTTCCACTTTGGTTCCCGTACTTACTGCTTTCTCCCTCGTCCCTCTCACGGATGATCGTCTAACGACTTGGGAGCCGGGTCAGGCCCTCTGCATCAATGTCGCAAAGCCCTGCCCGCCTCCGACGCAGAGTGTGGCCATTCCATACTCCTTGCCCGTCTGCTGTAGCTGCCTGGCCAGAGTCCCGACCAGGCGGGCTCCCGACGCGCCGAGAGGATGCCCTATGGCTATCGCGCCTCCGTGGACGTTCACAAGGCTCAGGTCGAGTCGAAGCTCCCTGATAGCATAGAGAACCACCACGGCGAAGGCCTCATTGACCTCCCACAGGTCAACCTCATCGACCCTCAGCCCCCCGTTCGCGAGCGCCTTTCTGGAGGCCGGAACCGGACCCTTGCCCATCACGCTCGGGTCGACGCCCGCCCAGCCAAGAGAGAGAATCCGGGCCAGCGGCTTCAGGCCGCACTCCCTGACCTTGTCGTCAGACATGAGGAGTACCGCCGAGGCTCCCGCATTCAGGGGAGCCGAATTGCCAGCCGTGACGATTCCCCCTTCCTTGAACGCGGGCTGGAGCTTCCGCAGCTGCTCTATGCTGGTTTCTCTCCTTATGCTCTGGTCAGCGTCGATGACCTTCTCTTCGCCGCCCACCTCGACCCTCATCTCCATCAGCTCCTCCTTGAACCAACCTTCGTCGAGGGACTTGGACGCCTTCGCGTGGGACCCCACTGCGAAGAGGTCCATCTCCTCCCTGGTGATTCCGCTCTCTTCGGCGAGCTTCTCGGCGGTAAGGCCCATGACGTACCCTGCACCCATCTGATATCTCGCGTACTCGGGACTGGCGAGCAGCCTCATGTTGGGAGCTAGGCATGGATTGTTGCTCATCGGGACGTGAGTCATGTGTTCCATGCCTCCCGCAAGGACCACCTCCGAGTTGCCAGTCATGATCTCCATGGCCCCCAGTGCCGCGGCGTTCATCGATGAGGCGCAGGCTCTCTCCATTGCCACCGCCGGCACCGTGACCGGCAACCCCGCCAGCAGTACCGGGTGCCTCCCACCGTAGAGCCAGTTCTCCCCGACCTGGAAGGAGCAGCCCGTGATGACGTCGCCAATCTCTTCCGGGTTCACCCCGTCCCTCTCGATGAGCTTCTTGATGAGGAGCGCCAGGGCCTGATCCATCCGCACCGAGTTGTAGACGTCCCTCTCGGGCTCGCTGGGTCTGGACCTCGAGAAAGGGGTCCTCAGGTAGTCTACCACGAAGACCTCGCGCAGGGTGTTCGCCTGGCCCTTCATCTACTTCCCCTTGTACTCCGGCTTCCTCTTCCCCAGGAAGGCCGAGACGCCTTCCTTCAGGTCCTCCGTCCCGAACAAGACTCCGTAGGACAGTGCCTCCATCTCGAGGCCCACATCGGATGGCACTTCGGTTCCCTTATCGAGCAGCCTCTTCGCCAGCATCACGGCGACGGGCGCGAGGGCGGAGGCGAGCTCTCTGCCGTATTGAAGCGCATACTCATCGGGGTCGCCGGCGGGGACGAGCTTGTTTACGAGCCCAAACTCGTAGGCCTGCTTCCCGCTTATCCTCTCTCCGGTCAGGACCAGAGCGGACGCCCGGGAGAGTCCGATCAGCCTTGCCATCTTCTGGGTCCCGGACCAACCCGGCACGAGCCCAAGGGTCACCTCCGGGAGGCCCAGCTTGGCGTCCTCCGTCGCCAACCTGAGGTCGCACGACATAGCCAGCTCAAGACCGCCTCCCAGCGCGTATCCCTTGATGACAGCGACCGTCAGCTTGGGGAATTCGGCGATCCTCTTGAAGATCCTCTCGCCTTTCCTCGAGAACTCGACGAACGCGAGAGAGCTGTTGAAGAATTGGGAAAGGTCGGCGCCCGCCGAGAAGACGTCCCCGGTCCCGGTCAAGAGGACCACCGCGACTTCATTGTCGCTCCAGAGCTCCGTAAGAATCCGGTCGAGCCCGTCCAGGACCTCGGCGTTCAGAGTGTTCTGCTTCGGCCGATTGATGACTACCCTGGCGACCCTGCCGCCCAGCTTCTCCACAAAGATGGGCCCGGCCACACCCCGTTCCTTTTCCGGCTTGGCTCCTGACGGGCCAACAGGTTCAACCTCGGCGGTTGGTTTGCTCTCGATGACCTCCAGCATCCTCCCATCGAGTATGGACCTCGCGGGGGCAAAGACCTTGCATTCGAACTTCTTCGCGAGCTCCTCGAGCTTCGACCTCACTTCGGAGTTGCTCAGTCCCTTTGCCACTGATATGGGACCAAACGGCCTCCCCATTCCGAGAGAGACTCCCTTCTCTATGTCCTCGGGGCGAGCCACCCCCTCTTCGATCAGCTTTACCGCCTCGTTGATCTCTATGCTGAAGATGTCCATGACCGAGACCTTGTCGGTCGGGGGAGCCTTCGGGATGCTCGCCTTCCCGGTCGACCAGTCATAGAAGCCCTTCCCGGTCTTCTTGCCGAGCTGGTTCGCTTCCACCATTCTCGCGAAGGTCAGCCCCTTGCCGTATTCAATCGACAGGGTCTTCGAAAAGTAGGAGAGAGAGGCCCAGGCGATATCGACGCCGACGAAGTCCAGAAGCTCGTAGGGCCCCATCGGGAGCCCCTGGCTCTTGGCATAGCTGTCGACCTCCTCGGGGGTGGCGATCCCCCTGTCGAGCACCAGGCAGAAGAAGAGAGTCTCGGCTGCGTTTATCCTGTCCACTATGAAACCCGGACTATCCTTCAGAACCTTGATCGGCGTCCTTCCAAGCCTGGCGCAGACCGAGGCCACGGCGTCAAGGACAGCGGGGTCCGTCTTGGTTCCGGGGACGACCTCGACGAGTTTCATCACCACGGGTGGATTGAAGAAGTGCATTCCGACAACCCTTTCGGGTCCCGGCGTCCCCTCTGCCAGCTCTGAGATCCTTATGTTCGAAGTGTTCGAGGCGAGAATGGCCCCGCTGGGCGCTGCCCGGCCGGCATCTTTCAGCACAGACTTCTTCAGCTCCGGGATTTCAGGCACGGCTTCTACCACAAGGTCGGCCCGCGACACGGCTTTGGCCATGTCTCCCTCGAACGTGATTCTCGAGTATACCGCATCTGATTGGGCCTTCGTGAGCTTACCCCTTTCGACGAACCTCCCAAGACTCTGCGCGATCTTGCCATTGGCCTTCTCAAGGGCTTCCGGAAACTTGTCCATCAGGGCCACTTCGTATCCGTTCATCGCAAAGAGTTCGGCGATGCCATGGCCCATATCCCCGGCGCCGATTACGGCTACATTTCTTATTTCCAAGGTCAGTCCAGATTCGAGTCTGTCTGGGTCGATTTATCCGTTTGCGAGATGCTACGCAGCTCGACTTCGCAGAGTAGCGGGTCGGATTAGAGCAGTAACTTACCAGTAGATTGAGAACGGAGACAGGCCCGTCCAGCAACGCGGGTTGAATTCCCGGCGACCGCACCTCATTCAGCGCTCAAGTCCTGCCGGCCTTTCTACAAGGCTCATTGCTTCGGCGTCGGATTTGCCCACTCAGGTTGACCAATCGCTCCGGGTCCGCTCCAACCCTTAAGACAGACCGATTCACGCAGCCCAAGCAAATGAGGCTCGCCGGCAAACGCGCCTTGGTTACCGGTTCCTCGCAAGGTATCGGCGCTGAGGTCGCAAAACTCTTCGCGAAGGAAGGCGCGCACGTTGTCGTCAACCACAGGCCCTCCGCTGCGCACGCTGACACCGTCGTGAAAGCCATCCGCCGCTCGGGGGGTAAGGCGTTCGCGGCTCACTTCGACGTCGCAGATCCCGCGAGCGTTTCAGCCATGTTCGCAGAGGTCGAGCGCGAACTCGGAGGCCTCGACATCCTAGTCAACACCGCCGGCCTCTCCGACAGTAGCATCTGGAAGGTCGACGTTCCAGGGACAACGCTTGACATGTGGAAAAGGGTCTTCGCGGTGGACGTCTTCGGGACCTTCCTGTGCACACAGAACGCGCTCAGGCTGATGAAGCGCGGCTCGGTCGTCAACGTGGCTTCGACTCCGGCGCTCGCCGGCGACAGCGAAGGCCTGGTCTACGCCTCTGCCAAGGGGGCGGTAATCTCGATGACCAAGATGCTCGCGAAGGCCTTGGCCCCGAGAGTCAGGGTCAACTGCATGGCGTTCGGTTCCATAGAGACGACCTGGGTGAGCTGGCTGGGCGAGAAACAGCTCGAGGCGTACAAGGCGGCGATTCCCATGGGGAGGCTTGGCAGGCCCATCGATGCGGCTAACCTCGCCCTCTTCTTGGCAAGCGACGAATCCAGCTTCATCACTGGGCAGGTCGTCGTGCTGGACGGAGGCGAGGTCCTGCATTGACGCCTTCGCCTGCCTGATCTCTGTTTCTAGTCCTCTGCGGCCTTGTAAAGACCGCCCTTTTCCTCGATCTTCGCGAGAGCGTCGCTGACTTCGTCCGACGGCAGGACTACGCCTTTTTCGACCGCCCTTCTCCAAAGGCCTAGGTAGATCTCAATCCCGTCTCTTACTTGTTCGGGCTTGCCGTCCTTGTTCTTCTCGAGCTCCTCCAGGTACTCGGTGAGGTCCTTGAGCATCGGAGCCAAGTGTCGCCGAGCGGTGGGAACGACCATGAACCATTCCAGCTTCCTAGAGGATGGTGGCCTCTCCGCCGACTCCCGAGAGATAGGCCTTGTATCCCAGCTTCTGAACTGCCCGCAGCACACTCTGCTCGTGCTTCTCCGAAGTGTTGATGAACACCGAGGGGCCGGTCTGCATGGAGAAGTAAGCCTTCGCCCCGTTTCCCCTCAGCTCCTTCACCCGTCTGATGATCCTCAAGCTGTCCTCGGTCATTATGATTAGCCTGTTCTCGCCCGTCATTGTTAGGCTGTGGAGCTCCAGCGTGTCTCTCTCGGCGAGGATTCCCAATGCATCGAGGTCGTTCCCCAGGATCGCCTTCTCCATCTCGTCGCACCGCCTCTGGGCCGATTCGATGCGGGCCTTGAAGAATGGCGACGTCAGGACCTCTATGTGGGCATCCTCGGTCTTCATCTTGGAAGGGAGGGGTACGATCACCATCCGGAGGTCCATCTCACGCTGGTCGGCGAACTTCCTCGCATAGGTCCCGGCGTCGTCAGCTCCCGCATAGAGCCTCGAGAAGCCGCCGACAAGGGACCTTGAAGCCGAGGCGGCGAAGAGCCTCGCTGTTCTCGAAAGCGAGAGCAGGTCTGGCCGTCCTCCGACCAGCCTGTTGTGCAGCAGCAGCGTAAGGGCCGCTCCCGCCGAGGACGAGTAGCCGATCCCCTTCGCCTTGCTGGACGGGACGTTCCTGCTGTCTATCCTGAAACGGGCAACATCCGCCCCTGGCTTGAGGCTAGACACGACTGCCTTCAACCTCTCGTTGGCCGATTCGCTCTGCCTCCCTCGAATGAAGACGCCCCCTCTCCTCCTGTCGTCGATCTGCGCCTCCGTCTTCATGCACGTGGTGTTGACAGAGATGCTGTCGTGGTACGGGAGCCTTAGGACCCAGTCCTTCAGCCCGTGGTACTTGACGAGGGCCTGCATCGTGTAAGCCACGGCTCTGGTGACCGTCAAGCACTATGGACCTCGATTTCCAGTGCTCCGACAGTCTCGGCCTTCTTCAGTTTCGAGACGATCGACCTCGGTATGTCTCTGGCGGCTGCGCTTGCCCCGACTGCCAGGGTCCGGCCGCTCGTGAACCTGCTCCTCCGGATCACGATGTCATGAGGATGCGAGAGCTCCAGCCCCTTGTCGCCCTCGGCCGTAAGCTCAAAGGATTCATTGCCGACCAAGACTCTGATCGTGACCCTGGCCTGTTCTGACCTGAGGGCGGTCTTGAGCGTTTCGCTGAGCTGGCTGCATCCCTTGGCAGCTCCCACCCCGACGATACAGTCTCCTTTCTCGGTTAGGTGTTCCTCAGTGGTGATCTCGATTGTGGTCGGGTGGAGAGACCTCACCATCGGGTGCCCATGGAACATGATACGTTCTACAGCCGAGGCCGTCTTCGGGATGAGGGCCCCTTGATGATTGCCCAACCTAGGCACCCATGCTCGGTTGAAGACTGTTGCAGTGCGGACATGTTTCAGAGGTGATCGACACCGGCGTTGAGCTGAATGCGCAGAACCTGAACCACTCGGGAGCCTTCACCGGCCCGGGGCTCTCAGGCATGAAGAAGCTGGCGAGGCACATCAGACCCCGCTTCCCGATAACGCCTTTATACTTTCGACAGTCCGCAGGTCGCCGGTCTCTCTTGACCACTGAATACGAACAGCTACTGTCAGGGATGGTCAGCGAGAAGAAGGCCAAAGTGACCCAACTGACAGGAAAGCAGGGTAAGGACAAGGAGATTGCGGCCCTAATGTCGGACATCAGGTTCCTGGAGGTGGAGCTCCAGCGGTATCAGCAGGGGATGACCCTGTTTAGGACCAAGCCACTGCCGAAGGTGGGCAGGTGGGGCAAGCCCGAGACCGAGGAAGCTAGAGAAGAACCGCAGGCTCGTTGACGCCGATACTCTCAGAAAGAGATTCGGCGCTATGGTCTACGACAAGGCCCTGAGAGTGGACGCTTTCTGAACGCGACGCTTGATTGAGCAGGCTCTGGGTCTATCTATCCCATTGGGGGCATTCCGCCCATGCCACCCATTCCGCCTCCTCCTGGAGGCATCGGGGGCGCCCTCATCTTGCTCGCTGCGATCACGTCATCTATCCTCAGGATCATACACGCCGCCTCGGTGGCCGCCCGGAGGATCTGGAGCTTGACGGCTAGGGGTTCTACAATTGACTTTCCGTACATGTCCGCGACCTTCCCGTTCATCACGTCTACCCCGAACCACTTCCCTTCCTTCCCGTGTCTCGCCCTGAGGTCGACCTGCGTGTCGATGGGGTCCATGCCGGCGTTTTCGGCAAGCGTCATGGGTATCGACTCTACCGCATCGGCGAACTTTAGGGCAGCCAGCTGCTCTCTTCCGTAGAGCTTCTGCGCCCATGTCCTGAGCTGGCATGAGACTTCTTCCTCTGGGGCTCCTCCTCCTGCGACTATCGCAGGCAGCTCCACGACGTCCTTGGTTACCATCAGAGCGTCATGCAGGGCCCTTTCGGCTTCGTCTACTATGCGTTGGGTCCCGCCCCTCACAAGGATGGTCACTGCCTTCGGGTTCTTGCATCCTTCAATGAAGACCCATTTGTCGTCCTCCAGCTTCCTCTCTTCGACGAGCTTCGCGTATCCCAGGTCTTTGCTCGTAAGGTCGTCGAGGTTGGTGACCATTCGCGCACCCGTGGCTTTCGCGAGCTTGGACATATCGCTCTCTTTCACGCGCCTTACGGTGAGTATGCCCGCCTTTGCAAGGAAGTGCTGCGCGAGGTCGTCGATTCCCTTCTGGCAGATGACCACGTTTGCTCCTGCATTTTTGATCTTCTCGACCATCCCCTTCAGGATGCTGCTCTCCTCGTCCATGAACTGTTGCATCTGCGCTGGGTCGTTGATCCTAATCTCCGCTGAGAACTCGGTCTTCTCGATTTCAAGTGCCGAGTTGACGAGAGCTATCTTCGCCTCCGCAATCCTCTTCGGCATGCCCGAATGGACGACCTCCTTGTCCAGGACCATCCCACTGATGAGCACGGTGTCGGTGATCGCCCCTCCCGGCTTCTTCTCGACCTTTACGTTGTCTATGTCCGCCTTCAGCCCCTTCTCACCCTTCTCGGTGATCAGCATGATAGCGTCAACGACGACCCGCGCCAAATGGGGCGAATCCTCGGTCACGAGCTTCGTCAGCATGCTCGTGTTGGCCACGTTCAGGAGGTCCGACCTGCTTGTCGGGTCGACCTTCTCCGCGATGTCTTCGAGGATCTTCTGTGCCTTCTCGGCTGCCCTAAGGTAGCCATCTACTATCACCACTGGATGGACCTCTTTGTCGATCAGGTCTTCTGCTTTTTGAAGCAGCGCGCCCGCGATAACTACGGCCGAGGTCGTGCCATCGCCCACTTCGTTGTCCGTAGCTTTGCTGATCTCAACCATCATCTTCGCGGCTGGATGCTGGATGTCCAGCTCCTTCAACATCGTAGCCCCGTCGTTGGTTATCATGACGTCGCCCATCGAATCGACGAGCATCTTGTCCATTCCACGCGGTCCGAGCGATGTCCGCACAACCTCCGCGATGAGCTTCGCAGCCGCGATGTTGTTGCGTTGTGTCTCCCTTCCTCTCGACTCGCTGGATCCTTCCTTCAGTACTATTATTGGTTGACCTGTTGCTGACATCTGACTCATATCGGTTCACAACTTTCGTTTGTATATAAGAATTTTCGTGTCCGCCTCCGACATCCTCTGCAGAGGGGGTTAGGTTGGCGTTTCTCCATCGGTCACGGGAGTCTTAGCCCTCTTGCCACTCGCTTTCCAAGCTCGGGGTCAGCCTTCGTAAGGTTCTCGACCATACGTCGCTGAATTGGCTTGTCTGCCTTTCCCAGCGAATCGACTATGTTATCTACCAAATGGTCCTGATCCATCTTGCTGAGTGAGCGATAGCGCCCGCCTGCCTGCTCGAAGTCGTTCGTCATGCTGATCTTCTGACGCGACATGTCCCCCTCGAGGTGATCGTGAGTGGTGGCGGTGGCTGGTGCCTCACGTGGCATTCCGCCTGCCAAGGTGTTGGGTTCGTAGTTGACTGTTCCTCCACCGTAGGGTGCGTACTGCATGGCTCCGTCGCGTTGGTTGTTGTTGACCGGTGCCTGCGGTCGATTGACTGGAAGTTGCAGATAATTAGCGCCGAGTCGGTGCCGCTGGGTATCTGGGTATGAGAAGATCCTGCCTTGCAGGAGCTTGTCGGCAGAGAACTCGATTCCTGGGACTATGGAGGCCGGGGCGAAGGCAGACTGCTCTACCTCGGCAAAGAAGCTTTCAGGGTTGCGGTCGAGCACCATCTTGCCCACCGGCATTAGCGGAAACTTGTCTTCAGGCCATGTCTTTGTAGCATCAAGCGGGTCGAAGCTCTGCTTCAACTCGTCGGCAATCTCCATGACCTGGACCTTCAGTTCATACTCCACAGTTTTGCCAGAAGCAATCGTGTCGTATAGGTCGCGTGTGGCAATGTCAGGATCCTCGCCGGCTAGGCGAGTAGACTCATTTCGGTCGATGGTCTCTATCCCTTCTTTTGGCTTCCAGTGATACTTGACGTAGACTGCTTTACCTTCAGCGTTCACCCACTTGTACGTGTTGACGCCAAATCCTTCCATCTTCCTGTAACTCTTGACTGTTCCTCGGTCTGAAAAGAGCCAAGTGACCATGTGGGTAGATTCAGGAGTCAGCGAGATGAAGTCCCAGAAGCGACTGTTTGCTGACGAGCTTGTAGGGTAGCCAGTGTCAGGAGCAGGTTTGAAGGCGTGCACCATATCCGGGAATTTGATGGCGTCTCGTATGAAGAAGACCGGCAGGTTGTTTCCCACCAGGTCGTAGTTTCCGTCTTCGGTGTAGAACTTGACGGCAAAACCCCTGGGATCACGAGCTGTGTCTGCGGATCCTCGTGAGCCAACTACGGTGGAGAACCGAACAACGACGGACGTCTTCTTCTGTGGGTCCTGAAGGAACTTCGCGTGGGTATACTTTGCCATGCTCTTGTGCACTTGGAAGTAGCCGTACGCACCAGCGCCCTTGGCATGCACTACGCGCTCCGGGATGCGTTCACGGTCGAAGTGTGCGAGCTTCTCGACCAAGTGCACATCTTGCAGCAGTCCAGGTCCACGTTGGCCGACAGTGAGTGAATTCTGGTTGTCGGAGACAGGAACGCCTTGATTCGTTGTAAGATGTCTATCTCTCGTGTCGCGTCTGTTATTCTTCTTCATAGGATTACCATCGAATATTGTGCGTTTGCCGGTTAAAAAACTTCCTAGCCGGTAAGATCTGGAGCGATCCGGCAGACGTCCTTGCTACCGAAGATTCGGTCCAAGCTCATCGAGACGAGGAGCCTACCTGTACATCTGCTGAATCGATTCCCTTCTCGGCGCCCTCGGGGTAGGTCTAATCTACAGAACCGTCCTTGAGCAAGCAGTGACAGGGGTCGGAGATAAATACAGCAAACGGAGGGCGCACAGAGTCGATGAAAGGACCGACGCTCAGGCTGACTAGAGAACACGCTAGGGAACTCCTCGCAAAGATCGACTCCGCGATTGGGACGACGAGAGGCAAAGACTCACGAGACATCTTGGTCAAGGTGCTCAACTCCAGCGTGCCGACGTATTCTTGGGTGGGCCTCTATGCGGTGGAGGGGAAGGACTTGGTCCTAGACGCTTGGTCTGGGCCTGCCGCCACAGAGCACGCACGCATCCCGATCGGGAAGGGGGTCTGCGGCTTCGCTGCAAAGGCCGGCAGAACGGAAATCGTCTCCGACGTCAGCAAGGACCCGCGATACCTCCAGTGTTTCCCTTCAACGAGGGCCGAGATCGTAGTTCCCATATTCAAAGAGGGAGCAGTCATGGGAGAGATCGACATCGACAGCGACCAGCTGGATGCCTTCTCGTCTCTAGACAGGGAGTTCCTCGAGGCGGTGGCGAAGAAGCTGAGCGACCGCTGGTCTCCCTAGGAAACGGTCTATAACCTATGTTATATCCTTAAATAGACTCAGGGGGTTCGTCTTTCCAACTCTTGAAGCTAGAAATCAAGGATTTTCATGCATCCGTGGAAGGAAAGGAGATCCTGAAGGGAGTAAACCTCACTGTCGCACAGGGTGAGACCCACGCTCTGATGGGCCCGAACGGGTCTGGGAAGAGCACGCTGGCCTACGCCCTGATGGGACATCCAAAGTATCAGGTCACCTCCGGCCAGGCGCTGATCGACGGGGAGAGCATCATCGGCCTCACACCCGACAAGCGGGTCAAGAAGGGGCTCTTTCTGGCGTTCCAGTATCCAGTGAGCGTGCAGGGAGTGAGCATGTTCTCATTTCTGAGGGCCGCATACAACAATTCCAGGCCCCCGGGCACTGACCCCCCGACCATCTTCGAGTTCAGAGAGGTCGTCGCCGAGAAGCTCAGGATGCTGAGCATGGACGAGGCCTTTCTGACCCGGTACCTCAACGAGGGCTTCTCGGGCGGAGAGAAGAAGAGGGCGGAGATTCTGCAGATGGCGCTGATGCAGCCAAGGTTCGCTGTCCTCGACGAGACCGACTCAGGCCTCGACATAGACGCACTTCGGATAGTGGCCGAAGGAATCAACAAAGTGTCCGGCCCCAACACGGGAACGCTGCTGATAACCCACTACCAGAGGATACTGAAGTACGTGAGGCCTCAGTTCGTGCACGTGATGTACCAGGGTAGGATTATTGAATCCGGCGGTGAGGACCTTTCCAGGCTGCTCGAAGAGAAGGGCTACACATGGATCAAGGGCTACGGCGGCGAGGAGGAAGTGGCCCAACCGGCTCCATAACCCTTTTAACGGAGAAAATAACTTATGTTATATTCACTGGTGAGATGATGGCGTCCAAGGCGGACGTGGTTACAGACGATTACAAGGAAAAGTACGGGTTCAGCGACCCCATCGATTCCTATGCTGTACAGGGCGTAAAGGGCCTCAGCGAGAAGGTCGTCCAGGAGATAGTGCGGATCCACGACGAGCCCGCTTGGATGGAGCAGATCAGGATGAAGGCGCTCAGGCACTTCCTGGACAGGAAGGCGCCTTCTTGGGCTCCTGAACTGGCGGATATCGACTACCAGAGCTTCTACTACTACGCGAGCCCCACGAAGCAAGCTGCAAGCTCCTGGGATCAGCTCCCTGTGTACATCAGGAACACGTATGACAAGTTGGGGATAAGCGAGGCAGAGAAGAAGTTCCTCTCCGGGGTGGGCGCAATCTACGAGAGCGAGGCCGTCTACCACAGCATCCAGGGCGAACTGTCGAAGCAGGGCGTGGTCTTCACCGACACCGTGACGGCGCTCAAGGAGTACCCTGAAATCATGAAGAAGTACTTTGGGACAGTAGTTCCGTATCAGGACAACTACATAGCCGCCCTTCAGACCGCGGTCTGGAGCGCCGGAAGCTTCGTACACGTCCCCGAAGGGGTTAAGGTCAGCATGCCGCTTCAGGCCTACTTCAGAATCAACGAGCGGAACATGGGCCAGTTCGAGAGGACCCTGATCATCGGAGAGCCTTACAGCGAGGTGACCTACATGGAGGGCTGCAGCGCCCCTGTCTATTCATCGCAGTCGCTTCACTCTGCAATCGTAGAGATAGTCGCGCAGAAAGGCTCCCTCGTGAAGTACACGACTCTGCAGAACTGGTCGAGGGATGTCCTCAACCTTGTGACAAAGAGGGCGCACGCCTACGAAGACTCGACAGTCTCTTGGGTCGACTTCAACGGCGGCTCGCGGCTGACGAGGAAGTATCCGTCGATCTACCTTCTTGGGCCTAGGGCAAAGGCCGACATCATCTCCGTGGCCTATGCAGGCGTGGGCCAGGTCCAGGACACTGGAGGAAAGGCGATTCATCTGGCGAGGGACACCACGTCCAAGATACTTTCAAGGTCAGTCTCCAAGGATGGAGGCCACACGGCTTACAGGGGTCTTCTGTACATCGCAAAGGGGGCAAAGAACGTCAAGTCCAGCGTGCGCTGCGACGCACTCCTCATCGACGAGAAGAGCACGACCGCGACTTATCCTTACATGGAGATTCAAGAAGACGATGCCACTGTGACGCACGAGGCGAGCGTCGGAAAGGTCGGCGAGGAACAGCTCTTCTACCTCATGGCGAGGGGGATCTCCGAGGGAGACGCTCTGAGCATGGTCGTCAATGGATTCCTGGAGCCCTTCGCCAAAGAGTTGCCCATGGCATACGCCGTAGAGTTCAACCGCTTGATGTCGCTCGAAATGACGAACGCTGTCGGTTGAGGCCCGCGTCGAGGGAGCGACCTAGGATTGTCCCAAACTGCAATGGGCTCGTTCGACGAGAACCTTGCCCGGGCTCTGTCGAAGTCGCTGAATGAACCGGAGTGGCTCAGGGACTCCAGGCTGAAGGCCCTGACTGAATTCTCATCTCTGCCGCCAGAGAAGAACCCCCTCTATACGAAGTACGCCGGCATCTCCAGTTTTGACCTCTCCAGTTTCAGGATAGTCCCCGGTAAGACCACCGCCGACTTCCGCAGCTTGTTCTCGGGCTTCCTGACGGGCAAGGAGACCAACATCCTCCTCCAGGGAAACGAGACTCAGATCCACGCCGAGCTCGACCAGGAGACGGCCTCGAAAGGCGTGAAGCTGCTGCCTCTGCACGATGCGCTCGAGAGCGACGGAGAGATGGTCAGGCGCCTCTTCGAGGCGCGGCTCGTGAAGTCAGGGAGGGACAAGTTCGCGGCTTTCGTAAACGCCTTCTTCAACAGCGGGACTCTTGTCTACGTTCCAAAGGGCGTGACCCTAGACAAGCCCCTGCGCAAGATGTTATTGCTCGACTCGCCCAGGTCGAGCGTGATCGACCAGACCTTCATCTACGCCGACGAGACTTCCAGGCTCGTCCTTCTAGAGGAGCTCTATTCGAGGGGCTCCCCCAACCCTTCACTGGTAGCCTCGAACGTAGAAATTCACGCCAAGCCCGGCTCTCACGTCGACTTCTCGTCCATCCAGTTGCTCGACGAACAGGCCGTCTACGTCTCCAACCGAACGATCGAAACCCTTAGCGACTCTCGGGCGACCGTCAGCGACCTCTCCCTCGGCGCGGCGGTGTCGCGCTCTAGGATGAACTTCCTCCTGAACGGCAGAGGTTCCGTGGCCGAAGGATTCGAGATCTTCTTCACCGACTCGAAGCAGAGGTATGACTTCGAATCGAACCTGATTCACAACTCTCGGGATTCGACCGGTTCGATTCAGGCGCGGGGCGTCCTGAAGGGCGAGTCGCAATCGATATTCAAGGGAATGATCAAGATTGTTAGAGAGGCGAAGAACTCGCGCTCGTACCTTGCCCACCATGCGATGATCCTCGAGCGGACTGCGAAGTCCGACGCTATCCCTGGGCTCGAGATCGACAACAACGAAGTGAAGGCGACCCATTCCGCTTCAGTTGCGCAGGTCGACGAGGAACAGCTCTTCTACCTCATGGCAAGAGGTCTCCCTCTGGACGAGGCCAGGAAGATGGTAGTCCTCGGCTTCTTTGAACCTGTCCTCTCTCGAATTCCCATCGAACAGACGAGGGAGGGCGCGAGGTTCATGATTGAGGGCAAGTGGCATGGGAAGAAGAGCAGGCTGGTCGACAGGGAGACCCTCCTCGCGGAGACTGGGGAGACCACACCGGAAGCCAAGCAGTCCGAAGACATCTTCGAGCGGCACTACAAGTACAGATGAGAGCCGTGGGAGAGTTCGTCCCGGCGATCAAGGCATCGGAGTTGGCGGAAGGGACGATGCAGGCACTCGACGTAGGCGGTGTCCACCTTCTCCTTGCAAGGATAGGGGGTGAGGTCTCCGCGCTGAGCGGCACGTGCACCCACGAAGACGCAAACCTGGGGCTGGGCTTCATCGTCGAGGACAGAGTCGTCTGCCCTCTTCATCTTTCCCAGTTCGACCTCAGGACAGGCCAGGTCCTCAACCCGCCCGCGACTGCACCTCTGCGAAGTTACAATGTTAAAATAGAAGGCGAGACGATTTTCATAGAAGTCTGATAGGAAGTCTCAAAGTTCTTGCTCAAAGCTGAAACTCTCGATGTCGAAAGAATCGGGCAAGACTTCCCAATTCTCCAAAGAAGGATCCACGGCCATAGGCTGGTATACCTCGACAACGCAGCAACGACCCAGAAGCCTAAACAGGTAATCGACACTCTCGTAGACTACTATTCGCGCTACAACTCCAACGTCCACCGTACGGTCCACACCTTGGGAGAGGAGGCTACCGAAGCGTACGAATCCTCGAGGGAGAGGGTGGCTCGGTTCGTGGGGGCCGCTCCAAGGGAGCTCGTCTTCGTCAGGGGGACGACAGAGGCGTCCAATCTCGTGAGGTTCGCTTGGGGCGAGAAGTTCGTGAAGTCCGGAGACACGCTCGTGACGACGACAATGGAGCACCACAGCAACATAGTCCCATGGCAGCTCTTGGCGAAGCAAAAAGGTGCCAAGCTCAAGTTCGTCGGCCTGCTACCGGACGGGACCCTCGACATGGCCCAATTCGAGGAGGTTCTGAAGGAATCGCCGCGTCTCGTCGCGGTCACCCATTGCTCCAACGTCCTCGGCACCATCAACGACGTGACAGGAATCTGCTCAAAGGCCAAGAAGGCCGGAGCGACCACCTTCGTTGACGGGGCCCAGGCGGTTCCCCACATGCCGGTCGACCTCTCCGCGATCGGCTGCGACTTCTACGCGTTCTCCGGACACAAGATGCTGGGGCCGACCGGGATAGGCGCGTTGGCAGGCCGGAAGGACCTTCTTTCAGAGATGGAACCCTTCCAGGGAGGAGGAGAGATGGTCCGCGAGGTATTCCTGGACCACTCGACCTGGAACGACGTCCCGTACAAGTTCGAGGCAGGCACTGTCAACATAGCGGACACGATAGGACTGGGGGCTGCGGTGGACTACCTGACCGCTCTGGGGATGGCGCGCGTGAGGAATCACGAGCTAAGACTCCTAAAGTATGCCATGGAAACGCTCTCGAAGGTCAAGGGGTTCCAGCACTACGGGCCGCAGGATGTGGCCCTCAAGGGGGGAGTGGTTTCCTTCAACCTGGCCGACATCCATCCACACGACCTCGCGACGATCCTCGACGAAGAGGGCGTGGCGATTCGCTCGGGCCACCACTGCGCCCAGCCCCTGATGAGGTGGCTGGAGGTGGCGGCCACCAGCCGGGCAAGCTTCTACGTCTACAACTCTTACGACGACATCGACGCCCTCTGCGCTGGTCTTCAGAAGGCAAGGAGTATATTCGAAATATGAGCGCCAGCGACATATACAAAGAACTGATCCTCGACTACTACAGGAACCCGAGGAACTTCGGCAAGCTGGACCAGTTCGACATCAGCTCCCACGACACAAACCCACTGTGTGGAGACGAAATAGACATACAGATCAAGGTAGGAGACGGGAGCAAGATCGAACAGATCAAGTTCTTCGGCAAGGGTTGTGCGATCAGCCAAGCTTCGGCGTCGATGCTGACCGAGCTGGCGAAGGGTAAGGACCTCACTTGGGCCAAGCAACTTGCGAAAGAGGACATACTGAAGTTGCTTGGGAACCCAGACCTCGGTCCCTCCAGAATAAAGTGCGCGCTCTTGGGGATGAAGGTTCTGAAGATGGGCGTCTACGGGTATCTGGGCACGAAGCTCGAGGACCAGGGAGACTAGGTCTCCTTCGTCCTGAGGCCTGCGTCTTCGCCCTTCTTCTCGATGGTTTCGCCGGCATTGCGCGGTGCTAGAGCAACCACACTGAGAGTGCAGGATTCCTGACAGACCAAGAGCATCCGTAAATCCCCCTCGCCTGCACCCTGGGCGATGGTCGAGGCCATAGACCACGATGTCATCATTGTGGGGAGCGGTCTCGCCGGCCTGAGGGCTGCGGCCGAAGTGCTGTCGCTGTCCAGCGGCTCGGGTCTGAGTCTCGCCGTCATCTCCAAACTCGCCCTCATGCGCAGTCACTCCGTGGGAGCCGAAGGGGGGACAGCGGCTGTCCTCTATCCCGAAGAAGGCGACAGCTTGGAGCTACATGCCTGGGACACCATCAAGGGGAGTGACTTCTTGGCCGACCAAGATTCGGTGTGGAAATTCGTCTCACTCTGTCCGAAAGAGATGAGGCAGCTGGAAAGGTGGGGGATGCCCTGGTCGAGGAGGGAGGACGGGCGGATAGCCCAGAGACCATTCGGGGGCCATAGCTACAACAGAGCGACCTTCGCTCAGGACAAGGTGGGCTTCTTTGAAATGAGGACCCTCTATGACAAACTCCAGGAGTACGACAATTGGTCCAGGTACGACGAGAACTTCGTGACCTCCGTCGTCGTGGAAGACGGGACCTTCAAGGGCTGCACCGCGATTGAGCTGAAGACAGGGAGGTTCGTCTTCTTCAGGGCAAAGGCTGCCGTGATAGCCACCGGAGGGGCAGGGCAACTCTGGAAGTTCACAGCGACCTCAGCAAGTGTCACCGGGGACGGAATCGGACTGGCCTACCGTGCGGGCCTTCCCATTGAAGACATGGAGTTCATGCAGTTCCATCCGACCGGGTTGATCCCTACCGGCATCCTGATCACGGAGGGAGCAAGGGGAGAGGGAGGGTATCTTGTAAACTCCAAAGGCGAAAGGTTCCTGGAACGTTACGCCCCTTCGAAGATGGAGCTAGCTCCGAGGGATGTCGTCTCCAGGTCAATCATGAAAGAGATAGGTGAAGATAGGGGGTTCAAGGACGAGGACTCGGGTCTCTCTTTCGTACACCTCGACCTGAGGCACCTCGGAAGGGAGAAGATAGACGCCAAGCTCCCATTCATCAAAGAGCTGTCCATGAAGTTTGCGGGGATCGACCCAGTGGAGGAGCCGATTCCGATAAAGCCCACGGCTCACTACACCATGGGCGGAATCCGAGTCGACGACAACGGAAGGGTCCTCGACGAGCGGTCACAGGCCGTGAGGGGGTTATGGGCGGCCGGCGAGGCGGCATGTGTAAGCATTCATGGCGCCAACAGGCTGGGCGCGAATTCCACCGCTGAGTGCTTGGTATATGGGAGAATAGTAGGTGGAGACATAGTGAGGTATCTGGCTTCGGATGGTGCACACCCTCTGGGGAATGACAGCCCTCTCGTCGCCACCGAAGAAGACAGAGTCTTCAAGGGCCTTTTCAGGAACGAAACCTCTACTGAGGATGTCTACGTCTTGAAGGCGAGGCTGAGAGAGATAATGGACAGATCAGTCTATGTGTTCAGGGACGAGGCGGGGCTAGCCGACGCGGTGCGAGAGGTCAGGGACCTGAAGGAGAAGTATCGGGGGGTGCGAGTGACTGGCGGTAGCGGGGTGTTCAACTACAACCTTCTGGACACGCTAGAGGTTGGGGTGATGCTCGAACTGGCCGAGGTCGTGGCGCAGGGAGCGCTCAACAGAAGAGAGTCACGGGGCGGGCACGCCCGTCTTGACTATCCCCAGAGGGATGACGCCAACTGGCTGAGGCACACGCTCGCCCAACGAACGGAGCGTGGTCCGTCGTTCAGCTTCGCACCTGTCCGCATCACCATGTGGAAGCCCGTGGAGAGGAAGTATTGAGGTGAGAGTCTGGAAAAAGTAACCCTGGAAGTCGCGAGAGCCGGTGGCAGGCTCGTCAGGTACGAGCTCAAGTACAGGAAGGGGATGACCGTCCTGGACGCTCTGACCGAAGTCAGAGAGAAGCAAGACAGCAGCCTCGGGTACAGGCACAGCTGCAGAATGGGAATCTGCGGTTCCTGCGGAATGACTATCGAGGGGGTCCCTAGGCTCGCCTGTCAGACTCAGGTTTCGATCTTGAAGACCGACGTCATCAGGGTCGAGCCGTTGCACAGCATGGGCGTGATAAGGGACTTGGTCGTCGATATCGCTCCATTCATGGCTATGCACAAGTCAGTGAAACCCTACATCATACGAAGAGACATTAAGGAGAGGGACCATTCGGACAGGGAATACAGGGTCCTCTCGGAAGAGGTCCGCAGGTTCCTGCAGTTCGATTACTGCATCATGTGCGGTCTCTGCTACTCAGCCTGCCCCACCGTCGCGCTAGACCCGACATACATTGGGCCTCAGGCCATCGCACAATCGTACAGATACATGGCGGACCCAAGAGATGAGGGCTGGGACCAGAGGATAGACTTGTTGGATACGTCTCACGGCGTCTGGAGGTGTCACGTGGCGGGTGCTTGCAGCTTCGTCTGCCCGAAGGATGTCGACCCAGCAAAGGCAATACAGATGGCGAGGAAGGAGGTCTTGAAGAAGCGTCTCCTCAGAAGAAAGGCCGGGGTCGGGGCACCGCCGGTTCCTCCCGTGGTTTCCGGGGTTGTCAAGCAGGGTGCAAAGCCTCCCCCGCTTGACTTCGGGGAAGGGAGCGTCAACAGAGAATGAAGAAGGAACCGAGGTACAAGTCTGGGCTGATCTCCAGCCTGAATCCGTTCGGGTACAACGTGGAAAGGTGGAGCTACGCACTACACAGGGTTACGGGGGTCGTGCTGATTGGTTACTTGATGGCCCACATCTTCGAGACATTCGAATTGGGCATGGGCTCGACCGCATGGACTGACACCATGAACGCGCTCCACTCTTTGGGTCCTCTCGAATTGGTCGGCCTATGGATTGTGGCAGGGTCAGCACTCTATCATGGAGCGAACGGGATAAGGCTCATACTAAACGAGATGTTCGGGAAGCTCATGGGCAGGCCAATCCTTCCTGTCTACCCCTACTCCCCCACATCTCTGGGGAGGAACCAAAGGATAGCCGTCTGGACAATCACAGGCGTCGTGCTTGTGCTTTGGGTTTGGGCAGGCCTCTACCTTCTGGCAGGCCTGGGGGTCGTCTAATGAAAGAATCCTGGAGCATGATCTTGACGTACACCTGCGCCATGGTCCTTGTCTTTGTGCTGACCTTCCACTTTCTCCTTCAGGGTCCTCTGGCCGGCAAGCCCTTCGAGGGCAGTGGAGGTGTGCTCGATTTCAGTTACGCCACGGGAAACCTGGTCAACTTCGAGGTCGTCTTCGGCCTGCTTCTCTACGCTGCGATTCTTCACGGCCTAAACGGTGTTCGCG
Source organism: Nitrososphaerales archaeon (assembly GCA_050012055.1). Taxonomy (GTDB): domain Archaea; phylum Thermoproteota; class Nitrososphaeria; order Nitrososphaerales; family Gagatemarchaeaceae; genus UBA183. The sequence continues at coordinate 169,185 of JBEKHX010000002.1, forward strand.
TGATCGCACTCGAATGGTTCCACCCTCAAAAGAAAGCCTGGCTCTTGAACCTAATCGTCGTGGCGCTGATGGCCTTCTTCCTTGCGCTGGGCTCTTATACCCTTTTGGCGGTTGGCTGATCTCATCTTATCAGCGATTCCATAGACTCCCGAGCCACCCGATTGCATCCCCTTCACCCGAACCCGGGAACGTGCCTGTTCATCCGATGCCGGACGAATCGGCGGAGACGCACGCAAACCTCACCGTGAAACGAGCCCCCCATTAGTCAGCGATCTTCCCTGACCAGAATCGTAACGGTAGACGCGGTTATTACCAGAGCCCGACCTCCTCAGGGTGACCCTGTCTTGATTGGGTTTTCGGCTCTTTCAACACGGACATGTTTATAACCGCTCCATTAATCGCCAGAAGGCTACGAGAGGGGTAAAGTGCCTCACTACGGCTACAGTTTCGAGGGTTTCGACCCAGCGGTGCACGTCAGGGCTAGCGGTAGAGAGGTCAACGTCTCCCCAAAGGCAGCCCGCGAGATTGCAGTTACGATAAGGGGCATGACAATCGCGAAGGCGATTGACCTTCTTGAACGGGTCGAGCAGATGAAGATGCCGATTGCCTTCAGGCGCCACAAGCTCAAGGTCGGCCACCGGAGCGAACTTCAGGGTTTCCCTACCGGCTCCTACCCGGTCAAGGCCGCCCGGGCGTACCTTCAGGTCCTGCAGAATCTCCAGGGCATTGCTGAATTCAAAGGGCTGGACCCTGAAAGGGTCGAGATAATACATGCAGCCGGATACGCAGGCAGGACGATCAAGGACTACGTTCCGAGGGCGATGGGACGGAGTTCGCCGAACTTTCACCAGCTTGTCCACATCGAGCTCGTAGGCAAGGAAGTCTAAGGCATGTCTGTTCAGCAACAAACATCGGTCAGGTCTATTCTGACGACCAGCAGGTCATTCGCCGAGCTGGACGAGTTCTTCGAAAAGGAGCTGAAAGACGCAGGGTATGGCGGCCTGGAGGTCCAGAAGTCCCCGGTCGGGATCACTCTGAAGGTGTATGTGGCGAGACCAGGCCTCGCAATCGGCAGGCGCGGGACGGGGATCAAGGACCTAACAGACAAGGTCGCGGCTAGGTTCAAGCTCGCCAATCCCCAGATCGCGGTAACGGAAGTTGAAAACCCAGAGCTCAACGCGAGGATAATGGCAGCGAGGATTGCTCAGATTGCTTCCAGAGGCACCGCATTCAGAAGGGCTGCGATGTGGTCGGTCAACAACATAATGAACGCTGGTGCAGCCGGAGTGGAGATCTCTGTGGCTGGGAAGCTCCGCAGCGACAGGTCCCACGGCGAGAAGTACAGGGCAGGAATAGTTCCTAAGAGCGGTGAAACCGCGGCGAGGTCGGTCACCGAGGCGACCACGGACGTACTCTTGAAGCTCGGGCTCTATGGTATCAAGGTGAAGATTGCACTCAAGGACGCCCTCCCATCGGACTTTCAGTTCAAGGAGGACGTGAAAGAAGAGGAGAACAAAGAGAATGACTCAGCTCAAGGCGAAGGAACTCAGGAACCAAGACGCTGAGAAGCTGAAGCAGACGCTCTTCGACCTCAGGTCGGAGTTCTCAAAGCTGAAAGGCGAAGCCGAAAGAGGGATCATCAAGAAGGACGTAGGAAACATCAGGAGGATAAGGAGAAGCATCGCGATGATTCTTACCGTAATGCGAGAAAAGGGAATAGCAGAATGAACGTCATCGGCGAGAGGCTGACAATACTGAGTTCCCCGGACCCTTCGAAGGAGGGAAGGACCGGCATCGTGCTGCTGGATACGGCGAGGACGCTCGTTCTCGATTGTAACGGGAGGACCTTGAGAGTAGAGAAGAAAGGGAACGTCTTTCAGGTATCCGACTCGAAGAAGGTCATCGCAGGGGCCGACATCTCGGGAAGGCTCGAGGACAGGTGGGGGCTCCGTTCGAAATGAGCGCTGCAGGGCTTGAAGTGGCGATTCCCAAGAAGGAATGCCAGGACGAAAGGTGCCCCTTCCACGGCAGTCTCAAAGTAAGGGGGAGGCTCCTCTCCGGCAGGGCTGTCTCCACTGCTGGCAAGGGCTTCGTGGTAGTCCAGATGGAGTACCTCCACAAGGTCAGCAAGTACAACAGGAGTGAGCGACGGAAGAGCAGAATCTCCGCGCGCGTACCCCAGTGCCTGGAGGTCAAGGACGGCGACGTTGTCACGATCGGCGAATGCCGGCCTCTGTCGAAGACAATCTCCTTCGTGGTCGTCGAGTCCAGGGGTCGTTCCTGATGTCGACGAAGTCTCGTGCAGTTTCTGCGAAGGGAGTGGAGGAGTTCAAGAACTACATTACAAGGGCGATACCTCTGAACGCAGTCATCACCTGCGCTGACAACACGGGGGCGAAGACTCTTCGGGTGGTGATGGTGACGAAGGCCAAAACCAGGCTCGCTAGGTATCCTGCGGCCTCGGTGGGAGACAGCATCATCTGCGTTGTCAAGAAAGGTCCTCTGGAGCTCAGGAAGCAGGTCTTCGGCGCTGTCATCATTCGGCAAAAGTACCCCGTCAGAAGGCTGAGTGGTCAGAGAGTGATGTTCGAGGACAACGCGGCAGTGATAGTAACCCCTGAGGGGGACCTGAAGGGGACCGATATCAAGGGGCCAGTCGCGAGCGAGGCCGCAGAAAAGTGGCCGAGGATAGCAAACCTTGCTTCCATAATAATCTGAGGTGGATGAATTGAAGTTCGGTTCGTCGCTTTCGACGGAACTGCGAGAGAAATACAAGAGGAAGGCCATCAGGCCTCGCGAAGGGGATTCTGTCAAGATCGTCAGAGGAGAGTTCAAAGGAATTGAAGGCAAGGTCACGAAGGTCTTGCCTCGGGAAGGCACGCTCAACGTGGAAGGAGTCGCTAGGGAGAAGCAAAAAGGCGGAACCTCCCCGGTGCCCATCCATTCGTCAAACGTCGTGGTGACGGCGGTCGTGCTCGACGACAAGGTGAGGAAGAGCAAATTGGAAGGAGTGGCGTAGTTGGGCAACAAAGGAGGACGGAACAAGCTGAAGAGCATCGCGGCGCCCCGCAGCTGGGACATCTCGCGGAAGGGGGACAGGTTCGTCTACAAGCCGACTCCGGGTCCCTACCCGATCGCCTCATCCTATCCTCTCGGGGTTGTTATCAGAGACCTCGCCGCAATGGCGACTCGCTCGAAGGAGGTCAAGTTCATCGTGAACTCCGGCAGGGTCTTGATTGACGGAACAGAGAGGCACAAGCCCAGCTTTCCGGTCGGGCTGTTCAACATCGTCAGCGTCCCGGTCGAAGGGGTCAACCTCAGGCTGGTCCCTTCACCGAAGGGACTCGCGCTTGCGAAACTGGGAGCCGATGAGACTAACAAGAAGCTCTGCAGAGTGAGCACCAAGACGAAGGTCAGGGGCGGGCATATCCAGTACGGGCTACACGATGGCAGGTCGATCCTTGCTGATTCACTGAGCCTCAGCCCAGGTGACGCGGTGCTCCTAGAGGTTCCCTCTCAGAAGGTCCTAGGTCAGGTCAAGCTGGCGAAGGGGTCGGTCGGGTTGATTCTTTCCGGCGTCAGGGCGGGCCAGACGGGGAAGATAGTTGAGGTCAAGAAGGGGACAATCTCTAGAGAGCGGATGGTCAGGATATCGCTACCAGGCGGCGACGCGGAGATCCCGTCTCGCCTCGTCTTCCCGGTGGGGACGGACAGACCAATGATAACGATAGGGGCTGCTGCCTGATGAGTCAGACGGCCGTCCACGAGAACCCGATGAGGGTTATCAAGGTCGGGAAGGTTGTGGTCAACATAGGCCTCGGCAAGTCCGGCGAGGCCATTGAGAGGGGCAAGCAGGTCCTCGAGCAAGTTACGGGTCAGAAGCCGAGCCAAAGACGCGCCAAGAAGTCGATCAGGGACTTCGGCATCCACAAGGGCGAGCCAATAGGCGTCTCCGTCACGGTCAGGGGAGACGACGCTACAGGCTTGATTGAGAAGCTCCTTGCCGCCAGAGAGAGGAAGCTTGCAGAGTCCTCGTTCGACCCAAAGGGGTCGGTTTCCTTCGGCATCAAGGAGCATATCGAAATCCCTGGGATCAAGTACGACCCGGCCATCGGCATCCTCGGGATGAACGTGTCTGTCCTCCTTGAGAGGCCCGGCTACAGCGTCGCTAGGAGGTCCAGGCGAACTGCCCGGATCGGAAGGGCCCACCTTGTGTCAAAGGAAGAATCAATGCAGTACTTCAAGGAGAAGTTCGGAGTGACAGTAGTTTGAAAGAGAGGCACACTAAGCAGCGGAAGTACGGGAAGTCTACCCACTACTGCAGAAGGTGCGGGCAGTACGGGGCAGTAATCAGGTCCTACGGCCTAGTGCTTTGCAGACAGTGCTTCCGCGAGGTAGCCGAGAAGCTGGGCTTCAGGAAGTACGACTAGGTGATTTGGATGGCAGCCACCAACGTCATCTCAAACCTCTTCGCGAGCCTGCAGAACGCAGAGATGAGGAACAAGAAGGAGTGCATGGTCATCCCTGCTTCGAGTCTGGCGAGCGAGGTCCTGAAGGTCCTCCAGAAGAAGCGGTACGTAGGCGAGTTCGAGCATATCGACGACGGAGTCGGCGGAAAGCTCAGAGTCCAGCTACTGGGAAGAATCAACAAGTGCGGCGTCATATCGCCGAGGTTCCCGGTCAGGTCTTCGAAACTGGTCGACTGGGAGCACAGGTACCTTCCGGCGGTAGGCGTCGGGACTCTGATTGTTTCCACGCCCCAGGGGGTCATGGCCCATGCTGAGGCGCAGGAGAAGAAGATCGGCGGGAGATTGATCGGCTTTGTCTACTGAGCAGGTGCAGCAGCAGGTCGTGGAGCTGCCCCCGGGCGTGACCGCAACCCTGGCAGGCAGGACCCTCTCGGTGAAGGGCAAGCTGGGCGAAGCGAAGAAGCACTTCGACAAGGTCAGCGTGAACCTCTCGGTCGAAGGGAGCAAGGTCAGCATCTCCCCCTTCTCCCTGAAGAAGAAGGACAACGTGATAGTGAACACGGTGGTGAGCCTCGTGAACAACATGGTCACGGGCGTTTCGAAGGGTTACACCTACAGGCTCAAGGTCGTCTACGCCCACTTCCCGATCTCGGTGAAGACGAAGGGGGACGAGATCCACGTCGAGAACTTCGTGGGAGAAAGGTCGCCGAGGGTCGCCAAGATAGTCGGGGCATGCAAGGTCGCGATCGAAGGCGACGACATCATAGTGAAGGGCGTCTCTGTCGAGGACGTCGGCCAGACCGCGGCGAACGTGGAGCTCGCTACGAAGATAAAACGGAAGGACCAGAGAATCTTCCTGGACGGCGTATATATCTTCCAGAAGGGGGAGGGCTTCTGACTTTGCCGAAGGCGAAGGTCTCGGAAGAGAACAGGCTGAAGGCGCTCGTAGCGAAGCGGAACGAGCTGGCGGAGCACAGGCCGAAGTTCGTGAGGCAGGAGAGCTGGAGGTACGTGAGGATCCACCCGGAGTGGAGAAAGCCCAAGGGCATCGACAACAAGGTCAGGCGCCAGGACAAGGGCTGGCCCGCCCTTGTCAGGGTCGGCTACAGGGGGCCGGTCGAGTCCAGGGGACTGCACCCGAGCGGCCACTTCGAGGTCCTCGTGCACAGGCCTGGCGACCTGGGCAGCCTCGTGCCCGGGAGGGACGTCGCCAGAATCGGAGGTACAGTGGGTGCCAAGAAGAGGGAGCAGATTCTCAGCAGGGCGACCGAGCTGGGCATAAGAGTCCTAAACCCGACAGGATTGAGGATAATTGAACCTAAGGAGTAGGAGGAGGCTGGCCGCGTCGGTGCTCGGCGTGGGCGAGGACAGAGTGATCTTCGACGAGGAGTATTCTGACCTGATCCAGGACGCCATCACCAGAAGCACCATCAGAGGCCTAATTGGATTCGGAGCGATTAGGGCAGCCCCGGAAAAGGGCGTCTCACGCGGCAGGTTCCGGGAGAGGTCGGGCAAGCTGAAGCGAGGTAGGGGAGCCGGTTCGACCGAGGGCAGCTCACGGGCGCGGAATCCCAGGAAGGAGATGTGGATGACCAAGGTTCGCGCCCTCCGGTGGAGGCTCAAGGTTGCCAGGGACAGGAAGCAAATCAGCGGCGAATCCTACAAGGCTCTCTACAAGCAAGTGAAGGGTGGCCAGGTCCGTGGGGTCAGACACCTGCTGGACCTGATGAAGGAGGCCGAGAGGTGATGTCGGTTCATGTCCCCCTCCTGCGCAGAAGGAGAGAAGGGGTCACCGACTATCGGTCGAGGAGGCGAGCAATTCTCTCACACCAGGTGTTGCTGGTCGTCCGCGTGTCGAACAGAAACGTCTCTTCGCAGTTCGTGGTCCCGAAGGTGAACGGAGATACTGTGGTCGCTTCAGCGCATTCTAGGGAGCTGCTGAAGCTGGGATGGCACGGTTCGCTGAAATCGACTCCCGCCTGCTATCTCCTCGGGATGCTCGCAGGGAGGAAGGCCCTCGCCAACGGCGTCAAGGAGGCAGTCCTCTACAATGGCCTTGCCCCCTTCATCAAGGGAGGGCGTGTCGGGGCTTTGGTCAAGGGCGTCGTGGAGGCAGGGGTGGAGGTGCCGGTCGGAGAGGAGGCCTTCCCGTCTGAAGAGAGGCTCACCGGGAAGACGATTGCAGACTACGCATCGAAGCTCTCAGTTGAATCCAAGGAGGCCTACGAGAAGGGATTCGGCCGGCTCCTGAAAGAAGGCTTCAGGCCTGAGGAGTATCCCGCTCAGTTCGAGAAGGTGAAGGCAGCTATAACAGGAGCGAAGGGCTGATGTCCTCGTACGGGAGGCAGGACCGCCGTGAGGAGGAGGAAGTCTGGGTCCCCAGGACCAAGCTTGGCAAGCTCGTAAACGAAGGCAAGATTGCCTCGCTCGATGAGATATTCAGGGGAGGCCAGAGGGTCCGCGAGGCGGAAATAGTCAAGAAGCTTCTGCCCGACCTCCGGAACGAGGTCGTCGGGGTCAAAGTCGTGCAGAAGCAGACCGACGCAGGCGAGCTGACCAGGTTCTTGGCAATTGTCGCCGTCGGCAACGGGGCAGGCTGGTTCGGCGTCGGAAAGGGCAAAGCGATGCAGACGAGGGAGGCGATTGAAAAGGCCACGACCGCCGCGCTTCTCAACATCATCCCTGTGAAACTCGGATGCGGAAGCTGGGAGTGCAGGTGCGGCAGGGCCCATTCCGTCCCGTACAGGATCAGGGGCAAGGCCGGTAGCGTGACAATCGAAGTGATACCGGGTCCAAGGGCGCTCGGGCTCGTCGCGGGGCCCGCCCTCAAGAATCTGCTCCAGCTGGCGGGCGTCAAGGACGCCTGGATTAGGACGTTCGGTTCGACGAATACCATGTCTTCATTGGCCAACGCTGTCTACGACGCCTTCAGGATGTCGCACGGGCTAAGCGTATGAGGTGATCAGAGTTGGCCTTGCTTCTAGTTCTCAACCTGCACGGGGCGATAAATTCGTCGGGACCGGTCCGGAAGGCGCTTGAGGAACTCAAGGTCGTGAGGAGGTTCTCAGCCTCCGTGGTGCCGGGAGACTCCTCGACGCTGGGCACGCTGAAACTCTGCAAAGACCACGTCGCGTGGGCGCCGATCGACACGGACCTGCTAGCCACGCTTCTGAAGAAGCGTGGGATGGTCAGCGTCACGAAGGCGCTGGACTCTGCCTCACTGAAGAAGATGGGCTACAAGGACCACGAGGACTTGGCTGCGAAGATGGTCAAGGGGGAGATGCGCCTTTCGGCCGTCGAAGGCCTCAGACCCTTCTTCAGGCTGGCCCCCCCCAGAGGCGGCTTCAAGCGATCGATGCGCAGGGCGTTCTCAGAGAAGGGGCTGCTCGGGAGCAATCCACAGCTCAGCGAGCTCGTCAGGAGGATGCTCTAGATTGCCGACCCGTACCAGGAAGAGCAGGAAGTACAGGGGAAGCAGGACCCACGGCTACGGGCAGATCGGCCAGCACCGACACTCCGGTTCGAGGGGCGGGCACGGCAACGCCGGCTTACACAAGCACAAGTGGAGTTGGCTGATCAAATACGACCCTGACCACTTCGGGAGGGACCCCTTCAGACCGCCGGGTCACGCGAAGCCGACGACTTGGGCAAATGTGGGCGACCTGGACACCCTGGCGAAGGGAAGGTCGGTTGACCTGACGTCGATGGGAATCCAGAAGCTGCTCGGTTCGGGCACGGTCAGGCAGCCATACGAGGTCAAGGTGGGCTTCTTCACGAAACGGGCTCAGGCTAAAATAGAGGCTGCGGGCGGAAAGATAGCAGTCAAGGAGTAGGGCCCCTTACATTGGCTTCAATGCGTGACTTCATGAAGAGCGTAGGGACGGTTCTTCCCGAGATACCGAAGCCAGAAAAGAAACCGACCCTCAACGAGCGTTTCATCTGGACCGCCCTCGCCCTCATAGCCTACCTCGTAATGGCCACGACGCCGCTCTACGGGTTCGGAGGGTCGGGGAGCCAGACGGACCAGCTGGCCTTCCTGAGGGTCGTCTTTGCTTCGACCCAGGGGACGCTCATGGAACTCGGCATTGGGCCCATCGTGACGTCGGGCCTGATACTGCAGCTGCTGGTCGGAAGTGACATAATCAAGCTCAAGATGAGCGACCCCGATGACAGGGCCATCTTCGGGATATCGACCAAGCTCCTCACGATGATCGTGATAGTGGGCGAGTCCGCAGCCTACATCCTGGGCGGAGCCCTTGGTAGCCCCTGCACGGCGTCGGTCACGACTAACTGTCTGACGCCCAGCCGGGACGCGGTGATCTTCGCGCAGCTCTTCGCCGCGAGTATCCTGGTCCTACTGCTCGACGAAATGATCCAGAAGGGATGGGGGCTCGGGAGCGGCGTCAGTCTCTTCATCCTCGCGGGAGTCTGCCAAACCGTCATGTGGTACAGCCTCTCCCCAGTGACGTTCAGGTACTCAACCACGTCAGTACAGTTCTTCGGTTTCATCCCCGCCATGATCAGCTCGTTCTTCACCAACACCCTGCCAGGCATGGTCGTCCGGGGCTTCAAGTACCCCAGCCTACTCACGTTCACGCTGACCATAGTTATGATACTCGTCATCGTCTACATCGAGGGGATCAGGGTCGAACTGCCAATCACGTCCATAAAGTACAGGGGCTTCCAGGGGGTCTACCCCATCAAACTCCTTTACGTCTCGAACATCCCGGTCATCCTGGTCTCGGCTCTGGGCGCCAACGTGACCTTCTTCACCAAGATGATCTACAACTACGCGGGAAGCAACAGCTGGTGGCTACCGTACCTCGGGCAGTGGCACGTCGCCAATTCGTCCTACCCCACGGGAGGCCTCGTCTACTACATGACCGCCCCGCAGAGTGTCGAACAGACGGTCACAGACCCCCTCCATTCAGTCATCTACCTCGCCTACCTGATTGGGATGGCCGTGCTCTTCGCCAAGCTCTGGGTTGAGATAGGCGGACTGAACCCCAAGGCGGTTGCGAAGAACCTGATGGACGCCAACGTCCAGGTCCCTGGTTTCAGGAGGACCGGCCTCTCGATAGAGCAGGTCCTGAATCGGTACATCCCGACGCTCACGATCATAGGCGGCGTGTTAATCGGATTGATAGCAGGCGTCTCGGACCTCTTCGGGGTCTTCGGCACGGGCATCGGGATACTCCTGATGTGCGACATCATCTTGCAGTACTACCAGATGCTCCTGAAGGAGCAGGTGGAAGAAATCTCTCCCGCTCTGGCCGGCCTCATAGGAGCTGGCTAGGCCCTTGAAGCTAAGGGTCGTCGTCGTAGGGATCCCTGGCGTAGGGAAGACCACGGTCGTCGAGAGGCTGAAGTCCAAGCTCGAAGGCGCGAAGCTGGTGACCTTCGGCACCGTAATGTTCGAGGAAGCGACGAGGCGTAAGTGGGTCAAGGGCAGGGACGAGATGAGGACACTCCCGGTCGAAAGGCAGAAGAAGCTTCAAGCTATCGCGGCGGCTAGGATCTCGGAGATGGCCGACCAGGTCGTCCTGGTGGACACCCACCTTTTCATCAGGACCAAGGAAGGATTTTGGCCAGGGCTTCCCTTCGAGGTCGTCAGGGCCCTGAACCCGACGCACCTGATCTTGGTCGAAGCCAGCGCGGAGGAGGTCTCTGCCCGAAGGGCGGCGGATGCGGCTAGGGCGCGGGACTCGGTGACCAAGGAGGAGTTGGAGAAGGAGATGGAGCTCGGGCGCGGGTTCCTCGCCGTGGCATCGACGCTGACCGGCGCTCCGATGCTGATAGTTAGGAACGAGCAGGGAAAGGCGGACACGACAGCCGAGGCCTTGGCTGCCGTCATCAAGGAAGCCTCGCGATGAATACAGCACAGAGAGCGAGAGAAGTGAGCGCTTCCCGAATTCGAGGCAGGCGGTCTCTCCTAATCGCGTTCACTGCCACAATTGTTCTGGTCAGCCTGGCGATGACCATGCCGGCCCTCGTCCAGAGCGCAACCAGCGTGTCCGCGAGCTCGGGTCAGTCCACTTCAAGCCAATCCTCGTCAAGTGCAAAGGTCTCTCTCAGTACGTCCTCCGAAGGTAGCGGCGTCACGATTGGTATCACTGCGTCCGGCCTTGTTGCTAACCGCAACGTCAGCGCGAAGTTCGGTAACATGTCGCTGTCTTTGAGTGGAACCTGTACTACGAACTCGGCCGGAGGGCTAAGCGGCTGTTCCTTTGTAGTGCCGAATGATGTCGTCCCTGGTTCTTCTTACACCGTCACGGTCTCCGACGGGACCACCACCCCTCTTACGGCCACCTTCAAGATCCCTGTGGTCACGATCCCAGAATCGACTTTGCTGGTCACGATGACATCCATCGGGCTGAGTCTGGTAACCCAACTAGTCACCAGAAGAGTGGTGAACCTAGACGCTGAAAGACGGATGAAGGCCGAGGTCTCGGCCTTCAACAAAGAGAAGAGGGAGGCCACGCTCAAGAAGGATAAGGCCAAGCTCGAGAAGCTCAAGAAGAGGGAGCTCTCCATGAGGCAAGAACAAGCCAAGGTCTCTTCTGCCAGGCTGAAGGTCACGGCAATCACATTCGTACCGCTGCTGGCCGTGTACTATTTGATGGCGTCCTTCCTGGGCGGATTCAACGTCGTGGTCGCACACTCGCCGGTTCCGATCCCTCTCCTTGTGGGTTCGCAGGGCATAATGGCCCTCTTCTGGTGGTACATGCTCAGCTCGTTTACATTTTCCACCCTGTTGACCAAGCTGCTGCATACTACAACATAGCGAGCGCTCAACAATGGAGGCGATCATAATCTCCGGGATGCCAGCGGTAGGGAAGACCACCGTGTCGAAGGCGGTCTCCGAGGCGCTGGGCATCTCAATGGTGGGGGGAGGCGACGTGCTGAAGGAGATGGCAGTCGAGGAAGGCTACTCGTCCGGCGGCGGCGACTGGTGGGACACAACGGATGGAATAAGCTTCCTCAAGGAAAGGGAGAAGTCGTCAGGGTTCGACAGGGAGGTCGACTCCAGGCTGCTGCAGAAGGCAAAGAGGGGCGATGTTGTGATAACCAGCTATCCCCTCCCCTGGCTCGCCGAGAAGGGGCTGAAGGTCTGGTTGGCGGGAAGCGCCATGAGCCGGGCGAGGAGAATGGCCAAGCGTGACAGGATGGCTGTATCACAGTGCCTCAAGGTCCTCTCCATTCGCGACAGTGAAAACTACAAGCTCTACAAGAGGATCTACGGAATCGAGTTCGGAAAGGACCTGAAACCCTTCGACTTGGTCGTTGACACTGACTCGATCAACGAATTAAAGGTCGCCGAGATCGTCCTGCACTACGTCAAGAACAGGACTGACTGAATTGCAGTCCCAGAAGATGGTTGTCGTCGACGAAGAACCCGTAGACCCAGAGCATGGGTGGGACCCTCGAGCTCGGCCGGTGGAAGTGATGCTGGACTACGGCCTGATCGCTCTCGACAAGCCGCGAGGTCCGACAAGCCATGAAGTTGTGGCATGGGTGAGAAAGATGCTGGGCATCGACCGGGCAGGCCACAGCGGCACACTGGACCCCCCGGTCTCGGGCCTCCTCCCAATCGGCCTAGGCCAAGGCACCAAGGCGCTGAGCCTCCTCCTGCTCTTCCCCAAGGAGTACAGAGGGGTGATGAGGATACATTCCACTGTCCCGACCAAGCGCCTGGAGGCAGTGGTTGCGGAGTTCACAGGAGGAATATTCCAGAGGCCCCCACAGAGGTCATCGGTCAGCCGCCAGGTGAGGAGCAGGATGATCTATGAGCTGAGCCTCGACGAGGCCAAAGGCAACCTCCATCTCTTCAGGTGCCTCTGCGAGTCCGGGACCTATATACGGAAGCTGGTCTATGATATCGGAGAGGTGCTCGGAGTCGGTGCGACCATGGTCGAGCTCCGCCGGACCCTGGTAGGGCCCCTCAAGGAATCAGACGGCTTCGTGACTATGCACCAGCTGAGCGACGCGGTCTTCAAGCTGCGAGGCGGCGATGAGTCGGCCCTTAGAGCGCTTGTTAAGCCGATTGAAGATTCACTGGGCACCACGAGGAAGATTGTGATGCGTGATTCTGCGGTGGACGCCATCTGCCACGGGGCGCGCTTGGGGCTCCCCGGTGTGCTCTCCGTGTCAGCGGGGGTATCGAAGGGCGACACCCTGGCGCTGATGTCCGCAAAGGGAGAACTCGTGGCGATAGGACACGCGATGCTTTCCGCAGACGAGATGGCCTCTATGAAGAAGGGTCTCGCTTGTTCGACCGAACGCGTCATCATGAAGCAAGGAACCTATCCGAGAATGTGGAAGAGTCATACATCAGCGAAGGCCACGTGACTGGCGAGGTTCCCCGACCGAGCACCCGCAGAAGGGGACTTCCCCATGATGAGCCGAGTGGAAACGGGTCCTTGGAATATCTCTTTCAAGCTGCGCCCACGCTTTTAACCCCCGCCATCGGGGATGAGGACTGCCGGGGTCGCCTAACCTGGTAGGGCGCAGTTTGCCGTTGGCGTAAGCCTGGAACCACCTCTGCCGGCGAGCCTGTCTCGCGAAAGCGGGTTGTGGGTTCAAATCCCACCCCCGGCGTCTCATCTGTTCCGACTGTTCGTTGGCAGAGCGGCGGATGTCTTTCGGGCCAGTTGCGTAGGAATCCTAGGGCAGACCCGCCCGGCTATTCCTCACACTCATCTTGCTCCAAAAACACTATAAAGCCAATGAACATGACGAAGTCAAGTGAAGGGTTCCGCCTCAGAGCCGAGGTTCGGCCTCACTTTCGACGACGTCCTTCTGATTCCCAAGTATTCTGATGTGAAATCGCGGAAGGACGCGAACACGAAATCGAGGTTCTCCCGCGGCATTCCCCTGAGTATCCCGATCGTCAGCGCTAACATGGACACAGTAACAGAGTCGACCATGGCGATAGCGATGGCCCGCCTCGGGGGAATCGGCGTCATCCACAGGTTCCTTCCGCTGGAGGTGCAGGCGGCGGAGGTGGTCAGGGTCAAGCGGTCCGAAAGCGTCGTCATCGAGGATCCCGTCACTCTCGGCCCCGACAGAACTGTGAGAGACGCCTGGGACGCCATAGGAGAGCACGCGATAGGGGGAATTGTCATTGTGGGCGCGAACCGGAGGGTTCTGGGGCTGGTCACGAGGAGGGACATCATCCTGGAGGACAACCTCGACCGGAAGCTGAGCGAGGTCATGACGGCAAGGAAGGACCTCGTCACAGCATCAAAAGGGATTGCCCTTGAGGAGGCGGAGAAGATCCTCCACAAGCACAAGGTCGAGAAACTCCCGCTGCTCGACAGGGGTGGAAGGCTGGCCGGCCTCATAACCTCGAAGGACATAATGAAGCGGAGGCAGTTCCCTTCAGCGACGAAGGACTCGAAGGGGCGCCTCAGGGTCGCAGCCGCGGTCGGCGTGAGGGGCGACTACCTGGAACGGGCGGAGAAGCTGCTTGAAGTCGAGGCGGATTGCCTCGTGGTCGACATCGCGCACGGCCATTCGACATATGCGATTGAGACCCTGAAGAGGATCAAGAAGGATTTCGGCGGTGCCGAGGTCGTTGCCGGGAACGTCGCCACCTCCAAGGGTGCGGTCGACCTGATCAAGGCAGGAGCCGACGCGGTGAAGGTGGGCGTGGGCTCTGGGAGCATCTGTGTCACGCGCATCGTCACAGGATCGGGGATTCCGCAGTTGACCGCCATCATGGACGCCGCTCGAGTGGCCCGGGATTACGGTGTTCCCGTCATCGGAGACGGAGGGATCAGGAACCCGGGTGACGTCACGAAGGCGCTCGCAGCTGGCGCCTCCACCGTAATGATCGGGAATCTATTCGCCGGGACTGAGGAGAGCCCTGGCCCTACGATTCTCCGTGAGGGCGTCCGCTACAAGCTCACCAGAGGCATGGCCTCCCTCGCCGCGACAGTCGACAGGAGGATCAGGGAGAACGGAGGAGGCGCCACAAAGGAGTCTGAAGTCATAGAAGACGTGATTCGGGAGAGCGTGCCCGAGGGAGTGGAAGGGTTGATTCCTTACAAGGGAAGGGTCGAGGAGGTGGTCAAGGAGCTGGTCGGCGGGCTCCGCTCGGGAATGAGCTACTCAGGCGCCCACAGCATCCCGGAACTTCAGAGGAGAGCTGAGTTCCTCCGGATTACCTCAGCCGGTTACAAGGAGAGCCTCCCGCACAACGTACAGAAGGTGGTGTGACATGGGAAACCTGTCGGTGGTCGGCCTCCAGTGGGGCGATGAGGGCAAGGGCAAGCTCGTAGACTATCTTGCGGGTCGCTTTGACGCGGTCGCTAGGTTCAACGGCGGGAGCAACGCAGGCCACACAGTAGTGATTGGCAAGAAGAAGCACACGTTCCACCTTGTGCCGTCGGGGGTGCTGAAGGACAGGGAGCTTCTAATCGGGGCAGGGGTCGCCCTGGACCCTGTCGTCCTCCGGGAGGAGCTGTCCCTCCTGCCTGACAGAGTTAGGGGGAAGCTGCTGATTGACGGGAGGTGCTCGCTGGTCTCGCCCTTCGACAAGGAGCTCGACGTTGTCCTTGAGCAGATGAGAGGTGGTTCGGCGATAGGGACGACGCGACGAGGAATCGGCCCTGCATACGCCATGAGAGCCCTGCGCCTCGCCCTGCGCGCATCGGACCTGTTGGATGACC
The DNA here is from genome assembly GCA_050012055.1 of Nitrososphaerales archaeon. Classification (GTDB taxonomy): domain Archaea; phylum Thermoproteota; class Nitrososphaeria; order Nitrososphaerales; family Gagatemarchaeaceae; genus UBA183. Next base: position 184,327 of record JBEKHX010000002.1, read on the forward strand.
ATGACTCCGCTGCGTCCTCCCAGTTCTATTCACTACTGGGCGTAGACCCGACCGGTCTTCCTGCTTGGATAGAGGACTCGAAGCGGGTCCTCGCCGGGTTGGTGGGTAACGTCAGTTCGCGTATTGTCGACATCGGGAACGCCGGGGGCTCAGTCCTCTTCGAGGCCTCTCAGGGCGCCCTGCTGGACCTTCTCCACGGCTCCTACCCGTTCGTAACGAGCTCGCACACGGTCGCCAGCTACATCCCTGCCGGCCTGGGCATACCCCCCTCCGAGGCCGGGGAGCCTCTTGGCGTAATGAAATGCTACACCACCAGGGTGGGGAACGGACCCTTCCCTACAGAGACCAAGGGCTCCACCTCGGACCAGATCAGGTCCGTGGGCAACGAATATGGAACAACGACTGGGAGGCCCAGGAGGGTCGGCTGGCTCGACCTCGTCGCTCTCAGATATGCAATCACGCTCAACGGCGTGAAGAACATCGCGATTTCCAAGCTCGACGTCCTCTCGGAGGTGAAGGAGTTCCGGGTGTGCATCGCATATCGCCACTTGGGCTCCGAAACCGGTGATTTCCAACGTTCGCTCGGGCATTTGCACGAAGTTGAACCCGTATACGAGTCTCCGTTTTCCATGCACGGCGCCAAGTACGACAGGGAGCTGCCCGCCCAGGCGAAGAAGCTCGTCGACTACCTTGAAGCAGCGCTGAGAGTCCGCGTTAGCTTGGTCTCGCACGGCGAGGAGAGGTCGAGGACAATTGAACTATGATTCAATTTCTCCCATAGACGGCCGGTACAGGGAAGAGGCCGAACCTCTGGCCAGGTACATGACGGAGCGGGCGCTCGCCGAAGAGCGAGTCCGCGTCGAGCTTGCCTACCTCTCGTTGCTCGTAGAACTGGGCGTCGCACCGAACCGAAGCGTCCCCAAGCTTTCACTTTCGATGGATAAGGTGAAGGCCCTGGAAGCAGACCTGGGCCACGACGTGAAGGCCGTCGAGGTCTTCCTCAGAGACTCCCTCAAGCGCGCCGGCGCCGGCGAGCTGGGGCCGTACGTCCATCTCGGGCTCACCAGCGAAGACACAAACAGCCTGGCCTTCGCCCTCCTGCTCCGCTCCGCCCTGGAAAAGGTCATGGTACCGAAGTATTCAAGCCTGGCGACGAAGCTGGCAACGATAGCCAGGCGAGAGGCTAGGACGCTGATGCTGGCTCGGACGCACGGCCGGCCGGCAATACCCACGACCTTTGGCAAGGAGATGGCAGTCTTCGCCGTAAGAATCGCGGAACGCGTTTCTCTATTGAAGTCGATGAAGCCCATGGCGAAGTTCTCGGGAGCAGTCGGGACCTACGCATCCTTCTCGCTGATGGGGCGAAGGGACTGGAGGAAGGTCCTTGACCGCTTCGTCTCCGGAATGGGGGTTGATGCCGCCGCCTATTCGACCCAGATAGTCCCCGGCGAGAGGCTCTCTGACATACTCCACTATGTCATGAACATCAACCAGCTGATGATCTCGCTCTCGCGCGATCTTTGGCTCTACCAGACCCTCGACTACGTCCACTTCGCCCGTCCCGGCAAGGTCAGCTCATCGACAATGCCTCAGAAGGTCAACCCTGTCGACCTCGAGAACGCGGAAGGACAGGCTGAAATCTCCAACTCGCTGCTGCCTCTCCTCGCATACAGGCTCCAGATGACTAGGATGCAGCGCGACCTTTCAGACTCCGTCATTCGACGCATGGTAGGGCAGGCACTCGGCCATTCTCTCGTAGCCTGCTCGAGGCTGATTGGCTCGCTCGATTCCATGAATGTCGAAAGAGCGACGATGGGGCGGGACCTCTCGAATCATCCGGAGGTCTACGCCGAAGCCGAGCAGATCTCGATGAGGCTCAAGGGAGACGAACGGGGGTACGAAAAGGTGAAGTCGATGTTTGAGAAAGGTAAGTTCGCCCCTTCTATCAAACGGGCCGAATCCTACCTCGGCGCAGCACCCCAGATGGCCCACCAATGTCCGAGGGTGGTCGCAGAGCTGATGCGGTCTAAAGCTTGAAGACCCAGCCGAGGTCGGGCGGGTAGCTCCTCCTTTTCACTCTCTCGTTGAGGGCATGCACGATGAGGGGAAGGGCGAGAGTCACATCCGCGTACAGCGTGGCCTTCTTCGCAGCTGAGGAGATCTTCCCCCAACTGATTGCTTCCTCTAGCGTGCACCCGGACAGGCCTCCCCACTGAGGGCTGTCAGCCGTGATCTGAAGGGCGTATTCGTGCGGAGTCTCCTCCTTTCCTCCCCGCGCGAGTGACTTGATTATCGTGGATAGTTGGATCGTGTCCTTGGGCACACCTCCGCCAAGATAGACGACGCCTGTCCGCTTGGTCCTTTCGGCTATCTGCGCCAGCTCCTCCATATCCTTGGTCTGGTCCAGCCTGATCAGCTTCCCCTTCTGCCTCCTGAGAAGGCTGAGGGCCACTCCGTATCCACTGTCGATGAGCCCCGGCGAGTAGACCGGAACTTTGGCCTCGTACGCGGCGGCGACGATGCTGTTGATGCCCTTCTTCGAGAGGTACTCTCCGAACTGGTGGAGGAACTCTCTCGTCGAATAGGTCGTCTCTTCGTCGAGTGTTTTCGCGAACTTGTAGATGGTATTCTCGAGCTTCCTGTACTGAAGTTCGTCGGCATACACGTCGTAGAACCTGTCAATCTTGAGCTTCAGGAGCTCCTCGTCGTCGGCGAGCCATGTCCCTTGGTAGTAGTGGTAGCCAAGTGCTTCTAGTATGTCCTCGGAGATGTTGGCTCCGGTGCTCACTAGGACGTCGACGTACCTCTTCTCTATCAGCCACCTGATTATCTTCCACTGTCCGGTCGTGCTGAGCGACCCCGTCAGACCTAGGAAGACCGTCAGGTCCTTCTGCCGGGCCATCTCGGCCCATATGTTCGCGACTTCCCCAAGCTTCTTCCCTTGGAAACCAGTCTGAGCCATCTCTTCCAACAAATCGGAGATGCTCTTTTTGCCTACTTCGATGGTGGCCACAGGTCTTGAGAGGATGTCCTTCTTTGATGCCACGCAGTGCTGTCGCAGAAACCGCTTAATTGCTTTGCTTACTTGACCGTTACTGACTTCGCCAGATTGCGCGGGTAGTCCGGGTCGTTCTTTCGTGCCAGCGCGAAGTGGTAGGCCAAGAGCTGAAGCGGAACCACCTCGACGACGGGCATGAACTTCGCCTGCACCTTGGGCACAGGCACGAAGTACCTGTAGACCTCATCCGCGACGTCCGAGACCCCTATCAGATCCGCCCCCCTCGCCTTCAGCTCCTCAGAGTTTGAAAGGGAATCGGCGTGGTTTTCCCCGGAAGGGTTTATGACAACTACAGGAGTCCCCTTTTCAATCAGAGCAAGCGTCCCGTGCTTCAGCTCGCTCGCGGGCATCCCTTCGGCGTGTATGTACGAGAGCTCCTTCAGTTTGAGCGCGCCCTCGAGCGCGACCGGGCTCTGGTACCCCCTCGCCACGAAGTAGAAGTCGGACCTGTTGCTGTACCTCTGCACGATTTCTTTGATCTGTTTCTCGGTCCCCAAGGCCTTGGTTACTGCCTCAGAGAGCTCCTCTATCCCATCTGTTCTCTTCTTCCCGAGGACGGCATCCACAACCATGTTGGCTACCACCACTTGTGCTGTGAAGCTCTTCGTCGCGGCGACTCCGACCTCGGGCCCGCAGTTGAGCAGCAGGACAAGATCGCTCTCCCTCGCCAGCGTCGACCCGGCTGCGTTGACGATCGAAAGAATCTTCGCACCTCGCCGTCTGGCCTTCTTGACGGCTTCGAGCACGTCCGCGGTCTCCCCGCTCTGGGAGAAGGCGACTACGACCGACCCCTTGCCTAGGAACCCTGCATGCTCCTTTAGTTCGCCCGAAACCACAGCGTCGCATCTGATACCCGCCTCCTGGTTCAGCCTAGACTTCATGAGCAACCCCGCATGGTAACTGGTCCCCGAGCCTGTGATGAAGAGCGACTTCGCCCTCTTCAGCGCACCGGCGAACTCGGCGACCCTCTCCGGCTCCTGCACGGACGCTCCGACCACCGTCTGCGGCTGCTCGTTGATCTCTTTGAGCGTGTAGTGGGCATAGTCGGTCTTGGAGAGGTCAGACAGCTCCCAGGCCACTTGGGTAGGCCTGCGTTTCACCTCTCTTCCGTCTCTCCCGACGATCTTCAGTCCATCCTTCGTGATCTCGACCGTCTCCAGGTTGTCCAGGAAGACGGACCTGTCCGTGTGCTCGATGAAGGCCAGCACGTCGCTGGCGATGAACATCTTCCCGTCGCCAACCCCGACTACGAGCGGGGCGTCCTTCCGGGCACCGATCATGACGTCCGGTCTGTCCTGGAAGAGCACGGCGATGGCGTACTGCCCCTTGAGCTTCTTAGTCGCTCCAATCGTCGCCTTGAGCGGGTCATTGGTCTTTGCATACTCCTCCTCGATGAGGTGTGCAATCACCTCCGTGTCTGTTTCGCTCTTGAACCTGTGACCCCTGGATGTCAGGCCCTTCTTCAGCGGAAGGTAGTTCTCGATTATTCCGTTGTGAACCACGGCAACAGTCTCATTGCACGCAGTATGGGGGTGCGCGTTGCGGTCAGTGACCCCTCCGTGGGTCGCCCACCGCGTGTGAGCCATCCCGGAGCTGCCCTTCAGTCCAGAGAGTCTCTTCCTGCCCTCGATTTCACTGATTCGTCCTGCGCCCTTGCGGACACTGAGCCTTCCGTTGTTTATTGTCGCCATCCCAGCCGAGTCGTATCCACGGTACTCGACCCTCCGGAGCCCGTCCAGCAGGATGCCAGAGACCGGCTCCTCTGCGACGCAGCCCACTATCCCGCACATGGTCGGCGTTTCGGGGCCCAGGGTAATAAGGTCCGCAAAGCGCTTTTCTCTACCATGCATGATAGGTTCTGAATGCTTGCTCCGCCAAGCACTTCACCATATTGCCCACCATGCAAAACTGTTTTCTAGTGGTCGGGCGCCCGAGCGGAGTCATGCACGAAGGCCTGCTTTTCGACCCGAAGTCGAGGGAGCGCATGGCGAAACGCGTCCTCGTGTCGGAGAAGCCTGAGACGTTTAGGCCAGCATCTGGGAAGGTCGGCCAAAGAATCCTCGCATTGCTCGCGACTGGCCCCCGTTATCCTGCTGAAATCGCCCGCACACTGAAGACCTACCACCAGACCGTCTACTATCACGTCGGCCGCCTTGAGAAGGCGGGCCTGATCACCCGGATTAGCAGCGAATCGATACGTGGAGGGGAGGCGAACCTGTTCGCGCTGTCCTCGGACGGGTACGCCGTCGAGTTCCAGGTCCGGGGCGAGCCGTTGCCGACACTGCAAGCCTCAACTAGGTCGAGGTCACTGGGACGCTTCTTCAAGGAGTTCCTCCGCGACGGCGAACTCGACGGGTGGATAGTCGTCGGCTCACCTCTCCCGCACGGGGCGACCGGCACCCAAGCCCGCGACGGGCACTACGCCGTCCAGCTGGGCTTTGCACTCGGGCAGTTCGTTTCACTTCCTGGGTGCTTTCCGGTCAAGCTAGACGTAGACGTGAAGGCGGAACACCTGAGGGGCTCGAATCTGATAGTTGTCGGGGGCCCGAGGACCAACGTCATCTCTGAAGAACTCAATCAGTACCTCTCTTTTAGGTTCAAACAGGGGGGTTTCTGGGGCTCAATAGTCGACGACCAGGGCAGGTCCTACAACTCTGAGCTTGACTGTATCGTTGCCAAGATCGAGAATCCGTGGGATGCTGGCAAGACCTGCGTCCTCGCAGCCGGACTGACGGTCGCCGGCACCAAGGCGGCCATCATCGGGATATGCAACTTCGCAGACCTGCTCTTCCAGAGATACAATTCAGGCCGATACGCCTGCCTCCTCCGAGGCACCGATAGGGACGGCGACGGAAAGGTCGACTCTGTAGAACTACTGAAACGTGCGTGAGGCCTACGCCCTTCTTCCCCTGCGGCCGCCTTTCTTCCTGGTTGTATCGTGAGGAATTGGTGTCACGTCCTCAATCCTTCCTATCCTGAACCCCGCCCTTGCGATGGCCCTGATGGCAGCCTGTGCTCCCGGCCCCGGGGTCCTCGGGCCTGTTCCCCCGACAGCCCGGACCTTGATGTGAACTGCGTTGATGCCCTTCCCCTTCGCCACATCGGAGGCAGCCGAAGCACTCCGCATCGCGGCGTAGGGCGACGATTCGAACCTGTCGGCTTTCACGTGCCTGCCTCCTGACGAGAACGAAATCGTTTCGGCGCCGGTCAGGTCAGTGATATGGACGATTGTGTTGTTGTAGCTCGAGTAGATATGCACGACACCCCAGCGGTCTCTCGCGATTTCTTCTTCAGACGCCAATCACTTTCACTCCCCGGGCACAGGCGGCTGGGCCACCGCCTCCTCCTTGACTTCAACGCTAACCTCCGCAGCAGGAGCACCCGCTGCCACCGCCTCCGGGGCAGAAGCGGTTCCCTCCGTCGTCCTCCTGAGCACGACAGTACCCTCCTCATCATGTCCGACTTCATATCCTGGGATTGTGATCACCCTTTCCCCAATTGTTACATGGCCGTGCACGATCAGCTGCCTCGCCTGAAGTGGCGATACCGCCATTCCCTTCTTGAAAACCATCGTCTGAAGCCTCCTCGACAGTAGGTCCTCGACCGTAAGGCTCAGGATGTCATCGAGCGTCGCAGTCTCTGTGACCAGCCCGCTGCTTCTCAGACTGTCGAGCAACTTCCTCTCCTCCCTCAATCTGACCTGTTCCGTAGCCGCGAGGAGAGTCCTCGCCTGTTTCCTTATCGAGCTCAGATGGGTCTGTGATTTCCAGAGTTCTCTCTTGTTTCTCAACCCGAATGTGCCAAGCAGGTACAGCTCTTGCGCCAACTGGTCAGCCCTCCAAGGGCTGCGCGGACGACTGTATTGCTTCCTGGCCTTTCTCGGGTCTCCCAACTACTACTTCTCTTCCTTCTTTTCCCCGGCTTCCTTCGCCGCAGCAATGAGGGCTGCCTTCCTCACGCCCACCGTCCTTCCCTTCCTGCCTGTCGTCCTTGTGCGTTGACCCCTGACCTTCAGACCGAGGCCGTGCCTCACGCCCTTCCAGCTATGCATGTTCTTCTCGTCATCGATGTCACCCTTGATCACGAAATCCAAGTCTGAACCCAGCAGCTGCTTCGTCTCCCCGGTATCCGGGTCGTTCCTCCTGTTGTAGTACCACGCAGGAAGCGATGATTTCGTCGCGCTCTGGATGGCCTTCTCAACCTCGCGGACCTGGTCTTCGCTAAGTGTCCCGAGCCTTGCCTTGGGGTCGAGACCTATCCTGGAGGTCACGACGCTCGCGAAGTTGTAGCCGACCCCCCGCAGGTCGGAGATCGCAACAATGAGCTTCTTGGTCCCGTCGAGGTCCCTCCCGGCAATCCTGACTAGGTGCCTGAAATCTCCCGCTGCCGACATATTCCAGACCTGCCCGTCACTCTGACGTTATAAATCTTGAAGGCTCTCATCCTGACAGAAAGTAGGTTAGAAGCCCTGTCGCCCCGGACGGCCCGAGGCCCCGCTAAAACTTTTTAACCACAACTCACTCCCAACCCGCGAAACACGGCGTTTCATGAATATGTATCGCAATCCAATCGGTGTGGTCGTTGCTTAAGGTCAAGGTCCTACGGGAAACTGCGAACTCGGTCACGCTTCAGCTTGAGGGGATCGACCGGTCTTACGCCAATGCGGTGAGGCGCTTCTGCATCGCCGAGGTGCCCGCAATGGCTATCGACGACGTGGTCATACTGGAGAACTCGTCCGTGCTCTACGACGAACTCCTCGCCCACAGGCTGGGGATGATACCGATCAAGACAGACCTGGACAGGTATAACCTACCTGAAGACTGCGACTGCGGGAACCCTCTGGGTTGCCACAAGTGCAGGGTCCTCTTCGTCCTCGACGCGAAGGGCAAGGATAAGGTCTCCACCGTCTATTCGAGCGACCTGGTGTCAGAAGACAGGGAAGTCAGGCCAGTCAGCGAGTCCATCCCTCTTGTGAAACTCGCACTGGGTCAGTCGGTAAAGCTCGAGGCATACGCCCGGCTCGGGAAGGGCAAGGAGCATGCGAAGTGGCAACCATGCACGGTCGCAGTGCTCGTCGAGGGGAAGGGCGAGGGAGTCTACAACCTCATGGTCGAGTCGGCAGGGGGCCTCCCTGCAAGACAGATAATCACGAAGGCGATAGAGTTGCTCGAAAAGAAGCTCAGGGAGATTCAGGTTTCTGTAGGAGGGGCCGCAGCATGACCTCGTCCAACCCTCTCCATAGACAGGCGTCAGTGATGCTGGAAAGGGCGGGCAAGGAGCGCAAGGCACCAATCTGGACCGTCGCCGCTGAACTCCTCTCCAGGCCCGAAGGCACAAGAGTGGAGGTCAATCTCGGCAAGGTGTCAAGGATGGCCGAGGAAGGTCAGGCATTCTTCGTCCCGGGGAAGGTCCTCGGCACAGGCATCGTCGACAAGAAGCTTGTGGTCGGCGCGTTCTCCTTCTCAGCGAGCGCCCGGTCCAAGCTGGAGGCGGTCGGCGGGTCCGCCCTCTCTGTAGAACAGTTCCTCAAGAAGTATCCAGAAGGGAGCGGTGTCAGACTTGTCCAGTGAAGGCACAATCTACGTGGACGCGACCAACCAGATCGCCGGAAGGCTCTCGTCAAGGGTCGCCAAGCTCTTGATCTCAGGGAGGAGGGTCGTCGTGGTCAACGCGGAGAAGTCTCTGATATCAGGCTCCAGATCCTCAGTGGTGAAGCAGTGGAAGGAGAAGCTCAAGATCGCGAGCCATGTCAACCCCATCTACGGCCCGATTCACCCCCGCAGGCCTGACAACATCCTGAGAAGGATGGTCAGGGGGATGGTCCCCAGAAAGAAGGCCAAAGGAGTCCTGGCCATGAAGAGGCTGAGGGTTTACGTAGGCCTTCCGGATGGCGTCGATGTGGCAAAGCTGACCCAGTTCAAGGACACGACGGCCCCCCGGCCGGTACCAGTCTATGTCACGATGAAAGAGCTCTCGAAGACGCTCGGGTGGAACGAGTAGCTGTGGTCAACCCGACGGCGAAGGCACCGGTGAAGAAGGCCCCCAAGCTGTACTCAGGCGCGCGGAAGACGGCGAGGGCGACGGCTGCGATTCAGGCGGGAGCAGGAAGGATCAGGATCAACGGCATTCCGGTCGAGCTCTGGGAGCCGGAGCCGGCGAGGCTTCTTCTGCTCGGTCCGGTCTCGATCGCCAGGGGGATCAGGGACAAGTACGATGTCGACGTCAGCGTCTCAGGCGGCGGGTTCATGGGGCAGGCCGATGCCGCAGCGATGGCGATAGCCCGGGCTTTCGTCGACCAGGTGAGAGGGAACGAAATCAGAGAAAGAATGAATGCATACAATAAATACCTGCTTTCGGGCGACCCAAGACAGGCGGAACCGAAGAAGTTTGGAGGCCCTGGAGCAAGGCGGAAGAGGCAGAAGTCGTACAGGTAACCAGATATGATGATACCAATCCGTTGCTTCACATGCGGAAACCTGATCGGGGACAAGTTCACATCCTTCCAGTCGAGGGTCAGAGAAGGAGAGGAGCCGGCGAAGGTGCTGGACGACCTCGGACTGAAGAGATACTGCTGCAGAAGCATGCTGATTTCATCAGTCGACGTCATCGACCAGGTCCTTCCGTTCTTCAGCAGGAAGCCCGACCTGTAGTAGTTGTGAGGTAGACTCCACATTGTCCCTAATTGAAGACGACGAAGCGGGCTCCGCCGACAAGATGGTCGCGCATCAGCTGAGCGAGAAGGCCCTTCTTGCCACTGGCATCCGCATCGGGACACCGGTCAGGACGAAGACGATGGAGCCATTCACGACCAGGCCCAGGCCCGATGGCCTCCACATGATCGACTACTCCAAGACGCTGCAGAGGATTGATGTGGCTGGGAAGTTCATCGCCTCGGCAGGCACCCGGAACACAGTCGTCTACACCAGCAGAGAACACGGCGCCATGGCGGTCGAGAAGTTCTGCGAGCTGACCGGGGCCATGCCCCTGATCGGGAGGTTCATGCCGGGAACGTTCACCAACCCCCTGTACCCCGGCCATCTCGACGCTGAGCTGGTCATTATCGCCGACCCGATGTCCGACACCCAAGCCATAGTAGAGGCAGGGAGCCAGGGTGTCCCAGTCATAGCCGTCTGCGACACAGACAACGTCACCGACGACATAGACCTCGTAATCCCCGGGAACAACAGGGGCCGCAAAGCGATCGCAGCAATCTTCTGGCTCCTCGCCAGGGCGACACTGACCCATGCACGGCTGCTCGAAGCTGACCAACCCATGAAGTACTCTATAGAGGACTTCGAGACCAAGATCGAGGAAGAGCCGAAACCCGAGCCGCCAGAACAGCGTATATCAGACCCGCGTACCCGTTCGGATTCATGAAGCTTAGGAGAGCCGCCGTTGCGGGTTCGTTCTACCCCTCTGCCAGGTCTGAGCTCTTGTCGATGGTGAACAACTGCTACCTTCACCCCCTCGGACCAGGCCATGTCCCTCCCGCTCCGCCCGGTGATGCACGCATCGTCGCGGTCGTATCGCCTCATGCCGGGTATGAGTACTCGGGGCCCGTGGCCGCCCACAGCTACCTGCACGTCTCCTCCCTCCGAGACCCGGACTTGATAGTCATCGTGGCCCCGAACCACTACGGGGTCGGAAGCGGGGTTGCGACCTTCAGGGAGGGAGAGTGGGAGACTCCCCTTGGGAGGATGAAAGTCGACGAAGAGGCTGCTTCGAGGCTGGTGCGGGATTCCGGAATCGTCGCGTTTGACCCCGAAGCCCACAGGATAGAGCACTCGCTGGAGGTCCAACTCCCATTCCTGCAGCAGATCTACGGCGATTCGGTCCCGATCCTTCCCGTCTCCTTCCTCTTTCAGGACATCGAGACTGCCCGGACCGTTGCGGAGTCTCTGGTCAAGGTCGTCGAAGGCAGGAAAGCTGTCCTCGTCGCCTCTTCGGACCTCACACATTATGAACCGGCAGCTGCAGCGAGGGAGAAGGACACAGCCCTTATCGATCAGGTGAAGAGGATGGACGTGGGTTCGTTCTACTCAACGCTCGACAGGCTACAGGTCACCGCCTGCGGATTCGGGCCGATCGCGACCGTGATGGAGGCCTCCCGTGCTCTCGGCCTCGAGAAAGGGGAGCTCCTCAAGTACGCGACCAGCGGCGACACCACAGGGGATAATAACCAAGTCGTGGGCTACGCGGCACTAAGATTCGTGTAGCCGATGAAAGCGATTGCAGAGGCGCCGTCCAAGGCCATCATCACTGGCGAGCACTTCGTCGTCCACGGCGCCTGGGCGCTGGCAGCGGCGCTCCCGCGCAGGGTCAGGGTCGAGGTCAGCGAATCCGCCGGTTTCAGTGTAATCTCTGACAGGGTCTCAAGCACCCGCAACTCAGGCCTCCACCCAATTGCAGGGGTGGTGGAGGCCATGGCCAAGGAGTTCTCCTTCAATCCCCGCCTGACGGTCTCGGTGAGGTCGCAGGTCCCTGGGGGGGCCGGTCTTGGCTCTTCGGCCTCGACGATGGTCGCCGTAGCAGCGGCCGTCGCAAAGCTTCGCTCCCTCGACCTTCAAGCGTCGGACATCATCCGCTTCTCCATGGTGGGCGAGAGGGAAGTCCACGGCCGCCCTTCGGGCGTCGATGCGGCTGTGTGTGCCATAGGAGGGGTGGTCCTCTTCAGGCCCGGAAGCACCCCGAAGAAGGTGTCCTTCAAGGGGCAGAGGTCTCTGATCGTCGCCCTTTCGGGGAAGAAGAGGAGCACAAAGCGCCAGATCCGTAGGGTAGCCGGGGTGAAGGAGACCTTTCCGAGCCTCTTCGGCGGCCTCACAGAGGCGGCCAGCGAGGTCAGCCTGATGGCAGCGAAAAGGCTCGCCGAGGGCGATATGAAGGGCCTCGGGAGGTTGCTGAGCTTCAACCACGCAGTTCTCTCTATGCTCGGCGTCTCCACCAGACCCCTGGACAGGCTCGTCGACCTCGCCCTTTCCCTGGGAGCCTATGGTGCCAAGCTCACAGGAGCAGGGGGCGGCGGAAGCGTCATCGCGGTCGCTCCGGGGGGAAAGGAGAAAAGCATCATTTCGGGGCTCAGAGGGCGGGGCTTCGAGGCATTCCGAGTTGAAATCCCCGTCGATGGAGTGAAAAGTTGGCTAGAGCGGTGATAGTGAAGCTGGGAGGTTCGGTCATAACCGACAAGTCGAAGCCATTCTCCTACAGGTCTGACGTCGTCTCGGCTCTCGCAGAGGAGATCGCCTCATCTGACGAGAAGGTGTTGGTGGTTCACGGGGGCGGTTCCTTCGGTCACGTCGTTGCCAAGGAGCAAGGAATATCCTCTGACGAGGCCGCGGCGAACGCAGCCGCCGTCTCCAAGACGAGGAGGGCGATGTGCGACTTGAACAGCCTGCTCTGCAGGACTCTTGCGGAAAACAAGCTCTTTCCCTATTCCTTCTCGCCCTTCGACGCCGTTGTGAAGGCGGGAAGGGCGCCGGTTTCGCAGTGGCTGCGCGGCCTCTTGAAGTCTGGCCTAACTCCTGTCACCTTCGGGGACGTTGTGTTAACGCCTGCTGGTTTCAAGATCCTCTCTGGAGACCTGATGATTCTCGAGCTAGCCAAGATCCTTGAACCGGAGAGATGCGTCTTCGCCTTGGACGCTGACGGGGTCTACGAGGAGGGGACACGGGTGATCATCCCGGAGCTGTCGCCGTCGAAGATCAGGAGGATGCAGGTCTCCAAGGGCGAAGACGTCACAGGGGGGATGAAGCTCAAACTCGAAGTCGCGGCCAAGGTCGCTGCCCTCGGCCCAATGGTCTGCTTTGTGTCCGGCTACAGGCGGAACGAATTCTCGAAGGCCCTGAGAGGCCTCGAGTTCTACGGGACAGTCGTGAGGTCCTGAGTGAAACCGACCCTGGTGAAGAGTCTTGGCAGACCTTCAGGTCGAAATGAAGCGCGTGAAGTCGATGGTCGACAGCCTGATCCTGGAGGACCTGCTGCCAAAGTCAAGCCCGGTCGCCGAGGTGGACCTCCTCTACAGGATGATGCGGGACTACCCCTCGCGACCCGCGAAGGGCATGAGGCCCTTCCTATGCGTGACTACCTGCAGGGCCGCTGGGGGAGACGGTAAGGACGCGCTGCTTACGGCGGCATGCGTTGAGCTCTTCCAGAATTGGATCCTGATACACGACGACATCGAGGACGGTTCTGAGTTGCGCAGGGGCGGACCCGCTCTCCACCGCATGTACGGCGAGCCTCTCGCCTTGAACGCGGGGGATGCGCTCCACGCTCGCATGTGGGGTGCACTCTCTCTGAACCGAGAGACTCTAGGGCCGGAGAAGGCGATCAGGATAATGGAGGAGTTCTCCAAGATGATCAACGAGACGACCGAAGGCCAGCACATGGAGCTGGGGTGGGTCGGGCACAAGAGGTGGGACCTGCAGGAGTCGGACTACTACGAGATGTGCACAAAGAAGACATCTTGGTATACGGTGGCTGGTCCGTGCAGGCTCGGCGCGATCGTGGCCGGCGCATCAGAAGAGGTGCTCGAGAAGCTGAAGGACTTCGGCCTGAGGCTAGGGGTCGCCTTCCAGATACAGGACGACACCCTGAACCTAGTCGGCGACCAGAAGAAGTACGGAAAGGAAAGATCTGACGACATCCTGGAAGGGAAGAGGACCCTGATTGTCCTCCATCTTCTGGGGAGAGTCGAGCCTGACGAGAAGGCTAAGCTCATCTCCATAATGAACAAGGAAAGGGCTGCCAAGACTCCTGCAGACGTGTCGTATGTGCTCTCCCTGATTGAGAAGCATGACGCGGTCGGGTACGCGAGGAAGAAGGCGGCCGAACTGATGAAGGAGGCGGTCGAGGTTCTGGGGGACATTTCGTGGAAGGGTGACGCCGAGGCCGCGACCCTCCTCAGTCTTTTCGCAAACTTCGCGGTCGGGCGGGAATGGTAGAAAGGAGGGCGGGGATTTCAGACGAGGCACTTGCCTCGATTGAGGCTGGGGCCCTGCTCAACGCCACCCGGCACGGCGGAAGGGCGGAGGTCGGGGCCGTCGTGGGCAGGGTCTTGGCCGAGTTCCCGGAACTCAGGCACGCGGCTGACGAGGTCACAAAGGCAGTCAAGTCCGCGGTGGAGCGAGTCAACCAGCTTAGTGTGGCAGAGCAGGAGGCTCTCCTGAAGGAGAGGTACCCGGGCGCCGAGAAGCCGACTGAGAAGGTGGGTCGGGTGGGCCTTCCCCCTCTTCCCAATGCCGTAAAGGGCAAGACTGCCTTCAGGATTCCGCCCGAGCCTTCGGGCTTCATGCACATAGGGCACGCCATGGCCTTCACGATAAACTACATCTACGCAGAAACCTACGACGGCGAGCTCTGGCTCCGGTTCGAGGACACGAACCCGAAGAAGGTCGCCCTGAGATACTACGAAAGCTTCAGGCAAGGGATCAAGTGGCTCGGGATAAGGTGGGACCACGAGAAGAACGTCTCCGACGATATGGACCTGATCTACGGATACGGAAGGAGGCTCATCCAGGAAGACAAGGCATACTCCTGCTCCTGCGACCAAGAGAAGGTCAAACGGCTCAGGTTCGAAGGCAAGGCCTGCGTGCACAGGGGCGCTCCCATCGAGAGGAGTCTGGCCGTGTGGGAGAAGATGCTGGCGAAGAAGGTCAGCGAAGGGGAGTCCGTCATCAGGTTCAAGGGGGACATGCAGAACCTGAACTACTCCCTACGCGACCCGAACCTCTTCAGGGTGATACAGAAAGCCCATCCAGTCACCGGAGAGAGGTACACCCTCTGGCCGACCTATGACCTCGCCAACACCGTCGAGGACGAGGTCTGTGGCATCACCCACGTCCTGCGGAGTTCGGAGTTCAGGATCGAGCTTCAGAGGCAGATCCGTGAAGCTCTTGGCTTCCGGGCCATCGACGTGATCCAGTTCTCGAGGTTCAACTTCAAGGGAACGCCAGTCGGGAAGAGGCTTCTCCGGCCCCTGGTCGAGGAGAAGCTCGTCTCGGGATGGGACGACCCGAGGATGCCGACCATCGAGGGGCTCAAGAGGAGGGGCGTGATCCCTGAGGCGATACGGGGATTCACTCTCCAGGTCGGGTACACGAAGTCGGAGCACGAATACGACTGGAGCATCCTGCTCTCGGTCAACAGGAAGCTCCTCGACCCCCGCTCGAAGCGCGTCTTCTTCGTCCCAGACCCGGTCGAGCTGAGCGTCGAGGGGGCGCCCAAGAGGAAGGTGGCCATCCCCTTCCACCCAGAGATGAAGCTTGGCGTAAGGGAGATCGAGACGTCAGGCAGGTTCTTCGTGCCCAGGTCCGACCTCATGTCCATGAAGAAAGGAACGGCGTTCAGGCTCATGGAACTCTACAACGTTGAGCTCACATCCGCGGGGGCAGAACCCAAGGCCAGGTACGCGGGCGAGGAACTCGTCAGGGAGATGAAGAAGCTCCAGTGGGTCACCCCTGAGGGCGTTGAAGTGAAGGTCCTTGAACCCGGCCTCCTGTTCAGCGAAGATGGCACCTTCAACAAGGACAGCCTCGGCGAAGCGAAGGGACTCGCTGAATCGGCGTTCGCATCATTGAAGCCTGGCGAGATAGTCCAGTTCCCACGTTTCGGCTTCTGCAGAGTGGACTCAGCCCGGACCTGCGTCCTGACCCAGCCGTAGCACGGTCATGGCGTCCCGGCCTGCGAGGGGACTGCGACGAGAACAACACGGCCGGCCGGAGGGAGCCTTCGACCGGTCCGAGGGCAACCCGACCCGAATCGCCATCTAACCATTTATAACGGAGCCACGGAAGGCGCGTCTGGGAGATATGCGTAGATGACCCCAAAGCCCTACTACGTAAAGATAGAGACCCCCAAGGAGGTCGCCGAGGCCGCGTACGAGGTCCTCAGGCAGGCCTCGAGAAGCGGCAAGGTCAGAAAAGGCACAAACGAGACGACGAAGGCGATAGAGAGAGGTATTGCGAAGCTTGTCGTCATTGCCGAGGACGTCGTCCCGCCCGAGGTCGTGGCCCACCTTCCCGTCCTCTGCGAGGAGAGAAAGATTCCCTACGTCTACGTTCCTTCGAAGGACCAGATCGGGCCTGCGATCGGGATTGACGTGCCGACGGCTTCTGCGGCTGTGCTCGACGCCGGTGAGGGAGGTCAGATACTGGAGCAGGTCACCCAGGAGCTGGCGAGGCTGAAGAAGGCCGCATGAGCAAGCGAGAAGTCGAAACACTCACTCCTGCGGAAGTCGTCCAGATTGTTGGGAGGACAGGGGTCGCAGGAGAGATCACCCAAGTGAGAGTCAAGATACTCGAAGGCAAGGAGAAGGGCCGGATCCTGACAAGGAACGTGAAGGGCCCGATAAAGCTCGCCGACGTGCTGATCCTACGAGAGACTGAGCGCGAGGCGAGGAAGCTCAGATAGAGTCTATCTCGGCTTTCAGGAGTCATTCCAGAGCGATTGGCATGTAAGAGCCCGAAATCTTCAAGAAATCCTTAAGAAACGTCAGGGCCTTGCCAAGATCATGTCCGTCGGAGAGCGGCACAGAAGCAGGTTCGAGTACCCGGACGTCTTCATCGTGCTGTGGTCGGCGGCAATGTTCGTAGCGTTCGGTCTCCTTTCGAACCTCTATGACAAAGAGAGCTTTCTTTACAACCTTGGTCAAGGCGCGTTCATTGCCCTGTTCGTGGGTGCGATGCTGTATATCGTGAGATGGACGGCTCGCAGACGGAAGAAGACCGCGGGATGGACGCGAGCTGCGCATCCGATTCCGATTCCATGACTGCACGCCTGAGGCGCCTCGGGGTTTTCAATTTTCAACCGCCCAAGTCCTTGAGCCTTCGTTGGCCCTTGAGGGGCCAGTCTCCGCCAAGGAACTGTTACCTCTTCATTGGGGCGCCTCATCTCCGTAGGCTGTTACCTTTCGTCGGGCGCTCAGAGGCTCAAAGAGATTGCGTTCGCTGGTTCTATTAACGTGATGCGATATCGGGCTCCCTGCTAACTGACTGACACGAAACTGGACTGGAAGGACGCGAGCTAAGAAGCGGGCGGCAAGCCTTATCGCAGTCTCATGTTCACCCTGATGCAGTTGGAAAAAGACCAAGTCCTGAGTCTGTTCAAACGAGTGCTGACGCACTATGGCGAGAAGGCGAGGGGAGCGACCAAGACTGAGGTGGGGGACGCCCTGCTGGGAAAGGAGCTCCTTGACCTAGACATCGGTTCAATCGAGAAGGAGACGGAGGGGGCGCTAAAGGAATTGGCAAGCGGCAACAGCGACTATCATTTCGGAGAATTCGTCAAGGTCCATGAGAAGCTGCTGACGGACGCCTTCAAGGTGTATGTCTCAGACCTGCAGGGCTCGAGAGAAGAGTTTGTGAAGAGGCTTGGCTCCGAGCCTGAGTTGAGGAGTTTCGACAGAGAACTCATGTTTGCTCAGCGAGTGCAGGGCGATGTCGCAAAGCGGAGTTCTGGATGATTGTCCTCCACTTGTTCTCTCCCTTGACCTTGATTCCTGCCAAGTCTGCGGGGTCTGCCGCGCGCGCTAAAGAAGGGCGCGTCCGCCGAAAGCAAACAGGAAGACTATTCCGAGTGGTTCCGACGAAGAGGTAACAGTTCCTCCGCCTACTGCTTTTATATGATGGCTCCGCAGGGCTTCAGAACTGAATAGGAGATAGGGTGTCCGCTTGAGATGTATGTTCCAAAGAGATGCGCTTTCTGCGGCAACGAGGTCCGTCTCGGTTCCGGGGTCCTCTTTGCAAAGAACGACGGCTCCACTAGATCCTACTGTTCTTTGAAGTGCAGGGTCAACGACATGAAGCTCGGGCGCGACCCGAGAAAGCTGAAGTGGGCCAGAAGGGGCAAGGAGCAATGAGCGCTCCTGAAGAGACCCTGGTCGTGGTAAAACCGGACGCGGTCAAGCGCGGCCTGGTCGGCGAGATCCTGAAGAGGTTCGAGGCGAAGGGCTTCGCGATAAGGAAGCTCCACATGCTCACGATGTCCAAGGCCCAGGCTGAGGACTTCTATTCTGTGCACAGGGAAAAGCCCTTCTTCGGAGAGCTCGTCTCGTTCATCACCTCGGGCCCTGTCGTCGGGGCGGTCCTCTCGGGAAGAGACGCTGTGGCCACCGTGAGGCGGATGGTCGGGGCGACCAAGAGCTGGGAGGCTGCGGCTGGAACGGTCAGAGGAGACCTCGGTCTAGGGCTGACCGACAACGCAATTCATGCTTCTGACTCCCCGGAGAGCTTCCGGAAGGAACACGCAGCGTTCTTCGGCAAATCGGCCGGGTGAAGGGGCAATAAGAGAGGGGCTGGGTGACAATGCCGGAAGCGAACCCGCGGCTGCGCCAGCCGGTCGTAGTCGTCCTCGGGCACGTCGACAGCGGCAAGACGTCCCTTCTCGACGTCCTTAGGGGGACCGCGGTCCAGGCCCGGGAAGTCGGCGGGATTACGCAGGAGATAGGGGCAAGCTTCTTCCCTCTCGAAACGCTTGAGCAGATCTGCGGCCCACTCCTCGACCGGGCGGGAGGCGAGCTTCGAATCCCTGGTCTGCTGATGATCGACACTCCAGGCCACGCTGTCTTCTCAAACCTCAGGCTCAGGGGAGGCTCTGCTGCGGACATTGCGATAGTGGTCGTTGACGTGCTGAAAGGCCTGGAGAACCAGACCCTGGAGAGCATCGACATTCTGAAGCAGCGGAAGGTCCCGTTCCTGGTGGCGCTGAACAAGGTGGACATGATCAAGGGATGGAGGAAAGGGAGCAAGGGCCCGCTGCAGTCGGTCATGAGCGACCAGCCCCCCTCGTGGAACGACGAGCTCGAGGAGAGGCTTTACAACGTAGTCGGCGGCCTCTCCAGGCTCGGGTTCCAGGCGGATGCCTACTACAGGGTCAAGGAATTCCGCCAGCAGGTGACCATCGTCCCGGTCTCAGCCCGGGCGAAGATCGGCATCCCAGAACTCCTGGCTGTTCTCATAGGCCTCTCGCAACACTTCCTGAAGGGGAGGCTCAGGGTGGTCGACGAAGGTCGGGGCGGCAAGGGGATAATCCTCGAGATGCAGGAAGAGACGGGCATAGGAGAGACTGCGAACGTCATACTGACCGAGGGAATGCTGCGCGTCGGCGACTCCATCGGCCTCGTGAGGCGAGACGGAGCATTCAAGTCGAAGGTGAAGGCCCTGTTCATGCCCAAGCCCCTCGACGAGATGCGGGACCCTCGCGACAAGTTCACCCCTGTCGATTCCGTCTATGCCGCGGCTGGGGTCAAGCTTGTCTCCGCCGACCTGGCGGGGGTGGTCGCAGGGACCTCGGTGGCCTCGTTCGAGACCGACGCACAGTTCGTAGCCCTCAAGACCGAGATGGAGAAGGAGCTTACGAACATCCTCGTGAAGACGGAGAACATGGGGGTGATTGTGAGGGCCGCAAGCGTAGGCGGGCTGGAGGCCCTTCTCAGGATGCTGGAGGAGAGGGAGATCCCGGTGAGGCGGGCGGACATCGGGGACATCACGAAGAACGACATCGTCGAGGCCGAGGTTGTCGGGGAGCACGACCCGTACCTCGCTGCGATCCTGGGCTTCGACTCGAAGGTCCTGCCTGAGGCGAAGGAGTTCGTGGGGTCCACGCCGATCTTCGTTTCAGGGGTCATCTACGAAGTGATCGACAACTACGCGAACTGGGCCACCGCCAAGAGGGAATCGGACCAGAAGGGGGCTCTCTCCAGTATGACACGCCCGTGCAAGCTGAGGGTCCTCCCTGGCGCCTTCTTCCGAAGGAACGACCCGGCGGTCTTCGGGGTCGAAGTGCTCGCGGGCCTGCTGAAGCCCAAGGTGAGGCTGATGTCGAGCGACGGTCGCGAGCTCGGGACGGTCGGACAGATCCAGGACAACGCCAAGCCCGTCGCTGAAGCGAAGCAGGGGGACAAGGTCGCGATATCGGTCGACGGTCCGACCCTGGGCAGGCAGGTCAAGGAGGAGGACACGATCTACACACTGCCGAGGAGCCACGAAGCGCGGATGCTGCGGACCAAGTACGTCGGCTCCCTCACCGAGGACGAAATAAAGGCCCTCGAGGACATAATCAAGATAAAAGGCCTAAGCGACGTAATGTACGGGTTCTAGACGTAGAAGGCAGCAAGGACTCGCAACACAACCTACAATGCCTCCTCGCCAGCTCAGTAGACCGAGTCTCCGACGAAGCCTTCAAAGCCGACGAACCCGTAATCACAGTCTACCAAAAGACAAGACTCAGACGCTCCAAGGGGCTCAGCGTCGAAAACCACGCGCGCTATAAGTCAGCAAACCCATCTTGCACCAGACGATACCACATACCCTCCAATCTGTGTATTGAAGACCATGCCGCAGTGAAACATCGCGTAAGAGGCAGAAACCGTCGCGGAACCACAGAACATGAAGTTGCACTCTTGGTAAGGAACGAAGGGCGCCAGGAAGAACACGCCCCCTATCACCAGCAAGCATGTCAGCGCAATTGCAGCGTTACGAGCGGTGTGGCTCGTTACTACGACCGTGACCACAGACTGCTGAGCCGGTGATTGGGGCTGAGCGGGACTGGCTGAAGCAAGAGAGTTTCCGCAGTTAGGACACAAGTTCCAATCAGCCATGACCTCCTTTCCACATCTTGGGCAAAGAGCCATCAACCGTCGATTGGGCAATCATTCTATTTAACAGTAAACGGTCCAATTCATCTTCTCTTGTGATACGGTACGTAGTCATGCGGCTTCTTCATCCACTCCTCCGGCTTCACTCTCCACCACTCAAGGCTCAGCTTCTTGGCCTCCGCCCGACTCAAATCACCAAAGCGCTCGGTCAATGCATGCTCAGCGTCAAATACCACTGGCTCATTGCAGTGAGGACATCTAACATCCCGTCGAGTCTTCCGCCTCTCCGCATACGTCCCTAGGTTCAGCTTCAATCCTTGCATGAACTTCGACTTCGGGCTCATGTTCCTAGCCGACAGCAAGCCATACGAATGATGCCGTTTGTGAACATAGGTCAACGACCACCGAACCCATTCAGCATCCCACTTGGAGAAATTCACATGCGCCCCAGCCCAGATGTTGTAATCCCAAGCGATTCCTCGATACTGATACCGAAGCCTCTTGCCCATAGCAACTAAGTTGTGTGTGAAGGGCGCCCCAATTCTCCGGGAAACCCTAAGGGCGGGGCGGGCGCGGCCTGAATCTGGCGGATTTTCAAGTCGGTATATGCCTTCGGCGAAGACGGAGAGAAGTTCGCTTCCAACTCGCCCCGCCAGTTCAGGAAGAACACCGGAATATCCTGAACGGCCAGCCATTTTATCGCCTCAAAGGAGATGAAACCCGCGTGAGTGTCTACCACGACCGCCTTGAGGTTATTGTTGAGCGGCGCGATTTCTTCCTTCTTGTTCACCACTAGCCTGTCTCTCCAAACTGTGAGCGAATCCCCGTAGCCGGAAAGCGTCAAAGTCCTCTGACTCATGTAAATGTCCACCAATGAAAGAAGAGGAGAATAGCAGGAGGGCACGATATAATGAAAAACAGGAACAACAATCCTCCAGCCGTCCTCTCAGGTATAATGGATGCCACGTCGAGAACCAGCACGAGAATCGACAAGAACATCATCGACACCCAAGCCAAGTAAAGCCTGAGATGCTTGCGGATAAAAGGGTCAGTTTCGACCAATCCTAAACTGACCTCGCTTTGCTTGCGTTCCGAATCAAAGTTCGCTGACTCAAATCGCCTCGCCGCGCCTCGCCTCGCCAGCGCCGCGCCCTCTAAGGGTTTCCCGGAGAATTGGGGGGACTTTCACACGCAACTAAGTTGTCGATGTAGTTGAAATGGCAGGAGAACGCCTCTTTCCCGCCAGCGACGCGAGCCCGAGACTTCCCATATTCAGCTTCAACCCGCCGCCTCCATATCGAGTTCAGCTTCTTCTCCTCGATATACGTCATGGAGACTTTGGCTAGCCATCTGCCAGTCCGCTTCTCAAGGAAGATTCTAGGAACCACTACGTGAACATGAGGATAGAATCCTTCCTCCGGCGCATCGCTGTGCCAGAACTGGGGAACGGCATCCATGCCCAACTGGACGGGAAACCCGCACTTCCAGTCAAAGTATTCCTGCATCGACTCGTAGACTATCTGACAGAACCGAGCCAGATTCATCCTAGGAACCTTGTCCCAGAGATCAGAGGCAATGGTGAAGTCCGCCGTCCAGACATGGAACGGCTCTTTCATCGCCTCAAAGATTCTGTATAGTTTGAACCTCATGTCGTCAAGCTGCGACACCACCTGAACCCAATCGTCGCTGGGGCAGGCCCTTGACTGACATTGAAGAACGTAAACTCCACGATGAGTAACTGACCCCATGCACTTCACCCTCGCGACGGTGTGACGACAGCCAGCAACAGCCTTGCTCTGTTTGTTCAGGCCGAAGTAGGACAGGAATTGAACGTACCCATCGTTGACCTTGTTGACATCGGTCTCAGACAGACTGTAGGCCTCAGACTTGCGCTGCAGCTCCCGCTTAGTGGCATCATCCAGCACGAATACTCGGTTCTCGTGGTCCGTTAAGACCTCATACACCGATGAGCCCCTGGACGGACAGACCCCAGCAGAGGCGGCGGGGATTGACCTCAACCTCGGAGCGAACAGGTGGATGCAGTTAATCAGGGCGGCGGTCAGATTGTAAGCAAGGGTGAAATAACACCCGAGCCCTTGAGAGCATGTGAAAAGACGGACAATCGCCATCTTGGCGGTCGTTGCCGTCGTTCTGTTCGCGTTCTTCGTCCCCGTAGTCTATGATAAGGGAAACATACCGCAGAATTGTGTCTTTTGTCCCCTCGCCGTTCCGCCCTCATACGCCTCGATTAGCAAGGCCTATCTCGGAAGCGGGGCGGTCTACAGCCAAGACTACGGCTATTACTTCAGCCTCTGGGGCAACAGCTTCACTCTCTAGTGCATATCCACGAGACGCAACTAGGACAACGCGGGAGCGCGCGCGAAGCGGAATGAGAACTTGACAGAATCCGATTAGGCGGGGTTCTTCAGCCAGCGCATTCCTTGTGATAGCTTTTCTTCGTCAAGAAGCCCTTCTTGACTTCTTGTCCCGCTGCAATCTCTTTACCGCATTTTGCGCAATTCATGTTTGAGGGCGTCGATTACGTTGTCTTAAGGGTGTCCATGCACAGCGCGCGCGCGGTGTGTATGCCTCCTATCAAGATCAAGACCCCTTCCGACCCTCTCTTCGGCTTCTGATTGTTTATATTCACGCCACTGTCGGAGCCCCCGAATGGCGCAGTTCAAGCTGGTTCTCTCCGACCCGAAGACCGGGAAGTCGGAGGTCCATGAGTTGAAGGACAGCAGCGCGCAGCTTCTGGTCGGCAGGAAGGTCGGCGAGGTCGTTGACGGGACCCCGATGGGTCTCAGCGGCAAGATCGTCATCATGGGCGGGAGCGACAAGGCCGGCTTCCCGATGCGAGGAGACGTCCAGGGCGGCGGCAAGAAGTACGTCCTGCTGACACGGGGCGTGGGCTTGAAGACCAAACTTGAAGGCTGCAAGAAGAGGAAGCTCGTGAGAGGCAATATTGTGACTGAGGAGATCTACCAGGTCAACGCGAAGATGGCCGAGGACGCCCCCAAGAGTGCCTAGATAGAACCCCTGGATTTCGTCCTGTCTTACCGTATTCAGCCAAAAATCCTCGCATTCGTCTAGAAAAAGCCGTAAAAAACTGAAATATCCCCCTTCACAACGATAATTCAGGAAGCATCCAAAGATGGCCAGGCTCGACGAAGTCGACATGAAGATTCTGTCTGCTCTTTACGCAGACGCCTCAGTTTCGGTCCCCGAGCTCAGCACACGGCTTGGCGTCAACCTCTCGGTCGCCTACAGCAGGATAAAGCGGCTCCGAAAGAGAGGCGTCATAGAGAGGTTCACAATCCGGGTCAACGAGGAGCACCTCGGGATGAAGGCAGGAGCCCTCGCGGGCCTGAACATCGACCCGAAGCAGGGGGAGGCGGTCCTGAAGGAGATCGAGACGGTCAACGGGGTCCGGGTCATCCGCGAGGTCACGGGACGCTTCGACGTCATCGTCAGCCTGAAGGGCCAATCCCTCGACGAGCTGCACCGGACAGTCCACGACGTGATCGGGAAGATGCCCGGCGTAGTGCACGCGGAGATCTTCATGGAGGTCTCGCACCGCAACCCCCCCGTCCGCTTCAGACTCGCGGGCTTCGACTAAGATTCTTAAGTGCGAAGGGACGACCGCGATTTCGTGGACCCACTCATCCTCCTCGACCAGGCAGTGGCCCAGGGGAAGGTCCCGCGAGCGCTTGCAAAGAAGGTCAGGCTGCGGATGGGCATCGTCCAGCGATCCGTCGAGCGCGTTGAGAAGGCGAGCGGCCTCCGCTACCCTCAGTACTACATCGAGCCGACCCTGCCGGTATCGAAGGGAGGAGGCGAGTACGGGCAGATGGGGGTCTTCTTCGCCAGGGTCATCCCCACTACCGCGGCGGGGAGCTTGACGATCCTCGTCCAGTTCACTGCGGCCCTCGTCGCCTACGGCACGAAGGGGACGCTGGACGCCGTTGTCGCGCACGAGTTCACCCATTACGTTGAGCTAGTCAGAAAGCTCGCGAGCTCGAGCATAGTCAGCGACGAGGTCGCCACTTCCCTCTACGAAGCGTCCTTCGCCGACAGCGAGAGGACAGTGCCGGCCAAGCTTCTCTACTCCGACAGGGCCCTCGTCGGCCTGATAACCCGGAAGTTCAAACCGGAGCTGTCAGACCCTGCCCTGAACAGGAAGGTCAGCGACTCCTGGATAGCGAAGAACCTTCCAATCCGCTGGGTGGGCCCGGAGGCAAATCGCGTCAGACTGGAAATGGGCGTCATCGCCGGGGCCAAGTTCGACCCCGAGGTAGTCCGGAAGGCTTCAGAGATCGAAGAGAAGAGAAGAGAAGAGAAGACGAGATGAGGATGAGATGAAGGCTTGAGGCTCACAGCTGAGGAGCGCTCCGCCCTCGGAGGGGTCGCCTCTTCGATGGTAGAGCCGTCCTCGATAGCAGGGTTGGCAGCGTACGGCTCGAAGGTCGCCGGCTACGCCCGCCCTGACTCCGACTACGACCTGCTCATAGTCTCGAAGCGGTTCCGCGAAGGGATCAGGTACAGGTACGTCGAGGAGCCCGTGGCCGCCTCGGCGCTGATCGTCGACGAGCAGCTGCTCGCACAGGACGCGCAGTCCTCCTACCTGGGCGAGTTCGTGGTCGGGCGGCTCCTCAACGTCTACGAGCCGATCGCCAACCCGAAGCTCTTCATGAGCGTCGAGCTCAACTACAAGAAGAGGGTCATGACCGAGGCGCTCCTCGAGCTGTCTGCCGACTACGGCGACTTCTGCAGGCATCTGGTCATCCCCTACGACTACTTCCTCTTCGAGAAGCTCGCAAAGAGGGCCGCGATGTACCCGCCTGCGCTCTACAGCTATGTCGAGACCTACACCTGCCCCCTCGGAGCCGAGAACCGAGGAATCTCGATGGAAGGCTTCGCCTCCGCTGCCGAATCCCTTGCCACCCGAGGCATCCTGTCAGCGTCCCCCGCAGGCGTGATGATGGTCCCCAAGGAGATGAGAGGAGACGCGTTCACCCAGGTCCAGTCGATCTTCTCGCTCACGACCCGGGGCCTGACTCAGTACGCAGTCCACGGCTACGCCGGGCGAGTCGGCCTCTCGGTGTACAGGAGGGAAGCACAGTCGAAGCTGAAGCGGATGAGGGAGGCTCCCCGGCCCTTCCCGGAACTGGAGAAGCCCAGGTCTCTGCTGAGGCTGGAGGAGGGCGTGATGATCCCCGACGCGTCGCTCCTCGAGAAGAAGCTGGCCGGGCTCCTCGGGTTCACTTCCTATTCGACGAGGGAACGCGACATCGGCGACCCCTATTCGACTACGCGCGTCCTGACCTTCGCCGACGGGGGCCACGAAAGCTCGGTCGTGGTCAAGAGCTACTCTGACGTCCGCTCGCTCAAGTGGGCTCTCCTGGGCATCTGGGCAGCCGCAGCCAACAAGTTCAGCATGACTCCGATGGCCAGGCTCGACAGAGAATATGCGATGACGAGGAGCCTCAGGAAGAACGGGGTCCTGGTCCCAGCGATCCTGGCTGTGGCTCCGGGGGAGAGGATAATGGTCAAGGAGTTCATCAGCGGCCCGGTCCTCTCGGCGGTCATAGACGGGCTGATGAGGGGCGGCTCGGAGGGCATGGGGCACGTCTCGGCCTACGCCGACCTCATGGCCAAGGTGCACAACGCGGGCCTGGCTCTGGGGGACGCGAAGGCCAGCAACGTAGTCGTATCGCCCCGCGGCCTCTACCTCACCGACCTCGAACAGTCGGTGCCCGGGGGCGACATGGCGTGGGACGTGGCCGAATTCCTCTACTACACAGCGAAGCTCTCAATGCGGGAGGAGGCCATGAGCGGCGTGGCGAGGGCCTTCCTCGGGTCCTACGTGTCCGCCGGCAGCAGGGAGACGGTGGCGAAGGCGAGAGGCCCAAAGTACTACCGCCCCTTCCAGCCCTTCATCACTCCGGGCATGGCTCGCATGCTCAGGGAGACGATGGGGGAGTTCTGCTAGCTCTTGCTGTGAATGTCGTGAGTGTACCGCAGTTATGAGAAAGCACCCGAACGAGTATCCATCATTTTGACATAACCGTGACCAAGAGTTCGCGCCAGCGTCAATGCAGCTAGGGCATCACATCAGGCCGCGCGCGCATTCCTAGACCGTGAAGTCCAGGCCCGTATCGTCCTTTGGGTATTCTACCTTCCCCATGAGAGTCAGAATGCTCTGAAGGACAGGTTTCAGCAGTCGGTATTGCTCGTCATACATGAAGAGGTAGCCCATGGTGGTATTCCACCAATGGTGACCCTTTCCAGTCCAATGCACCATCTTCAGGGTGTAGGTGGCGTTTTTGCCTAGTCGGTTAGGCCTGATTCTCTTCAACCTGATTCCCTTGATGTCCGAATAGTCGGTTCGCCACGTTCCTTCGAGGAGCCCGTAGTCTCCCCCTGAAGTTTCTGCCGTGGGCGAAGCGAACATCGCGTTGTCCGTCAGGTGGAAATCGCAGGGAGCAAACTTGTCGGCGCGCGCGCGCGCAAACAGATTCCCCTGACGATTCCCCATGTGAAGTGACCATACGTTCTTGAGGACTAACAAGTCAGTCTCCGTCAACCGTCAGTCCTCCTTCTTGGTTTCAAGCATTCAATTAACCGCTTTCGCTCATTTAACCCTTCAGAGAGATGCGCGCGCGCTCCCGAATGGTCCAGCTAGGATTCCCATCTGTTCGGGTTCGAATCCATTAGCTGTATTAGACAGAGAAGGGAAACCATCCCGATGCGGCGGACAGGAGTCTCAAACGCGATTGCGGCGGGCCTGCTCGTTGCTGGCATCCTAATCGGCGTGACTGGCTTCTACGTGGTTACGAACTACCAACCCACGACCATCACCCAATTCATGACTTCGACGGAGACGCAGACACAGACTATTATCCAGCCAACGACACAAACGACGACAGTAACTTCAGCTTCAAACAGTTCAGGGTCTCTCCCCAGCCCGGCGACTGTAACTCCCTCAGTTACGACTGTCAACAGCGGACAGCAGCTCTCCATAGGCGTAGGCTGGATGGGCGGCTCGGCGCCCTATACCATTACTCTGTACGGTAGTTCCAGCGGGGGGTGCAACTCATCTTCGACCATCTTGGGCACCAGGTCAGGTCAGTCTCAGCCCCAGTTCGTCTTCACCGTTTCGCCTGCCTCGACTATGCGTTACTGTGGCGCGGTCTCCAGCTCGAGTGGATCCAGCACTATTTCCTCCTCGGTCGTGGTCACAGTCAACCCGTAGCTGAGTGCCGGTATTCCAGCGCGCGCTCGGACGTATTGTCCAGTCATCAGCCGTCTTTTTCGGCTAGACAGGCCCTAAGCACGACCATCAGACAGCCATCTACCATCCGGATTCGCTGGACAAGGAACTCTTCAGCGCGCGCGCGCTGACAGTCTCAGCCCGCCAAGCCAACGCGCCCGCTAAAGAACAGGATTCCGACCAGTATCAGCGTTGAGAGAATAATGCCACCGATGACCAGACCACCCCCCATCCTCGGATGCCCCGCATAGACAAGGGGAATGGTGATGGCGAAATACGCCAGATAAGGGAAGAAGAGCCACAGCACCCAGTCGCCGACTGCGACGGATACGATGAGCAGTTCGAAGATACCAACGGGGATTGAAAGAAGGAAGGAGACTAGCAAGCCCAGACCCAGACTGTCGCGCATGTCTAAACCCGTGTAGAACACTGGTGCAGATGATTTTAGTCTTGCTGGCTGACCTGACACACTTCGGTTTGTTACACCCTATCTTGTATGGGCGGGGGCAGGTGGCTGTGTGACAGCGGCGGAGTTGGAAGAGGCGGCGAGCGAGAGCGGTTCAGCCAGAGTAAGCGCGCGCTCTGGTAACAACGAATATAGCGCCGACCCATGCTATTCCCACTGCAATTGGTCCGAGGAATCCTTGCGTTCGCAACGACAGAGGGGACTGCCTGCCGATGAACTCGCCATCTAGGATCCTGCTTGGCGCCATGATCGTGGTGCTGATTGGTGTTGCCGCGTCTGCGGGATATCTGACCGGGAGATCCCTCCCATCCTCCACCCGGACCACAACCGCGACCCTCACGACGACCACCGGCACGACTTACTTCAGCACCAGAACGACGACTCCCACCTTCCCGGTGCAATGCAGCGGCCTTCAGTCAGCGCGCGTGCGCGACGTCTTGTTCATGAATCTAACCTCGACCGCGTGCATGGTCGTAACATACAGGGGTTTGCACGTGGGAATTGAACAACTGGGGGTTTCAATCCTCAGGTGGTCATGCTACAGCAACTCTACCGGAAGCGGTTGCCCATCTCCCAAGAATTACACAGGTTCTTTCATGACTGCATCTGCGCCAAGTTCGGTGAACCTGACTGAGATTCCCGCCGGATCTACGTTCAGTGTGATGTATCTGGTGCGCCCACTTGGAAATGCGACGGGCTTCTACGACTTGTATTTCCCTACCACCATATGTGGGAATGGGGTTTTCCCCTTCGCGGTGGGATACTCTCCCTCTCAGATCAACGCGTCGGACTTCTTGGGAATCGTGCCCGGTGTCCCCCCACATTGCTTTGTCCCCCCTCTCTACGTCGTCTCGGTCAGCGTTGCTAACATGGGCTACGAATCATTGCCTATTGATTGATTGCTTAGCGCGCGCGCTTCGCCGAACTGCGTATACCCGCGGTTATGAGAAAGCACCCGAACGAGTATCCATCATTTTGACATGACCGTGACCAAGGGCTCGCGCCAGCGTCGGTCACATCAGGCCGCGAGACTCTAGCTCGCTCTCCACGACCTCTCTGGCCATCTCCTCAAGGGGCGTAACGGGGGGGCACTTTCTTTTGTCTGTCCTTTGACTTATGATTGTGGGGTGCCTAGCCCACTCGGGCTGGAGCCTCCGGCACCGTTGCCGCTGCACTCGTCGCCTGTGTAGAAGTTCGCTGTTCCTCCTGTGCCTGAGCCTGTGGTGTAGTCCCAGTAACCATACTGATTGTTGTTGTTCGCAATGTTTCCGCTCAGAGTGTTGTCGACGGCCAGGGGGCCAAGTCTGAAGCCACTGTGGTAGTTGCTGTCCGCCGTGTTCCCAGTGAAAGTGGTGTTGTATGTGGCGGTAAGGGAGAAACCGAAAATGCCATCGTTGTTCGCCGTGTTCCCGGTGAGGGTGTTGTTGCTGGAAGAGCCGTAAAATTCGAAGCCATCCTTGACGTTGTTATCTGCTGTGTTCCCTGTGAAAGTGTTGGATGAGGAGAGGTGGATGCCGTTGGTTTTGACTTCGAAGCCCTTCCCGTTATAGTTCGCAGTATTGTCTGTGAGAGTGTCGTTGGAAGAGCCGCTAAGGGCTATGCCGTACTGGAATCCCGTGACGCTACAGTTCTCGACCGTGACTCTTGATATCCCGGTGAGATTAATCCCTGCACCTGTTGCGGAGCCATTGCCGATTATGGCGTACCCAGCGCAGTTGAAAGTTATGTGACTGGCGCCTATGACGAGCCCATTCCCTGAGCAAATGCCGATGTTCGCACTCAAAGTCGTGTCCGCTGTGATTACGCTACCACATAATATCGTAGCAGTGGTGGTCGTAACGGTGGTAGTCTGCGTAATTGTCTGGGTCTGAGTTAGAGTTTGTGTGATTGTTGTAGGCTGGGTAATGGTCTGAGTTTGAGTCGTGGATTCGGTGGTTGTGGTTGGTGAAGTAGCGGTTTGCGTCTGCGTCTGAGTTAGAGTGGTGGTGGACCCAGCAATCGTAGTCGGTTGAGTGATTGTCTGAGTCTGTGTCTCCGTCTCCGTCTGAGTCGTGGATTCGGTGCTAGTCGTCGGCTGAGTGGTTGTCCGCGTCTGGGTCGTGGCCTGCGTAATCGTCGTTGGCTGGGTCACCGTAACGGTCGCTGGTACAGCAGTCAAAAAGGCCGTCACTGTTTCTGTCCCAGTCCGAGTCTTGGATTGGGTGATTGTCGTGGGCTCCGTCGTCGTCGCAGTCGTCGTCGACCTCGCCGTGGTTGTCTCGGTCTGGGTCACAGTCTTGGTTTGGTAGGGCGTTGCCACGTAGAAACCAATCACGCCGATCAGGATACCAGCAATGAGCAAGTACGCCGCTATCTCGTTTGAAACTCCAGTCCGTCGCATCCGACTCGAGCGACGTTCTCCGTCTAATAGGGCTAATGGATTTGAACCCGAACAAACGGGAAATGAAGCATCTTCAGATTCGCCTCGCCTAGACATACGAGTCTCCACAAAGGCCGGATACGGAGGGGTCGCTTCACAAAGTCAGCCTGCTCAGCGTATGCACAAATGACCGAAACTCTCGAAGGTTGTTGCAATCACTGTATGAGATGATGAAATGGTGACGATGTGTATCGCTCGGTATAGTTTCTCACCCGACGGTGTAACCCAAGAAAACGAATCATTAGTCCTGGGTTGCGTGGGAAAGGCACTGGAAGGATGAGCAAATGACCGGCCTGGACGAAGTGTTTGACAAGTCCAACCGACGATTCCGGCAGGGCGGTCGTCCAAGTACTATTCCACGGGACCCGCATCCGCAGAGAGATGAGAGCCATCACGATACCCTGCGACGACGACGCCTTCTTAGCCGAGATTCTCTTGATTCTCGTGTATCGAGGCGCCCGAACTGAGAGCGATTGGGCCCAGCGGAGTTGATCGTTTGCTTGATTCTCTGACAGCCAAATAGAAGAAAACGAGAGATACTCCGTGTATGGCTATGTCAAAGGGATACCAGTATTCAGTTCTCAAGTGTCTCAGGATATCTGTGCTGAATGGGACATCGTCTGCTGAACTCCAAAGGAATGCGAGTGCAGTCCATAACGCTACTTTCCAAAGCGTTCTTGGGACTGTCCTTCCTTTGATAGCCTCACGAACCGCAAGACAAAAACAAAGCAACGAAAGAAGATTCAGAACGACTTCCATGAGAGTATACCCCCGACGGCCCAGTAGCATGTCCGCGTTCAGTGGATTGTCATTGATCAGGGACCAGAAATACGCTAGAGTCCCCCACATCAGTACCTTCCAAGTTTGTCTAGCCAAGGTCACTGCTCAGCAGTCGATGCCCAAAATCGCTTTGAGATAGCCTTTCTGAACAGTTCCGTTCACTCGTTCTGGTAGTTTTGGAAGACGTGGGAAGACGTGATATCTTCAACATTAGGCCGACTAATCAGTAATTACGAGGTAATGTGTCCTTAAGGTTAATATAGACTGGTACTACTTTGTGATACGAACAGAATGAACTCTGAATCCCGCAATCTTGGATTAACGGTATTCACTCTTGCCACTTTGTCTCTGTTGATGTTCGCGGTTCCCGCTCCAGTGGCGAATGCCGGTAACCCGCATACAACAACATCAACCACATCAACGCATACAACAACATCATCAACATCAACGGCTGGTAAGGAGTCGACGAGCTGCTCAACAGACAATGTGGCTTCAGGGTACGCTGCAACAAGCAACTTCCACGGCATTAACGTCCCAATTGGAGCTCCTGTGACCGTATATGCCTGCACGACGGACACGAGTATTGACGAAGTGAGGTTTGTGTGGACTAACCCTAGCGGCACGATCGTTTACGCTGATCTGGTCGAAACTTCCACGACGGTCACCGACGCCAGGGGCCAGAGCGTGCTTCAGTTCACTAATATACATGCTCCAAATGTGGTAGGCGATTGGGGCGTGCAGACGGTCTTCTGCACAACGGCGCAAAGCTTAGCGGGCTGCACGGTAGGCGGTGGACACACGGAGTTTACATCAATCAAAGCCACAAGCTTCCTTGTCCTCAACGACCTTCCCTTCGGCACCATTGCTGCGGTCGGAGTCGCATTCGTCGGCTTCTTCGTAGTGAGACGTCTGTCCAAGCCATTCGCAAGAATCTCTTCCCACGCGTAGCGATTCAAAAGGCTGCTGCAATAGCGTGAACGATGCGCCACTGCTGTGGCAGGCCTTCTTTCTCGAAGACACACTGTACGTATTGGCTATTCTGCGAAGGGTCTATGACGGCATCTGATGAATCAGGGGAAGGTCGAGCACCAGTTTTGAGCCGGGACTTGACGCTACGTAATTTGGCGACTCCAGACCGTAGCCGGGTCATCGAATTTGAGAAGTTAGATAAGTTCGAAGGCTCCCTTCATTCTTGGCTTACCATGGCAAGAAAAGCCAGGAATGGCCCCATCTGAGGATGGTGTCATAGTTATGATGCAGCCTTCCCCGCCCGCTGGTATATTCAAATAGAGATTCTTAACTGCCTAGACGGAAGACCCGAATCGTCCTTCATTCCAATCAACAGACCAATCCTAGGAGAAGAGGAAAAGAAGGCAGTAATGGAGGTTCTGGAGAAGGGACGTTTGACCGACGCCTCCTATCAGGGAGGGGAAAGGGTCAGGGAGCTCGAATCCAAGCTGAGGTCTCTCGTTGGCGTCAAGTACGCCGTTGCGGTAAACTCTGGTACAGCTGCACTTCAATCCTCACTCGCGGCAATAGGAATCAAGGGAGGCGACGAGGTCATAGTTCCTTCGTTCACATTCGTCGCGACTGCCGGAGTCGTCCTTGCCCTCGGGGCGAAGCCAGTCTTTGTGGACATAGGGGAAGACTACAACATTGACCCTCAGCTCATCGTGAAGGCGATTACCAAGAGGACCAAGGCACTGATTCCCGTGCATCTCTACGGTTACCCCGCAGATATGGGTGAGATCAGCGAGATTGCAAGCAAGCATTCACTTATGGTGGTCGAAGATGCTGCAGAGTCCCTCGGGGCCGAGTACAGGGGGCGGCAGACTGGGTCGCTTTCCGACCTAGGCTGTTTCAGCATGTACGGAACCAAGGTAGCAACTTCGGGAGAGGGGGGAGCCGTGACGACGAATAATAGGGAACTGGCGGATAAGGTGAGAATGATTCGGAATCACGGAATGGTCCACGGTAACGATCCAAGGGTGCTCGGATATAACTTCAGAATGCAGGAAATACCTGCCGCGATAGGGTCCGTCCAACTGGACAAGCTCAAGGGGTTCCTTCAGGTTCGGAGACGTAACGCGGATTACCTAAGCGAGCGTATCGCAAACAAGGAGGGCGTGAGGCTTACGCAGACTGCGGGAGACAGGACGCACGCCTGGTATCTCTATACGCTCTACTTGACTAAGGGGAGGGACGCGGTTGTTAGAAGGCTCAACCGAGCGCAGATAGGAGCTGGCGCATACTTCAAGGTTCCAGTCCACAAGACTCCCCTTTACGCCCGGCTGGGGTACGGCAGAAGAGTCCTGCGGAAGACCGAGGATGCGTCAAAGCACGTGATTTCACTCCCTGTCCATCCTGGGGTGAATCAGACGGAGATTTCGCGTGTGGCCGACGAGTTCCTAGAGGCTCTCAGAATAGCCAGCTGAGACCAGGCGTGTCGCAGACGGTTCATGCTGTCATTGATGTTGAGCGGGTTCCGCAGTGCCATTCCAGCCTTGCTTGCAGGAACTAACAGGCCGGATAATATAGAACAACAGTATGGAACGACGATATAGAGTCTAATAGAGGTACAATGTATGGCATTGGCTTTCAATTGGCTTTGATGCCAGTCAAGGTGGCTGTGCTCGGCGCTGGCTATTGGGGGACAAAGCTCGCACGGGAGTACGTGGCAATAGAATCGACAACCGGTGAGGCTTCGCTCGACTGGGTGGTGGATTCGTCCGAAGCTGCACTGGAGAGCATCAGAAGGCAGGTTGTGAGGACCGGATGGAGTGCCTCAGAAACTCGCACCAAGTTCGGAAACAGGATGGAGCAAGCACTCGGGAGCGATGCCGACGCGGTACATATAGCGCTGCCAAACGACTTGCACTTCGAATCGGCCAAGGCAGCATTGGAAGCTGGGAAGCACGTGCTCCTCGAGAAACCCATGGCGACCAACTCAAGGGATGCGTTCAAGCTAGCGGCTTTGGCCGAGGAGAAGGGCCTGGTACTGCAGGTGGGTCACGTCTTCAGGTTCAACAACGCGGTCAACATGGTCAGGAAGCTGCTCAGCGAGGGCAGGCTAGGGAAGATCTACTATGCGAAGCTCGACTGGGCCACCTTTCTAGCCCCTCCTGCGGGCCGAGACATCGTATTCGACCTTGCCCCTCACCCGATAGATGTCCTGAACTATCTGCTCGGCGAATGGCCTTCAGGCGTGGACGCTGTCGGAGAGTCTTACCTGCGTAAGGCAGACCTCTCGGAAGAAATGGCGTTCGTCAATCTTGAGTACCCTGACGAGGTAGTCGCGAACGTGTACCTGAGCTGGATTCAGCATGGGTCGAAGGACAGGATTATCAGGGTCATCGGGGAGAAGGGAACGATTTACTGCGACGCGATTCAGCAGACAGTCTGCATGTACACGGATGAAGGCAAGACCGAGATTCCTAGGTCGTTATTCCCTCCCTCCAGGCTGTGCAACGGTCACTCCGAAAGTGGAGTCACGCCCGCGTCAGAACCAAACAACACAATCCGGGACATGGAGTACCATTTCATTGACACCATCCGCGGAAGGGGCCCACAGTTGAACAGTGCGACGATTGGAGCGAGGAACATCGAAGTCCTGGAGGCGATTACCGGGGCGATGAGGCGAAGGAGGGCGGTTCGGGTCCCCACGGCCGCGAAGATGCAAGAATAATAGATATGTGCCTCGCTTTGTGAGCGAAGTATCTTGGTCAGCAACCGCGTGATCGGGCTACTGCTCTGCGCGGGAGCAGTTGTCGCCGCGTCATTCTATGTCTTCGGATTGATTCTCATCGGTATGGTCCTTTTCGAGTGGACGGCGCTTTTGGCCATGATGATGTTCTTCGGCCTGCTGGGTTGGATAGGGTACACCATGCTCACCGAACCTATGCCTCCTGTCATCAAGGAAGAGGACCTCGACAGCCTCGAGCCTGAAACAATCAACCCCAATCCCGGGTCAGGAAGCGCTCATTCTGTTGTAGTTGATTGCGAGATAGGAAAGGGCACGATCATCCGCGACCAGGTCAACCTCTATCGCTGCAGGATAGGAGAAGACAGCAAGATCGAATCTTTCGTCTACATCGAGGAAGGCGTGACCGTTGGGAACAGGTGCAAGATCAAGCCCAACGTCTTCATCCCCACGGGAGTCACGATTGAAGACGACGTCTTCATCGGCCCCAACGTGTCATTCACGAACGACAAGCACCCGAAAGCTGGTGGGTTCTGGGTGCTTTCCACGACGAAAGTGAAGTCAAAGGCATCCATTGGCGCAGGCGCTGTCATACTTCCGGGTGTGACCATAGGGAAAGGAGCTGTGGTTGGCGCGGGGGCGGTCGTGACAAAGGACGTCGGGGAGGGCGAAGTTGTGATGGGAAATCCGGCAAAGCCGGATGAAGTCGGCAGCAATTGATGCCCGAGACAGCTGAGTCGGTCCACTCTGCTAGACGGTCGAAGGTTGGCCTAGTAATACCGGTATACGGGGAAAGCGAAACAATAGGTCCTATCCTGAGCAGGGTGCCGTCAAACCAAGTGGACACGGTCTGCGTCGTGGTGGATGTGCCGCTGAAGACCACCATGCAGCAGCTTAGGAAGGCAGCGGAAGCGCTGGGCATCACTGTTCACATAATCAAGAATCGGGACCGTCGAGGCGTCGGCTATTGTCTCAGGCAGGGGCTAGAATACCTCATGTCGACTGGTCATGCAATCGCCGTCATAATGGCTGGCAACGGTAAAGATGATCCGACCGAAATCCATCAGCTGATTGGGCCCGTCCTGCATGAACACTACGCCTACGTGCAAGGGTCAAGATACGTCAAGGGCGGGAGTTGGGAGAAAATGCCGTTTGTCCGCATGGTGTTCAACAGACTCTATCCGGTATTGTGGACGATTGTGACTGGAAGAAGATGCACGGACGTGACAAATGGATACAGATGCTACCGGCTGGACATCTTGAGAGACCACAGGGTGAATCTCGACCAGAAATGGCTGAACGGGTACAGCCTTGAGTACTACTTACACTACAAGGTGCTCTTGTTGGGCTACCGAATGAAGGAAGTACCTGTCTCAAAGATCTACGCCTTCCGGCACAAGGGAGGTTACTCCAAGATTCAACCGCTCAAGGACTGGTGGCCCATTTTGTCTCCTCTGGTTCTGCTCTTTCTGGGCGTAAGGAATTAGACGTGCTTCCGTGTACCTTACATATGCTTCCGGAAATCAATATGCCGACGTGACACGACGATGGCAAGCCATTATTCGAGGGCTGAAGAGAATGAGATACGTCGTGGTTGCGTAAGACCCCTTGGTAAAGGACGTTGCGCCAGACTTAGGAAAGGCTATCAAGATTGTTGCAGACATCTATACTATAACCGAAAAGGCGAACCTCGTCGTTATCGCAACCGACCATCAGGGACATAGGAACCCTGACCTACGCTGGCCGAGAGGGGAGATGACCGCCAAGTGCGGGATTGCGGATGGCAGACATGTTGTCGACCCCCACGAAGCGATATCGATGGGATTCGATTATGAAGAAGTACCAAGGCCGAAGGAGGCGTTGTATTGAGAGCCGAACGGAGTGGCACAGAAAACAAGAAACAGGCCGTCATGCTGCTTGCGAAGCCATACGTGATTGATTCGAGGGTGAAGAACGAAGCGTCATCACTTATCACCCATGGATACACTGTCCACGTGTTGTCGTGGGACAGGGATGGCCGACAGCCTCCTTCCTTCGAGTTGGATGGCGTCAAAGTGAGAAGTCTCAAATTGATTGGAGGGAGCTCCTTTTCGGGTTTAGGTTACTTTCTCTCTGCGATGCTCCTTCAACTCTACGCCTTTTTCTGGTGCTTGAGGAACATCAAGGGTCAGTTCGTGTTGCATGCGAACGACCTCAATACCCTGCTGGGTGGCGTGCTGGTCAAGCTGGTAAGGGGTTCGAGTGTCAGACTCGTATATGACTGTCACGAATTGACTCCAAGCGTCTACATGGAATGGTTCAACAGTCTTGCGATCGGTGTCACGATTGGCGTAATTGAAAAGGAGCTAATGAAGCGTGCGGATGCACTTGTTACAGTGAGTCCGGGGCTTCAGGCTTACTTGGGCAGGGAATCAGGCAGGCAAGTGACCATTCTGTTCAACACCCCGCGACTTGCACTGGCTCCTAGGGAAGAGAAGAAATGGTGGAGAGAAAGGTTAGACCTCGAGGGCTTCGTCGTATCGTTTGTTGGGACCCTTCGCAGGGACGCGGCTCTTGACGAGTTGGTGTCCGCAGCAAGGAGATTCAAGGAGAATGGCTTGAACGGGATAACGTTTGTCGTGGTCGGCAGCGGTCCAGATTGGAATAGATTGAAGGAGATGGTAGTCGGGCTCGAGGGCTATTTCAAACTCATTCCTGATGTCCCCTATCCGATGGCATTGGGATACGTACGAGCAAGCGACCTGTCATTCGCTGTCTACAGGTATGCCGAGAGAGGAAGGAGCGACGGGAGGACCAGACACTGGCTGTTAGGTGGGAGCGAAGCAATTACGATGCACTGGAAGGTTTCCGAGGCAATGGCGTGCGGAACATGCGCCCTGTTGAATTCCAAAACCTCCGAGTGGGAATTCGTAAGCAGAATTGGGTCTGGGCTTCCTGCGGGAAACGGAACAACAGAGGAAGTATATCGGGCGGTGAAATGGGCTTTTGAGAACCCCGAGGTTGTGGAGGCCAAAGGACAGGCTGGCCGCCAAGAGTTCGTCTCTAATTTCAATTGGGAGGCTATGAGTGGCCGACTTGCGCGGATTTACGGCTGGCGCCAGTGAGTTCGAACTTCTGCCTGCCTCGAGTGATTCGCAACTTGCAAAAGCCATAGCACTTTTCGTCGAGATAGATCTTCTGTGAGGACGCCAGAAGCAAGTGCAAGGCTAGTCGTGCGGCGGATTATCAAGAACAATACTTCGTGTGGGGCTGCATGGAAGAGGACGAGACCCTTACAACAGACAATCATCAATCTGCGTATGAAGCAGCCCATCCTTCGACGTTAGAGCTGGCCACACTCGGGGTATTCACGATTTGCTGAGCAAGAATTCTCCCAAAGCAAGGTAACGGAGTCCAGATCTGCTAAAAGTGCTAACTGCGTCTTCAATGCTGTTTACGATAGGTTCCCCATGCAGGTTGAAGGAGG
The DNA here is from genome assembly GCA_050012055.1 of Nitrososphaerales archaeon. Lineage (GTDB taxonomy): Archaea > Thermoproteota > Nitrososphaeria > Nitrososphaerales > Gagatemarchaeaceae > UBA183. Next base: position 223,076 of record JBEKHX010000002.1, read on the forward strand.
TGTTCAGTATCCCACCAATTCCTGTCCGCTTCTCAAATTGCTTTAGAACCGAATAGTAATGGGGGTTCCAATTGGGATCGAGAATCTGGGGCCGAAGCGTTCTGTCCGAGGGGTGCATGGCTGCCCTGAGGTCGCGTTGTCCCAGTCGTGAAGACCGGAACGCCATTATCATGTACGGAGCAGGAAAATGCTTGGGATTGATAATGTAATCGGACTCCCTGTCCGAGAGAATCGTCGGTGCAAAAGGCATCCAGAAGTCACGCTGTTTGATCATGTTGTTGATTTCCTCTACTACGTCAATATTATCAGCGCGCGCAAGAATAGATCTATTTCCCAATGCCCTTGCACCCCATTCTGCCCTTCCCGAGAATCTTCCAACCACTTTGCCTTCGCTTAGAAGGTCTGCAATAGCTCCGTCGATATCTGTGTGATGTTGCATCTCGATAGACCTTGTGTTGATTAGCCTCTTGATATTGGATTCACTGGCCTCATATTCTGGTCCAAGGTACAAATGAGCAAGAGGAGGGATGTCTGGCAGCCAATTGCTTCTTCCGCGTAGCCTTCCATAGCCCATTAATGCAGCCCCTATGGCCAACGATTCGTCGCCACAACTTGGCATTACGAACAACTGTTCCACCTGCGGCAATTCCGAAAGCACCATGTTTGCTTTCACGTTCATGAAAACTCCTCCGCCCAAAGCTAGCCGGCTGTAACAGTACTTGTCAAGCAGGGTGGCCACCCAGGTAGAAAGAACGTCTTCAGCGACCATTTGGACGCCGCCCGCTACCCAGTCAAAGCGGGTTCCGTATAGCTCGGATTTGAGCCATTTATCGGCATATCGCATGTTGATTGCAGAAGTAAAAGAACCATCGTCGTTTGTCTTAATCAGCGGCCGCATCTTTCGGTATACTTTGAATGCGTCACGGGCAGCAGCATATGGAGCTAATCCCATGACTTTGTACTCGTGCTCGTTAGGCTTCATCCCCAAGTACTTGGTAGTCCACCTGTAGAGATAGCCCAACGACGATGTGTACGAGCTCGAAACTAGACGGTGCAAGGAATCCTCTTCGATTGCTGACACAGTGGAACAGAGCCCATCACCTTCACCGTCCATTGTGAGGACTAGAGTCTCTTTTCTGAACTGCGAACACAAGAGTGTTGTATAGGCATGCGCCTCATGGTGATCGACCACTATGATTCTGTCTTCTGAAAGTCCAAGGGAGGAGGCTATTAGTGACTTGCGCTGGCGAAGATGCATAACACCGTCTGTCATGCGATAGACTTTTGACACAAATCTAGCTCCTCTTGATGGCAGATTCCTTTCTACTTCTGTGCCCCAATAAGCAATCCGCGCCGCTGCACCGTGCACTGTTTTCTTGTCATCATATACAGCGCGAGGAAGATGATAGCTAGCAAGCACGACCGAGTCTAGGTCAGATGCGGCTATTCCTTCATGCTCGAGACACCAATCGACAGCTTCTTTCGGATAGCCCCATTGGTTCTTGATCCTTGTAAACCGTTCTTCGCTCACACAGGCAACAATTCGACCGTCACGGACGAGACATGCAGTCGCACCGTGACCGTCGTGTATTCCCAGAACGAACAACACCAATCAGCTTCCTGAAAACACCGAAAACTTGGCACAATCTGATTTCTGACGGCCCACATCCACATTTCGTTTGCGCAGAATACTCCTCAACTAACTTCATCGCAGGCTTAGTCGAGAATAAAAGACTATAGCATTCGCAGAGATTCCAATTGCTTGTTCCTATGCGGTCAGTACTTCGAGTGTGGAGGAACATTCCCTGCTAATGCTCGTCCTTACTACGACGCAATGCGCGCACAGCCGCGTGCGCGCGCTGGGAAGCCCAGTGTGGTTATGTGCCATGATTTCCTTTTCACAGGCGTTCGCATGCTTACCAATCTTGGATGGTGGCGATTCTCGCCCTTTCTACTTGTTCCTCTTTCGTTCGGTGAATTGTGCCATCCTTTCTTCTGATTTCACACTTTCGGGGCTTGCTGTCTAGGCAATTCGGAAGACTGTCCCAGTCAAGAATGCTAAGGATGTGTTGGATGCTATCTTCTTACAAATCCCTTGAAGACATTTCGGCCGCGTTCTCTCTGAGCTTGACGTAGCTGTGCCCTCTTCAGCAAGCAGCGTCATATTCGTGTTGGATTTCTGAGAACCCGAAATATCATTTTCGGGATAGACCGTCTTTGGGTAAGATCTACCCAATCACTGATATCGTACCTTGTGACGTGACCTGGTCTCAAATATGCGCTTAACATCCCGACCGCATTCTTCGGCGAATAGAGCGCCCGGATCATACATGTCCCCAAGGCGTAGAACCAATTATAGCCGAGGGCATACATCATTCTTCCTTGGTTTACCCCTTTCGAGCCAGTTCTCCTCTGGACTTTGAGTTGAATATCCCGAAAGCATCGCGTCGAGTATCCCATTTGAAGCGCTTTAAGGCGAATCCAAGCTTCCCACCCATAGTTAACGGGGAACCGGATTCCATTTGCTTCTGTCCAGAATCGAGTACTAATGACCATGCCTGAACCCCTTGGTGTGTTTCTATCATAGGCTTCGCCAATTATCCAGCCACTAGCAACGGCGAGGTTGGGATCCAGTTCCATTTCTGCCAGTATTCTCTCAAGGTAGGTGGCAGGCAACACATGATCGCCGCCGAGGTCCATCACATAATCAGGAACGGGTGGCTCTTTCAGGAATACCAATCCCATGTTCAGGACTTGAGCAAGCTGAGGCTTACCAACGTTGCTGCCCTCGTGGTAGGGTAAGGTGACCACCCTGAGGTCAAATAAGTGCTTTGCTTCGTCCTGCCTAAGAATTCTTGAGGTATTATCCGTGGAGCCATCATCTACAACTACAACCCTGGACGGTAGGAGCGTCTGCCTATCCAGGGCCCCTAGAACGTCGGCGATCGATTCTTCCTCGTTTCGGACTGCCGTTATGACTCCTACACTTGGGGTCGACAAGCCGTTAGCGCGCGCGCAATCTCCTACGCTGACTCCCTGTTATGTCTTCCAATTTGCATCCTGTTCCGAGACTGTTATGATGGGTTCGCGACTCCCCTCTTGCAAATCACCCAAGTCAGACTCGGCTGATAGCATTATCACCCACAGATGCTGACTCGACTGATTTCTACCTTCATGAGCATGCGCTTGCTCTGAAGTATTCACCTTCGCCACGAGGATGTGCGTGTCCGTTGGATTGTTGCATCCTTCGAAAATACGCCGTGGCTTCAGAGTCTGAAGGGAGTCTTTCATGACCGGGAGTCTAGTTAGGCGCAACCAGCGCGACATTCACCGGAACCATTCGTCTTCGCCCCGAGACCTTCATGGATACAGCCGTCCAAGTTGATTCTCTACAGTTCCCACGAGGGTTGAAAATGCCTGAACGCATGCTTGAAGAGCGACGTCTCTATCGGCTGCCATGCGCGCGCGCTCAGCTTGCAACGAAACCTCGTCCTGAGCCTAGAAACAAGACGTTCGGTAGCTTGCGGGAACGCTGACAATCAACAGTCATCATCTGAATCATATTCTAAACCACATTTGAGAATCATCCATTGCCCGGTCTTCCGTGGCTGTGCTGAAAAGTAGAGTGTTAATGACCCGTCTGCAGAGAGAACTGGGTCAGGTGTGTCCATCGCTGATCTGTCTGCAAATTCTTTTGGGAGATCGCTTGACCTCAGAAGAATCGTAACTGGCATAGGTTCTTTCCAGAGCAGTGGTCCAACCTCCGTTTCGACGTAGCAAATGGCCTGCTCATGTGGACGCCCTTTCGAATAGATCGAAGTTGCCATTACCAGGAAGTTATTCCTGTCGAGCCTAATGTAGCCGGGGCAAAAGACTGACTCACTTTGCGACCCCTTGCGTCCGTTCAAATCTAGCGGACCAGAAACCTGCACCTCGAAACCATTCTCATGCGAAACCAAACACAATAGACCGATCCTCCTTATCACATTCTTCCACAAATCAGGGTGGGGAATCCATCCCTTTCTGTATAGTGCTGGAGACTTCAAGAATGAGGTCACCGAGAGGGGAGATATCAAGGGCGGCAACTTCCCCAAGTCCATTTGAAGCGATTTGTTACTGAAGAAGAAGAAGATCCTTCCCTCCTCACAAAAGCTGCCAGGTCCCAAGTCGATGCTGAAATGTTGCCATCGCCCTTGGGGTTCGAATTTCGTAGAGATGAGTTTCCATGGGCCATCTATAGACTCAGACTCTGCGAAGAAAATCCCGTTCCTGTGTGAATCGGCACGAATGCCTGCAAAGGCCAGAACAAAACCTCTCTCGTGTTCAATCACGTTTGGCGTCCAGTAATCGCGAAATTCCTTCGCTTCTTGCAATTGTGTAAGCCTTAGATCTGTAACTCGATCGCTTGTCAATTCGGCCTGCCCTATTCTCCATCGATCATCAGCCCCCCTAGCACTAAAGAACAAGCTATTACCAATGACTTTCTGCCATCCGACTGATTGAGACATCCAACTCTTCGAAGAGCTCGGGGTGGCGACTATCATCAGATCGGTAACTCTCCGTAGCATGCGTATCAGTCTGCGAACTAGAAGAGCCTGTTATATTACCCCTTCAGCAGGCAACGCGCGCGGACACCGACAAGGGGCATGAACGGAACGCCAAAGAGGTGGATTCAGAAAATCCCAGTAATCGCTTCTGGCATAACCGACCACAATTGGAGCATGATGCAGCTGACGACCTATCCGACAATCAGTTCCTACCGTCGAGGAACACAAGCAAACCTTTCGCCTAGCGCATCCATGACCTGTATGCTTTATTTCCTCCGACTCTAGAGCGTTCGGTGGATATTGCGAACGCAATCCGCACTTGTCGGACTGATGCTACTGACACTTCTTTCAATTGATCTCTACCTAAGGCAATTCACTCCTTACGCAGTCTATGCTTTCTGGATCTTTTTGCTCTTGCTTGCGACATACGCTGCTCTACTCGCCGAATCAAAACGAGGCTCGATTTTGCCCGCTGTTTTAGTGGGTAATGGGATTGCTCTGACGAAGATTCTGATTCTTCCTTTCGACTTCCAGCTATGGGATTACGATGCCTATGGGGAAACTCAGTTTGCTCACATAATTCAGAGTTCGGGTCACTGGCTGCCAACAGCAGGATTTAGCGCGGCCGCAAACTACTACGGTTACTTCCCTGGAATCCACTTGATTCTGGCAAGTTTCTCAAACGTCAGTGGTATTAGTCTACTCAACATTGCAAAGTATGTTTCAATCATTTTCTTCACAAATCTAACTATTATACTAGGGTACCTGCTGATTAGGAGGATCTCTGACTATTCGCCAGAGCTGCGGAAAGTCAGCGTATCAAGAGCAGCACTGCTCTATTCAATCTTGTTTGGAATCATTGGGGTGTACCTTTCTCGAAGAATTCTTGGGTTTACTGTGTTACTGTTCCTGATTCTCGTTCTCCTCGAACCCAAGCTCTCTCGGGGGAGATTGGTGTTGTTTCTAAGTTTCTCAGCATTGTTGGCGATTTCAGACCACTATAGTGTTTATGTGGGGTTTCCGCTCTTCGTGTTAGTCTGCCTCCTCCTGCCGAACAAGGTTCGAGGTAGTCTTCGATACGTCGTCCTAGGCACCTTGGTCATTCTTTCTTGGTTCACCTACGTTGCTTGGCCAGTAATCTTGACTCGTGACGTGAGAGTGATGACGAGCTTCCTTGAAGGACTCACGAATCTTGAAAGTAGCCATCATGTTTTCTCAGTGCAAGTCTCTGTATCGATTGTGGAGAGAATCTTACCATACGCGAGTCAAGGAATTCTGCTGGTGCTAGGCGCAATCGGATTGGGTTTCCTGTATCAATCCGTTCGAAAACGTGAAACGCCTAGAACTGTCCTTGCACTTCTCTCAATTCTCTTCATCTCCTATTTCGGTCTCGGCGCGTTTATCACGACTTCCTTTTCGTTCCTCGCGTTTTTTGTCAGTGCCATAACTGGTTTGGGCCTATGCTTGCTGGTTTCGCTTACGGTAACCCCTACTCCGAACGAACGTTCATTCAAGAAGACAAGGCTGTGGAGGAATCGAGCTATATTCGCCATACTTGTCGCGGCTATCCTCCCAGGCAACCTCTTTGTTCTAGTTCCTGCACGCTACATTGATTCCTATGGGAACACCCGATCCGCCTTGGATGACATGTCTATGGTAACTCCGGGGCTGTGGGGTAGCGCAGCATATCTTCACTCACATATTGCTCAGAGCTACACCATTCAGAGCAACGAGTTGGTTTCTACGGTGTATGGCTATTGGAATGTCCAAGTAGAGTGGTCTTCGTATAACCGAATCGGTTCCCCGCAAAACCTCTCGCGCATTCTATATCGAGGGTCCATGGTGATATACCTTACCGATTCTACGACTCGGCCGTCGGCCGTGTTTGGCCCCTTTCCGATATCGACCGCCATACTGAATTCAGACCTAGCTGAACTGAGGATTGACGTGGTGTATTCAAATCCGAGCGTGCAAGAATGGATTCGGCCTGGTTGATTAATGACTTTGTGACAGGCCGATAAAACACGCTCATGCACTCGTCAGCTATCGGTTCGTACCGATGCGGGCTTCCAATTCTCTCATGGAAGGGACTTGACCGGGTTTCCATCAGCAGCAGCGAAGGGCGTATGACTGTTCCGATGAGACGCGGTGAATATCAGAGGCAGAACCTGTACGGCCGGGTCGTGAAGGGCCAAGCCGACCTGACATACGAGAATGGCGTATTCTATCTTGCTGCCGTGGTTGACGCTCCTGAAGAAGCGCCATTCTAACCGAAACGTGTTCTCGGTGTTGATTTCGGGATCGAGAACCTCGCCGCAGACTCCACTGGACAGGACTTTGGGTAGAAAGTGGATGGGGTCGGGCAGCATTATGCTCAGCTCCGCGGGAGACTGCTATCCGGCGGGGGTTCAGGGTGACGCAAACCTGTCGACCTGCACTTCGCTGAGGGTGTAGGTCCCCGGCGTACCGAAGGGCATCTGCGTCGCCAAGACTATGAAAGACTCCGCGAGTCTTGTCGTCTTGCCTTCGAGGCTCACCTGCCTTTCCTGCACCGCCTCCAGTCGCGCAACTTGCGCCCTCGGCGTTGCCCTGTTGAGCCCGTCCACAAGGATGACGTTCCCGAATATCGGTCCTTTCCGCAGTTCTGATTCATCTCGGCCTGAGTATCAACATGGATGAAACGGGCAAAGAAGGAGAAGTCACTGCCTAAGACATATATTCTTGAAGGGCTGTCAGCTGACACAAGCTCTTGTCCGCTGATGCCCGTCGCTCGTTCGAAAGAGAGTCTCACTTTCTCCGAGACATCACTCTGCCTATCAAGGCAGCGATTATCGCCTCTGCTGTCCTGGCAATCTTCTTTCAAGATCTAGTGATAATCGGGTCCGATGCGCTGGCGAGCGACTATTTCAACTACGTTCTCCTAATTCCTTTCATATCCCTTTACTTGATTTACCGGAAACGCCGGATGCTCGCCGCAGTCCTGCCTCTGCATGACGACGCCGGACGGGGCTACTTGAACCAGACGATTGGCATCTCTTCAATGCTCGTCTCTCTGATAATCTATCTCCTAGGATCACTCACTTCGTACCCCCTGGAATACCACCTGATCGCTCTCGAGATTCTCATCGGAGCAACCGTGCTTCTGCTTTTCAACCGTCAGACGCTGCGGATATTGGCGCTGCCCGTTCTTCTCATTACTGCCGCCTTGCCCTCACTTACTCAATTTGGCCTGAGCATCTGGCTGGGCCTTTCATGGCTCAGCGGTTACACCTCGTATCACATTGCGGCAGCGACGGGAGTAAGCGTCTCATTCACCACAGTCTCCGACGTTCCGGCCCTCGTTGTCCTGACGCGGGCAGGCGAGGCTCTCACTTTTGTCGTGGGGGTCGCGAGCTCGGGCACCTACTCCCTCATGGGATTCTCGTTTTTCGCCTTCATTGTGGCTTACATTGCCAAAGGTCCAATCTCTAGAAGGGTGCTCCTGTTCGCCTTGGGCTTTCCCCTCCTCCTTGTGATTAACGTGTTGCGAATCACACTAATTGTCGGCGCAGCCTATCTCTGGGGGGATTTCGCAGAGAGCATCTTTCACCTCACTTCAGGATTGTTCTTGGTTGCGGGTCTGACTCTCCTGCTGTTAGTTGTAGGAGAGAGGTTCTTCAAATTAGACTATTTCGGCCCAGTTGGGAAGAACGAGCAATGCGACTTGTGTGACAAAGAGAAGAGCCTCGGCCACAACTTCTGCGTGAACTGCGGTAGGTTTCTGTGCGGCGTTAGACGCGCCCTAACTCGCCACGAACTTGCTTCAATCGCCGTTATTTCCCTTGTCGTAATCATCTTCTTGTCCTCACTGGCTCCCGCGGTAGCCACAACAAATACGCCAGGTTTAGTCGACCTCAGGTCGTTGACTCCCCAAGGAGCACTTACTTTTCTGCCGAAGATCCCAAGGTGGAATCTCACGTACTTGGGCCAAGATCAAACATCGGAACAGGCTCTGCAGGAGGATGCGGCCCTTCTGTACAGCTATACCCAAATCAATCAAACTGGCAATCTTACACTAGCACAATCAATCTACGTGGCTGTGTTGGTCTCTCCGACGATTCACACCCCTGAGGGCTCGCTCGTACAATGGCCGCAGATGTTTGGGCGGAAAGGAGCCACGGTCTTCGTGGACCAGGACGAGCAAATCCTGGCAAACCCTCCAGTGATATGGCGATACTTCGTCTATCAGCGTCCGACGTCCAATCTCACCGAGGCCCTGCTCTACTGGAAGGCCCGGTCCCTTTTCAACTTCGGCTCCTACTCGGACTTCCGTAATGTTCAGATTCAGCTGTGGGACTATACCTTCTCTCTGGCCGATACTGGAATGATCAAGAATATGTCGGACTACCAGGGTGCCTTCCAAGCATACTTGTTCTTCGCGACGCACATCGCAAACTTCTGGGCTCCCCAAAAGACCACTGCACTGCTGCAACAGGGGATAAAGCAATACTACGTGCCGCTCTCTGGACTCGTGATTGTTCCGTCGGTCGGTGTGGCGGGGATGGCGTGGGTCAAGCGAAGAAAGGGAGCTAGAGTTAACAAGTATCTAGCGACAAAGTTAGGGTCGCCCAACGATAGGCGCTTGCTCGAAGCAGTTTCACTTTCTACAAGTGACGGGATACCGACTCTAGAGAACATACGACACAGGTACAACGTTCCGACGAATGCAAACCTCTCTTTCTCAGAATGCTTGTCGGCGCTGACCTACGCCGAGCGCTTAGGTCTAATCAAAGAGAGAATTGTTGATGTGGACGGTGAGCCCAGGATGATTTGGAGGAACGCAATTCATATGCATAGTAGGGATTTGGATTTGCATGACCAACCCCAGCGTCCTTCTGAAAGGCGATTGCAAGATTGAGTTCGGCAGGAGGTCTGCGAGGCCTGTTGGCTAGCCGGTACTTCGTAGTGGGCCTGGTTCTAGTCCTAGTTGGCACTGCTATCTTGATCTCTTCTTATCTGCTCTCCGGGAGCGTAACTTTCGTTGCTTTTGGACTTGCCTGTGTCGTACTGGGATTGACTGCCAGTTCACTTCCTCATGAATTGACGGCTAGCGCTTCCATGAAGGCGTTGCTTCGTGGTAGCGCCCTGAGCTCGGAAACAATACTTCAAGAGGCCGTATATGGCAACAGGGAGATTCGATTGGTACGGAGGGAGGAAATAACGCTCAGCTCACTGCCTTCGCTGGAAGACGAAAGCCTGCGTATGGCCGCCGTATACCTCCCACCGAAAAACGGCCTGGTCGGTGTTTTCCTGCCTCTGGGTTCGGTGGTCGACGCTGGAGACCTTGACGCGATGTGGAATGCGCCGACAAAGGTGACTGATAGACGAGGTCTGCTTATCTTTCCAATAGGTGCGGCAATCGGGGAGATTCTGACTAGTACAGAAGAAGACTTGGATTTGGAGGAATGTCTACGACAGGTGGTGGTCGATTCCGCGGACCTTTGCTCAGCGATCATGGTTTCAGAGGCAGCGAATACAATCGTCGTCAGATTCACGGGGGTTAAGATTCAAGCTGATTCGTCGCTGTACTCAAGCATCCTGGGCAGCATCCCGACCAGCATTACAGCTTGCGTGGTCTGTGCAATGAGGAAGAGACCTGTCGTTGTACTAGATGAGCTCATCAGTCAAGATCGTATTCTCGCCCGGCTCAGGGCTGAATAGCCATGGAGAAACAGTATCTCTATTTTCTAAGCATGGCGGTGTTGTTTTTCGCCTCAGTAATCTTGCTAGCAGCAGCGCAAGAGAACCTCATAGGAGCCTATGCCAGCGCCTTTGCAACTTGGTATTTTCTCTGCTCATTGATGTCCAAGCCAAGAAGACCAAGCTTTGATTTTCCCGGTCTGACCATCTTGGTCATCTGGGCACTTTTAACGACCTCGTACGTAATTCAGATGATTTGAAGCACAGGTAGTGATGCTTGTCTAAACGCCCTTCGCGAGCCTGTAGTAGGAGTGCTTCCGGGCGAGCGCGAAGAAGAGGAGAATGACAGTGAGTCCTGCTATCGACAACGTCACCGGGAGGAGCCTAATGTCGAAGGGGGTGTAGTTGAGCACCAAGCCGATGAGAGGAACCAAGGCCAAACTCAGCCCTATGGACAGCGCGAACCTGGTCAATTCGTCAAGCTCTCTCTTGGGATACAGCGCTTCAATCAGAGAGTATCCGGGGAGGAACAGCACGAGGACGCTCCCGAAGATGTAGCGAAGATAGAGCACGACGCCCGACGTCACAGAGATGAGCCCCATTGAAAGGCCGACTGCGGCAAGGGCTCCCCAAAACCAGAGCGAGAACGGAGAAAAGGCATAGCTCAAGAGGTCCGTGTAGGGCTTGCTCTCCGCGATTATGAGCTTCTTCTCGCCCACCAGTTTCATGAGGTTCTGGATGACAGCGTCCTTCTTCTTCCCCGATTCCCTCGTTAGGTCACCGACCAACTCGCCCACGCTGGGCTCCGCGGCGGCCTTCTTCAGCGCCAGTTGCTCCAAGCTCAAGTCGCTCATTCTATCACTTCGATGTGACGATGATGAATAGTTGGTCCCGCAGCCCCGTGTACTCGAACTGGTAGGCGGTGGTATTGAACCTCCAGAGTTCGAAGATCAACCTGAGGTTAGTGCCTGTCTGGTTGACAGAGAGCCCGATTGGAAACGTGCTCGACTGGTTGCTGTCCAGCACCAAGGAGTACGTCGACAGGGTGGGGATGTTCGCATACGTGGAGTTGCTTATTTCCGTGCTCTGGTTTCCGAGCTTGACAAGAACCTCGTAGTAGCTGACGATGCCTTCATGGTTTCCCACGTAACCATAGAGCAGGAACTGTTGGCCGGCCGTCAGTGTTGTCGGGTAGCCCCCTATCTTCTGGTCAGGCCCGAGTATCCCGAGCTCCGAGAAGGGCTGGGCGTGCGAGGGGAGGAGAGGCTGCACAGCGACGAAGACAGCGAGTATCGTCACCACGGCCAGGGCCAGAGTCCCGGTCTCCTTATCCATTGGCAGGCCTCACCACATAACCACGGTAGAGCCTGACCCACAGCCGCCTGAGCACGAGCCCTCCGTAGACGTAGACAAGCGCAGCCGCGACGAGTATCGCTGCCGCAGAGACTACCGACCTCACAAAGACGGACTGCCTGAACGAACTCACAGCGGCCGAGAATCCTGCCGACTCAGCGAGTGACTGAACCAACTGCGCCGACTGCTGGGCTCCTCGCAGATCGCTCGACGCCTGAGCAGGGTTGGTGGAGTTCTCAGCCTGCGCCTTCTCGACCAGCTGCACAGCCGAATTCAGTGTCGCGGCAAGCGAAGTCACGTTCCCCCCGCTGCGCTCAGCCTGGAGCGTTGAAACGAAGGCCGATTGAATCGCAGAGTTGGCGCTGCTGACATCGCTCTCGGAGATTGCGGTAGAAGGGGGGACGGCAGCCAGGGCAACCACGAAGACCATCATGGCCGCAAGAGCAAGTCCAGCAATCATCCGGCACCGACCCGGCTTCAAGTTCAACCGCCAGTCTTTCCTGTGGGTCGCCTCGGCCGTTCATAAGCTATGCATTCAGGCCCGTCGAGACCTGACAGCCGTGGCCACGAAGAGTGGACGGGATAGTGTGAGCGCAAATCGTTGAAGCTTCTATTGGTCTACTTGATGACCTCTTGACCGGATGATGCGCATATAGTGTGTATCCTGAGGTTCTGGTAACTTGGGTGGACATCACTCATTCCGTTTCTTCTCCCTGTTAACTGACTGGACATGGCTCGCGTTCTGGATAATCGTCATCCACTTGTCATCTCCCTCTTCCTCTGCTCGCTCTGTTCCCACGCCTCGAATACGTCCCTGTCCATTTCGAAGTAGGCTTGCTCTGTGGTCATGTGTCCATAGGTGTATATCCCCACCTATATCAACATTGCCCCTATTGACACCTATACGCACATGGTTAAATACCGAAGCCGACATAGGGAGAGCCGATGCAGAAGCGGTATAACGTCGCCATGACAGAGGAGATGGAGAAGAGGCTCGAAGTGGAACGCAAGAAACGCGCACTGGACTCGATACCTGAGACGATACGATACATACTGAGCGAGTATCTTGCGAAGTCATAGCCTCACATCTCGCCTGATGACGAAAGTTCGTTCGAGGTTGGGGATGATGGTCTCAAAAGCGGTCTTGGAGAGGGAGTTCCCCCTATCAGCTATCGTCTTGATGATATCGTCGTCCAACGGTTGGACTTTCCCATGCTTCGAGACGTCTATCATAGTCGGGAAATAGGCGCTGAGTTCTCCACCAGCCTTTAGGAATTGGTCGATGTCGGACGCATAAGCCGATGGAATGAAACTTCCTTCGGCACGGAGTCTCGCTCTTGTTTTGATGAGCTTCCCCATTAGGTCTGAGAGGTCGAAGGCATGGCTTGGTTGAACAGAACGGAGTCTGACCGCGGGCTCCCAGATGTTGACCCATGAACTATGGAACTCGTAGAGCTGAGAGATGAAGTTGGTCATCGCCACAGTTCTCGTGGGACTCGGATTCCAGAACTCCTGAATGATTCCCTCTATCTTCCCCCAAGGCTTCTGCTTTCCCCGCAGACTTCCGACTAAGTCAGGAGTCAAGAAAATCACGCCGAAGAATCCGAGCATCAGGCCACCCGTCACGAGGAATGATTTCGAGGTGTCTTGCGGGCCCACCGATGTTGATATGGCGTAGAGTCCGTTCACGACGAGTATTATCGAGGCAATCTCAGCAAGCGCCAACGTGCCGAAACGTAGTCTGTCGCTAGGCCGTATGAGGATGTGGAGATTCCCTGTGTCATGCAAAACGAGGTAGAACAGGCCAACGGCCCCGATTATCGAAACAATCACGTCGAGGCTAGCGCCTCCAAAACTGGGAATCGGAATCGATACCCCCGTCACATACTGGAGGATATTGGCAAGCGCGTCCTTTACCGAGCCATAAAGAAGCACGAGGGTTAGAACAACATACCAGATGATACGCCAAGGTGTGAGGTTCTTTCTTAGTTCCGCCCTCCAACCGCCCTTTGCCTGAGACCCGACTTCCTCTTGGGTCAACTCCGTTCGCTCCTGAACAGTGTCTTTTGACTGTTAACTCCGTGGAGGTGGGAGAACTCGGCGTTCTCGCCTCCAGAGAAGTTACCAGTTCCCTTATTTCTGTCCCGACAATCCGACTATGACAGAACCCCAGCAACCGAGAAGTTCCCAGAACCCATAGCCGCATCACCCAAGATACGATGCGATTGCCGTAACGGCAATCGGAAGGCTGAACAATGCGAGGGGAAAGACTAGTTCTCTGGTCTTGTATTTCCGCGAAAAGGGGAGAATCGCCCACATCAAGATACACGCTCCCGCGCTTCCGATTGCGAACATCGCCGTGACGGCCAACGCTCTCGGGCTGAACCCCGTAATCACCGAGGCTCCCGAGAATACCGCGATGAGGCCATAAGTTGAGGCGAAGAAGAACAGGAACAAAGCTGTCATGGCGAGGAACAAGACCCGTGTGGTTTGGTTGAGCCTCCAGATGGCTTGGAAAGGTTCTGATGATGTAGAGTGATTCCTGAATTGCCAAAGGCACAAGTAATGGAACCAACCGAAGCCGAGTAGGCAAATCCCTGAGTAGAGTAGGATGCTGACGTCCCAGATGGACAGTTTTGTTACCCCGCCCAGCAACAGAAAGGAGTGACCGAGAAGGATGGCTCCAGAGAGTAGCCAAAGGTAGCAAGTCCGGTCCAGCCATTTGATTGGTTCCTCCTCCAGCCTCTGCCGAACCTGATAGTTCTTCTGACTGAATAGAGGCAGACGGGACAACGCTTCCTTCGACGCCTTCTCGACCCAGTCCTTGGCGTCTGAGAGTTCGTAGACCCCTGCCCAAGCCGCCAAGCCCAAAAAGAAGGAGAACGTGAACGGGAGCGTGATATCGCCCGCCATTGTCAACACGAACCCTCCCAGCAGTATAAGAATGAGCAACCAAGGCCGCACTCAAACTCGTTTGGTTCTCCCGACGGGTTGCGTAGTTCCCGCCCCTTGATAGCAGGAACTGTTAACTTGCTGGACATAGGAGAACTCCGAGTTCTCATGTCCCGTGAAGTTACCAGTTCCTATCCTGACGGCTTATATAGTCGAAGGCGAGTCATGAAAAGGCAAGTCATGACAAGAACGGGTCGAGCGCATGCGACTGCTTCGTTGGCCGTGCTAGCTATCTTGGGAGTTATGTTGTTAGTGCCTGTTGCTTTTGCCGAGGTCACCCAGTTTTCGGTTTCTCCGAGTAGTATTCCAACGAATGGAACAGTCACAATCAGCATCTGTACCACAACACATACGATCGTTCAGCAGGTTCTTGTTACAACACCTGATGGTCTGGTGTGGAAGCTCGAGGGTGGAGACATCGCGCTATCTCCCAGTTACATCTGCCCAACCACGGTCAACATAATCTTCGGCGACAACACACCCAATTGGTGCGTGGCAAGTCTGACGCCACTTGCTCGGGGGGCAATTGCCGGCAATTGCCTCAGCCCACAGCCTTCGGCAACCCAGACCGGTGTCTTGGGTGACTACGCTGCTCAAGTCATTTACAAGAGCGGGCAGCATGGCACCGAGCAGTTCCACGTCTTCCAGTCCTTCCTGGTGTTACCAGAGTATCCGCTCGGAGCATTGGCTGCGGTAGTAGTGCCTGGAGTAGCTCTCCTGGGCTACAGCAAGTACAGAAAGAAGAACCAAGTTCAAGATACCAAATAGGCGAGGTAGGGGCCCGGTTTCAAGTCCAACCACCTGTTCTTCCTGTGGGTCGCTTCGGCCGTTCATAGGCTATCAATTCAGGTCCATCGAGACCTGACAGCCGTAGCCACGAAGAGTGGACTGGATAGTTGTAAGCGCAAATCGTTGAAGCTTCTATTAGTCTACTTGATGACCTGTTGACCGGGCGAGCGTTCGATGGCTCTGGACATAGCGAAGCGGTCTGTGCGGGGGAGCCTCATCCTTTTCGCTTCAAATCTGGCTGCCACGGTCATCAATGCCGTAACGGTCTTCCTGATAGCGAGACTGCTGGGGCCTACCAGTTACGGCGTCTACTCTCTGGCGCTCGTGATTCCAGGCATTCTGCAGCTCTTCATCGGGTTTGGAGCGCTTCCAGCCGTAGTTAGGTACGCTGCCTACTACACTTCGATCGGAAAACAAGACGAAGCAAAGAGGTTCACCATGAACGTCATGATCTTCCTGTTCGTTACTGGAGCGATTCTGACCGTCATATCCTTCCTTCTCGCCGGAAGCCTCTCCACCCTCATCCTCCAGCGTCCGGACCTTGGGCCGTACGTCCAGCTGACGTCGGCGCTGGTGCTCGGCAACACAGTCCTTCAGACCGCCACGGCTTCGGCAATCGGCTGGAACTGGATGACCCTGTCGGGGTTCACATCGGCCTCGCAGGCGCTCATCAAGCTGGCCCTCTCCCCGCTTCTCATAATCATGGGCTTCGGAATCACCGGGGCCCTGGTCGGTCACCTGGCCTCCTTTTTCTTGGCCGGGACCATCGGGGTGGCGATCCTCTATCTCAGGAGACTCAGGGGCTTCGGAAGCGTAAGGAACTTCGCAGCTGACGTGAAGGAGATGAACGTCTACGGCCTCCCCGTCTACGCGGGTTCTGTCATGGCTGGCCTGGCGTCTTCCTTCGTCCTCGTACTCCTTGCCCATGTAGCCAACAACACTGTGTACGGCTACTACCAGGCGGCCGTCAACTTCACTTCACCTGTCACCCTTCTCGCCTCGGCCATGATCAGCGCGCTCTTCCCAGCCTTCGCTTCACTCGACGGCATAAAGGGAGACGTCAATCAGGCCTTCAGGCACGCCTACAGATTCGTCGCGTTCCTGCTGACCCCGCTGGTAATGTTCATGATCGTGAGCGCAGGCCCGCTCATCAAGATATTCTACGGTGCCGCGTACACGTCCCCCAACGGGGGCAGCGTCCCCTACCTCCAGCTCCTCGCCTTCGCTTACCTTCCCATCGCATTCGGGTATTCCGTGCACCCCGCTTTCTTCAACGGGTTCGGGAGGACGAAGCTGACGTTCCTCCTATACCTGACCGCCTCCGTGACCCTCTTCCTCGCAGCCCCGCTTCTTGCCCTCACGTACAACCTGGGGGTCGACGGGCTCATCTACGCCACCTTCCTATCCTACTTCGTCGCTTGGACGGTAGGCACCTTCCTGGCATTCAGGTTCATGCACGCCGTTCTTGACATACGCTCGACGGGCACCATCCTCCTTGTTTCAGTTGTCGCATTCCTCGCGACGTCATTTCTGCCCCATGTGGGATCGACACTTGCGACTCTCGTAATGAACCTCGTCGTCTTCTTCGGAATCTACATGACGCTGGCGCCCCTCTTAAGGGCAGTATCACGGCAGGACGTGGACCTTCTGGAGCTCACCTTGAGCGAGCCGGCAATCGTCGGGAAGATTGCGTCTCCCATTCTCCGTTACGAGAGATTTCTTGTAGATCTCGTCAGGACAGAAGGCAAGCAGTAGAGAAGCTTCCACGCATGGGAGAACACGCGGATGAGGGCTGGGAAGGTCTACCCCAGCCTTCTCCCAGCCACCCCAGCCGGACCCCCAGCCACCCCAGCCGGACCCCCAGCCACCCCAGCCGGACCCCCAGCCACCTGGCCCTACCACCACCGATCCGTGCAGAGGGGTGGGCTTGGCGGTCGGCATCGAGACCAAATGACCACTAGGTCAACGCGAGGTCTAAGGCCTGCCATGTCTAGGCCTGGAGGGGTAACCCCTATTCGACCGATTGACCGAATCGACCGATTGACCGAATCGACCGATTGACCGAATCGACCGATTGACCGAATCGACCGATTGACCGAATCGACCGATTGACCGAATCGACCGATTGACCGAATCGACCGAATCGACCGTTTTTTGTCAGCTCAGCCCGTGCGTAAAACATGCCGACTTTAGACCAAAATTCGGTCGTCATAGGTCAAGTTTAGGTCAACAAGTGGGCCAAGAAGCAGCACTCGCCGGAGAGCGACCGGATCAGGCTCAGCAGACTTGCTAGCAGGAGCCAGCGGATGCTAGCAATTCTGTTGCTGGCAGGGGGGTGGGTCCTAGGGTCGTCATCGAGTCAGCACCAGCTCTAGGGCAGCACGCTGTCCTAGGCCTGTCTTTACCCTACCTAGAGGGGCCGCCCCTCTACCGGTAACGTTGCCGTTACCAGCAATTACTGGCCCAGCCGGCAATTACCGGCAAAAAACTAGGCCAATTTTTACTGGTACTGCTGCAGCACCAGCCGGCATATTGCTGGTAACCGATGTGGGCGATCCGGTCATTGTTGCTAGCAAATTCGCAGCCACCAGGCCGTGCCAGCAAAGGGGTGGGCTTGGCTGTTGGCATCGAGGCCATATGACCACTAGGCCAACACGAGGTCTAAGGCCTGTCCTGCCTAGGCCTAGAGGGGTAACCCCTCTGCTCTGAAACCGAGTATGCTCGGAATCCGGCGCAGTGCGCCCACACGCTGCGCCGCACGATCCTGATCCCCGATGAACAGGACGCTCAATTGAGACGGACGCTGTCTCAAATAGCCCGAGAACCCCTCGTCGGAGGAACAGGGTCGGAGCCAAACTGCATTCAGGACGGCGTGCCGGGTCCCCGGTGAGGGCCATGTAGTATTCTCGGAACCTCGGATATGGAGAGGGTTCTTCTCTATGTCCCTACGTCGTCGTCTGCCTAAGTCCTCGGGGCCCTCCCGTACCCTATAGCAAGGTACAGGGTTTGGGCTAGACCCTAGGGTCTGGGGTCTGGGGTCTGGGGTCTGGGGTCTAGCCGGGTCTCCGAACAAAAGTCATGGGTCTAGCCACCATCTAGCCCATCTAGACAGCCCATCTAGCCCATCTAGACAGCCCATCTAGCCCATCTAGACAGCCCATCTAGCCCATCTAGACAGCCCATCTAGCCCATCTAGACAGCCCATCTAGCCCATCTAGCCCATCTAGACAGCCCATCTAGCCCATCTAGACAGCCCATCTAGCCCATCTAGACAGCCCATCTAGCCACTGGCTCAGAACGAAATCAGGCCGAATTTTGGCTGGGCCCCCCAGCCAGCCACCCCAGCTAGACCCCCAGCTACCCGGCCAGTGTCTGTCGGTAGGCCTCGGCAATCCCATCGTGGTTCCCGGCCAAGTCTAGTGCCGGTGGGCTGCAGACCAACGGAGGGGTAGGCCCCGTGGTCGGCATCGAGGCCACATGACCACTAGGCCAACACGAGGTCTAAGGCCTGTCCTGCCTAGGCCTGGAGGGGTAACCCCTCTTTGGTCATTTGACCAACTGACCAGATTTGACCAGCTGACCAACTTGACCAGCTCTGTCCGTGCGTAAAACATGCCGACCCAAGCCCAAATTGATGGCCATCTAGCCCAAATTGATGGCCATCTAGCCCAAATTGATGGCCATCTAGCCAGTGGCTCAGAGCGTATTTCGGTCACCCTATCTGTGCCAGCAGAGGGGTGGGCTTGGCCGTTGGCATCGAGGCCATACGGCCACGTAGGCCACACGAGGTCCCGACCCTGTCTTTACCCTACCTATAGGGGCCGCCCCTC
>JBEKHX010000003.1:0-116520 GCA_050012055.1 Nitrososphaerales archaeon
GCCAGGATGTCATCGTCCTCGACCTGTTCCTTCATCGAACGGACACGTATGTATCGCGCTGGCATTAGCTCCTTCTTTGCAATCGATTTCTTTGCTTCCTCGACAAGCCACGGGAAGAAATTGAAGGCGCTGATCTCCAGAGTGACTGCAAAAGACTCGTCAAACTCCATTGAATCCGCCTCGCTCCCCAAAACCTTCCTTCTGTAATCTGAAACGCTGATGAAGGCTTCTTTGTCGCGTTGTTCAGTCAACCATTCGAGGTCCTTGACAAACCCGGACTTGCCTTTCGCGAGCCTTTTCATGAGGTTGTCAATCTTGCCTGCCTCTTTGGCTCTGCGGTTGATCTCATCAACGCCGCCGTACTTGTCGACGATTTCCAGCAGACCATTCACGAGCTGATTGTCCTTTCTGAGCAGAAGATCGTTGATGTTCTTCAGGTTCTCTTCATTAATCTTCAACCTGTCCCTTAGGTCAGCCAAGACATCCGCCCCCAGATTCTCATATGAGTTGATTGGCCAACCGAATTTAAGTATTCTCAGCCACAACTCGAGAATCTAGTATGAATTGTCGACGCCTCACATTGCAATGGGCGATAAGGTGCTTGAAGTGGTGAGTTCAGTGTTTGACCGTAGTCAGCCACTTCGAGTAGCGTTTGACCTTCCCGTGAATCGTTCCTTCATACAGTTTGCTGAGCCTCTCGGTCATCGGGAAGACACCGTTCCCGATCTTCCTGCCGTCGACTTCCCGAATCTTGGCGATTCCAGCAGCGGTTCCGCTGAAGAAGAGCTCGTCCGCTGTGTAGAGTTCCTCTCTCGTCATATCGTTCCTGTAGAAATTCATTTTCAGGTCGCGGGCAAGCTGGATGACTGTGTCTCTGGTTATTCCCCTCAGTGTGCCCGAACTCGCGGGAGGGGTGCTGAGGACGTCGTCCTTGACCTTGAAGATGTTCTCCGACGGCCCTTCAGCGACTGCACCGTTGCTGTTCAGCAGTATCGCCTCGTCGTATCCCGCTTTAATCGCTTCCATCTTCGCGAGTGCAGCGTTGGCGTAGTTGGCCGCGCACTTAGCCTGTGGAGGAAGGGCTCGCGAGTCGACCCTGACCCAGCTTGAAATGGTCGCACGGACGCCTTTGTCGACAGAGTCCTTGCCCAGGTACGGGCCCCACTCCCAAGAAGCGATTGCCACGGATATCTTGCTCTTCATCGGGTTCAACTCCATTTCTCCGTAGGCTGAGTGCGCGATTGGTCTGATGTACACCTCAGGGATACCGTTCTTCCTGACCAGCTCGACGCAGGCTTCGTTCAGCTCCTTCGCTGAGTAATCGATCTTCATCATGTAGATCTTTGCGCTGTTGAGGAATCGCTTCGTGTGCTCTTCGAGCCTGAAGATTGCAGGGCCTTCTGGAGTGGAGAAGCACCTTATCCCTTCGAATACAGCGTAGCCGTAGTGCAGGCCGTGCGTCAGGATATGTATCTTTGCGTCATCCCAGTCGACGAACTTGCCATCCATCCAGATCTTGCTTAGGGCATTCATTACGGGCGAGTCGCCTCCAAGACTCAAGTTATTTAGGAATACGGCCTGTTTGAAGAGATAAGCGACTACAAGATTCCTTGGCGCATACTCTATCCGTGGGTTACGACAGAATTGGTCGGGCTAGGGTGTAAGAGAAGTCTCAGGGTTCTGCCGTTCAGCATTCTCATTGGGGAAGCGAATCAGCGTCCGATCCTCCTTCCTGTTTCTCCTTCACTTCCTGTTCTTCCTCCTCCCGAATCTGGCTGGTCTCCTGGCTGGAGTTGGCTGGAAGGATGAGCGCCAGCTCAGCCTTCATCATGTCTTCCTGTGAGGTGAGAGTAAACCCCATCTCCTTGCACAGGCTCAGCATCGACCTGTTGTCCTTCAGGATAACGCCGTAAATCGATTCGAGGCGCTTTTCTTCGGCTATGTCGATTAGCATGTCCAGCAACTTCCTGCCGAGCCCTCTTCCTTGGTACTGATCGGCTATCACAACAGCGAACTCTCCGCGCTTGTGGTCCGGCTCGGCGATCAGTCTGCCCACCCCGATTTCCCGGCTCCTTCCCCCCTGCTTGACCTCGGCCACGATCGCCATCTCCCTGTCGTAGTCTATGTTGCAGAAGCGGACAAGGTCCCCGTGAGGTAGGTCCTTGACTATGCTGAAGAACCTGAGCCGGCTCGACTCTTCCGACAGACCGTTGATGAACTCTGCTTCCATCGCTTCGTCCTCAGGCCTGATCGGCCTGAGGAGCACGTCGGTCCCGTCCTCGAGCTTGTACGGGACGACGTACTTGGTCGGGTAGGGCATTATCACGAGGTGTGGATAGGGACCACCGTCCTCTGGCGCCGTCGGGTCGAGGAGGATCCTTACGTCGGCAGCCAGCGCCTTCCCCTCGGTCACGAACAGCGGGTTGATGTCCATCTCCGCTATCTCTGGGAAGTCGGCGACCATGCCCGACAGACGGACGATGATCTCCTCGAGAGGCTTCATCGCGACTGGGGGCTTGTTTCTGAGACCGCGGGACAGGGCCTTGTAGATTATGGTCTCCTCCATCATCCTCCGTGCCAGGACCTGGTTCATCGGGGGGAGTCCGATTGAGAAGTCTCGGAAGAGCTCCACCCCTATGCCCCCCGACCCGAACAGCATCACTGCACCGAAGTCCACGTCCTTCTTTGAACCGAGTATCAACTCGTAGTCGACCACCCCGGCCATCCTCTGGATGTAGGCGCCGTCGATTCGGGCGTCGGGCTTCAGAATCTTCACCCTTTCGATGAGCTTGACGAACTCGTCCGCGAGCCTTTCACTCGAGGTGATGCCAGTCACGACCCCTCCCACGTCGCTCTTGTGGGCGATCTCCTGGGAGACGACCTTCAGGACGACAGGATAGCCGATCCTGCGCGCGACCATCACAGCCTCGTCCGGCGTCCTGGCAAAGCCGCCCTTGAGCCTGGGGATGTTGTACGCGTCGAGGAACTTGTCCGCGTCTGACTGCGACAAGAGGAGCTTCCCCTCCCTGATGGCCCTCCTGACGATGAGCTTCAGATGGCTGCTGGGAGGCATCAGGTCGACGGGGAGCTCTTCAGGCGTCTCGTAGAGCAGGTCGAGGTTCCGCCGGTATCTGTACATGTACATGTACGTCTTCACGGCCTGTTCCGGCGTCGGATAGGTCGGGATGCTGTTCTCGGCGAACTTCTTCCTCGCTTCGACGACGGCCTTCTCGCCCATCCAGACGGTGAGAATCGGTTTCCGTCTGTCCTTCGAGAACCTGATGACCGCTTCGGCGAGCTCGGTGGATGAGGTGACTCCCTGGGGGGTGAAGATTGCAAGGAGGCCGTCGACGTTCGGGTCGGAGAGACAAACGTCCAGGGCGGTCCCGTACCTGGCTACGTCTGCGTCCCCCAGCACGTCCACTGGGTTGCCGCGGCTCCAGAAAGGGGGCAGGTGCTCGTTGAGGGTCCGCATCGACTCGTCCGAAAGCTTCGCCAGCTCACCGCCGAGGTCGGCGACCGCGTCGGACGCCACGACTCCTGGACCTCCCGCGTTTGTGACTATGGCCAGCCTGGGCCCTGCGGGCAGGCGCCTCGAGTCCAGGACGCTGGCGCAGTTGAATAGGTCGCCTATCTCGTCGACCCTGACGACACCCACTCGTTTGAAGGCCGCGTCGTAGACCTCGAAATCGCCAGCGAGCGCCCCGGTGTGAGACCGGACGGCCATAGCCCCGGTCTTTTGCTTTCCCGCCTTCAGGACGATGATGGGCTTGGTGCGGGCGAAGCCCCTCGCCGCGCTCATGAACTTCTTGGCATTCCCGATACCCTCCACATAGAGTATGATGCTCCTTGTCGACGGGTCGCTCCCCAGGAAGTCTATCAGGTCGCCGAAGTCGACGTCCAGCATCGACCCCAGCGAGGCGAAGAGGCTGAAGCCTACGTGTGAGGTTATCGCCCAGTCTAGAATCGCGGAACCGAGGGCCCCGCTTTGGGAGATGAACGCAATCGAGCCGGGCTCGGGGTTGTCCCTGAGGAAACTCGCGTTAAGATGAGCTGACGGTCTGGCGAAGCCGACGCAGTTCGGGCCTAGCAGCCTGAAGTCGTACTTCGACCTGATCTGCCTGATCTCTTCTTCGAGCTTTGCTCCCGCCTCTCCCACTTCTCGGAAGCCTGCTGAAATGATCACTATGCCGTCGACTCCGGCCTTCCCGCACTCCTCCACGACCGCGGGGACGGAGCTGGCAGGCGTAGCGACCACAGCGAGGTCTACGTGTTCCGGAATCGCTGAAACGGTAGGATAGCACTTGAGGCCCATCACGTTTTCGTGGTTCGGGTTGACAGGGAAGATCGAGTGCCGGCCCTTTCCAATTAGGAGGTTCTTGAGCGTCGCCTCGCCGACCGTCCCCTCCTTGTCTGTAGCTCCAATCAGGGCGACAGTCTTCGGGTTGAACATCTTCTCGATGTCAGCCAACGCTCTCAGAGGTTCCAGCACAAGCAAGGTATTACTGTGTTTCCCCGCATATGTGAGGCGCAATCGCAGGGCAGAGTATTATACAGACCAGAGCCCTGGTGATGGTGAAGGTTCGACACAGACTGACGAAGGAAGGGGGCGCCGATGCTGATATCGTCCGGCTAGAGGATGCTAGGAAAGCCGCGCGAGAGGACTCTGCGTCCGACGCTTCGAAAGAGAAACGCGAACCCTTCCGAGGCGAATTCAGCTGACTGTGAGGGCGATACTGACCGCAGACAACCACCTAGACCCTACAGCGCTCATCTTTGGTCCTGACAGATTCCAGAGAAAGCGCGATCATCTCAAGTGTTTCGAGGAAGTGGTTGACTATGCGAAGAAGGAGAAACCTGAGCTACTTCTCATTGGCGGTGACCTCTTCGACATAATGAGGCCCAGTAATTCTGTCAGAGCGGCGGTCATGACCGACTTCAGGGCCCTTTCCGAGCACGGCGTGAAGGTATTCGCGGTGAGCGGTCACCATGACACTCCAAAGAGCATCGAAGAGGGGGTCTCGCCGCTTGCCGTCTACGGCAACTCTGGGTTCCTACACTATTTTGGAAACCCTTCCTCTCCAGAAACTGTAGCTTTCACGCTCGACAGCTGTACCACGTCGATCACTGGGGTTGGACACAACCCGCTTCACGAGGGAGGGAACGACCCCCTCTCAGCAATAAAGTCGAAGCTCCCCGGCGACTTCAACATCGTGCTGGCTCATTGCCCCGTACAGGGATTCTTGGGTTGGACTGGTGACGAGCCCATAATCAAGCCAACCACTATCCCGGAGAGGACAGACCTGCTTGTCGTTGGACACTTCCACAATCACCAGAGCAAGAAGATCGGAAAGACCGAGGTAATCTACCCGGGCAGCACCGAGAGGGTAGATTTCGCAGAGGAAGATGACGAGAAGGGGTTTGTCTGGATCGAATTCGACAAGGGAGGCATCGTTTCAAAGGACTTCATCAAGACGGATGCTCGCCCCTATCGAACCGTAAAGGTTCCGTTCCCCGAGGGACCGAAGCCAGTCGAGGTCTTGAAGGAGGAAGTTGGAAAGTACTTCGACAGCAGACTTGTGCTTCGGGTCAAAATCCACGGGACAGCAACGCCTATTGGTCTCATGGGCTACAGGAGATCAGAGCTCCTGACCTATTGCCAGGGAAAGGTATTCCATTGCTTCGTAAACGAGGACGAACTATCCGTCCAAGCGGCAGAGAGACCAGACGCAGGACCTAGAGTTACCCCACTGCAGGAGCTCGAGGCCTATTTCAAGAAACAAATGGAAGCTGCTGGTGAAGAAGAGCGAGCCATTCTGGTTGAAGCTCTGCGGCTGAGTCAGGACAAGCTCCAGGAGGCAGGGGCCTGGTGAAGCTAGTCTCGCTTTACGCTAGCAATTTCAAGAAACTGGACTTCGACACACCACTCAGATTCCGGGAGGGAATCACCGTAATTTCTGGCCTGAACGAGGCAGGAAAGTCCACCATCCTAGATGCGATACTGTACGCCCTCTACTCTAAAGTGATGAAGCCACCCGGCCATGTAAAGGACGAAGACCTCCTCGCGTACACTGCAGGGCGCGCCACGGTCATTCTGGAATTCACGGTCGGGGAGAAGCTCTACAAGGTCACGCGAGAAATCCGGAGAACAGGCACCAACAAGGCGACCCTCGAGGAGCACCTTGGCCAAGATCGCTGGAAAGTGATAGCCACTATGAGCCGGGAGGTCAGCGCTTCAATCGAGTCCTTATTGGGCAACATCTCATTCGACGAGATGATTAGCAGTACAATCGTGGCCCAAAAGGACCTCGACAGATTGGTGGAGCAAGGGAGCGACAGGTGGAAGGTGATCAACGCCTTCCTGCACCTTGAAAGTTTCAATGACGCCATAGAGGCTCTGAACGAGGAGAGGAAGGATCTGGAAGGGACCGGACCTTCAAGGCCAGGGCAGATTCGAACTGAAGGGGACAAGTTGAATCAAATGGAGCGCGACCTCGCTGAATGCAGGCGTCGAGAAACCGAGAACCGAGAGATGAATGTGGAAATAGACGCGCTCGGAGAGGAAATCAGTAGCTTGACCACAAAATACGAAAGGCTTGATTCGTTACATACTCAACTAACGAAGTACGAAGAGGTATCTGCCGAACAACAAAAGATCATGGCCGACGCTAATTCGAAACAGGTTCAATTGGAGAACCACAGGGCCGCAGTATCGACGCTCCAAAGTCAGGTAGCAGCATCTCAGAGTGAGCTGTCAAAGTACACAGACTTGCCAACTGAGCTGAACATGTCGAAGGTCTCGGAGCTCGTAGAGAAGATTCGCGTGACTGACGTTGAGGTATCGCGATTGGAAGAGTCGATCAGGAGGAAGTCTTCCGAGGTAGGTGGCATTGAGAAGGAGCTGCAGGGCTACGATAAGGCTGCCATAGAAAAAGCGAGAGCCACCAAAGGGTCCCTTTGGCCTTATGCTGGGGGGACCATAGGGGCATTCGTTCTGGCCCTGGCGTCCTACGGTTTTTCCATTCAAGTTCTCCCGTGGGTAGCAAGCGCGTTTGGACTGGTCCTGCTGCTCCTGCTGGTCAGACAGGTATCCAGAATGAGCAAACTGGTCAGACTGGAAGGTCTGCTCGGCAAGTTCGAGCTGTACGAAGGCAAGAAGAGGGAGCTTGATGGTCTGACAGACGATCTTGGCAAGTCAAAAGCTGGTCGCGGAGATGCAGTCAACAACCTGAGGGCAGCCCTAGAGGGTATCATTTACTACAAGGAAATCGCACCTGAGAAGGAGCCCCTCGAAAGAGCTGGTCTGACAATTGAACAGTTCTCCACGGACTCACAAGAAAAGAAGTCTAATGAATCAAGTTTCATCAAGCTCAGTCAAGGGCTGAGAGAACTCAAAGCACAAATCAACGAAACGTCGATGGAGGAAGAGATTGCAGAACTCGGTAGGAAGGCTGCAGAACTCGTACCTCCCACGCTTCCAGCCGGCGTAGTGCATTCAAGAGAGCTCGTCGCCAGTGTGATTAAGGACAGACAAGAGATTCACGGGAGAATTACTGACAAACAAGCCAGAATAGATTCGGATAAACGAACAATCGATGGGAACACTGGGTATCTCGAGCAACACAAGAATATCAAAAGGGAAGTTGATGCTCAGCAAGAACTTGTACGGGGCCTCAAGCATCGACTGAAGGTCGTCGAGGCAGCCAAGGAGGGCGTAGAGAAGACCGCCGAATCGAGACGGGTTCGGTTCCGCCCAGGAGTCGAGATCTACATGGGAGAGATTCTACCGAGTCTGACGTCCGGTCGATACAAGGCCGTCATGTTGGACGAAGATTTCGGAGTTCAGGTGTTCGATCCTGAAGCGGGAGAATACCGCCCTAAGGATGTGTTCTCCGGAGGGACTGAGGATCAGTTTCTGCTTGCAATGCGTATCGCCTTTGCGCTGGCATTGATGCCCGAGGTAAAAGGAACGACACCCCAATTCCTGTGGCTTGATGAACCTCTGGGGAGTTCAGACGAGGTCAGACGCTCGGGAATAGTCGAATACCTTAACGTGAACTTGTCTCGTCTGTTTAGCCAGATATTCATCGTTAGTCACGTCGGAGGTCTTGAAGAACAGATTCCAAATGTGATTAGATTGGAGGACGGAAAGCCTGCCAGCTGAGGCGGACGTGGCGGGGTTTGCTCCTGAACGAATTCGAAAAGTAGATTCCGACGCTTTCTCCAACCGGGCGGTCAAGGTCGACGTCGGCGACCAACGGGTTTAAGTCCGAATCAGGCAGGTTTCGAAGTGAATTCCTTGCCAAGAAGGATTACCTGGCTGTCCAGCGTGATGCCCACGGCAGTGACAGGCCTGGAGGAGGACGTCGCCCGGTCAATCGAGGTGGTGGAGAACCCGCCTGCTTGGATGTGCCTGGAATGCAGGGGTGCCAAGCTGCTCTGCGGCAAGCCGAGGTGCCCGGTAATCGTCAAGGCGCAGTCGATGGCAAGACAGGGCGCCTCGATGGCGACCAGTGAAATCGAAGGCTCGTCTCCCCCCGGGGTCTTCGTTGGCAGGCTCGGCTACCCCAAGGTCTCTATCGGTCCGATGGTGCCGGCTCAGTTCGGGGACACAGCGATTCTCGACACGCCAGAGGATTGGCTCGGAAGGCCGATAGACCAGATAGTCGACTACAGGTTCTCCTTGGTTCGAGGCAACTCCAGGGCGAGTGTGGAAGAGGCAGCGAAGCCCGGAAGGCTCCTGTCCACCCTTCAGGAGCTCGCGATGGCTGCTAGGCCAGTCGATACAGAACTCAAGCTGATGAGACCGCCAAGGAAGATCCTAACACTCAGCGAGGACACCCAGCCCTTCGGGCCCTCGGCGCCGCTCGACCGGTTCAGGATCAGTAACCCGTCAGCGGACAGGAGGATCGAAACGGCGCACTACGACCGCGACCTGAAGGCGACGGACGCCGTTGAGGAGCTCTATTCGAAGGGGGTCCTGGTAACCCGAATCCAGAAGGCGTTCAGCCTAGGGATGTTCGGGAACGGCGCGAGAAGGAGGATCGTCCCCACGCGGTGGAGCATCACCGCTGTGGACAGCTCTATCAGCCTGAGCCTCCTGGAGAAGGTCAAGCACAACCCGACCACCGACGAGTTCCGCGTCTACAGCTTTAGGGTCTACGACAATCAGTACGTGGCAATCCTTCTCCCCGAGCCATGGAGGTTCGAGTGGATCGAGGCGTGGTTCCCAAACACGATGTGGAACCAATTCTCGAACTCTCCCTATATGATTGGAGACTATGAGGAGTACTTCGGCAGGACGCGGTACGCCAGGGTCGGGGGCTGCTACTATTCGACCAGGCTGGCGGTCGCGGAGGCGCTCGAAAGGGAGGGCAGGCAGGCTGCCGCCGTCGTCCTCAGAGAGACCTACCCTGGATTCATAATGCCGCTGGGAGTCTGGAACATAAGGGAAAGCATCCGCCAGATGATGAAGGAACCCTTTGAGAGGCACGAGACCTTCCAGGGGGCGATGAACTCGGCCCTCTCCAAGCTTGTCATACCAAGGACGAAGTGGATACGGGAAAGTGTGCTGATTTCAAGGGAACTGACGCAGACCAAGATCACGAGCTACTGAAGTCGGTCAATGTTATAGAGCGCGTCCCTCGACCTCTCTGCATTGACCCGGCGCCTCTTCTGGGAGGACATGTACATGAGGACCTTCGACGCCAAGGTCGTCTCTGCGCAGGGCGACAGGGTGATCCTGGACCAGACGGCCTTCAACCCCAGGGGCGGAGGACTGGTCTCTGACCGGGGCACGGTCGACGGAGCGAACCTGGCCGAGGCGGTGAAGGAGGGGGAGGAAATCGTACATATGATGGAGTCACCCCCCGATTTCAAGCCTGGCGAAACGGTCCACTGCATCCTTGACTGGGAGAGGAGGTACAGGATAATGAGGATGCATACAGCCGCCCACATACTGAGCGCGGTGGTGAACGGAGAGACCGGCGCGCTGATTACAGGGAACCAGATCGGCCCCGATGAATCGAGGGTGGACCTGAACCTCGACCAGTTCGACAGGGAGAAGCTGGCCCACTACGTCGAGATGGTCAACGAGGTCGTTCGCCGCGCGGTGGATGTCAGGACTTTCTTCATGAAGAGGGAAGAGGCGCTGGCTACGCCTGGTCTGGTCAAGCTAGCTAACGCGATGCCACCTTCCCTGGAGATGCTGAGGGTCGTGCAGATAGGCGACGTCGATACACAGGCGGACGGGGGAGTGCACGTGAAAAACACTAAAGAAATCGGAAGAGTCACTGGCCTGAAGACAGACAACAAAGGGAAGAACAACCGACGCCTCTACTTCACAGTACAATGAGCAGTAGAGACCCTTAGGAGGCATCGAACCCAATCTTTCACGTGGTCCTGTCTGCCCCTCCTCGGTTAGTCGGAGAAAGCAAGTCCCTCGAGAAGCTGTGCATGTACGTGACGTCAAGAGGGTCCGTGATCACCGCAAAGGCCAACGTCAACGGTGCGCATGCGCAGCCACCATACTGGCACACTAGTGTTTAGGGCCCAGCCTCGTCTAGACCTATACCGCTCAGGAGGGTCTTCGCCGCAAAGTCGCAATCGCAGCAGTCACCGCAGTGCGGCCGGATCGGGTGCAGCAAGCCAGCTCGCAGTTGCTCGGAAATCCGTTCCGAGCGGAGGGGTGGGTCCTGCAGCTTGCAGTGAGGTTGCACGTCCTCCGGGGCCGCACGCTGTCCGGGGCCTGTGTCCCCTGTACCATGAGGGGCCGCCCCTCTGCGCGGAAATTGCGGTTCCGCGGAATTGCGCGCAGTGCGCCCGCACTGCGGCGCAGCTGCGCCGCACCAGAGCCCCAACAAAGTCGTGGTGCGCCAGCTGATTCACAGCCCTGCTGTCAACGAGATCGCAGGAAAGAGACGGGGGCGCCACGATGCTCGATTGGTGGGCTACCGTTGCCCTCGTTTCATGCACAGAACAGCGAGGAAGGCCTTCCTTTTCCTCTCGTTCATTAGGAACGTATTCAGAAGGACAAATGCAGATTACGCTGAGAAGCTCTTCCCGACGCTCGAGAGAATCTCTCAACACCAAGGCAAAGACGTTTGTCGTCAAAGGCAGAGTCGACGTAGTGGCGGTCGACGAGATGAAACAGCATTTCAGCCTGAAGTACGGACCAGGGGAGGTGAGGAAATACTACCCCACCTCGGAAGTGGCGCTGGAAATCAGCCTTTAGGGGCTACCTTCGCCGGGCTACCCAGACCGGCATCCTCTTTGCGGTGCAGTTGCCGCAGAAGGCCTTCATAGAGCGTGTCGTTTCGTCGAAGATCGTAGTTGAATGCGACATGCAGACCTGCTGACCGCAATCGGAACATGAGGTCACGGCGTGACCCTTGCAAACCGAGCATCTTGCCATTCACTTCACCCCCAATTTTCTCTTGTCCAACGGACGCAGGACGTGCCTCTTCGAGCCTTCAATGTCATCGGAGCGGCGAGCCGTGCGGAGTTGGCGCAAGTAAAACCAAACTGGTTCCGGTTAATAAAGGCGTGCTCTAGATTGGGAGCTTGACTGCCTACGAACTTGGGGAGTTCCTTCGAGCCGAGGGAGCGACGACCGCTCCGCCCATGCCTGACACTGCAGTGATCACGGGAGCGAGCTGCCACTCTGAAGGATGCCGTAACCGAACGCGAGGAGCCCGATGGCTTCGAGGAGGCACATGATTATGATGGTGTTGGACAGCGCGAATCGCGAGGGCTTGACCTCCTGTTTCAGCAGAGGCTTAAGAGTCATGCTGCGAACAGGCCAATACATGAAGATTGATGCCGAGATCTCCGCCGACTCCCTCGCGGATGTCGGTGGGTTGTCGAAACGGGCCGAACAGTACGGTTTCGACTGCCTGTGGGTCAACGAGACCAAGCACGACCCCTTCGTGCAGTTGGCCCTCGCAGCGGCAGAGACGAAGAGCATCAATGTCGGGACCTCAATCGCCCTTGCGTTCACCAGGAGCCCGACGACGCTCGCCTACGCGGCCTGGGACCTGCAACGGCTTTCCTCGGGAAGACTGATTCTGGGGCTGGGGAGCCAAGTCAAGGGCCACATTGAGAGGAGGTTCGGCATGAAGTGGGAGCACCCTGTTCCGAAGATGAGGGACGTCGTCCTAGCCATCAGGTCGGTCTGGGAGAGCTGGCAGACAGGAAGACCGCTCGATTACAGGGGGAGGTTCTTCAAGCTGGACCTGATGACCCCATTCTTCAGCCCCGGCCCAATCGAGAGTCCGAGAATCCCAATCTACATCGCAGGGGTCAACGGACTGATGTGCAGGCTGGTGGGGGAGTTGGCAGACGGGCTCCACGTCCACCCTCTGCACACCGTCAGGTATCTCCGGGAGGTTGTTCACCCAGCCCTCGCGAGGGGGCTCGAAAAGGGCAAGCGGAAGAAGGAGGAGGTGAGCGTGGCGGCGTCGATCTTCGCCGCGGTCGGAGACACCCAGAAGGAGATACGCAGCGTGAGGGAAGCTTACAGGGGGCAGATAGCGTTCTACGCCTCGACGAGGACCTACCGAGGGTTGATGGAGCTGCACGGGTGGGGGGACGTCAGCGACAGGCTACACGCCCTCTCTGTGAGAGGGGAATGGGGCAAGATGGCAGGAGAAGTGACGGACGACATCCTAGACGAGTTCGTCGTGGAAGGCCGGTGGGACGAGATCGGGCGGGAACTGAAGAGCAGGTACGGCGACTTGGCTGACAGGGTGAGGCTGTATCTCCCGTTCGACGGAGCCGAGAGTTGGCGCGACGTGGTGACGGGCTTAAGAACTTGACGCCGATCTATACGGCGTCGGCCTCATCGTAAGTGTAGTTTGGCGGCACCTCTCGGTCGCTGTTTCTGTCAAGTTACCAGAACCGAGTCGAGGCAATCTTTTATAGCGGAAACGAGGCGTTTGCAAAGAAAGAAATGTCTATGGAACAGGTGGACATCAAGGAGATACAGAAGCAGATTTCGAAAGTGGTTGACCCTGAGATCGGGATGCCGATTGTCGAGATGAACCTCATAGACAAGCTGGACGTCAAGGACGGGGACGTGGACGTCGAGTATCACGCCACAACCCAGTTCTGTCCTCCAGTCTTTGCGCTCAAGATCTCGCAGGACATACACGACAACCTGACCCAGGTGAAGGGCGTAAAGAATGTGAAGGTGGTGGTCACAGGACATTACTTTGCTGACGCAATCAACAGACAAGTCAACAAGCCTGCAAGTAGTGACGCGTCCCAGCCTGCCGAGCAGTCCCAGAAATAGCAGCTAGAGAAGAGTCAGAGCCGCCGAGAGAACCCCGAGCATGGCAGTTTCTTCCCTATTAGAACCGCAGAGGATGACCGCGTCTCCGTCCTTCGGCTTCAGCTGTTTCCTGAGCGCCGTCCATGCCCGGCTGGGGAAGTCCTTCTCGCAGTCGTCGGATCCCCCCGGGATAGTGAATCGGGAGCCCCGAACCACGTACGTGGTCGCTCCTGCTGCGCCGACGCCGATTGCGGAGTCACGCTGCTCGATGCCTCTCTTGACCGCATTCCCCGCGCCTCTGACCGAGACAGCCACCTGCGCTTCCCCCATGGTGAGGCGTGATCCTTCGATAGCTGCCATTGGAGAGAGCTTCTTTGTCAGCGAAGAGTAAGCCATCTGTCCTCCTCGCGTAAGATGGCATCCCGAAGCATCGGCGTCGGCGAATCCCTCCTCCCGGAGCCGCTTGAGGACTGTCCTTACTGCTCCCTCGCCGAGACCGGCACGCACAGCGAGGGAATGCCTGCCGATTGTTCTGCTCTCGCCGATGGTGAGGAACGCCAGCAGAAGGTGGGCCCTTTCGAAGGTGGGGGAAGGACCCTTGGGCCTCCTCTCCCGAACCTGCAGGAGTCTGGTCAGCGGCTGCAACTTGCTTGACGGATTCTTTGTGGCTCTATAATCTGTTTCTCGCTTCGGAGTCGGGTACGGTCTCCGTCTTTTATACTGGATGGATTATCCAGCCAGCGTGCGCCTGACGCAATCTGTGGCGATAATCGCGGTCTTCACTGCGCTGATCGTGGGCTCCAATCTGGCGCTCACCAGCTTACCGGACGTGAAGCTGGACGCCGCCCTGATATTCATGACGACCATCGTCTTCGGCGCCTATGCCGGGGCATCGGTGGCGGTCCTCTCCGAAACGATCTGGAGCCAGGTCAGCCCCTGGGGCGCCTCGGGAGCCTACATGCTGCCATTCCTGATCTCCGCCGAACTGCTGTACGTCGTAGCAGGCCTGATTGCGAGGAGGATGTCGAGGGGTGAGTGGTACGCGGTCCGCGAGAGCAGCGTCCTCTTCGCGGGCCTCCTGGGCATCTCCACCTTCATCTGGGACATCTGGACCAACCTAGGGTGGGCGGTCCTGACGACCCCCCTCACGCCGGGTCCGATACTACTTGTCGAGTTCAACCCCTTAGCCCTCGCCTTCAACATCACTCACGAAGTGAGCAACCTCGTTCTCGGAGCCGCGTTTGTGCCTGCGACCCTGATTCTGCTGCCTAAGGTAGCAAAAGGACTCGTGTGAGATGCCATCAAATAGGACGCAGAACGGCGCCATCGTGCTGCTCATCGCGCTCCTGCTTGTGACCTCCTCCCTGGCAGCCCTGTACTATGGCCGGTATCAGGAACAGGCGTCAGAAGCCAACAGCTACGTCAAGGAGTTGCAGGGGGCGCTGGCCGAGTACAACGGGCTGAGCTCATCCTACCAATCGTCCCTAGAGGGCTTCAACAGGACGCTTTCCATGCTGACCAACGCCCTCTCCAACCTCAACACCAGCACCCCGGCTTATCTTGAGGGCAGTCAGGCGTTGGGGACGCTATGGAAGCAGTACCTTGCCTTGGCGTCAGAGGGCGGGACCAGTCCTGCGAGATACTCGGCGAGCATGCTCCTCGATTTCGGTAATGGGACAGCGAGATTGTTCACCGATAAGACGATACAGCCGGGCTGGAACGCGTACGTGGCAACCCTCATCATACTGAACGGAAGCGTTCAAGCGACGTGGTATCCCGAGTTCCAAGAGCACTACGTGACGGCAATCGACGACGTCTCCGGCGGGCGAACCACTGCCTGGTTCGTCTGGTCTCTAAATGGGACGAATTGGGAGGTGGCCCCGACAGGGGCCGACGCCATTCAGGTGAGTAACGGGACCACGTTCGCTTGGACCCTCTGTAGCTACGATCAGAGCGGCAAACCAGAGTGCTCCCCGTGAAGATTCGTGTCTGATGAAACGCGGCCCTGGGAGGTCCAAGCGTCATGAAGCAGAGAGTAGACTGACTAAGAGCACGGACGGTGTCGGAGAGAGTGCGTCTCTAACCGACTGAGAAGAGGGTAGGCGGTCCCCTGAAGCGGCCGGGTCGCGGACCACCCAGTCTGACGTGCCTGCGTCTGCTCATTAGGCGCGACAAAGCACACGGCGCAGTTGAACCGGGGAATCAAGGAATCCTGACCATTAGCTCAAAGGACGTGTGCGACTCCAAGACCTTAAGTGGGCAGTGTCTCTCAAATCGGGTTGTTGAAGAGTTCCGAGGATGAAATGAAGGCCTCGGTCGTGGCCATGATTCTCGACACCCGGCCGGAGGAGGCACTGGACCTGCTAAGCAAATGGTATCGCGTCGAAAGGCCGAAGCTCGGGGTCGGAGTCGTCGAAGGACGGACCAAGAGAGTCGCCGCCGTCTACTCGCTTCGAAGGAAGGAGATACTCGCAGCCAGGAGAGAGTACCTCTACAACCCGTTCGTCATGATCCACGAATTCTACCACCACTTGAGATCGAGAAGTGGGCGCCACAGGGGCACCGAAAAGGAAGCGGACAGGTTCGCAATCGATTTCATAAGAGCATACCAGAGGTTGGCTCTCGGGGATTCACGCATCACCTAGAGGTGATAGGTCGTCTGAGATTCCGCTACAGGCCGACCGCCGACCAAATGTCTTCGTCGTTCTCAAGGTTAGTGAACCCGCACCTGTCGCATCTGGTTCCCCTGATCGTCGCTGTCTTGCCCCCACCCCCGACTTGGCGCTGGTACTCCACGAGCTGGCCGGCATGACACCTTTCGCAGATCAACTTCGATAGGCAAGCTCGCTCGTGTATTAATGTCAGTCGCAGAGCAAAGGTTTAGGGGATTCTACGCGCAGGACGCGGGCGCCAAAGATCTTGAAGCGGATAGCCTTGAGCTCGTCGAACACACCGGAGGAGGAGTGCATCTTCTGCAGGATGCTGTCCAGAAAGGCGCCCTCGCACATCGTCTATGAAGACGCGAAGTACTTCGCGTTCCTCGACGCCTTGCCCTTCTCTAGGGGCCACACGCTCGTCTGCCCTCGAGAACACGGCGAGACCATCTGGGACATGAAGGAGACTGACATCGCTGGGCTCTTTCAGATTGCCT
The DNA here is from genome assembly GCA_050012055.1 of Nitrososphaerales archaeon. Lineage (GTDB taxonomy): Archaea > Thermoproteota > Nitrososphaeria > Nitrososphaerales > Gagatemarchaeaceae > UBA183. The sequence goes on from JBEKHX010000003.1 coordinate 16,422, forward strand.
CAAGGGTCTCTAAGGCGGTCGTTGCCGCCGTAGGTGCAGACGGGTTCCGGTTCGTACAAAACAACGGTGAGGCTGCAAACCAAGTGGTCGCCCACGTGCACGTCCACGTGATTCCAATCAAGCTGGAGGACAGGGAGAAGTTCACAGGCAGGAAACATTTCTCGCCCGAGGAGATGCAGGCGACCGCCCAAGCCATCAGAACTGAAATGGGGCGTAGCTGAGACCAGCGTCAACTGACGAAGATTGAGATGGAAGTGATGGCTGACGATGTGTCAGTACCGGTGATTAGGTACACGGTGTAGACGCCAGCGCCGTAGCGCTGGATGAAATCGCGCAGGGAGAAGGTCACGGCGACCGGGTTGGGAGCGAAGGTCCATGTGTCGGCGTAGACGGTCGTCCCTTGCTCGAAGGTCTGACACGCGAAGTCGCATGGCGGGAGGACTCCTCCCATGAGCAATCCCGGTCCGTATTCATGCGGTCCGCCGTTGAGCTGCGCTGCTGTTTCGGGTGAAGGAGTGCGATCGTAGGTGACGTAGACGGCGTTGGCTGAGAGCCCTGCCTCCAAGGGGGCGCCTGTCATCGTAACGTAGTAGGAACTGGAAACCGAGAAGTTGAGGTCGATGTAATAGTTCTCGAAGTCCTGGACGAAGTAGACCGTCGTGCTGCTGTGTGCCACTCCGACGGAGACCCGGTTGTGTAGGCCCGACAGGATGTTGTATCTGTGCCCGTTGTTGCAACACTGGGAGTCGTTGTACATCATCGAGTACTCGAGGGATTTCAGCGCGCCCTCGACAGACGCCGTGGAGGTGTAGTGAGGGTAACCGGCGTAGATGTAGGCTATGTTCTCCTCGACTGCGCCCCTTCCTCCGAGAAGCGAGTAACGTATGTACGGCTTGAAGCCCTGGGTGTCGTTGTGGCTGAAGTAGCCGTATCGGAGCATCGAGTCGGCGTGCTGCTGACCGACCTTGTTGTCGCTCAAGGTGACTGCGCCCAGACCGTAGTTCGCTCTGTCGCGGTTCACCAGGTCCAGGACGTAGGCTGAGAGGGCGTCGTAGTCCGACGGGTAGGAAATGTTGGCAGCCCCGTTCTGGATCAGCGGCGAGTAGATGGTGTAGTTGAGGCCATTCGTGGGATTGGCCCCGGTCTCCCCAGAAAGGGACGATACCATCTGTGAGATCAGGTCCGAGCTGTCCTTCAAGAACGCGGGTACGTGGGGCATCACCAGGACGAACGTGGCAACGAGGACCAACGCCGCGAGAAGGAGGGCCACAGTCCCGTGGGACCCGGGCGCGGGCTCCGCCGCCTGCCCCTCGCTAGGAATTGACCTCCGACCGCTCTCGCCGATCTTCATCTGTTGGGTTGTCTAGTCCCCCTGAGATATTTCAACCCAACAGAATGGGAATCTGGATAATCAGTTAATGGTGTATTATTCATGCCCTCATGTAGAGGAAAGGCATTTGCTTTCCCGTCTAGTTCTTCTGCCATAGCTTAGTAAGCGAAGTGCTGTGTTTATGAGCCTTTTGTCTCAATCGGCTAGATTCTTACCCCGATAGGCGTTTCTGGGTGTATTTTGATTATTACAAGATTCATTTCTCATGCGCGTGCGTGTCTGCTGAGATACCGAGCGAAGCGAGGATTTCAAGCGCGCTCCTTAGCTTTCAATGCCTTTCCAGGGTACTGTCCCGTCTTCGAGTGGTTCTGCTGACTGTCCCGCGTCGCGTGGTTTTGTAATCCACTGAGGGTTCTGTCCCATCCTCGGAGTGGTGATGCGACCTGTCCCAATGAGGGTGGTGGGGTCGCTCAAGTCCTGAACTCAGGGTGATGTTTCGCCCAATCGGGGTCGCATTCATAGAATGCGTCCACGATGTCAATAGGGTTGCGTCCCCGTTTCTTCAGCGCGTCGTAGAGTTCTTGGAGTGGCATCGGTTGCGGCGAACGCCATGCTGAACTACTACTGGCAAGCGCGGCCACTGTCGCAAACTCCTCTGCCGTGTAGAGGCCGCCTTCCTTCCTAATCTTGACTATCACGCATTGAGGCCTTGGACGTTTCTCAGTCTTCAGCCAGAGAGCACTTAAGCAATTCCAACCACTTGTTCTTGCCCTCGACCCCGACCCCTGCCCTCTCGGCTGGCGTCTGCCCTTCTAACGCCTGATGGGGCTTCACGAAGTTATAGCGCGCGCGCGCTTCGGGTGATGGCAACTTCTCATTCCGCATCAACCACGCACGGAAGGACAGTAGCAATAATGCGATGCCCATCAGAACGAAGAAACCAAGAACAATCACATGGGCAAAGTCGAATCTCCACTCGCCTGAAGTCGTCAGAGCCACTGCAGGAATAAGGAGGAGCATGACCCCTCCGAAAAGGAAGACGATTGCGGACAGCGTATACCTCATTGGCGTGGTTCGTTCAGCGTCTTCTCGAGAGCGCGCGCGACCACCCCCTGTTCTTCGAAGGTACCTGGAGCTCTACGCGCTGAGATCTTCCGGCTGGCGCTGACTTAGGACGACTGCGGGGATTTCCGGGAAGTCCTCCTGCATCCTCTGCTCTGCGACCATGGCAGCCTCCTCCATCACCTTCTGGGCGTCCTCGTTCGCGGCGTCAAAGTTGAGGGAGAGCCCACCGGTAGCGCTGGCGTCAATCAGGACGCTGCTGAGCAGCCCGGAAATCTCTCCAATCTCCCTGTCTGCCTCGGGAAGCGCCATCTTCAGGCCTTCCTGCATGTTCCTGATGACCGAAACTGCTGGTGCGAGCGTCGTGGCAATCTCGCCTAGGTCAGTAATCGTTCCGAGTCTAAGTGAGATCTGCTCCAACGCAAGCTGGGCCTGCGTCACCATCTTGCCCATCTTCCTGACTTCGGTCAGCTCGTTGGCGTAGACGACCGCGTGCTGCGTGTCGTGCTTGGCAAGCGACGTCACTACACCCTTGAAGATGGTCGCGTCGCGCTGCTTAATCCTGTTAACTGCGCTGTCGAGCTGGGATATTAGAACGAGGATTTGTCTGTTAGCCTGTTCGATCTGGGGCTTCAGGGGGCTGGACGGCTTCACGCTGTCCTTGAGCCTGTCCAAGATGCCAGGACCCCGTTCCTTCCTCTGCCAGGTTGACTCAAAACTCATGATGACGTCCGACTTGACCTTGGGTTCCTATATTCCGACGGCTCTAAACGCGGTGCCAGTTTGAACAAAATATGTTGACGCGGGGGAGAAAGTGTGGATAATCCCCCTCTTGTCGGCCGGATGAGGTTCCGGACCGCGTCGGAGAGGTTCCTTACGGTTCGGTAAGCACGCAGAAGAACTGCGTCGCTGCGATTTCGAAGCATCCGAGGGGCCGAGCTCCCGAACGCACTTTTCTACGAGGCCCACGACAGTTCTTCCCTCGTTCCCGAACAAGAACCACGAGGGGCACGTGCACGTGAGCCACGACGGATACGGTTGTGAGTCTCGTGATAACCGAGGTCTTGATCAAACCCGGGTAACCAGCGCGCCTCTGTCTTCTGATGTTAGCCTCGCGTCTTCAGTTGAAATAGAACCCATCCATGACGGCACTGCATGAAATCGAGAGGAGGGCTGTCTTATGTCTCCGCTGAGGAAATGGCTAGAATCGACTCACTCGCCATAGAGGACTACCATGTGGACGTCCTCTCTCTCATGGAGAATGCAGGCGTAGCCTCGGCCATCGTGGCAAGGCTGATGCTCGGAGGCAGCGTCAGGGGGAAACCGGTAGCGTGCCTAGTCGGAAAGGGAAACAACGGCGGAGACGGACTGGTGGCAGCAAGGCACCTCCGCAACTGGGGAGCAGAGGTGACCGTCTTCCTGAGCGGAAGAGCCGAGGAACTCCGCGACATAACCGCAAGCCAACTGAGGGCCGTAGGGAGGTCCGTCCAAGTAGAGGAAGGGGCGGGAGACTTTGCCGGCTTCGAGTTGCTGGTGGACGCAATGCTCGGCTACAATTCAAAGGGGAACCCTAGGGAGCCGATATCCTCCATGATAAGGCGAGCCAACGAGTCAAGAAGACGGACGCTCGCCATCGATATCCCGAGTGGGTTGGACCCCACTACCGGGGAACCGTACGAACCCTGCCTAGTTGCTGAGGCGACCATCACCCTGGCGCTTCCGAAGACAGGTTTCCTCAACCAGCTTTCGAAGCGTTTTGTCGGGGACCTCTTCGTGGCGGACATCTCAATTCCCGAGGAGGTGTACAAACGAATGTCTGTCAAGGCCCCCGACTTCGGGGCGGAACAGATAGTCAGGGTCGTGCAACTTACGGAGAGGATGCGAAAGGCTCCGGTTCGGACCAAACCCGCGCGTCATCCTTAAAGCGAGCACCGATTGTGGAACGCACGATGAGACGCACAGAGGACCAGCAGATGAAGTGTCCGAAGTGCGGATGGTTTGGATTGCGCGAAACCGACGGCGGCACTGACTGCAAGGTCTGCGGGTACAAGCTGTCTCCCGGAGAAGCCGACAAGTTCAGGCTCTACCGACTCCTGAAGGAAGAATCGAAGAGGAACAAGTAAGGGCACTGCCGGAGCAGACCTTTCAGTTCTTAGCCGGCGCGGCGAAGACCAAGACAGACCAGACAGGGTTCGCGTGTTGCTGCAATTGTTTAACTGGACGGACGAAACGGCGGCCCGACCATGTCAGTGAAGGTCAGCCCGATTTCGCAATCTGCGTCACTGCTGATAATTGTGATCGGGATCTTCACCCTGCTCGCCGGATGGGCGACGGGAATCCTGGAAGACAGCATAGCAGGAATTGCATTCATCATCCTCGGAGTCGTCCTGTACAGGCTGTTGTACGTGCTCGGCAGAAAGGTCGAACAGAGCCAGTGACGTGAATGCGTTTCCGCCGACCGGCTGCTGAACTGACCTGAACCTGGCTTTTGGGATCCTCTCCCACAGCTTGGTCGAGATGAACCCACCGAGATGCCGAGACTGAAGGCCAGCACCGCTGACTCCAGTGAGACTCCGACACGAGGTCTCAGGGCAGGGGACCCGCCACCCCTATCCGCCTCCTAGGGACCCCTCTTCGCCACTCGGGGGCCATAGTCGAGGCGAGCCCTCGCCGGGGACAGCAGGTGGTTCTCGACGTCGCTCTTGACGGCTGAGGTCCTTCTTCGCCTGGGGAGACCGTACCCTCCTCCCCCCGCCGTCCTGATCTCCACCTCGTCCCCGGCCCTCAGGACGAGCGTTGACTTGCTCGAAACCTTGGTCGACCTTCCGCCTCTGGTTAGTATGACCTCCGTCCCCTTTCCCGGGCGTCCACCGAACAGCCCCCAGGGCCTGTGTCTCTCCCTGTCGGCGAGGATTGTGAAGGTCGTCCGGTCGGCTAGGGCCATGTAGGAGCGGACCAGGCCTGAGCCCCCCCTGCGCTCTCCGGCGCCCGAGCTGTCGGGCCTGAATTCGTACCTCGTCATCCTGATCGGGAGAGAGCGCTCCAACTCTTCTATCGGGGTGTTCATCGTGTTGGTCATGTTGCACTGGATTCCGTCGATGCCGTCCATCGTCGCCCTGCCCCCTAGCCCGACCCCTATCGTCTCGTAGAAGGCCCACTGGAGCCCCTGAGACTTCCCTCCGACCATGACGTTGTTCATCGACCCGCCCGATGCCGCCGGAACGGCGAGGGGGGCGGCCCCGGCGAGGGCTCTGAAGAGTACGTCGGCGTTCCTCTGGCTCGTCTCGACGTTTCCTCCTCCGACGGGATGGGGGCGCTCCGGGTTGAGCATGCATCCTCTGGGTGCTGTGACCTTGACAGCCGCGAACGCCCCATGGTTGGCTGGGATGTCGTCCCCCAACAGGCACCTCAGGACGAAGTAGGCCCCCGAAAGCGTTACCCCGAAGACAGCATTCAACGGATAGTCGACCTCTCGGTGAGTGCCCCCGTAGTCGACCTCGACGCCCGTTCGTGAGACCTTGACCGACGCCTTGAGCTCGAGCTCGGCTCCGTCTGGCCCTTCCAGGAAGTCGGACGCCGTGTAGGCGCCGGGAGTCAGTCGAGAAAGCCTCTTCTTCGTCATGGATTCGGAGTGCCTGAACGCCTCGGCCGCCGCAAGCTCGAAGCTCACGACTCCATATTTCGAGATTAGGTCGCCGACCCGCCTGGCGCCCGTGACGTTCGCAGCCACCTGCGCCCTGATGTCGCCCCTCCTCTCCTGCGGAGTCCTCGACGCCGAGGAGAGCCTCTCGACGGTCCGGTCGAGGATCTCAGACCTCTTCACCAGATAGGCCGGCTCGAGGACGAACCCTTCATCGAAGAGGCTCCTGGCTTCCATCGAGATGCTCCCAGGGACTTTCCCTCCCACATCGGAATGGTGGGCCTTGTTGACCGCGAAGGCGACAAGCTCACCCCCGTGGTAGATTGGAGCCACCACCGTGACGTCATTCAGGTGTGTGCCGGTGATGTAGGGGTCGTTCGAGACGACCATCGAGCCGTCGTCGAGGTCGAGCGCCTCCCGCCTGCAGGCCTCGATCATGTTGTTCAGCCCCCAGGGGAGCGAGCCGAGATGGACCGGGATGTGCTCGGCCTGGGCGAGGAGCCTGCCCTTCCTGTCGAAGATCGCGGCGGAATGGTCCATGCGCTCCTTGATGTTTGGAGAATAGGCCGCGTTGCGGAGAGCCAGCCCCATCTCCTCGCTGGCGTAGAGGAGGGAGTTGCTGATCAGCTGCAGCGTCACCGGGTCGGTCGTCATCTTTCCAGCCTCGTCCCGTACTCCTCGGCCCGCCAGGTCCAGGACGGATTGACCACAAGCGTGGAATCGTACTCCTCGATGATGCAGGGGCCACGCCCGCTGTCGCCCTGAAGCATTCCTTCTCTTGTGAAGACGTCAACCTCCTGCGTCGTGCCGCCGACCCAGGCCTCCCTCTTCGTGGGCCTGCTCCGCCGACCGACCCGCTTCTGCCTCAGCCCTGCCGGCTCCGGCCCGGCGACTCGGGCCCTGACCCCGATGTTGACTATCTGCATGGGATCGGGAGACGAGTATCCGTAGAGGGCCTTGTGGCGCCTGTCGAACGCCTCCCTGACCCCTTCGTCCCCGCCGTATGGCAAGATTAACTCGTGAGACTGGCCAACATACCTCGCCTCTAAGAACCGCTCAGTCCTGAACTGCCTGAAGCCCTCGCGTTCCATCTCCCTCTGCGCCTCGTCCTCGAGCTCATCGAAGCGTCGCTTCAGAGCCTTGGGCGAGTCCATCACAGGCGCCGAGAAAGACCTGGTCAGGTCTCCCACGATCAGACCGAAGGCTGAGAAGAGTCCTGCGTGAACGGGTATGACGATCTCCCTGATTCCCATTTCATCCGCGAGGTCGCACGAGTGTATGGGGCCTGCGCCCCCGAACGCCACCATGGTGAACTCCCTGGGGTCTCGCCCGCGCTCCACGCTCACAATCGAAATGGCCTTCGCCATGTCGTCGTTCACGAGCCTGATTACCCCCTTCGCGAGTTCGGCCACATCAGACTCTCCCTCTGCCGACAGCTTCCTGAGCGATCGTGTCGCAAGCCTCGCGTCGATGGGCATTTCGCCCCCGAGGAGATGTTCCGGGTTGAGCCTGCCCGTGGCCACGTTCGCATCCGTGACGGTCGGCTTCGTTCCCCCGCGCCCGTAGCAGGCAGGGCCGGGGTCTGACCCCGCGCTCTCGGGTCCGACCTGGAGGTGGCCTGCATCGTCAAGCCAAGCGACGGTCCCGCCGCCGGCGCTGACCTCTGCGATGTCGATGAACGAACCCCTGACAGCGTATCCGCTCCCCCGGATCGACCTTCCGCTGTGGGTCCTCCCGGCTGCCTCGAATTCTCGGGTTATGTCTGGCTCGCCGTCCACGACCGTTCCTGCCTTTGCGGTCGTCCCGCCCATGTCGAAGGTCAGGGCCTTCCTCAACCCTAACTGCTGGGCCAGCTTGCTGGAGGCTACCACCCCGGCAGCCGGTCCTGATTCAATCGTCATGACAGGGCGAGCCGAAGCCGTGGCAACCGTGCTCACCCCTCCGTCTGAGTTCATCACATAGACAGGAGCCCTGACCTTCGTCCTGTGGAGCGAGGCCTGAAGGCCAGAAAGGTAGCCCGCCGTCATCGGTGCGAGGACGGCGTTGACGACGGTGGTGCTGGTCCGCTCGAATTCCCTGTATTCCCTGTCGACTTCGCTCGAGATGCTGACGTGGCCTCGGAACCCTTCGTGGCGAAGGACCTCACGCATGAGGCGTTCGTGCTCGGGATTGAGGTACGAATTGAGGAAGCTGACGGCTACCGAATCGAATCCCCCTTTGATGATTCGCCTAGCGACCGACCCCGCGTCACCTCGGGCTAGATCCTCGAGGACCGACCCGTCGGCCCCGACCCTGCACTTGACAGTGAACCTGTGCTTGCGTTCCACAAGGGGTGGCGGGCGTCTGGTCTCGAGGTTGTAGAGCTCGGGGCGCCGCTGCCTCCCAATCTCTAGGATGTCCCTGAACCCATCGTTGGTGACGAGTGCGGCTCGCGCTAAGCCGGAATGGGTCAGGAGCGCGTTAGTGGCCATCGTGGTGGCGTGAGTGAAGAGCGAGATCTCGTCGGGCGGAGTCGCGAGCTCCCTGAGGCCTCTCGAGATGGCCAGGGACGGGATCCGAGACGTCGGGAACTTGCGGACCTCGAGTGTCCCTGTGCTGCTGTCGAAGGTTATGATGTCGGTGAAGGTACCTCCGACGTCCACCCCGACAGAGACATCCCCTTCGGGCTGGAGCCTCGCGACACGGGAACCGGATTCGGCCCTCGCAGAAGCGCCTCGATGAGAAGGAAGATTCAACGGCTGGCGCAGCAGTGAGGACTTCCTAAGCGTAATTAACGATTGTCCGTTTATACCGGCACCTGCGGGCGGTCTAGGACAGAAGGTGTTCGACGAGTACAAGGGAATCCCGTGGCAGGCCAGACTCTTGGTCTATCTCAGCTTCCTCCCTGGCTTGGTCGTCGGCTTCATCTACACCGACCTCTCGTATTTCCTCACCAAGGTCCAGGGATTCTCCGACTTTTGGATGGGCGCCACAATCTTCACTATGGGAGGGACCTTGGTGGCGACGAGCATCCCACTGGGAATACTCGCCGATCGATACGGTAAGAGGAGTATGGTGCTCCTTGGGAACGTGTTGGCTGGCGTGAGCCTGATCGGGTTCGCCCTTACCACAAACATTGTACTCGTGCTCATGATTGCAGTGCTCGAGGGCCTTGGCGAGGCGGCCTTCGCAGTTTCGTTCAATGCACTTCTCGCTGACAGTGCCGGAGACGCGAAGAGGACATCGGCCTTCTCCCTCGGCGCTTTTCTGGGATGGATATCGGGTGCGATTGGTGCATTCTCGATATCGTCGGTCTTGTTGATCGAGAGACTAGGTGTCAGCGGAGAGCAGGCCCACATCATCCTATATGTGATAGTTGGGCTTCTTGGGCTCTCCGTGTCGCCGCTGATCCTGAAGGTCCATGAGACGAAGATGCCCCGGCGCAGGAACATCTTGCCACGGGACCCGAGGAGTGTGAAGACGTTGACCCGGTATGGCGTCTACAGCATCGCAATCGCACTCGGGGCAGGCCTCTTTGTCCCCCTGATGACGAGGTGGTTCTCTGCTGCCTACAACGTCAGCGACGCAGTGAGCGGACCGGTCCTCGCGGTGTCGAGCCTACTGACCGCTGGCGCAGTGCTCCTTGCGCCAAGGCTCGCAAGAAGACTCGGGCTGGTGAAGGCAATTGTGGTTTCGCAGGCCTTCTCGACGGTCTTCATGGTCGCGGTCCCATTGTCGCCGACCTTCGCGGTAGCAGGCACCATCTATACGGTCAGAGTCTTTCTCATGAACCTCTCTAACCCATTGGGCCAGTCGCTCCTTATGGGGCTGGTCCCTAGGGAGGACAGGGCCGCGGCTTCTGGTATTACGGCATCTCTCTGGAGACTTCCAAATTCATTCAGCGCGACCATAGGCGCAAGCCTCATCGGAGCGGGTTTCCTGGCATTACCCTTCTACATCGCTACAGCTCTCTATGTCTTTTCGATCACAGCGTTCTGGTTCCTCTTCAAGGACGCGAGGCTGCCTGAGGAGGAGGCCTCACCTGCTCACGTCCTGACCCAGTCGTCGAGCCTCGACGGCTCAGAAGAGATGCGTTGAAGATCTGACACGCGCACGCCAACCAGCCTGAAGGCCCGCCCCGTCGCCTCGAATTCATCAAGGAGAACTCCGATGATTTCGCGGAGGGCCTCCTCGCTGTCCGTGTGGCTGATGAGGGTCTTCTCCCGAGTGTGAGTCTCGAAGCCGCGGAACCTAATCTTGATCCCTCCGACCTTGTAGGCGAACCCCGAGGCCTTCACGCGCCTTATCAGCTCAGAAGCAGCATCTTCGGCCTGCCTCCTCACCTCTCGGAAGTCGCTGACATCTTCCTTGAAGGTCCTCTCGACGCTGAGGGACTTCGGCATCTCCTGCTGCCTCACCTCAACGCTCTCCTCTCCGTGGATCACCCCCCAGAGCCAGACCCCGTTCTTTCCGAACCATGCGAGGAGTTGCTTTCCATCGAGCTTCTGGAGCTCCCCTATCGTCTGGACGCCCTTCCCTTTCATGAAGTCTTGTGTCTTGGGCCCTATTCCCGGCACCACACCGATCGGGAACGTAGACAGGTACCCGGCAACGTCACGGAATGGCACTACTGTAAGACCGTCGGGTTTGTTCCTGTCCGAGGCGATCTTCGCCGCCGACTTGTTGGGAGCCACTCCAATCGAGCATGTGAGCCCATGCGCTTCCTTGACTGTCCTCTTGACCTCTAAGGCGACCTGTCTCGCCGAATCTGCGTCTGGTGCCCTGCTCGAGATGTCCAGGAAGGCCTCGTCGATGCTCGCCTGTTCGAACCTGTCGGCAAAGGCCTTCAGGGTCGCCATGACCTCCTCTGACACGCGCTCGTAAAGACCCCAGTTGGGCCGCAGGTAGGTGGCATTCGGGCAGAGCCTGTATGCCTGGGAAATCGGCATCCCGGACCTCAGATCGAGCTTCCTCGCTTCGTAGGAGCAGGCGACGACGACACCCCTACCCTTTCCGCCCTCAGGGTCCGCGCCTACGACGACGGGAAGGCCCTTCAGCCTCGGTTCCTCCCTGACCTCGGCAGAAACATAGAACGCGTCCAGATCGACGTGCAGGATGGCTCTGCGCTCGTTCGTCATTGGCTAACTACCCCCCGAAGAGGGTCCGTTGCTCGCCGCCCTGCGCCTTCCAGTCGAGCTCCATCAGGCCGAGCAGCCTGCGGAACTCGTTGCTCGATTCTGGGCTGAACCCGGCGAAGTGGTTGTTGAAGAAGACGTAACCAGATTCGAACTTCCCCGATACCCCCTGAACGACCGAGGCCCAACGCTTCATATCCTCGGACCGGTCCTTCTGGATTCCCCCGAACTCGGTCAGCTCCCTGTCACCGACCATCCGGAGGTAGATGAAGTCGGCAGTCACCTCTGGCGGGGTCTCCACGTACTGGTTTAGAGACCAGACCATGGTGACGTTGCTCTTCTTCAGGAGGGCGTAGACCTCGGGAGTGAACCAGGACCTGTGCCTGAACTCGATCGCGTGCCTGAACTCGGGGCTCAACTTGGAGATGAACTCTTTCATCACCTCCATGTGCGATTCGAGCTTGACCGAGGGAGGGAGTTGGATTGCGATGGGGCCGAGCTTTTCCCTGAGCTTGCTGACGACGCTGTAGAAGTAGAGCAGGGTCGATTCCGAGTCTTTCAGCTTGTTTTCGTGGGTGATCTTCTTCGGGAGCTTAGGCGAGAAGAGGAAGTCCGTCGGAGTGTTGTTCCTCCACTGGCTAATCATGAAGGCGCTTGGGATTCGGTAGAAACTGGAATCCACCTCGACACAGTCGAAGACCTTGGAGTAGAACTTGAGGTAGTCCTTGGCTGCCATGTCCCGGGGGTAGAAGGGCCCCAGCCAGTCTTTGTAGGACCAGCCGCTGCAGCCGATCCTCAGCTTGTCCAGGTCCATCGAATGAGAAGCTGTTTTCAAGACCGATAAATGTTGCCAACCCTTATATCGATGCTGGCGGATTGGAAGTGTGAAGAGACTTGTCTCAAGATAATCCAGACATCAGGCAGCAGGTCGAGGACAACAGGGGCGCTATGAAGAAGCTGCAGCTCCTCATACCGGGTCTCAGAGGCTACCGCACGAAGGAAGACATTAGGGTATCCGACGAGCTCCTGAGGAACCAGGTCGCAGACAGGCTTGACAAGGTGAAGGGGAACCTGGAGCAGCTGAGGAAGCAGATGGCATCCAGCGGCGACCTGACCAACCTGACAGTGGTTGGTTCGCTCATCTCGCAGGTGCAGACCCTTAGCGGGGAGGTCAGGCACGCGGCCCAGGGATACGCTGGGTGGGTCGCATCGATAACAATCAACGAGGACAAACTGAACAAGCTGTACGAATACGACTACTCGTTCGTGAGTGGAGTCTTCCAGCTGGACGAGTCGACGGCCGCGGAGAACCTGAGCTACGACAGCACCGCGCCGAACTCGATTCAGGCGTCGCTGGGCCAGCTTTCGAAGACAGTGGCTGACGTGAGGCAGAAATGGTCGATTAGGATGGAGACGATCGAGGGGATCGCCCTCAGATAGAGGTGTGAGAGTTGTTCGGAAAGAAACCAGACGCGGTTCCGGCGACGGGCGGCAGCGTCTTCGGCTCTACCACGATTGCATGGGACGACCAGTTCAAGCAGGGCAGTGCCCTGTGGAAGGTACCGAGAAACATCAAGCTCAACGACAACATCGTCGTGAGAGAAGACGAGATCGCGGTCTTCTACAGGGACGGAAAAGTGCTCACCTACTTCGACCAGCCGAACAGATACGCGCTGACCGACTTCAACGCACCTGTGGTCGGGAAGCTCCTGAAGTTCTTCATAGGTGTCCAGCAATGGGCCGAGGTCTTCTACGTCCCGAAGAGGTACATGGACGGCAAGTTCGGGAGCACGCAGCCATACCAGTTCACCGACCCGACCTTCGGCATCGTCAGCCTGAGGGTCTTCGGGGAGTACCGATGGAAGATCTCCTCACCCGAGCTCTTCATCAACCAGTTCGTGGGGACGTTCAACGCGGAGTCCACCGACGACGTGGAGGGAAGGATAAAGGAGCAGATGGTGATCCTCGTCTACAACGCCCTCGGGAAGATGAAGCAGCAGGGCCTCAAGGTGACCGACCTGGCCGCAAACCTGACCAACATCGAGCAGATGGTCCTCGCGCAAGGAGCGGACAATCTGGGGCAATATGGGATGGAGATCAACAAGATCTCAGGGCTCACAATCAGCCTCCCCGACGAAGTCCAGAAGGCGATAGACACTCGGTCCGAGATGCAGGTGCTGGGAGTCAACTATATGCAGTACCAGACCGGCAAGGCGATCGACGACGCCGCCAAGAACCCGTCGGGGGGAGCAGGCGTCTTTGCTGGGCTCGGTGCCGGCATCGGGGCCGGATCCGCAATTGGGGGACAGATGGCTCAGGGGATGGCTCAAACACAGACCAAGAGCTGCCCCAACTGCGCGTCGATGATACCTGTGAATGCGAAGTTCTGCCCCAACTGTGGGGCGACCATGGCGGTTCCGCAGGCCCCTGCGGCTCCCGCGGGTGCCACCAAGTTCTGCCCCAACTGCGGAAGTGCGCTCGTAGGGGACGCGAAGTTCTGCCCTAACTGTGGCAAACAGCTGTAGGTCGAGCGTGTCATGTTCTGCCCAAGGTGTGGTGCTCAACTCCCTGATGACGCGGGGTTCTGCCTCAAGTGCGGGGCCAAGGTCTCTCTCGTCTCAGGGGAGCCGGCTGCGAACCAACCAAGCGAGCAGGTGATAGCCCCCTCGGGAGCGACCCAGTTGAAGTGCCCCAGCTGCGGGGCGCCGATCACTCCAAAGTTCGGCGAGATGATCATTACGTGTGACTACTGCGGCAGTAGCGTCACCCTAGGCAACGAGGGTTGGAGGAGCATCAACAAACACACGATGCTCCCGCCCAAGCTGCTGCAGCAGGACGAAGCGCTGAAGGCGGTTCACAGCATGATGGACAGGGGCTTGCTGCACAGGCACGTGCAGGAGTCTTCGGTCCTCGAGGAGGTCAACCTGGCAATGGTTCCGTACTGGCTCGTGCCGGTCTCGGCAAGGACGTCCGTGGTTGCCACCGATGTCGCGGTAGAGGCGGGGTCGATAGCCACAACGGCGGCCCTAGCAGGCATCATGGGCGGTGCGATGAGCAGCAGGAGGGGAGGCGGCGGCATGATGACCGGAGTGCTGCTGGGGACGATGATGAACAGAGGCGTCACGGGCGGCGGAAGCCCGAAGAAGACGTTCCAGATGGACAACGATTACAACTTTCCCGTCGTGGCGCTCAAGGCGCTGACAGAGTACCAGCCGAAGGACTACGAGTTCGCCATTGGCGAGAGGACCCTCTTCGACGCGGCAAAGGTCAAGGGAATCAAGGTCCTCAACGGTGACCTTGGGGAGGAGATTGCGAAGAACCAGGCCAAGACACTGGTAGACCAGCTGCAGTCGGAGAAGGCCCACGCCGCACACCATATGATACAGCAGTTGTCAACCGAGTCGGATGCGGGCGAGGCAGAACTGCTGCACGTCCCCGTCTGGTTCGCCAGGTACGACCATAAGGGGAATAAGATAGTGCTGGTCATCGACGGGAACTCCGGCGGCGTGATCAACAGTATGGGGCTCTGAGGCTCAGTCAGAGAGCACCGTTCCCAAACCAGAAATACGGACTTCGTCCCTGACGCTGCCATGGCAACGAGCAAGCAGGGAGTCCCCGTGACCATACCTTCAGAAGTCTGGCAGCATCTGATGGAGGTGAGGGCGCAGCTGGACTCGCAGTGTCCGGGCGCGCCCACGCCGATCGAAGAGATGTTGAGAGAGGTCGTCGACCACTACAAGCACTGCAGCAAGGCCATGGAAGAAGCGGACGACTTCTGCAAGAGAGCGCAGGCCTGGAAGAAGGGCGCGTAGGCAAGGACATATGGCGACTGGACTCTCCGGGACCTGAAATTGCCCAGTATCGACGTTGGCGGGGTGAGCCTGTACCACGAGGAGGGAGCGGAATTACTGAAATGAAGTTCGAAGTGATTAGGCAGAAGGTCCTGATTGAAGCCGGCCCCGAAGAGGTCTACGAAGCTTACGTGAACCCCAAGAAGCATGCCGAGTTCACCGGTTCGCCCGCGACGGGGACACCGAGGGCGGGCGGCAAGTTCACGGCGTGGGATGGGTACATCTCAGGAAAGTTCCTTGTGCTAAAGAAGGGGGAGAGAGTGGTTCACGAATGGAAGACGACCGAATGGCCCGCTGGGTACCCGCCGTCGCTCGTCGAACTGACGCTCAAAGAGAAGGGGAAGAAGACTGAGCTGACCATGATCCACTCAAGAGCTCCGGCCGAGCAGGCGAAAGAATACGCACAGGGGTGGAAGGATTACTACTGGGAGCCGTTGAAGGAGTACTTCAGGAAAGACAAGCAGCAGAAGGGCCTCAGGTCAGCCTTTTGAACTCGAAGCCACATTTCACGCAGCGTCGCATTCCGGGAGTGTCGGTGATCACCTGCTTGGTTCCGCATTTTGGGCACTCCACAGTCGCGTGGGTCGACTTTATCGAGTCAGGGTGCTGGGAGCGGACCTTCTCAATCGCGTCCCCGTAGCTGCTCCTCCTGAAACCTGGGCTCATGCCTTGTACGGACGGCCGCTAGGACCAAGACAAAAGCTTGTCCTACTTGACTTCCTCAAGCGTGAAAGTGAAGCGGGCCCCAGCGAACTCGCCCGTGCTTACCCTCTCCCAGGTGACCTTGTAGGTCTTCGTCACGTTTGCACCTACGATGCTGATCTTGGCGGGTACCTCTGAGAAGAGCTTCTCGACCTTGGCCGGGTCCTTCGTGAAGATCAGGCTCCGCCTGCGCTTCATCAGGTACTTTACGGCCACGTTCTGATGGGCGTGTCCCTCGACGGGAATCTTCTCGGTGCCGGTGTCGATTGTGAACGCTCGCTTTGCCAACCGCGGTCAGTCAGGTATCGGAAATGATGGTAAATAGCTTCGCTGTCAAATTACTTGCAGGATTTGCTCGAAGAGCGCTGAACGAACACCCTGCAGGCGCTAGGGGCGCTTGATGTTGGTGACGAGCAGCCTGAACTGGAGGGTCTTTCCTGCCATCGGATGCCTGCCTACCTTCCCGTAGGCCTTCTCTGGAGAGAGCGTGATCTCCTTGGTGTCGTTCACCTTCATCCCGACCAGGGCTTCCTCGAAGCCGCTGATGACCTGGTGCGCGCCGAGGACCACCTGGAGCGGCTTGTAGTCGCGGGCCGGACTGAAGAGCCCTGCCTTCACGGCCTCGGCCTTCATGCTTGTGTCGAAGACCTTTCCCCCTGGGAACCTTCCGAGGTAGTGGACGGATACCGTGTCGCCTTTCTGCGCTGAAGTCTCGCTCAACGAGTGGGCACCGACAAGAAGACCGTCTTTAACGGTTCTGTCCTGAACAAGGCAGCCTCTCGCTGTTTCCGTCTGTTCATTCGAGCCTCGTGCGATTCTCCTTCTGCACTCCGCTCAGGCCTCGAGTTCGAGTCGAGCTTCGATCTCTTCACCGCCCGAATTCGGTGTCAAGCATGAAGCTCCACACCTGCCTCCATTCGGTGAAGGGCTCTTCACCCTCCTGAATTCTCCGCCCTCCTTAAGCGCAGCCGTCGAGCCGCACATGACTCTCCTGGAAACGAGACTGGGCCTCGAACCAAAGGGCAACCCGGAACATTCCCGGTTTCGCGCGTGACCGGTATCGATTCGGTTTGCCTCTCTTGTTCGCGACTCCGCCAACAGCGAGAGAGCTGATTCGCTGCTGTCACGCGGAGTTGTTATTCTGGCTTGACTCCACTTGCTGACAAAGAGAGGATTTTCTGTTGACATTCGTATCATACAGCCGAGAGCTGCGCCCTGGTTTGTCATGCGATGATAGGTGTGGGACCGTTGGAAATCGATGACCCCGAGCTGTAATCTTGTGGAGCCGAGGAGAGAAATCTATTATTGGTAGCCAGGATGGCGTGGCAGAGTCCTCAGCTCATCGTTCGATGAAGGCGATCGTCAGGGCCGAACTCGAGTGTGAACGGTACACGGTCGTGGAAGAACCCCTTTTTCCTCCCGGCGGGAAGGCGTCCTGGACGTCGTACAGGCCCGACCTACTTGGATACAGGTCGGGAAAAGGAACTGAGGAGTTGGTCCTGGTCGAATGCGAAACGAGGCCGAGTATGAGGAGATTCCGCTCAAAGAATCACTCCAGCGTCTGGTTCCAGCCTTACCTCTTCAGCAGAGGCTCGGTAAGGAGAATCCTTGCCGTGCCTCAGGGAAAGCTCCGGACGGTGGACATGAGACTCCGCGACAAATGGGAGATTTGGGTCCTCGGGGCGGCTGGTCCCTTGGAGAAGGTCGGGACTTCAGGCGAGGGCCTCGACACGACTCGTCGGGGGGCTCTCGGTTCGAAAGACTGGCTATGACTGCCGCGTAGCGGAGGAGGCGATTGCCAATCCGGAGAACGAAAGCCCGGATTCGCAGCCTCAAGCCGATTCCCAGAGCCGGAAATCGGGGAAACTGATTTATAGTCGTCGAGGTCATTATCGAATCACTCGCCTAGCCAGGAAAAGGTTGGATTCGCGGAAAAGAAGAGGCGCCTGGGAAAGCCTTGGTGCCTGGTACCAGTCCGCGAGCGGGATGGTGGCGCGTAGAGACGGGGAAACCCGGACTTCACGAGGGCCAAACCGAGGGCAAACCGGGGCGACGGCAATGGAGGAACGCTACGGAGCCGTCGTCGGAGGAAAGCCACATCCCTCCTGAAAGCTGGGCGAGTGAACCAAATATAGCCAGCGTGCACCCTGAGGCGGGGAGTTGAGCCGTTCTCTTTTCCACGACAGGGTCGAAGCCGGGAGGAAGCTGGCTGCGGCTCTGATGGAGTTCAGGAGTAAGGACCTGGTTATACTTGCGATACCGAGGGGAGGAGTAGTGGTCGCCGCCGAGGTCGCAAAAGCGCTCGGCGCGCCGCTGGACATCGTGGTCACACGGAAGATCGAGGCACCTGGCGAACCCGAATATGCACTTGGGGCAGTCACCCAGGAGGGTGACGTCATAGTGGACAGGCAGGCGGCCGAATCGTTGGGAGCGAGCAAAGAGTACCTAGACTCGCAAGTCAAGAAGAAGAGGGAGGAGGTCAACGAGAGGATGAAGAAGTTCAGAGGGGACGCCCCATACCCAGACCTGGAGGGGAAGGTGGTGGTCATAGTCGACGATGGAATCGCAACTGGTAGCTCGGTGGGAGCGGCCGTGATGTCCGTCAAGAAGAGAAAGCCAAAGGAGATCGTGGTGGCCGTTCCCGTGGCTCCGAAGGACGCTGTGGAGACCCTGACAAGCGACGGGAACCGCGTCATCTGCCTGGAGACGCCCGGCCCCTTCCTAGCCATCGGGGAGTTCTATGGAGTCTTTGACCAAGTCGACGACGAGGAGGTCAAGCTAATCCTAGACAAGAGCCGGTCCCGACGGACCTAACCTCTGGGCTTCTTTAATACCACAACCTTCGCTGGGGCGACCAATTGGACGTTAGGAGGTTCAGGGCAGACCTCTACGAGTTGGCGACGAGGGCGTGTAGCGGTGATGACCAGAAGGTCCATTCCCAGGTCTTCGGAATCGCCGACATCCTCGTCGAACTCTACAGGAAGAACTTCGTCAAAATCAACCACTCTGCATTGGAGCTGGTCTGCGCTAGGGGCCTGGTCAAGCAGGGTTACGACGTCAAGGTCGAACACAAGCTGGACAAGGCTCTGGTCTGCGACGTCATGGGCACGAGAGGGGATGGCATCCTCATCGTCGAGATAGAGACCGGGTTCATCCCGCCCGAAGCTGCACTCGAGCCGTCAGTGTACGCCAGAGGGCGAATCGCGAGCAAGATTGCAAGGTACAGCCGTTTCGCTGGGAAGTTCGCGCTGGGCACCACGCCGTCTTACGTGCTCGACATCCCTCCCTTCTTTGCGAGACCTCTTCAAGAGAGGACGAGCGAGGAGGCCGCTGAGATCAAGGTGCTCACCGACGTCCATTACAAGAAGCCCCCCGTTACGTTAGCTGAACTGATGCGCGCCAGACTCCATTCGGTCTTCGTCGTGGAGGTCGACTCCGCGACCACCCGAGAGATTGACCCTGAAAGCTATCTTGAAACCGTCTCTGCCTTCATCGAACGCAGCTATCCCGGCCAAGGCTTATATCGGAACCGACGCTCAAGTGGGCGCGGGTTCATATTCGGAGAAGCTGCAGCCTGAGGACCCGGTTGGTGAGGCGAGCCTTTTGACATCTGGAACCCTTGCTGGAAAGGGAGCGCTTGCTGAAGCACTCTTCAGGATCGGTGCTCTGAGGTTCGGGAAGTTTACACTGTCTAGCGGTAGGCAGAGCTCCTACTACCTAGACCTGAGGGTGATTCCTAGCTATCCCGAGGTCTACGCGCTCGTGATGGAAGCGTACAGGGAAATGGCAGAGAGGATCGGAGAGAAGAACTTCGACGTTATCGCAGGGGTCGCGACTGCGGGCGTCACCATCTCGTCGCCGCTCGCATTCCTGATGAAGAAGCCGATGGTCTATGTGAGGAAGGAGGAAAAGGAGTACGGGCTCGGCAGGAAGGTCGAGGGAGCTACCCGGCCCGGCCAGAGGGCCCTGGTCATCGATGACCTAGTCACCACAGGGGGTAGCATCATCTCTGCTGTCGAAGCACTGAGGAAGACAGGCTGCGTGGTGAAGGAGACTGCGGTCCTCGTCGACCGCCTCGAGGGCGGGAAGGCGAACCTGGCTGGGGCGGGCGTGAGGCTGAACACTTGTGCTCAGGTCACTGAACTGATCGAGATTCTATATCAGGGCAAAATGATGACCAAAGGAGATTACGAGACGGTCATGAAGCAGGTCAAGGGTGGGACCGCGTGAACGCCGATTCGGTCAGGGTGCAAATGGGCAGTCTGCAGCTTGCAAACCCCACCCTCTTGGCGTCGGGGATCCACGGCAGTTCGCTCTTGAAGGTGGTGGAAGCTCTGAGACTCGGGGCGGGAGGCGCGGTGACCAAGTCAATCGGGCCGGTGGCCAGGGAGGGATACAAAGAACCGACGCTGGTCGAAGTGGAGGGAGGGTGGGTCAACGCCGCGGGCCTCCCCAACCCGGGCGCAGAGAGGTTCTCAGAGGAGCTGAGCTCCATCCGAGGGAAGAGACTGCCGGTCTTCGTGTCGATCTTCGGCGGGAACGAAAAGGAGTTCACACAGGTCGTGAAGACCCTAGATGTCAACGAATTCATCGCATACGAGCTGAACCTGAGCTGCCCACACGTGGCAGGCGTCGGCACCGAGGTTGGACATGACCCTGAGCTGGTGAGCCGGGTCGTGAGTGCTGTGAAGTCGAAGACCGAGAAACCCGTGTTCGCAAAGCTCTCGCCCAACACGGACAAGCTGGTCGAGGTCGCGCAGGCCGCGGTGGACTCGGGTGCTGATGGGCTGACCGCAATCAACACTCTGAAGGCGATGCCGATTGATATCGAATCTGGCAAGCCGTCTCTTTCGAACGGATATGGGGGCCTCTCTGGCGGGGCGATAAGGCCAGTCGCCTTGAGATGCGTCTACGAGCTCAGGGAGTGGTTCGACGTCCCGATCATGGGCTGCGGAGGTGTCTCGACCTGGGAGCACGCCATCGAGTTCTTCCTCGCGGGAGCTGACGCGGTTCAGGTGGGGACTGCAACGATCAAGAAGTTTGCGATATTCAACGACATCACTTTCGGCGTGATATCGTATCTAGACAGGAAGGGGTTCCCCAACTTGAAGGATATCGTCGGCGCAGCCCACAACAAGGGCGGACTCGCGACGGTCGCGCGCAGGAGGAGTCCTTGACCGGCTTCAGAAAATCGATACTGAGATCGGCAGCCAAGAACAAGAGCAGGGTCGTTCTGGCCCTCGATTTCTCGGGACCGTACGACCGAAGGCTCGGCCGGGCAGAGGAGGTGCTCGAGGCCACCAGGCACGGAATCGCTGCGGTGAAGGTGAACCACCACCTGCTCCTTCCGTTCGGTCTGCAAGGACTTCAAAACATCATCGGCCTCAGCAAAAAGGAGGGACTTCCCCTGATTGCGGACCTGAAGATCAACGACATCGAGTCGACCAACTTGAACATCGTCGATTCGCTCTTCGACTTCGGGTTCAGCGCCGTCATCGCGAATCCCTTCGTGGGGAGAGAAGAAGGGCTCGGAAAGGTGGTCGAAAGGGTCCACTCGCTTGGAGGGGGGATACTCTTCCTAGTCTACATGAGCCACAAAGGGGCGGAGGAGGGATACGCGCTGCGCCTCGAGGGAGGAGAACCCCTGTACAGGGTCTTCGCCGAGCGGGCGAGGGATTGGAAGGCAGACGGCGTAGTCGTTTCGGCGAAGTCAGCCGACAAGATCGCGGAGACTAGGAGGGTCGTGGGGAAGGACTGCCTGATCTTCTCTCCTGGCGTTGGAGTGCAGGGCGGCGACGCCAAGACGGGAGCGTCCTCAGGGGCAGACTTCCTGATTGTGGGACGGTCGATAACCGAATCGGCAGATCCTGGAAAGGCTCTTCGCGACCTGAACGTCCAATGAGCGGCCGCGATGGGCTTATCAGACCGCCGACGACCAAGGGTCCGGTGAATGAAGTGGAGCACTGGGTCGAAATCAATCTGATGGCTGAACTGGAGGACCAAGATGATATCCTGCTCGAAGCCCTGAGACCATACGTCCGGCGCCTCAGGGAGTCGCGGGCTCTCGTCACTTGGCACTACTTCAGAGAACCCGAGATTCGCTTTCGGATAAGGGTCAGGAGCAAGAAGGCCAGGACAAGGGAGAGCAGGACGCTTTCAAGGATCGCAAGGTCTTTGGTGAAGAAGAGGCTTGTTTCGGAGTGGCACTTCGGCAATCACGGAGAAGGGGGGGAGGCATACATCGGCGAAGAGGACAGGTACGGCAAGAACGGGTGGAAGGTGGCCCAAGAATACTTCGAGCGTGGGGCAGAGACTGCGTTGGACCTGCTGGAGCTCAAGAGGAAGTCCGGGCTGGAAAACCCACTATGGGCACGAGGACTCGGGAACCCGTGGGAGGGCGGAGACAGGAATCCCTGGCGCGAAAGGGAGGAGAATCCGCTCGTCTATCACTGGAGCAGGTACGTGCACCTGTTCACCAACCAGATGGGTTTCGACATCGATGAAGAGACGAGGCTCTGTGGGAAACAAGCAGAGAGGTACAGCCGCATCTCCAAGGAGTTAGGAATCAATTGGTGAAAGGTCTACCCATGGGTCACCTGAATCATCGACTCCCGTAATAGTCCCAAATCCTTCGCTGCTGTCGCCTCAAGTGCCGTACCTCGGCAGAAGAGAGCCGCGGGTCAGATGCCCGGCCCCTCGGCCTTCGGAGCGCAGGAGGAAGCTCATCGTCGCAGAAATAACCGCCGCTTGGGAATCCGGTGTCCTTGCGGACAATGATTGCTGCGAACCCTGGCCTACCCTTCTCGCACTCGATTCTGTCTATCTCTCCAATCGTCTGAGAGAGTTTGCGCCCTCGTGACAGGCGATGCCTCTTCATCAGCTGCCCGTAGGTCACGACGGTGCTCCCCCGCGCAGCCCTGAGAAAATCTGCACGGATTCTCCTCAAACAAGCTGACAGAGGCCCTTCACGACACCGACGCCAGGTCAGGGGCTTGAATCTCGAACGGTGCGATTGTGGCATGGAACTATGCGCCCCACTGACGTCACCTGCTGGTCGTCGTCGCAATCTAAAGCTTCATCTCTTATGCGAGCCTGCGGGAGGCCCTGCCAGCCGCCTAGGATTCTAGGTTCTTCGCGACCCTGAACTGGTCCCCCACGATTGACCTCATGTTTAGGAGGCCGAGGGGCTTGCCGTCGTCGGTCACGAAGAGCGTCCTGATGCGATGCTTCGCCATCAGCTTGACGGCCTCCGCGAGCGGCGTGTCAGCGCTGACCGAGACTAAGGGCGAAGTCATGACTTTTCTGACAGGGATGCTGGATGGGAGGAGGTCGTCGGCGGCAATTCGGTTCAGGATGTCCCGCTCGGTCAGGATGCCCTTCGCCTCGCCATTGATCTGTACTAGTATGTTACCGGCGCCTCTTTCTCTCATCTTCTGAGCAGCCTTCAGTGCTGATTCGTTCGCGTCGATAGTGAGAGGGTCGGTCTTCACGAAGTTCCTAACGGTGGTCACTTTGGGCTCCGAGGCCTCGAGCCAGAAGGTCAGGGAGTAGTGACAGTTCGGGCACTCGTCGGGAGTCACGTCGCCTTCGAATATGTGGCCGCAACGATAGCACTCCCACCTGGTCATAATAGAACAACGGAAGGTTTGTGGTATATTAACAGAATGTGGTAGAGAGCCACTCTGGAATCTATCTCGGATGGAACCAGTCCCTACGGGCTTGGGTTGGGCCTGGGCGTGAGCGCAATCAGCGTCCGCGCCTTCTGCTGGCACTGAGCCGCCGTGTCCGCATAGTACTTCCACGCAGTGTAGCTATCTTCGAGCTTCGCGAGGAGCAGGAGGATGTCGGCGGCCTGAAGATATCGTGAAATCGCGGTCTCTTTGTTCCCTTTCTTCTCGTCTGCTGCGGCGTCTGCCATGAGCTGGCCGGTGTACCAGCGGAGCTTCTGGGCCCGAGACATCGGCGTCTTGGGTGCTGCCTGCATCAGTTCCGGGAAGGCGGAGACCCGCAAAAGACCTGTGGGTCGCATTTCGTAGACGAAACTGATAATTCGGAAGAAGTCAGCTGAACTGAATCTGCGTACCGACTTCGATGCCGTTCGCCTCGGCAAAGCCCGCCTTGGCCTCTATCACGTAGTTCGCCGGTGATGAAGGGTAGTAGGTCGCGCAGGAGGAAGCACACGGTCGCGCGTCCGCATGCACGTAAACGACCCGGCCCGTGCTCCCCGTCGTGTTAATCCAGATCATGTCTAGGCTCGTGTTGGTGTCGGACATCCAGAACCCGTAGGTGCCCATCGTAGGGAAGACGAACAGCATCGTAGTCATGTTAGTCACCTGCTTGTTCATGAGCCCGGCTGCTCTTTGGGCATCGTCGGTCGCGGTGTAGGTGAAGGCGTAGATCCTCCCGTTCACAGTGAACGTTGATGGGACAGGCGAAGTCACCGAGCCGGACGTGCCAAGCGCAGTGTAGGCTGCGATCGCCAGCAAGAGAGCTATTAGTCCCATAACAATCAGATTCCGCGGATTCCTGAGAAAGCTCAAGCCATCCCCCTCCAGTCTCGAATGACCTGATGGCTATTTGAGGAGAGAATGACCGGCTCGGAGAGCAGCAACTCTTTCTGGAGACGGTTTTCTAGCTCGCCCTTCCAGTCAAGGCCGGCGGAGCCCCTTAACGAGCTTCGTCTTGAGCTCTGAAGCGGCCGAGATGACCTGGTCCTGGGTGTACGTGTGGGGGTTGAGTTCTAGACATAGAAGCACGTTCGACTGCGACACCTTCTCCAGCAGTCGATGGGGGCTCGCGGTCCCATCTCCGGGGATGAGGTGGTCGTCAGTCGCGCCGGCGTTGTCACTCAAGTGGATTTCTGCGAGCTTTGAGCCGACCCGTTCGACGAGAATCAAGGGGTCGAGCCCGCTGACGTGGGCATGGCCGGTGTCGAGGGTGAAGCGGGACCCTTCCACCTGCGCCAGTATCATTTCCAGCGACTCGATGGTGGAAGCCAGAGGGAAGTGGTACTTCGACCTGCTCTTGGCCTGGTTCTCTATGCTGATGGTCAGCCTGCCGCCACTTTCCTTGACCAGCCCCCGCAGGATTGCGACCGAGTTCTCAGTTGACTCGGGGACGAGTGCCTCGTTGTAGACACTACCTGGATGAAAGGTGATCACCGACGCGCCCAGGTGCTCGCCGAACTTCACAAAGTCTGTCAGAGTCCTCGCCACGGCGCTCCTTACAGGCTGAAAGGGGGTCGCCAGATTGAGGTCCGTGAAGGGGGCGTGCAGCGTCAGAGTCATTTCGTAATTGGAGAGCGTCTCCTTGAGGCGCTTCCTGTCGGTCCATTCATGATAGGCATGCGGGACCTCCCCCCAGATCTCGATGTACTCGAAGCCGGCGTCGCCAATGGCCCTGACCGCGGAGTTCAGGTCAGTGTTGAGAAGGGACCATGTGCTTACGCCAAGCTTCATTCGCTAAGGCCTCCGTCCAAGGCAGATTCGTTCCGGACCCGCGGCCGCCGTCACGATGTAGGAGAGCTCTGGGCCGCCCGGAGCCTCTTCACAACTTCCTTCAGCATACCTAAAGCAAGTTCCGGATGGACCTTGATAACCGAGGCAAAGGACCACGATGTTATCGCCCAGCACTTCGTGGGCTGGAGCGCTATGACATCCGCAGACCTAGGCAAGTCGTCGATAAGCGACATTTCGCCGAAAAACTGCCCCTTTGAGAGCGTGGCCAACACCTTCCCCTTCTTCCGGACCTCTGCCTTCCCGTCGAGGATGAGGAAGAAGCCGACGCCGGTCGTGCCTTCGGCGACTATCGTGCTTCCTGCCTTGTAGGACATCTCCTTCCCCTGCGCGAGGAGCGTCTTCCTGTTCTTTGGGTTCAGACTGCTGAAGAACGGGACCGAGCCGATCATCGAACTAGCATCAGAGGAGCTTGCCATTCATATTCCGACCCGCAATATCTGATTTAAACCCACCGACGGCTCCGAGCCGAGTTTGCCCAGCGTCGACGACTCAAGCTTGAAGATGCTGGGCTCCGTGAGTGACTTTCGATGCGGTGGTGACTGTCGAGAGGGGGCGTCCCAACGAAGGTAGCTCGGAGCGGTGATGTTCACCGATGTCGCCTGATGCTCCGCTATGATCAACGGCACCGAGGTAAAGCATTCCGGCTGGCTGGACACGATCCATGGAGCGGGGACAACCGGCTCCACTATCTTGCGACCTTCCTTAGCTCGAGTCCCGCAAAGAACCCAGGTGGCGCAAGATTGAGCGGAAGATGGGCCTTCTGAAGGACTAGCGGAGCCTGGAAGCCCCGACGCTGTCCTTAATCAGTGGCCTGACCATGATCTTCTTCTTTGGCGCGAGAGACATCAGCGTCTTCTCGTAGGCCGACCACTTTACGCCCAGCTTCTGGGCGACCATCATCTCGATCATGGTGGCGAAGTCGTGCTCGTCTCTGTACGGTGCCCTGGGGTCGTTCCCCGGTTCGGCTTCAACCGGATGCATGTTTCTCCGCCTCTCCGCCTCGAAATTGACGTCGAACGCTACGACTTCGTTGTCTGAGATGCCGTTCTTCTTGCAGAGTTCGTACTCAATCAGCTCGTGCAGGGCGACCAAGAAGACGTACCGCTGGTCCTTCATCCTGCTCACACGAATCTCTGCAGGCCTTCCGGGTATCCAGTCGCCGACCGTTTCATACCTCTGCTTGCCGTGAGGGACCTGGAAAATCACGAAGTCGACCTTGCGATTCCTCCGCGTGACCAGGTTCCTCGGCCGGAGTTCGGGGTGTAGGAACGTGGCTGGTCTGCGCCCGAGGCGGGCCGACGTGCTCCTGGACGGACAGGAAGGCATGCTATTCGGAAAAACCCGGCTCGAGGCCCCCTAAGGGATAGACTGTCTAAAGACGGCCCCTCTTTGGTGAAGCAATCTTGAGCCCCTTGAGACGTATGGAAACGAGGTCCGCGGGGCGGTTTCACCTCTGGCTTAATATCAGTCAAGGGATGAGAGCGGTGTCGCATGAGACGTCAGAGGAGTCTCCAAGGGGCTGTCGGTAGGGCCTCAGAAGCCCCGGAATTCATCGCTCGAGCGGCTGAAGGGGCCGGGTCTTGACTCTTTTCGCCCCGTTCTGGGCTGCCCTTTGGAAAGTCACAGGTGAAGCAAGTCGGCCGATTGGCGGGGCTTTGGCATGTCCTTTTCGTGCTGGAGCGCCGCGGAGTTGATGCAGTATCTCGATCCGGTCGGATTCGGCCCGTCGTCAAAAACGTGACCGAGGTGAGCGCCGCAGTTGCTGCAGGTCACTTCGGTCCTCTTCGTGCCGAAGCTGTAGTCTGATTCTTCCTTCACCTTGTCCTTGGACGTGGGTTGGTAGAAGCTGGGCCACCCCGTCCCCGAGTCGAACTTAGTGTCGGAGTCGAAGAGTTCCGCGCTGCAGACCGCACAGTGGTACTTTCCCTTGTCGTGAGAGTTCCAGTACTTGCCGGTGAAGGCTCTCTCGGTGCCCCCTAGGAAACAGACGTCGTACTGCTCGGGCGTGAGCTGGCTCTTGAGCTTCTCCTTCAGGGCTGCTTTCTCCTGATTGTTCACGAGGGCATTCTGGCAATCCGTGCAAATAAAGTTTCGAGACGCTTGGAAGGTTCTGTCCCGTTACCGGGTGATTTCTTCGGGTGTTCCGCTTCGGGTGATGTCAGGCAGAGTTGGAGCCATCACACACCGCAACAACACGTGCGAGGAGACGCACACCAATAGATTAATCTGCGATTGTGCACGCGCCTTAGTCATGGAGCCCGATCAGATCATCCTGTCGCCCGACGAGATTCCGAGGAAGTGGTACAACATCATACCCGACATCCCGGGAGGGCTTCCCCCGCCCAAGGAACCTGGAGACGGGGAGTCGAGGATGGAGGCGCTGAAGAGGCGGCTGGTGGGCGAGTGCCTGAAGCAGGAGATATCGACATCGAGCTGGATCGACATACCTGATGAGGTCAGAGAGCTGTACATCCATGCTGGGAGGCCGCGGCCCCTCTACCGCGCGAAGCGCCTCGAGCAGAAGCTCGGCCTGAAGAAGGTCAGGATTTATTACAAGAGGGAGGACCTGAGCCCGACAGGCTCCCACAAGGTCAACACCGCAATCCCTCAGGCGTACTATGCGAAGAAAGAGGGAAAGAAGACCCTCATCACAGAAACTGGGGCGGGCCAGTGGGGGACGGCCCTCTCCTATGCGGCGTCGATGCTCGGCCTCCGGACAGTGGTGTTCTGGGTCAGGGCAGTGTACGACTGGAAGACGGAAAGGAGGATACTCATGCAGATGTACGGGGCCAAGGTGTATCCGTCGCCCAGCGACCAGACGGCCTTTGGGAGGAGCCTACTGTCGCAGGACTCGAAACATCCGGGTTCGCTCGGGATCGCGGTCTCCGAGGGGCTCGAGTACACCGACTTGGGTGCAGACCGGGTCTACTGCCTCGGCTCTGTCCTGAACCACGTGATGATCCACCAGTCTATCATAGGCCTGGAGTCGATCAAGCAGTTCAAGTCGGTCGACGATTCGCCGGACCTGGTGATCGGTTGCCTGGGCGGGGGGTCCAACTTCAGCGGGATTGCCCTCCCGTTCCTCGGAGAGGTGCTCAAGAAGAAGAGGAAGTGCGAGTTCCTCGCCGCACAGTCTGAGGCGGCGCCAAACCTGGTGAAGGGGGAGTACAAGTACGACTTCGGTGACACGGCGGGGCACACCCCACTGTTGATGATGTACACTCTCGGCCACGAGACATCGATGACCCCGATCAAGTCGGACGGCCTGAGGTACCACGCGGCTGGTCCAATTGTCAGCGCGCTCAAGAACAAGGGCTACATCAGGGCCGTCGCCTATCCGAGCGACGAGCTGCTCGTCTTCGAGGCCGCGAAGCAGTTCCTAGAGACGGAAGGATGGCTAATCGCCGGTGAATCAGCGCACGCGGTCAGGGCCGCCATCGACGAGGCGAAGAAGGCAGAAGCGAAGGGAGAGGAGAAATGCATCCTCGTCAACATCAGCGGTCACGGGTTCCTGGACATCGACGCCTACAGAAGCAAAATCAGGCTGGATTGACAGGCACTCGAATGGGGATGCGGGCTCGGCCGCGTCGCTGCCGCGGACCCCCACCTCGTCAAGAATGGGGAAACTGGCAAGAAGGGAAAACCGCTAGAAGGGCCGGTCATGAAAAGGCAGGTCGCCGACGCGTAGGTCAGGAGGACGACTTCGCCGACATTACCCCCACTTGCCCATGAACCGGAAATCCAACCTGGACGACCGAACCGCGTTGCTATTCCCACCCTTGGAGGGAACTGGAGCCCTGCGGATGACCTGCCGGATAATTTTAAGAGTCTGCGCGCGGGGCAGATAACTCTAGTTTGGCTAGGTTTCCAACTGCCCAAGAGAGCTGGAAAGAGCAGTCCGGCACGGTCATGCAGGTCGAGATGTCAAAGCTCTTCATTGGGAAGACCAACGTCAGGAAGAGCCCGGGAGACGTCGGAGACCTCGTGGACTCTGTGAAGGAGAAGGGGATCCTGGAGCCAGTCTTGGCAAGGCCCGTCGGCGGTCGGTACGAGCTGGTCGTCGGGTCTAGGAGGTTCGAAGCGGCAAAGATAGCTGGCATGAAGAGGATTCCTGCAGTCGTTAGACCAATGACCGACGAAGAAGCAATCATCGTCTCTCTGGTGGAGAACATCCAGAGGAGAGACATCGAGCCGGAGGAGGAGTACGACGCGATCGTCGCGCTGAGGAAGTTGAACCCGCGAGCCTACGGGACGGTCGAACAGCTCGCGAAGGCGATAGGCAAGTCGCGGAGGTATGTCGACGACAGGATCAACGCGGTAGAAGCGGTCCGCAACATTAGGAGGGAGTCGGGGCCTGGGATTTCTGTTAAACAGGCGCCCCTCCCTGCAGAGAGGAGGGAGGGCGTCCTTCCGGTCAGACACGCCACGTTCCTGCACAGGGCGGAAGAAGCGCCCACCGTCCAGGAGCTTCCGCGCAGGGAGCGCGTCTCGAAGATGAAGGAGCTGGCTGAAACGATAGCCCCCCTTCCCGGACCCGAGGCGGAGAACGTAGTCAGCCACTTCGTGATGGCGCCGCAGCGGCCGGTCGAGGACATCAAGAATGAGGTCGCCTACCTTCACGCGGTCAAGCTAGAGATCCTGCTCGACCCACGCGTGGCCGACGGCCTGAGGAGGGCGGCAGAGGAACGGAACACGACAATGGAAGCGGTCGCGTCTCTCGCCATACACTCGTGGCTGAGACAGCAACGGTACGCCTGAAGGCCTCCTCGAACTTGCCCAGCACCTGATTGAACGTCACTTCCTGAGAGCGTCTAGCTTGTTCCCGTATCTCTCAAGGAATGCCACTTCGGACAGTGGCTTTCTGTTCTTCCTGCCGCGGAGTTTCCTCTGAGGATACCCGAACCCCACAACAATGGTGGCGCTGAGGTTCTCGGGCACCCCGAAATCCCTCTTGAACTCCGCCTGCTTGATCCCTGTGAAGACTCCGGAGGTGACCCCACTCTCCCAAGCCGTGAGCTGCATGTCTTGGACGGCTCTCCCGGCATCTATCATGTGGTAGCCTTTGGTCGAATCGGTACAGACAATCACAGCGAAGTTGGCACCAGCGACCCACCTGCCCGACAAGCTGTCGTCGGCCATCGTCCTTAGGTTCTTGATATCCTGAACGAGGATGAATCGCCAGTGCTGAGAGTTGGTCCCGCTCTGGGTGAGCCTTGCTGCCTCGAGGACTGCGAGCTTGACTTCGGAAGGGACGGCCTTGGAGACGAACTCCCTGACGTCGAGCTTGGTCCGGATGGCTTCAGTGGCGTTCACGAAGTCCGGGTCATGTCGGCCGGTTAATCTCTCTTTGGTGAAACGGAGAGAAAGGAAGGCTCGGGTGACCCGTTCTCCCTTCTCAGTCGCCGTTGCTGATGTCGGGTTTGTTCATGAGGACGCCGTCGATCCTCTTCATGACGTCGGAGTCCAGCGCCGACACGAATTCGAGTGAGGCCATGTTCTCCTTCACCTGCTCCGGAGAGGTCGCGCCAGTGATCACAGTGCTCACGTTCTCGTTCTTGCGTGCCCAGGCCAGGGCCAGCTGCGCCATGGTGCAGCCGAGTTCCTCCGCGATCGGTTCGAGCTGCTTCACCTTGGTGATGTTCTGTGGGGTGATGACATGCTCCTTCAACCAGCCGTAGCCGCTGAGGGCCCCCCTCGAGTCTGGCGGGATGCCGGCATTGTATTTCCCGGTGAGTAGGCCCGAAGCCAGTGGGCTCCAGGTGGTTGTGCCGAGCCCTATGTCCCGGTAGAGGGGAAGGTACTCCTTCTCGACCCTGTCCCGGTGAATCATGTTGTACTGGGGCTGTTCCATCTGCGGAGGGGTGAGGCCCAGCTCGCGGGCGAGGCCGTTCGCCCGCATGATGTCCGCAGCACTCCACTCTGACGTCCCCCAGTAGAGGATCTTGCCCTGGTGGATGAGGTCATCCATCGCCCTGACGGTCTCTTCAATCGGTGTGTTCGGGTCAGGCCTGTGGCAGAAGAAGAGATCCAGGTAGTCGAGTTGGAGGCGCTTCATCGAGTTGCGGCAGGCCTCGTAGATGTGCTTGTGGGAAAGGCCCTTGTCGTTGGGTCCATTGCCACCCCAGAAGACCTTGCTTGAGACGATGATGTCCTCACGTCTCCATCCGAGTTTCTTGATTACGTTGCCCATGACGGTCTCTGCGTTGCCATTGGCATAGGCCTCGGCGTTGTCGTAGAAGTTGACCCCGAGATCAAAGGCAG
Organism: Nitrososphaerales archaeon; assembly: GCA_050012055.1. Lineage (GTDB taxonomy): Archaea > Thermoproteota > Nitrososphaeria > Nitrososphaerales > Gagatemarchaeaceae > UBA183. The sequence goes on from JBEKHX010000003.1 coordinate 47,900, forward strand.
CAGACATGCACTTCGCCGTCACTGCCTCCCCGACCTGGCCGCCGTAGGTGACCCAGGCACCCAACGAAAGCTCGCTCACCTTCAGCCCCGCGCTGCCGAGCCTGCGGTAATTCATGTGCGCGGGTCGGGAGACCGGCCTTAATAGCCTACGCCGACCCTGTTCAGGAAGGCGCCTGGCGATTCCTTATGTAGCCTGCTACGAGGCGAGGCCGCCGTGAATTCGAGAATCGCACTCCTCGTCGCGGTACCGGTAATCGTCGCAATCGTGCTAGTGCTAACCTACCTCAGAGTCTTCGCCTACCCCGCGGTGATAGCGGTCCTAGTGGTATTGTATGCGGCCGTGAGCCTGATCAACAGAAGGAAGTTCGCAAGGCAGAAGCAAGAGAAGTGAATTGGACGAGTTCTCGCGAGCGCTTCGTAGGCGTACGCCAACGGGAAACCGCCGATGCCGTTCTTTTGACGGATATTCAGAGTCCTGACCGCACGACTTCAGACGAGACGCTCGTGTCAGAATTAAATAACTATCCGACCCGACGGCATTCGTGAGCGACGAGCTAACCAGCGCCCGAGAGAAGAAGAGACAGACGGAGGAAAGGGCGAAGCAGTACTACGACAAGATCAGGAAGCAAGAGGCCGAGGTCGCGGACCTCCGAAAGGAGCTAGCGTCGAGCCAGAGCAAGCTCGGTGATCTCCAGAAACAGAAGTCCGAGATGGACAAGAAGATGAGCGATTTGCAGAACAGCATGGACAGCATGAACCGCACAATCAACTTGCTGCAGAGGAACGTCGAGAACCACAGGCAAAGCATCGCCGCGGACCAGACCGAGATGGAGAGGTTCAATGCCGAAGTTGAGCGCCTCGACCACGTAATCGCAGACCTGATGAGACGGCGCTGAGGCATTAGTCACCCTGGCGGCGCGTCGGCGGCTAGTATCCCCTTCGGAACTCCTTCACTTCGCCGGTTCTCGCGTCGATTATTAACAGAGCTGTCTCCGAGAACATGGCCTTCGGTTTCTTGAACTCGACGTCGATCTTCCAGAGCCCCTGCAGCTCCTCCAACTTCGCTGATTTTATGTCGAAGTCATCGGCGTCCACGGCAGTCTTGAGATGCGCAGCGACCTTAGACTTGATCTCGGCGAAGGTGAGAGCAGGCAACCTGATTACTCCAATCGGATTCCAGAATCCTACCGATATAAGGTTGAGGTGGTGAGATGTTAGGTCTCCGGGACCTGCTGCCATTCGGTGGACGAGAACCTGACCTCTCACCGATGATTCGTCTTTGGAAGTAACCTCAGTATGGCCAGAGTCGTGAAGGCCTCGCCGATCAGGCCCAGAGTGACGGGCATGTAGTACCCGTACGAGTTGAAGAGGAGGCTGCCTATGATCGGGGCCGGGGATGCTATCAAGCCGCGGACGGCCGCCAACTTCCCGCCCACACTCCCCCTCTCCTCCGGAGGCGCGTTGGTCATGAGGAGAGATTGCAGGGCGGGAACCCATGTGGCGACGGAGGCACCGAACACCACAGAGAGGAGTATGAAGACCTGCAGGGAGCCAGTGGTTGCCCAACCGAGCATTACCACCACTGTGAGGAATTCGGAGAACGCCAGGCATCTTCTGGTTCCGACCATGCGAAGGAACTTGGTCGCGGGATACTGGCACACGACGATCGAGACTGAGAGGGTGCCCACGATTACGCCGATGTCTCCGTTGGTGTACCCGAACTGCTTCACCCACATGCCATAGATAATCGACCCGGCTATGCCGTACGAGAACGCGTCCATCGCAAACGGCGCGAAGAAGCGAAGGAATCCCGGGGGCACCCGGACGACCTCCCTGATCGAGAAGGGGCTTCTGGCGACGTGGTTCTCTCCGGTCTCCTTCAAGAGCGAAATCAGACAGATTAGATTGGCGGATTCCAGGAGGGCTGCGGCCCCGAAGATAACGTAGTAACCGAAGGCGTCTGCGATGAAGCCTCCGGCGAAGGCAGCGAAGGCGCCGGGAACCTGGGTGAAGAAGAAGACGACACTGAACGCCACATCAAGCTTGGCAGGGTCCATGGAGACTGATTCAGCAATTGTCGCCTGAGAGGCGGGGCTGCTCATCAGGGAGAGTCCGAACAGGACGTAGGCTAGAGCCAGGACGAGAAGGCTGTGAGTAATGGAGGCCGTGAAGAAGGAGACCATGGAGCAGACGGCGACCGCACTCCCGATTACGATTAGTTTCTTCCTACCGACCAGGTCGGCGAAGAGCCCCGCGAAGGGCTGCACGATGGAGCTGGCCAGTCCGCTCGGCCTGCTACCGACCGACTGCAGGATCCCGAGCACGGAGAGACCGAAGCCGGTGACCACGAATGGCTGGAGGACAGTGTTCAGCATGCTGATGTAGAGCCCTGTCAACATGCTGGTGAAAGCGAGGACCCTGATGTTACCGTGAAGGAGGAGCCCTTTGGAAAGCGTCGAGAGGCCGGCGCCCCATCTGCTCAACTAGTGCTGCACCACGGCCAGCCGCGACGACGGGTGGGGCTAAAGAGGTTCGCTCCCCCGCCTGGTCCCCAGCAGATATCCGGCGACGAGTCCAAAGACTGCCCCGCCAAGATGCGCCAACCAATCGACGTAGGCGAGGGCGAAGCTGCTAAAGAGGAAGACGGCGAGGAACCAGGCGAGCAGGTTGTAGTCGACCCGCCGTTCGACTGCGAAGTCCTGGGCAACGGCGCCGGCCAGCAACCCGAAGATCCCCCCCGAGGCGCCGAAGCTTACCAGCTGCGGACCATTGAGAAGGCTGGCTACGTTCCCGGCCAGCCCGGAAAGGAGGAAGATAGCGTAGTACTCCCCCTCGCGAAACGCCCGCGACAGTAACCCGTCCAGCCAGATGACCGCGACCGCGTTGAACAGGACGTCTGCGACTCCCAGAGGAACCGGAATGACGACGAAGAGAGAGGTGAGCAGCTGCCAGTATAGGCCCGCGTAGACAGCCCGGTTATACTGAACAAAGAAGTAGGTCAGCGGAATCCCGTCGATGCTCACCTGCCAAGCGACAAGACCGAAGACCAGCCCGGCGATGATGGCCAGCGAGAGGTTCCTTCCCTGATTTGATATCAAACCAAGTTCTCCCAACGCTGAACGAATGGGAGTATGTATGCTGTGTCAGGGCTGTCGGAATTCGTGGCCCAAGACCTGCGAGCGGCTATCTGGGTGCAGGCTTGCTTCCTATCTCTACCAGTTGAAAGTTGACCTGATACCTCTTCCCCCTTACCTCCAGCTTGGCCGAAGCATAGTATCCGCGGGAGCCTGTAGAGAAGGTCTTCTCGTTGAGGGAGACTTCCCCGAGCTTGTCCGAACCTTCAAAGATTTCAGCGCGCATGGTTCGCCTAAACGGCCCTGCGATATTTAAGCTGGGAAAAAGAAGAGGGGGTTCCATCCTCGCAAACTGTAAAAGCCGAGCCCGAGAGCAAGTGCGGTTCGTCTTGGCAAAGAATCCTGTTATCGACGAAATCCTCCAGAAGTATAGGGTAGTGTGGGCACTCAACCACTCGATGTCTGTTCTCGGATGGGACATGGAGACGCACATGCCCGAGAGAGGCGCCGGCTCGAGGGGAGCTGCGTCGGGCCAGCTGGCAATGATGGTCCAGAAGGCAACGGTCGGCCTCGGGGGCCTCGTGGGCAAGGCCGAGAAGCTGCGGGACCTCGACGATGAGGAGAAGGGAATCGTCAGGGTCCTGAGGAGAGAATTTGATTACTACACGAAGATCCCGCCCGAGTTGGTGGAGGAGCAGGCGAGGATCACGACCGAGGCTACCGTCGTCTGGCGGAAAGCGCGCAAGGACTCCAAGTTCAAGTTGTTCGAACCTCACCTTGAGAGAATCCTAGAACTGACCAAGAAGATCGCAGACTGCCTCGGATACACGAAACACCCGTACAACGCGCTGCTGAACCTCTACGAGGAGGGGTTCACGGTACGCGACGCTGACTCGGTCTTCTCGCGTCTCGTGCCCAAGACCAAGCAAATCCTCGAGAGAGTCACCGCCGCGGGAGTCTATCCTTCCAGGCATCCGCTGGAGTCGGTAAAGTATGACACTGACTCGATGGTCCGCGTGAACGAAGGGATACTCCAGATGCTGAAGATGCCAAAGGATAGGTTCAGGATGGATATCTCCACGCATCCCTTCACCACGGGGATAGCACTCGACGATGTGAGAATCACCACGAGGTATGAAGGGGTCGACTTCAAGTCGACGCTCTTCTCCACCATCCATGAATCCGGGCACGCGCTGTACGAACTGCAGCTCAGCGACAAGCTCCGGTTCACTCCCTTGGCCAACGGACCGTCACTTGGGCTCCACGAATCGCAGTCGAGGTTCTGGGAGAACGTCGTGGGAAGGAGCAGGGAGTTCACCAAGCTCGTCAACCCGCTCTTGAAGAAGAACCTCCCGTTCGTCTCGCGTTACAGTCCTGAGCAGCTCTACCTCTACTTCAACACGGTCAAGAGGAGCCTGATAAGGGTCGACGCGGACGAGCTGACCTACAACCTCCACATCGCGCTCAGGTACGAGCTCGAGAAGAAGATGCTCAGCGGCGACGTCTCGGTGTCGGAACTCCCCGAAGTCTGGAACGACATGTTCGAAGACTATCTCGGGATGAGGCCGAAGAACGACGCCGATGGAGTCCTGCAGGACATCCACTGGAGCGGAGGCTCACTGGGCTACTTCCCGACGTATTCCCTAGGAAACGTGGTCCTAGGCATGATCTGGCACAAGATGGGAGACGGTGAACTGGTCCGCAAATCGGTGGGAAAGGGAGACCTGATGCAGCTGAGGAAGTGGCTGCAGGTCAACATCCACCGGTGGGGCGCAATCTACTCCCCGAAGGAGCTCCAGATGAGGCTCTTCGGCGAGGCGTACAACCCTGACAACCTCCTAGAATACTACGAGACGAAGTTCCTCCAATAGGTCAGAGCGACGCCAGCCCGAGAGGGCCAGGGCGAGAGGGCGCTACGCCATCCACTTGATGCTGCACCCGAACGGCTTGGTGTCCGGGACCCTGACCTCCCTCGCAGTAGTCAGGTCGTCGAGCGCGTTGCGCAGGTCGGGCGACTTTACGTTCAGAGGGTCGCGGGAGTCGTCGATTCTGCCCCTGTACCTCAGGTTCCTTTTGCCGTCGAACGTGAAGACGTGAGGCGTGCAGACGGCCCCGTAGTGTTCCACGACAGTCTGGTCCTGGTCCCTCAGGTAGGGAAAATTGAAGCCCTTCTCCTTTGCCCTTACGACCATCTGGGCGAGACTGTCTTCCGGATAGGATTTCTCGTCGTTGGAGTTGATCGCCACGAGCTGGACACCCCTTGAAGCGTAGTCCCGCTGGATGGCCACCATCCTGTCTTCGTAGGCCTTGACGTATGGACAATGGTTGCAGGAGAAGACTACGACTAGAACCGGCTTCTCGGAGAAGGATGCGAGTGTGTGCCTCTTCCCGTCCACCCCGAGCAGGTCGAAATCGGGGGCCTTCGAGCCCAGTGCAAGCATTTGGGGAATCATCTGTCCCGCACCTCGTAGGACCTCGACTAAAACCCATCGCTAGACCGACCGAGAGCAGCGGGCTGCGAAACTCTCTTCTGAGGGAACGACCGCGGTTAGGCCGCCGACGCTGATTAATAGTGGAGCGTGAAGTCCGAAAATGATGGAACAAAAGCAGCCTGGCTGGTTGAGGGTGCTTGAGATTGTCCTAGGTCTCCTCTCGATCACCGTCGCGCTCGTGGTTGTGCTCAACCACGCGTATACGAAGGGGACTGTCCCGTCGCTTCTCGTCTTCGCGGTCCTGCTCAACTCCGTCAGGATCGCCTCCGCCGGGGGAGTTAGGCATCTGCCGGCTCTCCGGAGGGGCCTCAGCCTCGCACTAGGAGTCGCAGCAGCCGCTATCGTCGTTCTTGTGATTGTGCTGCCGGGGCTCGGCTTCACGACCTTCGCCCTGCTGCTCGCGACCGGACTGGCGATCCAGGGCCTAGACAGGCTGTCAAACGTGACTCATTTGGGCCACCCCAGATGGCTCAGGGTCTCTGCCTTCACGGTGGGCCTGACTACGCTCGCTCTCGCGGGCGTCATAGTCGCTGTCCCAAGGCTGACGACAATCACCTTGGTCGCGGTTCTAGCACTGACCGTCTCCGTAAACGGAATCGAAAGCATCGTCGTCGGCATCCAGCCTAGCACGAAGAAGCAACTGACGCTGGTTAAGCTGGTCACCTTCGCACTCTTCTACGGTTTCGTCAACATCAACTGGATTGACCTGTACTACAACCGGGTCCCGGCTTATCACATATGGTTGATACTCACCTACATGGCCCCCTTCGTGGTGCTGCTCGTCTTCCAGGGGTTCAAGGACTGGCAGCTGGCTATCAGCCTGGGCCTCCTGGTCTCGCTCGTGAATGACCTAGGCTACTACATCTCCGGCGACCTGCTCTTCGGGTTCCACAGGCAACTCATTCCGTGGCTGTCCGGGCAGCTGGGATTCCAGGGAGGCACGCGCCTGTTCACATTTCAGGGCGGGTTCTTCACAATCCCGGTGACCTCGTACTTGATGGGCGCGTCGGTCTACCTGAGGATGGCGGTAGTGGTTGCGGTCCTTTACCACTGGTGGAGGAGGCCGGCAGACCTCCCTAGACAGATAGAGCTCAGTCCTACGGCGCTTAAATGAGTCTGCGGCCGAGCAACTGACGATGGCAGAGGGTAAGCTGAAGATCAGTCAATCGTATTATTACGACGCGCCGCCGGTGAAGGTTTTCGCGGCGTTGACCGAGCCAGATCAACTGGTGCGGTGGTTTCTGTCCAAGGCGAAGGTCGACCTTAAGAAAGGCGGGACGGTCGAGTTCACTTGGGAGGGGGGCCACAAGATGGTCGGGAAGGTGATGCGGGTGGTCGCCGACAAGGAAGTCGCCTACGCCTGGCGCGACGACCTAGGCAGGGGGAAAGAGGCAAGGACCCTGGCCAAGTTCGAAATCTCCAAGAAAGGCAGGGGGTCGATGCTCAAGCTGAACCACGGCGACTTTGGCGACAGCAAGGCCTGGGTAGAGTTGTACGGAGCGATTCAATCAGGATGGGCGTACTACCTCACGAACCTAAAGTCGGTCCTTCAGAACGACAAGGACCTGCGCTCAAAGCACGATTGGATGTAGGAGGGAGCACGTTCTCCGGTCTGCGGCGAGTCATTCGAGAACCATCCGGTCGTAAGGCACGATTTGGGCGAGTTCCCTTTCCCTCTTCTTGAAATCGGGACAGACGGGCGCAAGCCTCTTCCTGAACGCTGCGGAGTGGTTGAACTCGCGGAGGTGCGTGAGCTCATGGAAGACCACGTATTCCCTCAGCCTTTCAGGCAGGGCGATTAGCTGCCAGCTGAAGGAGATCCTGCCTCCACGCGTGCAGTACCCCCACCTACTGATCTCCCTGACGTCGACGCGACTTGGCCTGACCCCTAGCAAGGGAGAGGATTCGCGGACCTTTCTGACCACGTAGGCAGAAGTCTCCTTTAGAAACCAGCGCCTGACCAGTTCCCTGACCCTCCGCCTGTCGCTGGTCCTGATTGCGACTTCGCCCGATGTCAGGCTCGGCACCAGCTCTTCTTTAGCGTCTTCGATGTAGACGATCCGCAGGTACTGGCCCCCGAACATCACACGGTCTGAGCCCAGAATCCTCTTGGCGTTCGCCGCACGTGCGTACTCGCGGTCTATCCAGGAGAGCCTCTCCTTGATCATCGCTTCGAGGTCGACTTTTCTCCCCCGTGGCACCGAGACCTCGAGGATCATGTCGGGCCTGAACTTGAAGTAGGTGTAGCGTCTGCTCGCCCCCCTGACCACCGAATACTCGATCCGGCGTGAACCGATGTCGAGATAGGGCAACCGATTCAGCTCTGAGGTCGGTGTAGATTAGTCTTGGGTGGTTCACGCGGAAAATGAAAGCGGCGCCAAGCAAGGGGGTCCCTAAGGAGAAGCTACACCCACGCCCCTACACCTGACAAGGAAGACTCTGCGGAGTGTGCCCGAGAAGGTGTATTACTCCACGGTGCCCAGGTAGCCTCCGGATGGCGAAGTGTTATTGCGGGTTCGAATGCGAGACGGAGAACGAACTCGAGTCGCACGTGATCAAGGTCCACGGGGCAAGAGACGGCGACTGGAAAGGGTGGGTGAGCAAGTGACTGACCTTGCCTCGGTGGTCGCTACCTCACCTCATGTTCTGCAGAACATGCTGAGTCGACAGACTGAACAAGTCGCTTGAGTTTCTTGCGTACGCTCCGAACTTGACCGGTCATCAGTTTATAGAACGACCCCTTTCTGAACGCGATTCCAATGGCAAGCAACGAAGCCGATGTCAAGGAGTTCGTCAGGAAGTTTCAAGGCCGGGCAGACATCTATGCGAAGTATAGACCTAGTTATCCAATTGGAGTCCTCCTTACCCTTAGAAGGGAAATCGGGTTCGACCAGGAAAGAGTCGTCGCAGACATCGGTTCCGGGACTGGAATCCTTTCTGAACTGTTTCTCGAAAACGGGAACAGAGTGTATTGCGTTGAGCCGAATGAAGACATGAGAAGGGTCGCAGAGGAAAGACTGAGGAGGTACGCACCCAGATACATCAGCGTCAATGGCACTGCGGAAGCGACGAACCTGAAGAGCGATAGTATCGACCTTGTCGCTGTGGGCCAGGCGCTGCATTGGTTCGATGTTGAAAAGACGAGAGCAGAGTTCGCGAGAATCCTCAGGAGGGGGGGCTATGTTTCTATCGTTTACAACCACAGAAAGAGAGAGGGTGGAGTCGAGGAAGCATATGGAAGGGTGATAGACAGGTTCGCAAAGAACAGGGCAGCCGTACCCGAAGTCGATGACGCGTATGTGGCGAGATTCCTGAAGAACAGAGAGTTCAAGAAGTCCGGGATGCCGAATTCTCAGTCCCTTGACTTCAAGGGGATGCTGGGCAGGTTGGCATCAGCTTCGTACATGCCACCCCCGGATAACCGAGAATGGATTGAAGTCGAGAAGGAAGTCCGGGGAATCTTTGACGAACACGGCAGCAGCGGATTCGTGATGCTGCATTACGACACAATCCTCTATCTGGGAAGGATTACACCGAGCTGAGCATCCCTGCGCATCCGCCTGCAAGCATCTTTGGTCGTTTGACTCTCTGGAAAGCTTAACCGAAGACCGAGCCTTCCGCGTAGGCATGAGGTATGTCACGCTCGGGACGACTGACCTGAGAGTCTCAAGGCTGAGCATCGGGTGCATGAGTTTCGGCGGACCGACATCGAAAGGGTACGAATGGTCCCTTGATTACGAAGGCTCGAAGAAGGTCATCGACAGGGCCACGGACCTCGGCATCAACTTCTTTGACACCGCCGATGTCTATTCCAGCGGAAGGTCCGAGGAGATACTGGGCAGGGCGCTCGAGGGGAGGAGGGACGACGCAGTGGTAGCCACCAAGGTCGGCCTTCCCACGGGCACGGGGCCAAGAGAGCACGGGCTGGGCAGAAGGCACGTCCTCCACAACCTAAGGAAGTCGCTCCAGCACCTCAGGACAGACCGCATAGACCTGTATCAGATTCACCGCTGGGATTACGAGACGCCCATCGAGGACGTGCTCAGGACGCTCACGGAAGCCGTGAGAAAGGAAGGAGCGGTCGACCACGTAGGGGCGTCGAGCATGTGGGCGTGGCAGCTGGCGAAAGCGCTCTGCGCCAGCGACAGACTGAACCTGGTGAGGTTTGAGACAATGCAGAACCATTACAATCTGGCCTACAGGGAAGAAGAGAGGGAGATGATTCCCCTGTGCAGAGAGGAGGGGTTGGCGGTGATGCCCTGGAGTCCGCTGGCAAGGGGGTTCCTCACTGGGAAATACAAGAGGAACAGGAAGCCGACGAGCCTGAGGTACAGGAAGGACAGGCTGATTCAGGAGAGGTTTTTCAGGCCTGAAGACTTCGACGTTCTGGAGAAGCTGGAGGAGGTCGCGAAAGAGCAGGGAGCCAAGCCGGCGCAGATTGCCTTGGCCTGGCTCCTAGGGAAAAGAGACGTCAAGGCTCCGATAGTCGGTCCGACGCGCGTCAGGCAGTTGGAGGAACTGGTGGAAGCCGTCGACATGAAACTGACGCAAGACCAGGTGGAAAGGCTCGAGGAACCGTACAAGCCTCATCCAGTGCTGGGACATCATTAGTCTCCAGTGTGGCATGTTGCCTGAAGGCCTGATTGCCCTTATGAGGCAAGTGGGACGTGGGATCTTCAGACTGCGAGCTCGTCATGCCCTTGCCCCGAACGTTTTTCGCCAAAGCTTAAGTCTCGACCGCGTGAGCACGGGTCGGCCTTGCTTCAGGACCTCATCCAATATACGGTCTCAATGCTTCGGGCGAACGCGCATTACTTCGACATCGAAATCGAAATCCCGATCCCGGCAGACAAGCGTGCGGACGAGCTTCGGCTGGCGATGCCAGTCTGGACCCCGGGGCACTACTTGGTCGATGACTTCGCACGCCACGTCACAGAAGTGAAGGCCTTCGACGCAGGCAGCGGCAGGGAGCTCAGGGTGACGAAGGTCGAAAAGGACCGCTGGTCAGTCGCGCTGCAGGGCGCCGAGAAGCTCCGCGTCGAATACCCGGTCTATGCTTTCGTCTACAGTGTTGGGGCCAGTTACATCGACCATCTGCATGCACTGGTCAACGGAGCCAGTGTGTTCCTCTACCCCGAGGGAATGCAGGGAATGCCCGTGAGGCTCGTGCTGGTGCCCTGGCCCGACTGGAAGGTGGTCGCGACCGGACTCCAGCGGATTTCGGAATGGGAGTTTGCAGCGCCGGACTACGACGTGCTTGTCGATTCACCGCTCGAGGTCGGGAACCAGGAGATACACTCATTCGACGTTGGAGGAGCCAAGTACGACATCTCCATTTTTGGGTCAGCGCCAATCGACTTGGAGAAGTTTGTCGGTGACCTTAAGGGGATCGTGGAGCAGACCATGCCCATCTTCAGCCACGTGCCGTACGACAGGTACGTCTTCCTGATTAACTTCACAGACACGACTGGAGGAGGGCTGGAGCACCTGAACAGCACGATGTGCTTCCTACCCCGCCTGAGGCTGGTCCCCAAGGAGGAGTACAACCAATCGATGGGGCTCTACTCGCATGAGTTCTTTCATGCCTGGAACGTCAAGAGGTTGAGGCCGGTTGGGCTCGGACCGTTCGATTACTCTTCTGAGACCTACACGAAATCCCTCTGGATAGCGGAAGGCATCACGAGCTACTACGACGACCTGATACTGAGACGGTCGGGCCTTTACTCAGTGGAGGAGTATCTCGACGTCTTCGTCTCCAGCGTCAACGCCTTGAAGTCCATGCCTGGCAGCAGGTACCAGAGCGCCGAGGAAGCGAGCTTCGACACGTGGACTAAGTTCTACAAGCCGGACGAGAACTCGCCTAACGTCACCTCGTCCTATTACACGCAGGGAACGATCATAGGATGGATGTTAGACATGACGATAAGGAGGACGAGCCGCGAAGGGAAGAATCTCGACGATGTCATGAGGAAGCTCTACAATGATTTCTTCTTGAAGGAGAACAGGGGTTACACCGACAAGGAATTCGAAGCTGCCTGCGTCGAACTAGGTGGCGCCGAGGTCGAGGAGATATTCGACACGAGAGTGCGAGGGAGAAAGGATGTAGACTACGACCGGTATCTGGGATATGTTGGTCTTAGACTGACCGTCAAGGAAGGAGGTTCGGAGGAGAAAGGCTACCTTGGCGTGAGGCTGAAATCCGAGGGCGGCAGGACGACGGTCGCGACGCAGCTCGCCGGCTCTCCTGCCGAGGTAATGGGGCTCGCCGTCAATGACGAGATCTTGGCAATCGGGGGATTCAGGATGGGGTCGGACAAGCTCTCGTTCTTCATCGGGACGATGAAGCCTGGCGAGAACCTGAGACTCACAGTCGCGAGGAACGGGAAGCTGATGGAGCTGAACGGGCAGGTCGGAAGGAGGCCTGCCTTCGAATACAGAATCCAACCCACTAAGGACGCGACTGACGGCCAGAAGGCCCTCTTCAAGGGTTGGATGATCGCGGACTGGAAAGCTGAGCTCAAGTATCCGGAGTTTGCGAAGTCGCCTGACAGGAAGCCGGTGTTCGACTACGTGTAACCTTGCCCTGAGCTAAGGCTCATCGGTCCCCCAGAGCTCGGTCTAGCCTTGAAGGCAGTCTACCCCGAATACTTTCTTTCTTGTGTTCTTTAAGAAGGAAGGTTTTCGGAGTAACCTGATTCCCAAGATGGATGACGCGGGCGCTCGGCCGATGGAAGGGAAGACCTGTGTCATCACAGGAGCGAGCTCCGGGATTGGGAAGGTGTCTGCGGAACAGCTGTCATCGATGGGCGCCAGCGTGGTCATGGTCTGCCGCAACCGAGGAAGAGGAGAGCGGGCGAAGGCAGAAGTCGAGGCGAGGAGCGGCAGCAGATCGGTCGAACTGATGCTCGCAGACATGGCGTCGCTCGACTCCGTCCGGGCGTTCGCCCGAGTGTTCGAAGAGAGCCGCGGTTCTCTGCACGTGCTCCTCAACAACGCCGGGGTCGTGCGCCTTCGGCGTTCACTTACCGCCGACGGCTTCGAGACGACGTTCCAGGTCAACTACCTTTCGCCCTTCCTCCTGACCAACCTGTTGTTGCCGTCGCTGAAGAGGAGTGCGCCTTCCCGTATAGTCAACGTCTCCTCGGTCGCACACTATGGGAGCCACATTGACCTCGGTGACCTGCAGCTTGAGAGAGGCTATAGAGTGATGCGAGCCTATTCCCAGTCGAAACTGGCCCTGGTGCTCTTCACCCATGAGCTTGCAAGAAGGCTGGAGGGAACGGGCGTGACTGCGAACTGCTTGCACCCAGGGGTTGTTGCGACGAACATGTGGGGAAATGCACTCGGCCCAGCATCCTTCCTCGGGAAAGTCACCAAGCTGTTCTTCCTGAGCCCGGAGAAGGGTGCTAGGACGCAGGTCTACCTGGCCTCTTCTCCGGAGGTCGAAACCGTGAGCGGGGAATACTTCGAGCCCAAAGGCAAGAAGAGGTCCTCAACCGAATCGTACGACCAAGCTCTGGCGGCGAGGCTGTGGGATGCCAGCGCTGCGATGGTCGGCCTCAGCTGATTAGTGACGCGCCACTTCCCAGCCCGGGTTGTTCTCTCCGAAGCGAAGTCGCTTCTTGGTGTGTGAGGCTCATTGCACCTAGAACGCACGCAGCAGAAGATATCCCAGCCCGAAGGAAAGCACGGGTACCACTGCCCAAAGGGAGACCGTCTCCAACGCGAGCCTCCTGTTGAGGACAGTGATGCTCTTCGTGTAGGCAGCCCCAAGCATTCCTCCGAGGAGGCATTGACTGATTGAGACAGGAATCGCACGCTGAGTGCCGATCCAGACCATGGCTGAGCTCGCCAGAAACGCAGAGAAGACGCCCTGCGGGCTCAAGATGAGCATCTTGTCGCCTATCGTCCCGCTGACGCCTCCCCTCCCAAGAGTGGCAAGCCCGACGACCGCGACCAGGGTCAGGAGGAGCAAAGCCTCCAACTCCGGGGTTCCCTCGAGGACCCCGGACTGGGTGCTTCCGAAAATCATGCCGATGTTGTTTGCCCCTAGGGTGTAAGAGACCAGCAGAGCGCTGACGACCGTTCCTGTCCTGTTGAGCGAGTCGACGGTCAGGAGGGAGAAGCGTGTCACTAACCTAGTAGCCGACGAGTAAAGAGCGAATGTTATCGCTGCCGTCGCGACGGGTGCCAGGAACCAGAACGCGATCACCTCCTCTGATCGAAAGACGTCTACCTGGATGTAAGACGATAACGTCGCCCCCAGGAACGCTCCCACCATAACGACGCTGAAGGAGACAGGCAGGCTGAGGAGCGTCAGCCCGAGCGTGAGGGAAACCGATACCAAGAGGGTGGCGAGCAGGACAGTTCCAGTGGTTGAGGGGGCAAGAGACCCGGCGAGACTGGTGGCCATTTTGGAGCCTTCCAGCAGGACGCCCATGAATAGGCCGATTACGGATATGACGACCGCGGCTCTGAAGGATAGGGTACCAGAGCCTCTGATGTTCCCGATGAGGAAGGAGCTGTTGTTCCAACCGAAGAGAAAGGCAAGCGTCGCGGCGAGACCGAGTAGGAGGCTATCCATACCCTTTGGCCACCAAGACGATGATTACGTCTCCAGCGTCCTCGGCGTTGTCCGCTATGTCATCGGCCACGAAGATGAAGTCCCTGAGCTGGATGACGGTGACGGGATCCATCCCCTGGCTGTTTGCGAAGAGCTGCTTCAGGAGGGCGTCCTTACGAGAGTCAGCCCACTCTTCGAACTCTTCCACGCTGTGGACCTTGGAGAGGACCTCGGCTCTTCCCCCGTCGAAAGCGCGGACCAAGTCCGTCAAGGCCACGACCGACGACTTCAGGTCATCCAAGAAGAGCTTCATGTTCTCGGAGCCTAGCATTGTTCTGGCATCCGTCCCGAGCCTCGAGTCGGAGGAGAGAAAGCGAGCAGCATCCTTGGCGCTGTCGGCAATGTCGTCGATCTTCTCGAGGAGGTTCAGTATATCCTCCCGGACCCCTCCGAAGAAGGCGCCCTGGGCGACCTTGAGGCTCAGATCGCGGTGAATCGTGTCAGCCGCGGTCTCGCCCTCGAAGACGCCTCTTGCCAGTTCCTCGGCAGAGGCGGCGTCTCCTTTGCCGACCTTCTCGACGCTGGCCGCGAAGGAGTCCACTGTCCTGCTGACTATGGCGAGGTGCTCCAGCATCCCGTCGAAAATGGCCCGCTCTTTCTTGCCGACCGACAGGAAGCCTAGGTCGACCAACTGAATATCTCACGACGGAACGGTGCCTTAAACCTCTCTGCAAGAAGGACTGCCTAGTCAAGAGAATCACGTGGCGCGCAATTGGAACAAGGCGTCGTGTCTTGGCCTCACGGCACTGTGTGCTTGCATGGTAGGGAATAGACGTATTACGTAACGCTGCGACACGTGCTTGGTATGTCCGTGCAGGAGAGCATACCATGGTTGAAAGGGTATCTGGACGCCGTGAACTCGCAGCTTGAGGAGCTATACCCCGCTCCTCACTCGACAACGATCGAGAGCGCAGCGGCCGACGCACTATCTGGCAGCGGCAAGCGGGTGAGGGCCACTCTGGCGCTGCTTTGGTGCGAAGTGTTCTCTGGGGATTACAGACCTGCGATACCGCTAGCGGCCGCGTATGAGCTGGCTCATGCAAGCGCCCTTGTGCAGGACGATATCATAGATCACTCTGATATGAGGAGGGGAACGCAATCCATAGTAGCCAAGTACGGCCTCTCAGATGCAATACTCGCATCAGACCTTCTGCTTTTCAATGTTCCCAGAATGGTCGCAAAGTACGGCAATCTGGAGAGCGGCAGGCTGGCAAGGATTTTCGACCTAGTCGGTGAGGCGTGCAGGGCAACCACGTGGGGAGAATTCCTCGACCTTGAAATGGCTCGCGGAAGGGGGGGTACGGAACAGGACTACGAGGAGATGATCAGGCTGAAGACTTCGACCCTGCTCAGCGCACCGTGCGCAAGTGGGGCAATGGTCGGCGGCGCTTCTGACGAGCAGTCATCGCTGGCCAGCAGGTTCGGCGAAGCTCTTGGAATGGCATACCAGGTCCAGGATGACACGCTCGACCTGATTGGGGACGAGTTGGCGTTGGGCAAACCTGTCTTCACAGATTTGAGGGGAGGAAAGAAGAGCATTGTCCTGATTCACTGCGCAAGCCACTGCTTGAGTGATGACAGGAGCTTCATCTTGAGTCTCCTAAATCGACCGGGTCCTTACAGCAATGACGAGATATCAAGACTGAGGGGATTGATCGAGAAACACGGTTCAGTGGATTATGCCCACGAGAGGGTGCTGCGGTATACGAGAGCGGCCAAGGATGCTCTCGGTTCGGTTCCCGAGAGTAGGGCGAGGTCTCTCCTTCTGGAACTAGCAGACTACCTTTCCACGAGATACTACTGAGAATGAATATTGAGAACGAATCGAGGGGAAAGGCTCGCGCCCCCTCTCGACCTTTTGGCGTATGATCGAGGAAAGGTTCCGGAGAGACAGGGTGGCGCGCAAGATTTCACGAGCAGGATGTTCTTCGGCCGAATAGAGACTCCCCAAACACTCCCGACTGGCCCGCACTCTTGCCGGAGGCGGCGAGGAATTCCCAAGGCGTTCAAATCGTCTTCTCGCCTGGCCTCATGACATATGTTCCCGAGCTGGCGAATGACTCTGGTCCGTATCGTCCAGGGCGACGTAACCAAGCAGGATGTCGACGCCATAGTCAATGCGGCGAATTCGAGCTTGATGGGAGGGGGAGGAGTCGACGGGGCCATTCACAGGCAGGGTGGGCCGCAGATCCTCGAGGAGTGCAAGATGCTGCGACGAGAATACTGGCCTGATGGGCTACCAACCGGAAGGGCGGTCATCACAGGCGGAGGACAACTACAGGCACGACGCGTCATCCATACAGTAGGCCCAATCTGGAGAGGAGGGGACCGAGGAGAGCCAAGAGAGTTGGCCGATTGCTACACCAACTCCCTGATTCTCGCGAAGGAAGAGAAACTGAAGAGTGTAGCATTTCCCTCCATCAGCACCGGAGCATACGGCTACCCGATTGAAGCAGCGAGCAGAATCGCATTGAAGACAGTGAAGGAGTTCGTCGAGAAGGAGGGTTGGCCGCCCGAGGTCGTCTTTGTGCTGTTCAGCAGCCACGATTTCGAGGTCTACGAAAGGGCCGCGAAGAAGTTCGAGTGAATCCAGACGGGGTGCGCTACTCTGGCTCAGCCTTGAAGGTTCAGCCCCCTGCCTCTTCCCCTTCTGCAGGGTCGAGACCCAACTGTCGCAGAGCTCACGAGGGCCGAGGGAGCTCCCGCTACACGAAGTCCGGTGCAGGCCTCGCTGCCTCGTGCTCCTCAGCAAGATAGGCCAGCGGCGTCCTGATGGCGCTGAAAAGCCAAGGGAGCATCATCAAATAGAGCAGCGGCCGAAAGTCCAGCGACAGGCCTACCCCAGCCGTGGAGAGCGCAAGCGTCCCCCCGTCAACAGCCGCGTAGATGTAGTAGGCTGACGCGATGTACGAGCCCGTCACAAATGGGATTGAAGCTCCCGTCCCTTCCGCGAGGGCACCCAGGACCCGCAGCCCAGTGATTATCGCACCGAAAGCGTAGATGAACGCCCACATGATTGTCTCTCGTGGATAAGGGCTCGAAGGCAACAACCCGGAGATGAGACCCAAAATGAGTGAAGGTATGATCAACCAGAGGGTCACATTGATGACCAGCTGCATGGTGGCGTGAGAAACCCGTCTCCTCCACGTGACCTGTCGCTCTTCGAACAACCCTAGCCTCCTCCCTGTGCTATGAGAGACCCTAGGTCGACAGCCACGGCAATCGAAGCGAAAGGCTCCAAGGCGACTTTCACCTGCCCATCAACGTGTAGGCCTTCAGCGGCAGATTGTACGTAATTCTCCACGGTCATCGTGAAGTGAAGTGTCTGGGATTGCCCCGGGAGGACCCTAATCGACGGCGAGGTGCAGGATATCCCGCTCTCTTCTGGGGGAAGGCAGGTCAGGGAAAGGAGGATCGGGTAGAGGCCCTTGTTCGCAAGAGTCACGTTTAGGTAGACGATTGCGACTGAGCCCTGAACGACTGTCTTTGCAGTAATTGCGGAGGTCGGCGCGCCTCCTCCTACGGTGTTGAGAACATTCGACACGTCCGCGTAAGCCGTGTATCCGACCGTAGAGAAGGTGACAAGCGACACCAATATGATGACAAGCACCACGGCTCGGAGCGAGTGGGCCAGAATCGAAGGTTCGCGCTTCAAGAGCCTTTGGTTTCTGGTTCCGGCTGCTGGGTCACGATTCCCACCCCCTTGTCAACCTTGAAGGTGACGACGCCCACCCCTCTCTCGACCTTTTCGAAGTCTAAGCCCCTCAACATCAGCAGGGAGCCGACCCAGCCCATTATCCCCAAGAAGAGCGCCTGGATTGCTGCGAAGAGTAGGGTTCCCATCGACCCTGAGAGGTCGCTTGTTGGTGTCGCGCTCCTGTAGGTCTGGAAGACGGAGAACCCCATCGCAAAGGTGAAGAGCAGCAGAACGAGTCCGATAACGGCCGAGCCCAGTCCCAGCGCTCGGGTTATGTGCATGGCTCAGAATGGGAGTCGAGTTGATATTTAATGCTAAGCTGGCCCGTTTCGAACTGCGGCGGAGAACGAAATATCAAACGACAACATGACACGAACTGGAGAGAAGACAACCGACTCCGCGCCGAAATCTCATCCTGAACTAAAGGGGGGCCAGATTAACGCAAGTTCGACTTCTGCCGGTTCTGAGAGCCGCCTACGCAGTCTTGTTGTCGGCCTTGGCGGCAGACTTTGAAATCCTGACCTTGTCTATCTCCATACCCTCCCAGACTGAGGTGTATCCCAGGGCATCCAGCACCTTCTGCCCGTCCTCTTCCTTCACGCCTGAAGCCACGATTATCCTGAGAGCGTCGGTGAGCTTCTCGACCCCGGCGAGCCTCCCGCCTATTTCGTCGAGCCTTCTCTTCGAGATGAAGAGGTTCCCGACCCTCGAATAGCCCTCGGGTTCAAAGTGCTGTAGGGCAACCCTGACCGTTTCCACCGAGGCACCCCTGGCCCCGGCGATCTCGTCCAAGCTTACTACGTCCCCATTCAGCGTGACGGCATCTCTCCTGAACTCTTCCGCTTGCCCCGTAAGGACCGACGCTTCCCTTTCCTTCAGGTGGTCGATGATGGGCTTCAAAGGTACGTCCTTCCTGTAGTAGATCACCAGCGCCCTGCTTTTCAGTCTCTCAAGCTTTGAGCAGGCAAGGCTCTCGTCTGCGGCTATAATCATGTCCACGCCAGCAATCGAGCTCAGCTTGCTTATCTTCCTCTCAAGGTACTCCGGAGTCCAGAAGCCAACCACCTCAAGATAGACCTTCACACCGTGCTTCTCGAAGCCGAAGTCGGGTATGAGCACGTGCGTACCCGCCAAGAGTGGCTCAGGCTCCCTCCTCAGCGTCCATCCGGAGCCGTACGAGTTGAACGACCTGGCGAACCTCTGCTCCACGGTGCTGTCGTAGAGGCTTGTCCTGTTTTCGCTTCCATCGGCCTCTTTCGTCGTGGCCAGGATGCTGCCGAGCTCCTTGCTGTCCGCCTCGAAGGCGTACACCCTCCCTCCCATACTCCTCGCGAGTATCTCAGCCTTGACCGTCCATGACTCCGACGATGTTATCTGGGGCAGGAGCTTCGCAATCGACGTGCCGTACCGCTCCGTCATCTTGAAGAGTGAGAGAGGACCGTCCAGAGTGACCCTGTACCCTCCTCCTTCGTCCTTCTCCACCAGGTAGATTAGGCCCAGCCTCTTCACCTCTCTGAATATGTTCTTCCAGTTCCCGGACGCTGAGAACTCCACCCTCAGCGACTTGAACAGGAGGGTCTGGGTCAGGGAGAGGTTGTAGCTCTTGAGGAGAAGCTCCGGGCCGAGCCGCTCGAACTCCTTCAGTATCAACCGGTCCTCCAGGTCGCTGAAGAGCGTCATCTCCAGCGCCTCCGGTGCGACGCGTAGCTTCGTCGAAATCCTTCGAAGGACGTCGCTCCTCTCCTCCAAGGTCGTCGCCCTTGCCTTGCTGGCTTCCTCGAAGACCGCCATCCTTGCCTCCCTGGGGTTCAGCACGCTTTCGGCCTCGAAGACGCACCTCCTCTCCAGCAGAGCTGACAACCCTCTGACGAGCTTGAAGTCGTAACCCTCGTCCTCTACCTCCCTCAACCTCTCGAGGAGTTCTCCCTTCCTCTTTCCAGTGCAGTCACTGAATATGCCAGTGATTCTCTCAGCAAGAGCGAGGGTGCCGGGATCAGGGTTCACATAGAGAGGGCGTATCTTACCCCCGGAGATCTTGGCCCTCAGGAGGTCTGACGGAAGCATCTTACATCGCTCCGGCTCGTTCACTCCTTCCAATCAGCGACTTCGCCGTCATCATAACGTTCGTAGTCGTCGTTGCTGTTCCCCTCCTTGGCCCCCTCTTCCGCACCCCGCTTTCTCTTCCTCCTCGAACTCGTCCTCGTCTCCGACGTCTCCCTCGAAACGAGCTCTATCAGCCTCGCCCGTCCCTTCCCCTCGCTCTTCCTGAGGAGCCTCCCGAGGCGCTGGATGAACTCTCTCGAGCTGCCGGTCCCGCTCACTATGACGCCCATGGAAGCCTCGGGCACGTCTATCCCCTCGTCGAGCACCTTCGAAGTGACGATGGCCCTGAACCTTCCCTCCCTGAATCCCTTCAGCACCTCGTACCTCTCCTCCTTGTTCGTGGTGTGAGTTATGAACGGTAGGAGGAACCTCTTCGATATCCTGTAGACCAGGTCGTTGTGCTGGGTGAAGACGAGCATCCTGTCGTCTGGGTTCTGCCTGAGCAGCTCACCGAGCTTGTCTATCTTCGCCTCGGAGTTGAAAGCGATACCGATTGCCGTGTTCCTTGCGAGCAGCGCCCGCCTCGCTTCAGGGTCCCTCGAAGTCCTCATTATGAACCTCTGGAAGTCCAATGGTGACCTCAGCCATATCCTGTGACTCTCCAGATAATCAGTGAATGTCTTGTAGTTCCTGTCGTACTCCTCCTTCTCCGCTTCGGTCAGTTCGACGTCGATCCGCTCGAGTGCGTAGTCGGAAAGGTACCTTCCAGCCAGGTCCTCTGGCCTGAGCCTGTACACGACCCCCCCTATCAGCCTCGGCAGTTCGAGGTGGAGCATGTCCTCCCTCTCGTATGTGGCCGTGAGGCCCATCCTGTACGGGGCTGTGAACATCTCCGCAATCTGCCTGAAGCTCACACCCGGCAGATGGTGGGTTTCGTCGAAGATGATGAGGCTGAACCTGTTTCCTAGCTCCCCCGCTCTGATGAAGGCCGAGTCGTAGGTGCATATGGTCACAGCCCCGACCGTGTTCTCTCCTCCCCCGTAGACGCCGACCCGGATGCCGAATTCCTCCTCGACCCTCTTCCTCCACTGCTCCAGCAGGTCGAGCGTGGGGACGATCACGATGGTCGGCTGGTTCACGCACTCAATCGCCTTCATCCCGATTATGGTCTTCCCTGCGCCAGTCGGCAGCACTATCACACCGCGCCTTCCAGCCCTGTCCCAGGAGTCGAGCGCATTCTTCTGGTAGGCCCGCATGCCTATGCTCTTGCATTTCAGGTCGGGGCAGGGAGGGAGGTCCTCGACGCCGTCCTTGACTGCAGAAAGCTCGCTCTTCTTGAGAAACTCGACCAACTCTCTGTAATACAGGCCTTGGGCCCTGAACGCCCCTACTCTGTCATCCCAGGTCGAGTAGGGAACCCTGGCCTCGCTCCTTATCAGTATGGTCCCCTTGTCGTATGATAGGTAGGTCGGCTGCACTGATTGCAGTTCCTTCGTCTCGGGATTTAGTCTTTGTCTGCTCCTCTGTTTCGATTCGTGACGCATCGAGATTCTTCGTTCCGTCAAGAGCGGCGGAGGACTCTCTGAGCGTGCTCCCGCCCGCAGTGGCCATGGCCTCTCGCTTGGCGCCATGTGGCTCTTCTTTGGACCAGAGCCGCTGCCGTCTAGGTCTTCGGCAAGCCAACGACATCCGTCGACTGGACTTCAGACCGGAGATTCCTCGACACCCTCGACCGCGAAGTGGTCTGCCTAGTCTGGCTACCAGCGGGCACGGGGCTCTTCAGTCACCCTTTCGATTCAGATTCCAGATTTCGACAGGCTCGACCCGTTCGGGGAGCTTGAACCCGAAGACCTTCGAGTAGAAGTAGAGCTCCGCTTCGAAAGCGCGTTTGATCGTCTCAGCCTTCCTGAATCCGTGCTGCTCGCCCTGGAAGGCGATGTAAGCGACAGGGACTCCCCTTTTTCGGAGCGACCTCACCATCCTCTCGGCTTGGCTCGGCGACACCACTTTGTCTTCCAGGCCCTGGAAAAAGATCATGGGGGCCGAGATCCGGTCGGGGAAGTGTATCGCCGACCTATCCCTGTAGACCTGCTTCCCCTCGGGGTACGGCGCGATCAGCTTGTCCAAGTAGCGTGACTCGAACTTGTGGGTCTCCTTCGCCAAGGCCTCGACGTCGCTCACTCCGAAGTAGCTGGCGCCCGCCCTGAAGACCTTCCTGAAAGCCAGCGCGCACAGTGTAGTGTAACCCCCGGCGCTTCCTCCCCTGATTATCAGCCTGCGTCCGTCAACCAAGCCTCGCCTGGTCAGACTTTCGGCTCCATTGACGCAGTCGTCTACATCGACGATTCCCCACTTCCCGGTCAGCCGCTCCCTGTACTCCCGTCCGTAGCCGGTACTCCCTCCATAGTTCACGTCCAGCACCGCGAAGCCCCTCGAGGTCCACACCTGGATTCCCAGGTTCAGGTACACTGCAGCAGCACCGGTGGGCCCGCCGTGGCTCACCACAATCAGCGGCGGCCTCTCTCCCTTGGGGGCCCTGTAGTCGCGGTTCTTGGGCGGATAGAGGAACCCGTAGGCAGTCTTGAGGCCGGTCGTCTTGAAACCTATGTGCCGCGGCGTCGAGAGGAAATTCGCGTCGATACGTCTGACCTTCGGCCTGTAGACGACCTTCACCTTGCCATCGGAGAGACTCAGCCTGACGATGGAAGGTGGTTCTGTCGGCGACCCTCCTTGGAAGTAGGCGTAGCCGTCCCTGGCGCTCAGGTAACTAATGTACGTGTATGGAACCATCACAGGTTTCAACTTCCTTCTGACTGTGTCGAGGATGGCAAGGTGATGGACGCCTTCCTTCGTGAAGACGCAGACAATCCTCTCCTCAGATTCTATGGCATATGTCGAAATCCGAAAGCTCCACTGAGGCCTCCCGATGTCGAAGTTCACGAAGCTGACCCTCTCGACCTTTCCGTCGACCCACCGGTAGATGTTCCAGAAGCGGCTTCTGTCGGAGATGAAGTACAGCGCTCCTCCGGGAGACCACTCGGGCTGGATTACAGACTCCTCCTTTCCCCCAGCGACAATCCTCTTCTTCACCACGGCACCGGCTGGGGTCAGCTCGCCTGTCCACAGTTCAGTGCCGTCCCACGGCATGTTCGGGAAGTTCCAGGTGACCCAGGCGATCTTCGAACCCGAGGAATCGATTCTCGGCGAAGAGTAGAAGTCGTTGCCTGAGACCAGGACGCTGCTGGATGACCCATCAGTCGCGAAACTCGAGATGCTGTTGTCCGGAAGCGCCTTCTTCGCCGTATGGTCCTCGCAGACACCGATCAGGCGGCCCCTCCTGACGTCCACCACGTAGTCGGCGTATCTGAAGCCCGGTCTTGTTATCGGGACGGGCTTCCCGCCTGCTTCCAGTCGGTACACCAGTTGGTCGGCGAAGTTGGAGAAATACAAGATCTGCCCGCTGGCGAAGTAGGAGCCACCACCATACTCGTGCACGCGAGTCCTCACGTTGTACTCCGGCGGGACGACTTCTTCTGTCGGCCCATCTTTCAGGTGCCTATAGAGCGCGTAGCGCCCACCCTCTTGGGGATGGAGCTCCAGCCAGTACAGTCTGTCGCCATCAATCGTCAGTTCTGTCGGAAGCGTCGAGCCCGCGGCGAGGACCCTGCTCGTGATCGGCGACTTCCATGAGCCGTACGGGGCGATTTTGGGGAGGGCCAACGTGTCCCCCGAGCGCATGTTGTGATTTAAGGTTCAGCCGACATTCGCACAACGACGAGAACCGGATGCCGCCGTTGAACCATCGCCAAGGGACTCGACATCAGACATCTCTTTGCAGTGACCGCTGCATTCTCAAGTCACCCGGAGCAAGGACGGCGAAACCACCAGCGCTTCATCGCTTGACACGCCTACCGGCCTTCGCGAAGAGTGGACCGTTGAGCAGATTGTTGACAGCTCTTCTTGTCGAATCCACGCTTCCAGGATACCCAGTGAGGACGTGGCGCATCTCCCCGTCACTCATCTCCACGAAGACTTGAGGTATCAGGTAGTCCTCTGACCAGTCGCCGAATTCGCGGACGAGTTCGTCTGCCTTTTTCTCCTGTTCGGGAACATCGATATCATATGAGAAGAACCGTATCCCAAGTTCCTTCGAGATCTTCTGCATAGGTTCGACTGTTGTAGGGTAGCAGTGCGGACACCAAGTTGCATGAACCACGTGCACCGCTTTGATTTCAACCAAGGGTCAAATCACCCGTCCGCTCTCGTCAAATACTCGTAGCAACTCCCACTCTATAGGAGTTGGCTTGGGGACGCAACCATTTCTCGGCAACTGGAATGCTAGCCATATGGTCGTGGATGACTGATTCGCCGTTGCGGCGAAACCAGAGGGCGGACTGAACGACTCACTCGAAGGCTTCCAGCGTACACCACGAATGAAGGAAAAGGAGAAAAGAAAAGCTTCTACGGGACAGATGGTGGTAGAGCCTTGAGCGAAGAGCAGTTCCGTGAGTGGGTCAACAGGAGATCGCACCTGCCCCTGGCAGTCAAGGGACACACTTTCGTTCTGAAGGGCGACAACATCATTGCAGTCGACGGCGGGAAGTTCGTCTACGAGGAGGCCTTGCAGCTGGTGAAGCTGCTCAACTCGAGGAATCCATTCGCGCAGATAGACGCAACCTTCATGATTCTGGAGCGAAACGGGGCGCTCCGGCTGATCGTCATCGGGCTGATAGCTGTCATCGTCGTGGTCGTCATCCTGCTCGCCAGGAGGTAGTCTTCGACTCGTCACGGCTTGATTGCAACGTAGTACAGATACGTAACTCCTGGGGCAGGGACGCTGAGCACGCCAAAGTTGAGGTTGCCTGAACCGTCAGTCCAGGCGTAGACTTTATGATCGACGCTCCCGGGTCCGTAGGTCTGGAGCAGGCTGACCACCTGAGCTACTATCGTCTTGTTTGCCCCCGCTGCACTGAAAGACGTGCTGTTCACGTTCACGTAGACCGTGGGATTGACGGACGTCGCGTTGACGGGCTGGCCGTAGCCCTGTGAGGCAACCAAGGCGTCTATCTGATGGACCAGGGCATCCCTGCTTGGCGTCGTTGTGGTGGTGGAATTGCCTGCTGCGAGATTCTCAAAGGCCGCCGCGGCGTTGGGTCCCACACCGACGACGCCCGAGGATGGGTTGACCGCTGTCATGAAAGGCAGCTGAGTGACTACACCTGTGGTACCAGGGTTGGTGTACACGGCTACAAAATAGGTGAGCTGCCCTCCGACGGAGTAGAGCAGGTAGGAACCGAACCTGTAGTTGGGGAGTAGAGTCAGTTGCGTCCTCACCCGCTGGTTGGTGTTGAGGGCGTTCTCTGCGGCAGTGGGGCCGATAATCAGCGCCGACTGCGAGGGGTTCTGGTAGAGGTCGATCTGCCCCAGTCTGTCCCCACCGTAGGCTATGTACAGCGCCCCCAGGTTCTTGCTGACTACGCCCTGGTACTGGGCTAGCTGTATGCCGACGAAGTACGTCTTGTTCCCTACGGCGAAGGGGATGTACTGCACGGTGCTATCCCCCGCCCGCTCGTAGAACTGGGTGCCCGACCTGAAGATGAACGGGTCGCTCACGTGGTAGATGAAGTCGTAGTCCAGCTGGCCGGGGACAGTGGGTCTGCCGAGCAGCTGCTCTGGATACCTGAGCTGGGGGACCAGCCAGGGGGGAGGGGCGGACCAGCTGCTGTAGTAGTTCTGGTAGAACTTCGTGATGAAGTCAGAGGAGTTGGTCCCCAGTAGGTTGGAGACTGTGTAGCCCTGCATTGCGCCGTTGTGGATGTTGACCAGGACTACGCCGAAAAACCTCAGGTAGGGGCTCGCGGAAAAGCCCGACCGCAGGGGGTAGTTGATGTAGATCTGCACTGCGTAGTAGAGGTTCTTTCCGTCGGACACTAAGTACGCCGAGGGGTCCATGGTGAGGTTGGGGATCAGCACGTCTCCGACCCTGGTGAAGATGTTCCTGTTCCACAGCATGTCCATCGACTGGCCTGAGAAGGCGAAGCCGAGCTGCCCCTCGGCGAATGTGAACCACATCGACTTCTGCCAGCCGCTCAGCACGTAGTCAGGCGCTCCGGCGTACGAAGCATTCTGGACTTCATCATATCCTAGGACGTGGACGTACACGCTCTGGTTGAAGCCGCTCCCCTCGCCGTAGTAGATGGGGGGTTCGGAGGCGATTCCGAAGGCGCTGGTCACGGGTATCACAGACCCGTTGTGGGTGTTGATTACGAGGACCTTCGCAGCGTGGGTGTAGATGAGGTGCTGGCTGATCCAGTCGGTCGACGGGAAGGTGGGCGTCGTCGGGGAGACCCAGTATTCGGTGCCGTTGTAGAAGACGATCTCGGAACTGGCCAGGCCCATCCAGTTGTAGGCGCCGATCTCCTTCGTATTGGTGACTGCCGCAGCCTGCTGGTCCCACTGCCGGACCAGGTTGAGGGTCGTCGTCGGGTTGCTCGTGGGAAGACTGGTGATGCTGCTGGCCTGGATGCTGTCCAGACCAGCGGACCATCTTGTCACAGTGATCTGCTTCTGGGTCTGAGGATACCACGAGTATGCAAGATAGTTGTTGTTCCAGTTGAAGTAGTAGAAGGCACCAACGGCCACCTGGACGAGCAACAGCGCTGCGAGCACGACCGCGACCGCCTTGAAGAGCTTCAACCTAGGCGCCTGTGCGTTCCCCCTTGAGAGGGAGACGACCCCCACAGCGGTGAGAAGGAAGGCGCTCCAGACCATCCCGTAGACGTAGGGCGTGGCTATGTTCATCAGCCAGTAGGGTGCGCCCAGTATGATCTCAAGGAGGATGGCAGCAATTAGGGTGAGCAGGTTCCTGATCCAGACGTCGCTCATCCGCGTGGCAAGGTTGGCCAACAGGCGCAGGAACGTTCGAACCGCGAAGACGAGGAGAAAGGCGGAGAGCGCGTAGGAGAGGACGGCGTACTGGATAGACATGGAGGGCATCAGGCTGATGAGTCCGGCTCCGGAGGCCGGGGCCAGCGGGAGTGCGAAGACCCGTGGGATCTCAGCCCAGCTCCCCATGCCCATCGTCATCATCATGATGGCGTTCATCGTCGAGCCGAGGAGCGGGAAGCCGCCCGATACTACGAAGGCGTAGAAGGCTATCGCCCATTTGAGCGTCTGCCACAGGGCCCAGAGCCAGACGTTCATCTTCTCGCTGATCCGCGTCCCTTCCTGCTCGACATCGGAGGGCCTGATGTATCTGGAGAGCACGGTTCCGAGTCTCCAGAGGTCGCTCCCCCCGGGTCTGGGGTATACGAGCAGTAGCGCGAAGAGGCCCGCCGCCACGAAAGTGTAATCGTGGTAGAAAGTGATGCCGAACCAGTCGAGGCCGGCCTTGGCGGAGTAGACCGACTCGGCGATGGACCACTGGAGTATCACCCAGGCGATGGCGAGGACGACTGCTGCTGCGATGAGGGCGAGGATGAGCATGGTGAGCCACTTGTACAGCCTAACATGTCCTTCTCCAGTGTCGGAGTCCAACTGTTCGGAGCGGAAAGTGGTTGTTATTTAGGGTACTTGTGAGGTCAAGATGATGGGCGGGAACACGACAGAGACCAAGGACAAAGGAGAGACGATCATCGCCTACGCGCCCAAGGAGGGGCCAAGATTGAGTGAAGAATTGAAAAGTGATATCTCTGTGATGACTGCCGTAGTCGCCGAGATCGAACTCCGAATCGCCGAAATCATGGCGTACTTCGAGGACCAGGGAATGAGCCCTTTTGTTGAACCCAACAACGATCAAGGCGACCTGATTTCTTGGTGGGGTGAGTTGCATCACCAACAGTCGAGACTGATCAACGCGCAACAGAGATTGAATTCACTTCTTCTGGAATCTCTGGAAGAGTCTATCTCGAGATTGGATTCGAGTATCCAAACCCTTAACGAGTCTTCGAAACCGCAACGAAGAGGAAGACTGACTCCGAAGGGCCGACCCTTTATAGGGAAGAAATGAGCCGACGATTGAACAGAACCCTCTCGTGGTACTCACCTGCGAGGTCTGCGGCAATCCGATAAGGACAGCTCCCAGCCGCGTGGAAATCGACGGAGCCATCCTGCAAGTCTGCCAGAGCTGCGCCAAGCGTGGGAGGCCGCTGATGGGCACAGTGCCAAGAGTCCGCCCCGTCAGGACCCGGCCCGTCGTCAAGGATGGATTGATCGAGTCTGAACTCGAAGTGGACCCCGAATACAGCTCGATAGTAAGGCAGGCAAGAGAGAAGTTGGGCCTCACTCAGGAGGCCCTAGGAAGGGCAATCAATGTGAAACCTTCGGTCATAAGCCACATCGAGACGAAGAAGATGAAGCCGGACCTAATCTTGGCCAGGACCCTCATGCATTACCTGAAGGTGGAGCTTCTGGTTTCCAGCGGCGATCTGGAGTCAACCCCTGTGTAGGCATTTCAGGAATCTGACTCAGCATGTTGGGCGGGGGTCCGCCCTGGTCTGTGCCATAGTGTGATGATTCGGCTTATGTTCACACTGACCTTGTAACTTACGTCGAGTCGAGAGCTTGCTTTTCTTTGGGGGGGTTAAGTCGACAGACGTCGCATGAGGGACGCGAGACCTACAGCACCGGCATCCCGGGAAGGGGAAGTATCTTGATCGTCAGATCCTGTGACCCCAAGTTGGTCGAAGTCGAGACTAAGAATGAACGGGGCGCCGTCTCAGGACTCCCGGCCGATGCTACCAGATTGTTCGATTTGTCCGTCGTAACCGAGAACCCTACCAGGTCGTGGTTGATGCTGCCAAGTCCCGTCGTCGCCTTCAAGGAAACCGCTACGTTGACTGAGATGTTCAGCCTGATGCTGAGGCTGCCGAGTGAAGTAGAGAGGCTCACCGGGACTTTCTGTCCGCTGGTTCCAAGATGATTCGACACCAGGCTTATGCTGCCTGTTGTTGTGTGAAGGTCCAGACTCTCAATCGTGCTCGAGTCCACCACTGCGTTCACGCTTCCGGTTGTTGTAGAAAGTGAAACGGAACGGACGTCCTCGCTGGATGGTGCGGCAAGGTCGATGCTACCGGTACCGGCCGTGGCGCTGATGCTCACGGAGTACCCGTGCCTCAGGAAGACCTCCACCCCGGACATCGACGACGTTATCTTCAAGGTGAATACACCGCCACTGGTCGAGTTCGTGACTGTGTTCTCGCCGACGAATGGGAGAGCGAAGGGACCGAGGGACCTTGAGAAGTTGACTTGGTAGGCCAAGTTGCCCTTGTCGCGGAAGAATATCGAGACCGACCCGGTAGTGGCCGAGACCGAGAGGGCTATCTTGGTGGCGTGAACTTGGTCGGTGGTCGCGGAGCATGTGGTGACCCGGTTACCAGGTGCGTATCCGGCGGCGACCCCGCTCAAGACCAAGACACCAAGTATGAAGATGGCGATGTCCCGACCGCGGGGCCGATGACCGGTAACAGCGACGACTATGACAGCAGCGCCTGCAAACATGAACAGGAGAAACACAGAGTGCCCAAAAGTAATCCCGTAGTAAGCCAGTAGGCCTGCGAGGACAAACGCCACCCCCCCGAGAACACGGATGATCGATACCCTCACCAATTCACTCTGCGCCCTGTCATCAATCTTGACCGAGATTCAGAAGCCAGAACATTACTTAAGGAGGATGCCGATTCGTCGAGTTGATATTGGGTTAAGCCGTTTAAATAACGGGTTCGAAGGTTGGCAAACGATGTCGCAAGAGAGCAGGTTCTGTCATAAGTGCGGCACACCGCTTCAACCGGCTTCAGCCTTCTGTGCCAAGTGTGGCGCGCCGGTACCCGGAGCTGTGGCGCCTCCTGGCCCGACCACAGCACCTCCAGCGACTCCCTCTGCGCCTTCGGCCTGGGAAAGTTGGCACGAGAGGCATGAGAGGCACGAGAAGAACGAGAAACGGGAGAAACGGGAGAAGCGGGAGAAGCAGGAGAAGGGAAGAGGGGGCGACCTCGCCGGCGCCATAACCGGCGGACTTGTGCTCATTCTGCTGGGCACGTTGTTCTATCTCGCGCAGAACGGCACGATTTCAGTCACCTGGAACAACTGGTGGGAGTACTTCATGATCGGCATGGGGGCCATACTGATTGTTGCTGGACTTGTGAGGTACGCCCAAAGAGGGTACACGCCCATGGGGAGTTTCATAGGCGGATTTGTGCTGATATTCTTTGGTCTCGCATTCGTCTCATCGAATAACCTCTCATTGTGGCCGCTTATCCTGGTCGTAATCGGCGTGGCGGCGATCGCGTCAGCCTTCTCTGGAAGAAGGCGAAATCCAGCACCCTAGAGAAACCTGCCAGTGAACAGATTGAAGAAGCGGTGCTCAATCGCCACCGTCCGTCTGGCTCTCCCTATGACCCTGAAGTAGCCCTTCCCCTCTGCCTCTATGAGGTCGCCCATGTCGTACCTCGGGAGGATCGGAGTGGACACGATAATCCGCCCCCACTCCCCCCTGGTCATCTCGTGGAGCATCTTGGTCCCTCGGCTGGTCCTCACCTCGAAGAAATATGCGTCGTAGTTGGGCCTGACGTAAGGAAGTTCGTCCATCTGCTGCGCGAAGATGCCCTCTGTGGCTGTGTACATCTCGACAACCGGAACGTTCCCGAAGTGGTGCCTCAGTAAAGGCGAGTACTTGGCGTGGATCTTCGGGACGCTCGTACAGAACAGCGCGTCAAGGTCCCAGAGACTGCTAGCCTTGCATCCGTGCCGCCTGAGCAGGTAGTTCGCGAACGCCAGGATGACCGGAGTGACTCCCATGGTGCTTCCGACGTCTTCCTCCTGCGCGCACTGATAGACGAGCTCGAAGCGCCTCTCCCAGTCGGCCTTTCCGATCCCTGGCCCAAGAGCGTCGATCTCCTCCTGCCCGGGGACCAGCCCTGCTTCGCCCAGGTCGGGAAAGAGCTTCGCGTAGGTGCCAGAGCTGTACCCGTATTGTCCCCTGCCGGAGGCGGAGTCGATCACGCCGACCGCCGAGGGGAAGTTGAGGTTCAGTACCTTCCTTCGGATGACGCTCGGCTTCTTCTTCAGCGCGAAGTTGACTATCGCCCTAGCCCCAACGGACAGTATCAGCGAGAGGTGCGCCTCTGTAACAGGTATCAGCTTCGGGCTGCCGGTCGTCCCCCTCGTCATGACCCAGCGCACGACACTCTCGGGGAACAGAACAGATTCCTTGCCCGAGCTGACCTCATCGAAGTAGGGCCGGAGACTGTCGTAATCGGTCACAGGAAACGAGTCGGCAAAGCTCTGGGGGCCATCGACAGCCTCGGCGCCAAACTTCTTGCCGTAGGCGGTCCGGGCGTATCCGTTCGTCAGGTTTAGGAGAGTGTCCTGCTGGCTCTTCAGAGGTTCTGCCAGAGAGGTGTACCAGGGCTCCACGAGAGACTCCAGCAAATCTGAGGGAATGGGGTCCAATCTTCTTGCCCAGCAGGCGCGAGCTGTCTGGTAAAAACCTAGAGGGGCTCAGGTCCTCACCAAGTTCGGCATGTCACTGGGAAGTTCAAAAGAGAATTCCACGAGCCCACCCGCCCGTCCCCTTTTCCAGTGACCTTGATACACCAGCTTCTTGGCCCCCTTCTTCTCAATCGTATACACGTGAGGCCGGCCTGAGGCCATCACCTTCTTGAGCTTCTCCTGGGCTTCTGGCGGATGGCAGTCCATCAAGTTCTTTCCGACGAGGGCCTTACCTCCATCCTTTGAGCTCACTTCTGCGGCCCTGTCATTCATGTACAGGATCTTGTAGTTCTTGTCGCAGACTGTCACCGCACAGGGCAAATGCTCGAACCACTCCAGATGACCTACGCTGACCATGTGCTTGGCTCGGCTTGTGAAGCCCATCCTATTGGCTTAAGGCTTTCTTGATCATCAAGAGATTGTGATCTGGATTTGAACCAGTGATTTTGATCGTGTTGGAATTGGGTCTCAGCAGCGCCCCGCCTGCACTGTCCTCGGCGCGCGCGCCACGACGACGGTGAAGACGACGACCAGAGCCTTCAACCTTCAGAACTCCACCCATCCAGAGTGGTCTGGGTGACGATTAACGGTTGTTACCAGTCCATATGATCTGCTTCAAGCAGCCAGAATCTCGGCAAGAGTCGAAGGTCGGGGGTGGGACTTCGAACTTCGACCCAGCATGCTGGGCGGAAGTCCATTCGCCCAGAGTTCGACCTCAGCTTCATCGCTTCTCAATACTAGGTTGAGTCTCTTCGAAGCGTTTCTCAGCCCATTGATGACCACAGTGCTTGCATTTGTAGGCATACTGGAACTCCTTTCTATCAACGGTCACCCGAACCTTCTCTTCAAGCTCCACAAATGACCGACCCAGTCCTGGTCGCTGGAAAGGGGCAGGAGACTTCACATTGGGATAAGCTGCCATTGTCGTGGGGTAGGTGTCCCTCTCCGTGCTGACCAGATTCTTGCCTACAAGCCTAATCTCGAACCTTCTGCCGCAAGACGGGCAGTGACGAAGGAAGGTCGTGATGCTGGACATGCGCCTTGGCAATCGCTGGCCTTCGCTATTTACGCTCACCCTAAGGACTTCCCGAGTAACTCCACCCGATTGTTCTTCCCCTGAACACCGACCCCCGCGACCCAGTGAAGATAATCAGGTTCTTCGCGGTTTCCTGAACGCGAGCAATGCGGGAGCATAGAAGATCGCCAAGATCAGCAGGAGGAAAAGCAGCTGCGCGATGTTTGCATGGCTAGCTACTCCTTGTATCGAATACGCGGCAATCAGTCCCAAGCTTGTCACGCTGTGGGCTTTCATCATGCCCAAGTTTGCAGGCGCCAACCTTGCTGGATTCTCATAGTTCTCTCGCAACGTCTGCATCGACCTCAGAGCGAGAGGCAACGAGGCGAGGGCGAGCAGCGCTGTCAGAGGCAGCACTCTAAACAGCACTCCTAGAGTTATGACTGCGTAGGTGCAAGCCCAGCTTACAATGTACAGGCGAACGCCGGCCCTCCTTCCGTACCTTGCTACGAGGTTGAGCTTTCCT
This sequence comes from Nitrososphaerales archaeon, assembly GCA_050012055.1. Classification (GTDB taxonomy): domain Archaea; phylum Thermoproteota; class Nitrososphaeria; order Nitrososphaerales; family Gagatemarchaeaceae; genus UBA183. Next base: position 80,857 of record JBEKHX010000003.1, read on the forward strand.
GCCAGTCGGTCCTCTTCGTAGTCTGGGATTTCGTTTATGACTATCATTGAGAAGAGCATTATTCCCAGTGGCAAGGTGGCAACGAATGCTTGTAGGTCCAGTCTTTGGGTTTGGACGAAGTAGGATCCTAGGCCTATGGTTGTGCCGAAGTTCACGAGCTGGCCGAGTTCGCCCAAACCATGGTGGGAGAAGCTTATCGGCGGTGCAGTGTAGAAGACAGAGCAAAAAACGCCTAGCAAACAGAACAGTAGCACAGGTAAGCCTCTGGCAACCGTCAAGTACAGTCCGATCGCGGCTGTTATGGAGAAGCAGATGACGAAGGCTTTGAACATGGCTGATGGGCGGATCAGTCCCCTACCAAGGGTGCCGCTGCCGCCTGAGTAGGGACTATCTTCTTCAGGCTTCAACTTGTCCACTGCGTGTTTGTAGTCGAAGTAGTCATCGGCCATATTCAGCGCCACGTGATTAACCACCACCCCGACCAAGACGAGAAGGAAATAGAAGGGATAGAAAGTATGGTCCTCAACCAGAGCCACTGCAGAGCCTAGAGTCGCAGGAAAGATGCTTGGGGGGATGAAATGATACCTGAGAGCCTTCCACCAGGCGTGCATTCTAGCCAATCCTGAACCAGACATACTGCGTCCGCCAAGGCCGATTTCGACTAGTTCTGTATTTCAACGCTACAAGCGCGCGCAAGTCAGTCGCCCTAGAGGGATGAATAGGCTTTCCGAACCTCAATCTTGCCATAGTAGGTTATATCCTGAGGGATCGTGAGCAATGCCGAGTTTGGGTGCCAATGACGCGGACGAATTCGAGAGACTGATTGAAGAAGCTCAATCACATAAATTCTCGGGATGGGATTTCTCATGGCTCAAAGATAGATTCGTAGAAGGGTCTCCGCCGTGGGATTACAAACAGGAAGTGGCAAAAGAATTCCCCAGCGTCAAGTCTTTGCTCGACTTGGGAACAGGAGGTGGCGAGTTCATTTCTTCAGCGGGGCCGCTTCCTGAGCAGACATACGTCACTGAAGGGTATCCACCCAATGCGACCATCGCAAGGGACAGGCTGAAGCCGCTTGGCATCGATGTCATACGAACCGACGCAGATGACAACACCGCAAAACCCCAGTCGGGGGTCTTGCCATTTCGTACCGAAACTTTCGACATGGTTATCGATCGACATGAATCGTTTGTTGCCAAAGAAGTCTACAGGGTCCTGAAGAGGGGTGGGATCTTCTTGACCCAGCAAGTCGGGTCTGCCAATCTCCCTGAGCTGAACGAATTTCTCGGAGCTCCGAGGTCCAAAGCCGTTTGGGACTTGCAAGTGGCTCGGCAGCAGATAAGTGAGGCAGGTCTTTGCGTGACGGAAGGACGAGAAGCCCGCCTTGAATCACGGTTCAGAGACGTAGGCGCAGTGGTATTCCTCCTGTTGGCCGTGCCATGGCAGCTCGAAGGATTCAGTGTGAACGGCTACCTCGATAAGCTCAAGGAGTTGCACAGGTTCATAGTTCGAACTGGAAGCTTCCGAGTGACCGCTCCGAGGTTCTACCTCAGGTCCATCAAACAATAGAGCGTATACGCCGTTAGACTTGGTGGTGCGGGGGTGGGATTCCAACTTTAGGTTAGAATCGCAAACTCTCACGAAGGACGAAGGACTGTGCCGAGCATGTCATTATGTCCTACTACCCCTGTGCACAGGGTAACTCTGACGTGAGCTTACCTTCCTACTGTGCTCTCTCGTCACGATAGAATACGTAGATGACGCTATCTTCCCATTTCCCGTTTCTGAAAAGAGTCTTCTTCCACAGGGCGCGCGCGCGCCGAGTAGCCCTATCCCAGCGAGGAAAGCGAGAGAGCGAATAGACCATCAGGGACCCGGCGCCGTCGCGGTTTGCTGGCGCTGGTCGGAGGAGCCGTGGTCAGGCGGCGTCGGCATCTCCTTTATTCCCCGGACAGGCGAGAAGACAACCCAGAGAAACGCGAGGGAGGCCCCTGCGACGGCGATGCCGACTGCGGTGTGGTAGCCCATCGCCTGGCTGAGGACGCCCCCGAGGAGGCCGCCGACGGGAAGAGTCCCCCAGACCAGGGTCCTCATGGTAGCGTTCATCCGGCCCTGCAGGTCCGTTGAGACCAGAGACTGCCTGAAGCTGACTTGGTTCACGTTGTACACAACGCTTCCGAAGCTGGTGCCGAAGAAAGCCGGCGCAAGGAGCAGGAAGACGGTGTCTTTCGTTGCAAAATAAATTGGGAGCTGGAAGACGCTGAAAAGGAAGGCGAAGACGACTATGGATCGCCCGATTCCGAGGCGGTTCGAGAGCCTCAGGGAGACCAGAGCGCCGATGATTCCACCGATGGCCCCGATGGAGAAGATAGGGCCCAGGACCAGGATTGAGACATTCAGCCCGAGCAGGTACGGGATCAGGACCGCTCCGTAGGCGCTGGTGAACAGGTTCGACATTGCGGTGCACCCGGCTATCGACCTCAGCCTGCTGTCGCGGAAGACCACCGAGAGGCCTTCTTTCACGTCGCTCCAGGCTGAACGGTCTTTGCGCCTGGCGATGGGGGGCTCGGGCTTCGAGATCGAGCTGAGGAAGGCGGCCGATGAGAAGTAGCCTATCACGTCCCCGATGATGACCATGGGCGCAGATATGATCTGGATCAGGGTGGTGGCGACGGTCGGCCCCGAGGCCGAGGCTGTCGCGGCGCTCGTTTGGAGCCTGCTGTTGGCGACGACCAGCTTTGAACGCTCAACAAGGCTCGGGAGGTATGACTGGTAGCAGATTTCGAAGAAGACCGTCAGCACGCCGGTCGTGAATGCCACGATGTAGAACAGATTCATTGACAGGAAGCCGAGTAGCGCGGTCACGGGGATGGATAGCAGGATCAGCGCGCGGCCGACGTCGGCGTAGATCATAGTGATTTTCCGCCGGTGGCTGTCGGCGTACAGCCCTACGGGAATGCCGAACAGAAGGAAGGACAGAGTTCCAAGGGCGGACAGGATGCCAAACTGGATGGGCTGTGCATCAAGTATGATCTTAGCGGCGTACTGTATTGCGATGGGCGAGAACTGGCTGCCGAATACGGAGATGCTCTCCCCGACCCAGAGCTTCAGGAAATCCGAGTCAATGTAGATTGGTGAGCCCTGCGCCAAACGACGGCTGGGCGGAATTCAGGGCGATATACAGCTTGATGCTGGTCCCCAGCAGAACTGTGGCCGGGATCACGCGAAGATGCCCAAGGGCTTGCGACTTGCTGGCTCCCAAGAGACGAGTGTACTATCGCATTAGATAGTGTTCGAGATATTGTTATATAGTCTATCCATTCCGCGCCAGCCATGGGAAGAGCAGCGCGATCAATGTCCCACCGGCAAGACCTGGGGCTCTCGGAAAACGGAAGCCCGCATCCTCACGGTGCTCCGAGGGGTCTGCTGCACTTCTACGCGCTTCTGAGCATAGCTCGTAAGCCAATGCGAGGCTACGACCTCATCAAAGATATCGAGGTCAAGACCGAGGGAGCTTGGCGCCCCGGACCCGGTGCGGTATACCCCGTGCTCCGGAAACTCGTGAATCAGGGCTACATTGCGGCCAAGAAGAAGACGAAGGGCGGCCCGCCCCATGTTCTCTATGAGATAACGCCTGCAGGACTCGAGAACATAGCCAACGCCAAGAAGATGATGAGATCGTCGACAGAACGCTGGAGCCTCATGAGACAGCTATTCATCGATCTGATGGAACCAGACGACCTAGTGAGATTCGTCCTCAACTCCCTGGAGCTGCAGATTGAGCTTGTCCACATGCTCGTCGAATCCGACAGGAGCGGCCTAAGCGACGAGGACAAGCTGTTCATCCTTCGCCAGTACAGGCTCAACTTGGAGAGGGAATTGACTCGGGCAACGGCTTCGATCAGGGAGATAGACCGTCGGACCCCCTCCGAGAGCGCCGCCGGAGGAGCAGCTTCGAAGGTGAGAAAGGCTTGAGCAGAACCGCGCTCGTCTCAGCCGACCGCGTTCCCGAAGGCGGTTCCATGATCAGGGTTGAGAACCTGACGAAGAAATTCGGTGACTTCGTGGCCCTCGACGATGTTTCGTTTGACGTGAAGAAGGGCGAGATATTCGGTCTGCTCGGTCCCAACGGCGCCGGCAAGAGCACGACCTTGCGGATCCTCTCCACTTTGGCGAGGCCCACCAAAGGGACCGCTTCAATCGGAGGCTATGACATCGTGAAGGATGACACCGAAGTTCGCAAGCTGATCGGCATCGTTTCCGAGAAGATGATAATGTACGACCGCCTGACGGCAAGAGAGAACCTCTGGTTCTTCGGCAGTCTCTTTGAGATTCCGGGCGACGTGCTGACCCAGAGGATTGACGAGCTGCTGGACCTGGTCCAGCTGACCAAGTGGAAGAACGCCCTGGTGGGGACGTTCTCGACTGGGATGCGGCAAAGGATGAACGTGGTGCGGGCCCTGCTGAACATGCCCCGCGTGCTGTTCTTGGACGAACCGACGCTGGGCCTGGACCCCCAATCGTCCGTCGAGATCCGGGAGTTCGTGAAGAAGCTCAACAGAGAGAACGGCACCACCATAATCGTGACGACGCACACGATGGTCGATGCCGACATGCTGTGCGATCGCATCGCCATAATTGACCACGGGAAGGTGGTCGCCCTAGACACCTCGACCAATCTGAAGAAGCTCATTTCCGGGGGGGACAACACAGTTCTGAAGCTGGGCGTCGCCAATCTCACAGCCGACCTCCTTGAGACCCTCCGAACGCTAGAATGCGTCCAGTCTGTCTCCCAGGAGAACTCCACCCACATCCGGCTGATTGCGCGAGGCGACGACGCGTTCGACAGCGTGATCGACGCCGTGAGAAGCAAGGGCGGGAAGATAGCGTCGATAGAAAACCTGCAGCCGACGCTCGAAGACGTGTTCCTGCACCTAACGGGCCACGAAGTCAGGGACAGCGCGGACCAGAAGATTCCGCTGGAGAGGCATAGACGATTTGGGGCCCCGCAACGGAGGGTAAGGTGAGACTGGATGGGAGCCAAGACACTGCTTTCACATAGTTTCAGAATCGCTTGGAAGGACATACTCGAACTCTACAGGAACAAGTTCGGTCTGGTCCTGCTCATCGTGATGCCCCTGTTCATGATGGCAATGGTCGGTTTCATCTACCCTACAGGTGGCAGTTCGGCCAGCAACCTGCCCGTCGCGATCGTCAACTCGGACGCAGGGTATCACAACTCGACAGTCGCAAGCGCAAGCCAGACGTTCATCTCAGTCCTGCAACAAATCAACAGCAAGACCGACATGATGAAGCTCACGACGGCGTCGAGCGCCGCTGATATCAAGAACCTGATTCAAAGGGGCGATATCGAAGGCGGGATAGTCATCCCGAGCAATTTCTCGGCGAGCCTCGCTAGCGGAAAGCGCGGGACGGTAGTGATCATAACCGACCAGTCCAACCCCCAAGTGTCGGCGACCATCCAGACGCTGCTGTCCAGCGTATTCAGCGAGATGAGCACCATGATGGCCCAGCAGAAGGTTCAAGCATTAGGAATCGCGGCGAACGATTCCCTTGCGACAGTGCAACCGTTGAAGGTCCAGACGCAGGGCGTCGTTCCTGGTGCCCCCAACTACTTTGACTTCGTCGCTCCCGGCATAATGGCCATGGTTGTCATGATGAGCGTAATGACTGGGCTACCCGCAGCGATATCGCAGGAGAAGGAAATCGGCACCATGGACGGAATGATGGTGGCGCCCATCAACAGGCTGTCTATCATCCTTGGCAAGACCCTGGGCCAGACGGTGAGAGGCTTGCTCCAAGGTCTCATAATACTGGTCCTGGCTGTCGGGCTGTTTGGCGTGACGATACAAGGCAGCATACCTCTTGTCTTCGGGTTGCTTCTGCTCGGCGTGTTCAGCTTTGTCGGTCTGGGCATTGTGATAACCTCGTTCGCGAAGGACCAGCAGACAGCGACGATGCTGATGACCACGCTGATGTTCCCCATGATGTTCCTGAGCGGAATCTTCTTCCCGATACAGCAGATGCCCTGGTACATGCAGGACATATCGAAGGTGCTCCCGCTTACCTACGCATCGAGCGCTCTGAGGAAGGTCATGGTTCTCGGAGCCGGGATACCCGACATATCCACGGAGCTGACCATCCTGATAGCGTTCGGGGCCGTAATGACCGCGATAGCCGTCCCCGTATTCAGGCGAATGATGACCAGGTAGCTATCTTTGAAGTGAGCTTGCGACGAGTCAATAGGCCGCAGTTTAGGAGGAGTGTTTGACCAGGATTACTGTTTTCGGAGCAACGGGTGGCACGGGTAAGCAACTTGTGAAGCAGGCGCTGGCAGCAGGATACGAGGTTGTCGCCTATGCACGTGACCCATCAAAGCTCAACATCAGCAATGAGCACCTAACGGTCGTTTTGTGTGAATTGTCCGATCGGTTGTTGATCGAGGATGCGATACAAGGCGCTGATGCAGTGCTTAGCGCGTTGGGCCCGCACGGACGCTCAAAAAGCAAGCCAATAACGCAGGGGATGCAAAACATCATCGCAGCCATGAAGAAGCAGGGCGTGCGCAGACTGATCATAACCTCGACTCTGAGCGCCAAGGACCCAAACGACAAGCCTGACCTGCGAACTAGGGTCATGGTCAATCTTGTCAGAATCACGATGCGTGCGGCCTACGAAGACATAGTCAGCGCCGCCGAAATGGTACGTGCATCTGACCTTGACTGGACGATTGTGCGCTTGGCGCTGCTCAACGACAGGCCAGGAACTGGAAAAGTGAGGACTGGCTATGTAGGAAGAGGAAAGGTCGGGACGAGAATCTCCCGTGCAGACATTGCCGACTTCATGCTCAAGCAAATAGGCGACGCCAGATATCTTCGTCAAGCACCGGCAATCAGCAATTAGCGCTTGCTCAGACGCGTTATGGTTCGTTCAGGAATCTCTTGATTCGAGTCCCGAACATCAGCATCATCAGCCAGAATCCAACTAGCGTGGCCACCAGAGCGTAACTGCCGTACAGGTTCAGCACTATGAGGCCTGTGGCGATGACCGTTGCAACCACGAAGTTCGACAATCCCCAGAGGATGTTCGTTCTCGGAGACGATTTCTGCCCGAAGGGGCTCCTGAATACCTTCCCGGCGGCGCCAAATGCGAAATGCGGTACTCCATTCCCAAGGAGGAGCCCAAGTAGGAAGTACCAGATCAGGAAAAGCTGCATCCTGGGGTCCCAGGCACACTCATGCCCGATCTTCCAGACAGACTGAATCACCTTTGACTTCTACCGTGTACGTTTTTAGTGGTCGGATGTCAATCTCGGACATTATCTCGCCCGACTTCTGGAACATGGCAATGACTTCCTGTGGCATCTTTTGCATGAGCTCAGGAGACATTCTCGTCTGGACGCCCCCGACGTTGCGCCCCGTGGTCACGTCGAACTTCGCTCCGTGAAGCGGACAAGTGACGACGCTGCCTTCCAGCGTTCCTCTCGCGAGGCTCGCCCTCTGGTGACCGCATTCGTTCTGTGTTGCATAGATCCTGCCACCGACATTGGAGAGGAGGAAGTTCTTGTTGAACGCTGTGACCCGTTTCATCGTACCGGGGGGAATCTCGCTCACTCGCGCCACTTCGACAGACATCCTTACTATCGTACTTCTCATGTCGGTTATCCGATATAAGTGAGACCGTCACCCGAACAGACTTGGGACGTCATCGACCGAGAGCTAAAGGGGGAACTCGGAACGGGACACTCGGACATCGTCAGGCCGCAAAGGAAGGAATGGCTGGCACCTATGCTGTGACAGATGGGCTCGTATACTGATCCCGGTACTACAAGGGCGCTGCCGTGCGTTTCTCCCGTCATCTATATTACCTGCAAGCCAGGCGCAATCACGTTGACGGTGAGGGGCCTGACTTTTCACCTGGTGGACGTCTTCGCCGAATCCCCCTACGGCGGCAACGAGCTGGCGGTGGTGCGCGGCGCGAGCCGGCTCTCCACTGACGAGATGCAGAAGATAGCGCGTGAATTCAACTTCTCGGAAACGACGTTTATCACCACGAGTGAGAACCCGGGGACCAAGGCCGCTCGTCTCTTCAAGGTGAGGATATTCACTCCTACGCGGGAGCTCCCGTTCGCTGGCCACCCGACACTGGGCACTGCCTACGTGATACAGAAGTTCGTCATAGGGAAGCGGGTGCCTGACGTAACATTGGATCTCAAAATCGGTAAAATTCCCGTCACTCTAGTCTACGGTCGGGGTGGAGAATTGGACAGGCTCTGGATGAGGCAAGTTGAGCCGACCTTTGAAAAAGAGCGGTTCTCTGCCAAGGAACTATCAAAGGTCCTCGGAATAAGGCCCGATGACATCGACCCGAGGTTTCCCATAGTGGAGGTTTCAACAGGTGTGCCGTTCATCATCGTCCCGTTGCGCAATCTCGACGCGGTCAAGCGCTGCCGAATCGACGGGAAGTCATACGACGAGCTTCTCCGGAAGATGGGGGAGGAAGGCGTACTTGTCTTCTCTCCAGAAGCACGCGAAGCTGGAGACGACCTGAGCGTGCGGGTATTCGTCGAGGCGTTCGGAGTGCCTGAAGACGCAGCGACCGGCTCCGGCAACGGGTGCCTGGCGGCTTATCTCTCTCATTACAGGTACTTCCGAAGCAAAGAGGTGGACGCCAAGGTCGACCAAGGACACGAAATCGGACGGCCTTCTAGGATCTACCTGAAGGCTCGCGAAGAGAGAGGGAGACTTCGAGTCTCCGTAGGAGGGCGTGTCGCGTCCGTCGGCGTGGGCAAGTTCGGATAGACCTATGGAGTCTGCGGGCCCGGTGGGACTCGCCCCCAAACAGGTCCGAAAAGTGGATTCCAACCTTCTACGCGCGCGCACGGGCAAATCGTCTTCTACCAGCCTCCCTCCTGATGTCGATGTCCCGTCTCTTATCTCCGTTCTCTCTTCTTTAGAATCGCGGATAGTTTCCTGAACTCTGCCTTCGTGGTTGTTGTGAGTTTGCTTACCTTTGTTTTGAGTTCACCCGTCTTCTTCGTGAGTTTGTCCGATTCCCCTGCGAGTGTGTCTACCTTCTTCGTGAGTTTGTCCGATTCCCCTGCGAGTGTGTCTACCTTCTTCGTGAGTTTGTCCGATTCCCCTGCGAGTGTGTCTAGCGCGCGCGCGCTCAATTTCATCGATTCCAACCTCTTCTCAATCTCTTTGACTCGCTTGAGGGTCCAATAGAGCCAAGACACCAAGTAGATGATGACGAAAACCCAGACTATGACAAAGATGGCATAGACGATACTTATGAAGTCCAACGCGCCCAAGACGAAGCGATTGCTCTCTTAAGCAGTTCCATCCATTAGCCCATCAATGGATCCAAACCCATCAATGGGTTTGGATCTGCTTTCTCTCCGAAGAAGCTTCCATGGGTTTGGGTCCGAATGCACGAGGCTTATCTGACAGAGATTCAGAGAGAGGTAGGAAAGATGGTCTACACAACGAGGGAATTGAGCCCGCGGACATATCCTGATTTCGAGAGGCTCGCCGCGAGACAGGGAGGGTGCTGGTGCATGTACTATCAGCGGGCCAAGCCTATCGGAAGGACGCTTGAGAAAGCGGCTTGGGCAAAGATGGACAGACAAGAGAAGAGAGAAACCTGGGTGCGGATGAACAAGCGAGACAAGAAGAGGCTGGTTCAGGAAGACCGTTCTCATGCCATTCTGGTGTATGAAGGCCGAATCCCGGTTGGATGGTGCCAGTATGGGACCCAGGACGAGCTTCCCAGGATCGATGCGGGACGCAACTACCGCAAGGTGGGCCCTCCAGCCGGTGCCGAAAGGCTCTGGAGGATAACCTGCTTCTTTGTGGACAGGAGGTACAGGGGGAGGGGGGTCGCGAAAGCAGGGCTGAAGGCAGCCTTGGCCTCGATTCAGGAACGGGGCGGAGGGGTCGTCGAGGCCTATCCGGTGGTATCGAAGAAGATGGCCGCCGTCCCTGAATGGCTCTGGTTCGGGACCCCCGGCATGTTCGAGAAAGAGGGATTCAGAGAGGTCGCCCCGCTTGGAACGAGCCTGATCCTGATGAGGAAGAGAATCCCCTCAAAACCTAGGTGACGGAGGGCGCATACCTAGACTGACAAGTCGCTGCCAGGGCGCCTCGGCATGGTATTCGTTCGGGTCCGAACTCGGCACCGCAGATCATTCAGGTTTGACCAGACCTGAACTCCCCTGCAGGGCAACGAGGTCACCAACCAGAACAAGTCGTGTATGAACAACACCCTAAAGGATAGCCTGCCGACGAATGAATCGTCGCACATCTAAATACGGAGAGAATCCTGTTCCAGCGATGAAATCCCTGGGGAGGCTGGCTTCTGCCGACCGATCCAACGGTTCTCAAATGGTTGACCTTTCTCTCGCCAAGGTCGATCATTCAAACACTGCCAGCGGCCTCGGAGTAAAGAGGTTCTTTTGGAATCAGATGACTCGAGCGAAGAGAGCGGGAACTTGGTTCAGGCTCTGCAGGAGGGAGAGGGCGATGTACGGCCTGGCTTTGAGACTCGATGTGAAGTTTCAGAGCTACGAGCTCCTGAAGGCCTTAGTTTCGGTCTTGAAGAATCTCAGGGATTCCTGCGATAGGGGCTACGCCGCACTGATGAAGGGGATGCGCCTCGCCCGGGGCTTCTCGGAAGCGGCGGTGTCGTGGGGGAACGAGCGCGCCTGCGAATGGAGGGACGACCGGGCATACATCAGATTCCTGGCGGTGATGTCGAAGTGAACTCGAGAGTCTTATCAGATTTAAATAACGAATCAACCCATCTGTGGTAATAAGATGAAAGTCTTGCCCGGCTTTTTCGTAGCACTGTTCAGCTCCCTCCTCCTGGCCCTTGAAGGGAGGTTCCCTGTCCTTTCCAAGAGAAGCGCGCTCAGTGCCACGCTGGCGGTCCTCATCATCCTGGTAGTCATAGCCCTCGGCGCGCTTTTCGTGTACGCCATCGTGACCACGACCGGTACTTCAAGCACAAGCTCAGTGTACCCGTAGCCCTATGAACGACTCCGCCGATAGCCGTGAAGACTGCAGGATTCTCTTTTGAGTGAACCTGACCCGTCACTGTCCGCTAAGCCGCCGGGAGCTCTTGACCCCGGAGACAAGGGGTTCAGGCGCGTCTGGCTGTTCTCGCTGGCCGTGAGCGTAGGGACTGTCGCGAGTCTCTTCTGGTACGCGAACTTCACTCAGGGGTACAACTGGATCCCGCTCGGGTACGACTCCTACTACTACGTCGGTTACATCAATCAGGTCGTAGCCTTGGGGCCTTTGCAGTTTGCCGCGTCCCAGCACTACGTCGAGTTTCTCTATCCGATCGTGGCCAGTATTCCGGTCTATCTGGGAGCGTCCGCCGACATCGTAGAGATAGTCATGCCTGTGGTTCTGGCGTGCGCGACGGTGGGGGCCACGGGGATTCTCGCGTTGGAATCAAGGGACTGGAGGGTCGCGACGATGTCGGTCGCATTCTCGAGCGGGTGGTTCGCGGTCTACAGGATGGGCGCTGATTTCCACGCGACCCTGTTTGCGTTTCCGCTACTCATCCTGGCGACGGTCCTGCTCATCCGGGTCGCGCGCAGGAGGGAGGCCTCCGGGTCGGTCCTCGGAGCGTTCCTGTTGCTCGTCGTGCTCGCGGGGACCGCCCACGTCGAGACGACGGACTTCTTCATCCTGGCATGGGCCCTGGCCTTCGTCCTGCTTGGACGGCGAACCCAGTCAAGCTCGTGGCAATGGAGTTCGTTCATGGTCTTGGTGGGAGCACTGACGGTCTCCCCCCTCACGATTGCATACCTGCAGGGGGTGGCCGGCGGTGTCGGCGGCCAGTATTGCATCTTCCCCACATATTGGCTGGAGGTCTTCGGGCCGGCCGTGGGGCTGGCGGCGCTGGGGCTCGGGGTCGTGGTGTGGCAGTGCTATGGCAGGCCGGCCTCTGGTGGGTACCTGACGAGGCTCCTGCTTCCCTGGTCTGCGCTGGCTGTGGCGATTGGGGTACTGGGCTACGTCACTCAGTTTCCGATTTCAGACTCCGACAGGGCGCTTCTTCTCTTTCCTCTGCCGCTCATCTCGTCGTACGGAATGGTCTGGCTCGTCGACCGCGTCCCGTGGCTTCAGCGGTCTTCTCAGACCCGTCTGCTGGCTGTCCTCGCAATAGTCATCCCGCTGCTGACCGTCCCGGTCGTCTTCAGCTACGCGGCCCCGCACTTCAGGTACTTCGCGGAGCACGGCCCCTCCTTTGTCACCTGTGCCACAAGATGAGCCGAGAGTCTCCCCTGCGGAAGGCCTTTGGCTCATGATTCAAGGGGGGGTAGCGCGTGCAAGCGAGTAGCGTGCGGATGATGATAGCCATTCCGGCCTACAACGAAGAGAAGAACATAGCAAGCGTCGTTGTGGAGGCGCAGAGGCACACTCTCAGGGTCGTCGTGTGCGACGACGGGTCCACGGATATGACTGGCGAGATCGCTGAACGGCTTGGTGCGGTAGTGATCCGCCATCAGACCAACATGGGCAAAGGGGTCGCCATCAAGGACCTGTTTCGCAAGGCCAAAGAGATCGGGGCAGACGTCGTCATCACCATGGATGGCGATGGACAGCACGACGCTCGACAGATACCGCTGCTCGCGCAACCAGTCCTCGACGGCAGCGCGGACGTGGTGAACGGGTCGCGCTTTCTGAAGAAGAACCCCATCCCGAACCATCGAAGGCTGGGCGACGGGGCGCTGAACGGTCTGACGAACGCGGTGTCTCATGGCAACTTGACCGACACGCAAAGTGGGTTCAGGGCGTATTCGAGGACGGCCCTGGAGCGGATTGAGGTGAAGGAGCATGCGATCGGGGTGGATTCCCAGTTGTTGATCGACGCGTCACAGAAGGGGTTGCGAGTGACCGAGGTACCGATAGACGTCGTCTATATGGAAGATTCCTCGACTTATCACCCAGCGAGGCACGGCGCATATGTGATCCTTTCGATACTGCGAATTGCGACGGAACGGAGCCCCCTGCTGTACCTGGGCATCCCGGGCATCATCTCCTTGCTGGTAGGCGCGGCCGTGTCGCTGAACGTCATTGTGCTTTACAATGCCGAACGCTACTTCAGCATTCCACAGGCGATGATCGCCCTTGGGACGTTCATCTTGGGGTTGGTCCTCATTCTTGGAGCTGTAATGCTGTACTCAATCAACAACTTGGTTCTTAGGCTCAGGCAGGGATGATCACGGCGGACTTGGCGATGCGACGATTGGCCGCCGGCTTCTAGGCGAACCGCCACATAGACAGGAGGGCGCGTCGGACGAACCTTTCGATCATTGTGGGCACCCGCCCCGAAATAATCAAGATGGCCCCGATAATGAAAGAGGCGAACTCGCGCCGACTGGCCTACTCGGTGATACACACGGGTCAGCACTATTCTCCAGGCATGAGCGGCGTCTTCTTTGAGCAGCTGGGCCTCCGCGAGCCAGACTACAACCTGAACATTGGGTCTGGGACGCACGCCGAAGAGACCGGCGGGATGCTCATCGCCATCGAGAGAATCCTCGCCAGAACAAGGCCGAGCGTCGTCCTCGTGGAAGGCGACACGAACTCGGTCCTGGCGGGCGGGCTCGCGGCGAGGAAGCTGAACATTCCGGTCGGGCACGTCGAGGCAGGCCTGAGAAGCCGCGACAGCACGATGCCTGAAGAGACGAACCGCATTCTGACCGACCACCTGTCTGAGTATCTGTTTGCGCCGACGCGAACCGCAAGAAGCAACCTGATCTCTGAAGGTATCCCGGCCAAGAGCGTGTGGGTGACGGGGAACACGATAGTCGATTCGCTCAAGGAGTGCGTCGACCTTTCCAGGCGCCTGAATCGCCTTCCAGATGGAATGCAGAATGAGGGATACCTTCTCCTGACCCTCCATCGGCAGGAAAACGTAGACACAGAGGAGCGACTGAAGAGGATTCTTAGGGGCTTGGAAATGGTCCACGAGAAGACGGGACTGACGATTGTCTGGCCCATCCACCCGCGGTCAAAGAGGGGTTTAGTTAGAGGTCATTTCAGGCCTGGGAAGGGTCTCAAGCTCCTGAATCCGCAAGACTACTTCTCTTTCCTGCATCTTCTGATGGGCGCCAGGCTAGTGTTCACAGACTCGGGCGGAGTCCAGGAGGAAGCCTGCGTCCTCAAGGTCCCCTGCGTGACGCTGAGGGACAACACCGAACGGCCGGAAACGCTGCGGGTCGGCTCGAACGTCCTGGCAGGGAGCGACCCGGAGGCGATTCTGGAGAAGACGATGCTCATGCTGAGCAAGGAGAGACGGTGGAGGAATCCATTCGGAGACGGCCACGCCAGTGCTCGGATCCTAGACATCATCGGAGATGGGCGGTTTGGCTAGAATCCTGGTGACCGGCGGGCTCGGCTTCATTGGGACCAACCTCGTCCGCGAGCTGAGGGGCAGAGGGCACGACGTCTGGGTTGCGGACGTCAGGCACTCGAACGACCCGAAGTCCGTCAGGACGGATGTGTCGGTCTTCAGGCAGGTCGAAAGGATTCTTGACGGCCACGACTTCGAATACGTCTACCACGCGGCCGCCGAGTACGGAAGGTGGAACGGCGAGGACTACTACGAGAACCTTTGGGATACGAATGCGGTTGGGACCAAGAACATACTCAGGATGCAAGAGAAGAAACGGTTCAGGATGATCTTCTTTGGGAGCGCGGAGGTCTACGGGGACTACGAAGGGGTCATGAACGAGGACGTGATGGACGATGTGGAAATCAAACAGATGAACGACTACGCCATGAGCAAGTGGGTCAACGAAATGCAGATCCTGAACTCAGCGGCGATGTTCGGCACGGAGACCGTCAGAGTGAGGCTGTTCAACGTCTACGGTCCCGGGGAGCACGTTACCCCGTACAGAGGGTTCGTTCCGAACTTCATCTACAAGGCGATGAACGACCAACCGTATACCGTCTACCGCGGGCACAAGCGGACCCTCGAGTATGTGGGCGACATCTGCAGGACGCTGGCAGACATACCCGAGCGATTCAAGGTCGGCGCGGTCTACAACCTTGGCGGGGACGTGCAATACGAAATAAAGGCCGTGTCGGACCTGATCCTCAAGCAGCTCGGCAAAGACGATTCAAAGGTCACCTACAAGGAGTCGGAGCAGTTCACCACCAAGGTCAAGACACCCGACGCCACCAAAGCGAAGAGAGACCTCGGCTTTGAACTGAGAGTGCCCGTAGAGGAAGGGATTGCCAAGATCATAGAATGGTTCAGGAGGCTGCCACCCCAGCAATGACGAAGAAGATGGGCTCTCGTGAAGTCCTGAATCACTACCGCAAGAAGACGATACTGATCACTGGAGGGGCCGGCTGCATAGGGACGAACCTGGCCAGGGCCCTCATCAAGGCAGGACCGGAGAGGGTGGTCATCCTCGACGACCTCTCTGCCGCATACGAGTGGAACACCCCCAAGGACCCGAAGGTGACCTTCCTCAAAGGCAGCATACTGGACGAAGAAATGATGAAGAGGGCCTTCAGCTTCAAGCCGGAATACGTCTTCCATCTGGCTGCGCACTTCGCAAACCAGAACAGCGTCGACCACCCGGAGACGGACCTGCTGGTCAACGGTCTGGGGACGCTGCGCGCTCTGGAGTACTCGAGGCTCGCGGACGTGGAGAGGTTCGTGTTCGCTTCCTCAGGCTGTTCTGTCTACGGGAGCAACGCGCCGTTGCCGCTCAGGGAAGACTTCGTCTCGATCCATCTGGACACGCCCTACCAGATGAACAAGCTGGTGGGGGAGCTGTACTGCAACTACTTCTTCGATTACTACAAACTGCCGGTTGCGACGGCTAGATACTTCAACGTGTACGGACCGGGCGAAGTCCCCGGGAAGTATCGCAACGTCATTCCGAACTTCATCTGGACCGCGATGCACGGTAGAGCGCTTCCCGTCATGGGAACGGGCAGGGACACGAGGGACTTCACATTCGTCGGGGACATCGTGGACGGCACCCTCCGTCTCGGCGTGATGGATGGCGCTTTAGGAGAAGCCTTCAACCTCGCATCTGAAACGGAGACGAAGGTCATCGACCTCGCCAGGATGGTCAACGATGTCACTCGCAACAAGGCTGGGATCGTGTACGCTTCCAAGAGGGACTGGGACAAGTCCTCCAAGCGTCGGGCTTCGATAGAGAAGGCGAGACGGGTTCTTGGTTACAATCCAAAGACGCAATTTGCGGACGGGCTTCGAGCCACCTACGAATGGATACGTGGCAGTTCCAAGCTCATTTCCAGCGTGCTTGGTGAATAAGTGCACATCGTCGTCCTTTCGCTCATCTACCCTCCTGACCTCGGGGGCAGCGCGACCAGGGCGAGGAATGTCGCTCGCGGTCTTCAGTTGAGAGGAAACGGAGCAACCGTAGTCGCTGGATTTCCCCACTACCCGGAGGGAGATGTTCCGAAGAATCTCAGAAAGAGAGCGTTCGTCAAGGAGAACGACGATGGAATAGTCGTGATACGGACGTGGGTTCCCCCTCTGGCTTCGAAAGGCCTTCTCAACCGTCTGGTCATCTTCGCCTGTTTCATGATCTCGTCTCTGTTCGCACTTGTCCATGTCCGCCGCGTCGATGGCGTCTTCGCCTCCAACCCGCAGATACTCGCCGTGTTCCCTGCAAAGGTCTATGGTTGGCTGTTCGGCGCTCCGGTGATCCTGAACGTGGATGACATGTGGCCCGAATCCCTTTCTGACCTTGGGATGCTAGGAGACGGCCTACTCAAGAGGGTCTCGACGCGAATAGCAAGGTCTGCGTATCGCATCGCCGATGCCATCGCACCGATCAGCCCGGCATACGTCGAACCCATCGTCACGAAGTATGGAGTTCCCAAATCGAAAGTGGAGGTCATCCCCGGGGGAGTCGACCTCGCCCTCTTCCAGGGCGAGTCCGGTCCGAGTCAACGTTCCA
Source organism: Nitrososphaerales archaeon (assembly GCA_050012055.1). Lineage (GTDB taxonomy): Archaea > Thermoproteota > Nitrososphaeria > Nitrososphaerales > Gagatemarchaeaceae > UBA183. The sequence continues at coordinate 97,847 of JBEKHX010000003.1, forward strand.
CGTTCGAGGTCCTCTATATCGGCGCCTTCTCTGGGGCGTACAACTTCAGCCAAGTCCTGCAGGCGGCGAACGAACTGCGTGGAGTCGGAGCGATCAGATTCGAACTGCGAGGCCAGGGCGAGACGGCTCCGGCCATAAAGAGAGAGATGGAGAGATTGCAGATTCAGAACGTCTCCCTTACGCAGAGCGTGGTCTCTCGCGCCGAGGCAGCGAGGTTGATGATGAATGCCGACGCACTGCTTCTGCCTCTGAGTGGCACGGAAAATGTCGAGAAGGGCATTTCATCGAAATTGTACGAGTACCAAGCTGCAGGAAGGCCTATTGTTTGCTGCTCAAGGGGGACTCCCGGGGACTACGTTAGACAAAGCGGTTCGGGTCTCGTCGTGCAACCTGGCGACTCTGCAGGTCTGGCTGCTGCCGTGTTACGCCTCTACAAGGACGCTGTACTGGCTTCCGAGTTGGGCCGCTCAGGTCGCGAATTTGTCCTGAGTCGTTACTCTGTCGAGCGGGTCGGTGAGATGGCCAACAGCCTGTTTGAGAGTGTGCGCTAATGCAATACAGAAGGCTAGGCAAGAACGGTCCGAAGGTCTCTGCGATTGGTCTTGGCACAGGGCAATTCGGCGCCCCAGGATGGGGTTACGGGTCGGTATACGGGGATGCACAAATCACTAATGTCATTCGCACAGCTCTGGACATGGGAATTAGCCTAATCGACACGTCTGAGACCTATGGGAACGGGAAATCTGAAACAATACTGGGGAGCATCCTAACGGAATACAGAAGGGATGACTACGCGGTGATTACCAAGGTCGCGCCGTGGAATCTATCATTCCATCGAGTTTTGAAAGCTGTCGACTCGAGTCTGAAACGGCTTCAACTTGATTACGTGGACTTGTACTTGGTACACTACCCCAACCCGTTTGTCCGCATGCGCGAAACATTTCGGGCGCTGGAACGGCTAGTGGAAGAGGGAAAGGTTAGGTACATAGGAGTTAGCAACTTCAATCCCATGCTACTCGAGCGTGCTCAGGGATGCATGTCGAAGAACGAATTGGTGGTCGACGAAATAGAGTACAACGCGCTGTCTCGGAAATCAGAGAAGAATACAATTCCGTACTGTGCAAGGAACGGAATCGGAGTAGTAGCGTACAGTCCCCTTGCAGGGGGCCTTCTCACTGGAAGATATTCTGCGGACGTTCGCCCTAGAGATAGAGCCCGTGCGTTCAACTTCCTAAACCGAAGGGGCTACTTCTTGAAGGCCGAACCGTTGTTTCAATGCCTTCGAAACATCGCTGTCTCTCGTCAGGTGAGCATGGCCCAAGTCGCACTGGCCTATCTGCTTCGACTGGATTGCGTGGTGGCCATTCCAGCTGCGTTGTCGGAGGCTGAAGTTCGAGAGAATGCAAATTCATCATCAATACGTCTGACGAGGGACGAAATTCTGGATATCGACGAATTGTCCGTTTCCGTAGGCATGCTCACTTGGATCTTCGACCACTTCGCTATCAGACCAATATCTTGGACAAAGGCGTCAATCGAGCAATTGTCTGGCACATTCCGTTGAATCTTGGAATAGTCACACCCTTCTTCACTCCCGTCGTCGGAGGAGAGGCTACCGCACCGTATACCTTGGCTCGAGGCCTAAAGGCGAGAGGGCATTCCGTCACGATATTCACCACGAATTACGGTCGAAGGGAATCCAAATTCGAGGATGAAGGCGGCCTGACGATTGTTGAATCCCGATGCGTGGCCAATTTCTCAGGCCTGTTGTATACGCCCGAAATGAGGGGGAAATTGAAAGAGACCGCGCGAACTATTGATATCTTCGACTTTAACAGTTTTAGAACGTATCAGAACGTCATAGCAATGGGGTTCGCCAGAGAACACAGAATGCCATACGTGTTAAGGGCTCATGGATCGCTCCAGCGATTGGGGAAGTCGGTTCCGAAGTTGTTCTTTGATAGATTGTACGGCTACAGCGTCATACGTAACGCTTCGAAACTTATTGCTTTGACTCCCATAGAAGCCGAGCAATACACAGCACTTGGTGTCCCTCAAGACAAGATTGCAGTTGTACCTAACGGCATCGATTTGACGGAGTACTCTCATCTGCCCCCAAGGGGAACTTTCCGACGCAAGATTGGGCTCGATGAGAACAACATGATGGTACTGTACCTCGGCAGAATACATCGCTCAAAGAGGATTGATGTTCTCGTGAGGTCCTTTCAGCTGGTCACTCAAAGAATGAAGAATGCAAGACTTGTAATCGCAGGGTATGACGACGGATACTTGCAATACCTTCGGTTCTTGACACAATCGCTAGGATTGAATGACTACGTAATTTTCACGGGGCCATTGAATGAATCTGACAAGCAGGCTGCCCTCTCAGACGCAGGTGTTTTCGTGACGCCCTCTTTCTATGGATTCCCTATGACCTTTCTTGAAGCCTGTGCGGTCGGTACGCCGATAATAGCAACGAATTTGGGAGACGTACTCTCTTGGATTGATGGGGTCTGCGGGTATGTGACATCTCCAGATCCAGCTGAGTTGGCACACGCAATCTGCAGAGTTCTTCTTGACGGTGACGTTCGGGCAAAGTTCTCTGAAAACTGCAAGAGTATTGTGCAATTGAAGTTTTCAGCCGCCGGCATCGCTAAGATTCTGGAATCAACCTACGAAGGATTGGTCGGGCATACGAGCCCCAGACAAGGAGGGAATTAGTCGTTAGAGTACTGGTGACTGGGGGAGCTGGATTCATAGGAAGTAGCCTGTGTGAGTGTCTGCTCACCAAAGACTACCATGTAATCTGCTTTGACAACCTCAGCGCCGGGTCCCGTTCCAATCTGTCGAGGATTCTGACGCGAAGAGACTTCGTCCTAGTCGAGGGCGACTGCAAGTCTGAACATGACCTAGCGACAGTCGAACGCGACATCGACGTGGTTTTCCACCTGTCTGCAAATCCCGAAGTTCGTCCAGACAGGGTCGACCCAAATACTTGCTTCACGGAGAACATTCTTGCCACCAAGAACGTCCTCGAGAGTGTTCGTCGCAGTTCCGCAAGCATCCTTGTCTTCGCCTCATCGTCAACGGTGTACGGAGATGCACTGGTCCATCCCACTGCCGAGGACTACGCACCATTGCTGCCGATTTCTATCTACGGAGCATCGAAACTTGCCTCAGAAGCCCTGATTTCGGGTTACGCCAGGACGTATGGGCTCAAGGCAATCATTTTCCGGCTGGCCAACGTAGTCGGTCCCAAGAGCAACCACGGTGTCGTCCCGGATTTCATGGAGAAATTGAAAGGGAATGCGGAAGAGCTCGAAATTCTTGGGGACGGAACCCAGACCAAATCATACCTGCATGTAGACGACTGCGTGATGGCCATGACCAGAGAATGTTCTGCGAACGATAGTGTGTCCACATTCAACCTAGGCGCGGAAGACCAAATCAATGTCAGGACTGTCGCAGACATCGTCTGTGAAGAAATGGGCGTAAAGCCGCATTACACGTTCACTGGAGGGGTCGACGGAGGAAGAGGATGGAGAGGAGACGTCAAGAACATGTTACTTGATATTTCCAAGCTCGAGTCGGTGGGCTGGAAGCCCAAGTGCAATAGCGCAGAGGCGGTCCGTAAGACCGTACAGGAACTACTGCAGAAGCGAGTCGGAACATGAGGATTGCAATCTTCACCGACAGTCACAGGTCGAATGACCAAGCTGACATCTTGAGGCCATCCACGAGGAACCGCATGACCGCTTGGGTAAACGGGTTACTGATGGCAACGTGAGATGCAGCATTTGCTCGTCTGGATCGCGACTTGAACATAGTTGGATAGGGCAAAGGAGCTAATCCAAGTGAAGAAGACAATTCTCTATGTTGCACCAGGTCCGCTCGAAATACCAAGTCTCAGGGGAGGAGGGAAGGAAGAACAGGAATTTCAAATGGCGCGTTCGCTTAGCGGTCAATTCAAGACTATCATCATTTCCCCCACTTATTGGGGCAGACGCGGCTCTCTCGCAATCGGTAATAATCTGGAGATTCGGTACATCAACTTTCCCGCGGTCAGGCACTATCCCTCTCGCAACATGAGGGACGTCATGCTACTGACTCTCATGTCGCCGCTCTATTCATTTGCGGCTACTATGTCGCTCCTGCACCCCAAGTACCGTCGAGTAGATTGGCTGGTGGTCGCGGATTCTCTTTCCGGGATTATGCCATCAATCTTGGCTCGGGTTCTCGGAATACCCGTAATCTATCGCGAAGGGAATCTGGCACCTTGGATTATCCCTTGGAGCGGAACTAAGACGCGGTCGACATATCAAAGAATCATGTGGGGAATACTGAAAACAGGTAGCTGTTTCATTGCTGGCATTGCAGCTAGAACAATAGTAGACAACGAGATAATTCTGACGGGCATGACCAAGGCAGGAATCGACACAAGACGACTTCGAGTGATTCACCCGGGAGTGGACACAGAGGCATTTAGTCCTCTCGTATCCAGCCCGAGCGCGCGGCATTTCAAGGTCGGATTCATAGGGAGACTGACAGATGAAAAGGGGGCTGCTCTCCTACTTCAGTTATGCTCTCTAGCAGTTTCAGAACTCCCGGAACTCAGATTCATCATAATGGGTGACGGTCCATTCAAGAAATACTTGTCAGAGCTTCCTAACGTCGAACATGTGGGCAGTGTTCCAAGAAACGAACTTCCTGTTTGGATATCGAGAGTTGACGCGCTCGTCTTCTTCCAAAGAGCCCTTGGCCTTGGCGAACTTGAAGCTTTGGCATGCGGCAAATCTCTGCTCACATTAGCGTCTTCACAGGCCAATAAGTTCATTCGGGATCTTGAGAGCGGTCTTGTGTGCGAAGCAAACCCGCAATCGTATCTGGATGGAGTCAGACGACTGGTGTCTAATCCGGCGCTAGTCCTCAAGTATTCCAGTAATGCTAGACAAACAGCTGTCAAATTCTTCGACCAGACCATCACCGCGCACAAATGGGAAAAGGCTCTCTTGGAGTTGGAGCAACGCGCTCAGATTGGCCATGGAACACGAACAAGATCATGAGAACCAGATCTTTCGGAATTCGGCATATGACACTGGCAAGTCCCGCGCAATTTGCGCGCGGCATCGATGGCACGCGCGCCCAGATTGAAGCATTTTGCTTTTAGTTAGGAAATCTCATTTTAGGAATCCGCTGGGCTGAGAACAAGAGTGAACAAGAGAACGCTAGTAATCACCTTAGGAGGACCAGCTACTCCCGGCAGAATTGTACACCTGCAGAAGATACTCCTCATCACGAGCGACAAGTTTGACAGTGTAGGAGTGGTCGTCGAGGGGAGAACAGTTCCGCTAAGGGGTGCGCGACACGTCACAGTCATAGACAAGTCAAATCGTGTTTGGGGGTTGCCAAGCAGTTTCCTGCTGAAGGCGATTCGATTCGGTTCTTGCGAGCTTGAGAGAAGCAAGGCGCTTCTTAGGCAAGTCGATGAAAATACTGATGTTCTATTCCTCGGAATCTATCAGCCTCTCACTCTTCTTGCTGCAAAAGTGAGACATTGCAGGACCCACCTTTTCGGCGGCGGTTTTGATGTGAAGCGTTCTTCCTTTGAAATCAGAGGAGTGGACTCCGCTTACTTCAGACTACGGTGGGCGTTCCAGATGATAATGCTGAAGGCTTTTGACAGGATTATCGTTGAAAGTCCAAGAGTCGTAGATAGTTTCAAGTTGACCAAGTTTGCCACGAAGATTAGAACCTCTGGGTCTCTCTTCGTAGATGAGAAGGAATTCATGCCTGCCAAGAGACTGATAGATCGAGAGCTCGACCTGGTTTTTGTGGGAGGACTGACAAGTGAGAAAGGCATAATGATCTTCGCAGACTGCATCAAGCGAGTATGTGCGATCAGACCGCTGAAGGCCTTGATCATTGGTGACGGCGCCTTGAGGAAGCCATTGGAGACGTATCTCAAGAAGTGGCAGTTGGAAAGCGCAGTTCAATTGAAGTACTGGGTGAGGTACTCAGATATGCCAGCCGAGCTCAACAGGGCAAGGATGCTTCTCGTTCCATCCATGAGTGAAGGTGTTCCGAATGTCATCTTGGAAGCGATGGCATGCGGGACGATTGTTCTGGCCTCGTCGGCGGGAGGCATTCGTGATGTTGTTGTTGACGGACAAACTGGTTTCATACTCGAGTCGCTTGACCCGAGTTACATTGCAAAGACCGTTGTTGGAATACTAGATGACACCGCACTGATGGAAAAAGTGACAAACCGCGGCCGGCTGTTCGTTGAATCGAGATTCACGCTAAATGCTGCCCGAAATGCTTGGAACTATATCTTCAATCAAGATGATATTTCCAATTCAACTCTCAAATCAGCATGATTTCCTCTCGAAATCAGCTGAGCGAACGGCATGATTGGTGCTGACCTGCGCGCGCCCAGCTTTGAAGCCAAAGTCACGAACTGGAAGGCAATTCTCGAACCGAACGAGTAGGGCCTATCCCATTCTCTATTCAAAGCTAAATCACCTCTTCTTGCATCAGGGATGCTCAGTATGATTCGGTCGCTGGTCGCTTCAGCTACGCATGATCAACGCGAACCATCCGACGGACAGGCAAGAAAGAAGGCCTCAGACCCTACTGCGTGGGCGAATCCCACAGTCTCGATTTTGACCATCGGCCTGGTAGCATTGGCGGCAGTCGCCGCTCCTTCGCTTTTCTCGATTCTAGCTTTTCTTGCCGCAGTCTTTTGCGTAGGTGCGCGGCTGGTCGGTCTGTCGGTTCACGATTCGCTGCTCCAGGTCGCCGTTGGCATGCAAGTGGGACTGGCAATTCTAGTATTGGTGATTCTTGTTCCATTCGGGACGATGATGAGTTTCCCCATTGATTTCACAGTCGCCCTGCTTGTTTCTGTTTCCGTCTCGACCCTCCTAATAGACGTCGTTTACATAATCAAAGGTGAGCCTCAGAAGAATGACCTGCTCCACTACGTTTCAATTCTGCGAAAAGTCCCAAACTCGCGAACTCTCTTGATTATCGTGCTCTTCTGCGCTGCCTTGCTTCTTCGTGTGGCCTACCAGATGGGCAACACATCCACGATTCTTCCTGACGGAGCGCTCAACTTCGCAGCAGCCCGTTCGCTAGCAACGACAGGGCATTACTCAGCAAATGTATTGAGCGACACCCCAATCGTGTCGCCATTATCGCCGACCGTCGGGCTTCTCCCCGAGGCAGGCACATGGTTCATTCTTTCCGTGTTCTTCTCCTCAGGTGGGGTTTCATTCTCCGTGGATTTGTTAATGCTGCTGACGCTGGGCATGTTGCTGCTCGCGTCAGTCTATACCATCGGTCGTTTGTGGCTCGGATCGAGAGCGTGGGTTCCGACCCTTTTGGCATCGTGTCTCCCAGTCTTTCTCTTCTTTTCTTCTGTACCGTATGGCCCGGAGATTACTTCGACCGTCTTTGCGATTTCTGGAATCTGCGTCCTAGAGACGTTCAGGCTCAGAGTGGGAAGAATCCCGCTCTCGGGACTCATGCTTGCGGGTCTCCTGTTCTCGATAAGCGGGCTGAGTTGGGATATGAATGCGACCCTGATCTGCGTATTGGCATATGGAATCTTGTTGCTGTTATTCGGACCCGCCTCGAAGGTTGGTCACCTGTCATTCCTCCTAATGGGCGGCGTGTTTGCGATATCTGTGCTGTATAGCGAGCACTGGATACTGAATCCTTGGTTCTTCCCTCTTTCCATTCTGGCCTTGGCCGTCGGATGGTCGTGGAAACGATGGGAGCCCAACCTGACAGTGGTTCTGGTCTGGATGTCATTCACGTTTGCCCTCTGGCTGGAGCGGTTCTACCTCCTGCCTCAATACATAATCGAACCCTCGCAAGCTTATGCAAGAACAACAGAATCAGTCTTCCTTAATCTTGGCTTGTCAATGTCGTCGCTAGGCAGTAATGTTGCGCTTTGCCTGGATTCCGCAAGAAGGATAGGATTAACCGTCCTCAGTTCTGGTTTGTCGATACAGCCGCTGCCGTCGCTTCCGCCGCTGTCCTCGCTAAGCAGTAATGTCGCGCTTTACCTACACCTCCTTCAATTGGGTGCGACCTATCCTCTGATCCTTCTTTCAGTTGCGTCTGTCTTCTTTCTCTACTGGATTGACGTTAAGCTCGTTTCTTACGCCTACGTGTTCCTATTGCTATATGCGGCTTCAGCAATCGTTCTGCTGAGCTTCTCTAGCGGCTTCTTCGATGACTTCAGTGCGACGAGGTTTCTCGTCAGTTCCTACGTAATGCTAATCCTGCTTTCGTCTGTAACGATAATTCGCGTTGCTGAACACACAGGTTCTCGTGTGAAAGCAGCCCTGCCCTCCAATCGCACGTTCATAATTCCACTGTTGAACACTAATCGCCTTCACCTGAGTTTTAAGATTCGCGGCAATCAGGTATGGGCGATTCTAGTTGTCTTTCTCTTGGCTGCCGGAGGCACACCCCTTGCCTACGGATATGTTACTGGTTACAGTAAGTCTGTGAGCGCCCTGCACAGCGAGGATTACCCACAATTCTTGGGGGTGCTGAGCACTCAAGATTGGATTCAGCAGAATGTTGCGCCGGGGACGGTCTTCCAGATAGCTTCAGGTCAGTCGGCTAGGGTGTGGTCCATGGAAATCGCTGATATGACGTTCGCAGGTCTCAACGTCGTTAGATACAACCTGGTCGTTCCTTTCTCAGAAATCGGAATTGGTGACGTCATCCAAGCGGCCCATTCAGTCAATGCCTCGTACATCATCCTTGATCTTGATGTGTCAAGTTTGGAGATTTCCAAACTCTTGCCGTACTACGACGGCATCGGGCCTTCAGATGTGGGCACCATGTTCCCGATATTCCCAAGCACGTCGGACGTGTCAAGCATACTTAGGTCAGGTAATGTTACCGCGCTTCGACTTGTATATGCTAACGGGCAAACACCAGACGAGGTCTTGATCTATGAGATTCAGACCGTGAAACTTGCTCCCGTTTGGACATCAGATTTCAGTTCTTCGGGAAGCTGGCAAGTCTACCTCAATGGAACAATCACTGGCAGCCCGACGCAGATGCGTCTGAGTACTCCGCCTAGCGACACCCAAGGCAAGGTATATGCAGAGCACGTCTTCAACCAAGAACTGCCACTGCAGAATAGGACCTTTCTCGTCTACAGGACCACAAGCCAGGACGTGGGGACGCTGGCTGGTTTCTACATGAGTTTCAACAGTGGGAAGAGCACAATCTACACGTCTGCCACCCCTGGCACGTACGGTGTGGACTTGAGTGGCTATGCAGGTTCGAGCCCCGCAAGCATCTTCCTATACAACATCTTGGAGAGTCCTAAGATAGCTGGAACGAATTCATCCTACGAAGTGACGTACAATTGGGTCGCCCTCGTCACCCTGCTCCCATCCTAACAAACCACAGTACTCGAAGCAGGAATGCCCCCTATCAAGGCAGAGTTCTCTTGAGAGGAATCAATGAGGAGAAATTCGATGGGATTCTGCGCGGTCTCAGCCATTAAGTCCTCTCCCCATTGCTTGCCGCGTTCTGAATCAGGGTCTTCCACATGGGGGCCATTACTCCCCCCGCTTCTGTGGTAGCGGGCCCGGTGGGACTCGCCCCCAAACAGGTCCGAAAAGTGGATTCCAAGATACCAGCATTTGGCTGTGCTTCGGCCAGACCGCTGCGATAGGGTTAATAGAGGAAAACCGCACGAAGGCGATGAAGGCGAGAACAGTGAGCGAGGGGACTTGCTGACTTGCAGCGATAATGTTCACATACATCGCTGGCTACACCGCCACGACTCGGCAGGACGAATCCGAAACTCGTGAGTCAAAGAAGGCCGTATGGATAGAGGCGGGACCAGACGCTGGACTGACATGGGGGAAGATCATAAGTGGAGATGCTTTTATTCAAAAAGCCCAGACATACGGGGTATTTCACGAGCGAGCCAGAATACTCGAGATAGGTAGCGGATACGGTAGATTACTGTCATCAATGCTTAGTGCGAACGTTCCGTTTCAAAGATACACCGGACTTGACATATCCGAGCGAAATATCAAATACCTAGAACAGAAGTTTGCGAGCGAACCACGCGCCAATTTTGTGAATGGTGACGCAGAATCGATTACGCTTTCAGAGAAATATACTGCGATCATTTCGTCATTAACTCTCAAACATTTCTACCCAACTTTCGAAAGAGGGCTTGCCAACACCTCGAAGTTCCTGACGGACGAAGGCATTCTGTTGTTCGATTTGTGGTATATTTGGTGGCTGAATCAGATACCTCCTCTAGTGCAATCAGCGGTAAAACGCCCTACAGCTCTATGGAGCATGGCACGAAGTGGAGGTGTTGTTGATTCCAGTGGCAAGGGATCCCTGAAGTCCTACCGAAGGAAAGAGGTTGTGGAAATCTTGCGCCGGATAGGATTCAAGAACATAACTTTTGATGAAGTGATTCACGAGAAACAGAAGAGAAGATTACTCGTGGTAGCGAGAAGAGGAAAAGAAACCAAGCGCTAACGCTGGTCAGAAAAATGTCTAACTCAACGACTGCTTCGCGCGCGCTAAAGACCCAGATGGTAGCGGACCCGGTGGGATTCGCTTTGTTTATGGAAGCGGGCCCTTTGCCCTGACTCTACTACAACTGTTGCGCTTTCTTCTTCACTTAGCACCTCTGGCTTCGCCCTATTTCCAATGCCGATCCACTTCAGCGACAGATACCAGAAGGCCGAGATGAAGGCGAGATAGAGTAATACTCCCAGGTAGAGGTGAGCCGTCTCCATGGCGTCGTACCCATACAGATAGCCTGTCACTATGACGGCGTCGAGCCTGACGATGCTAACCAGATATGTACCGACGAATCCCACCGGAAGCAGGACCATAGCCTTCTTTGGAGCCTTCCTCCCCACGTCCATGAGCATGAACGCGAAGGCAACGAAGAAGATGAGAATCTCCTCTACCCCTCCACAAGCCTGAGCTATCGTCACAGATGCGACCTTGGAGGCAGAGGGAAGGACTATGGTCGAGCCCGCCCCTTGAATAGCTCCAATCCCCTCTGCATTGAGTACGAGAACTCCGAGTTTTCTCGAAAGGACAATGAGCAGGGAACCGTAGACCGAGCCGAAGATGGAATTCTGCCACACATTCGGCGGGATGAAGGCGATGAGGAGAAGGGCAGCGGCGAAGAACGGTATGGTCCTCTTGAACGGCTGTAGGAACTTCAGGTAAGGCACGGAGAGATAGAACCCGGCTGAGAACAGGAAGACTCCTATCGGCACGAGATAGAGGGGGCCGTACCCCCCAGCCAGGTAGATGAGGAAGACAGCGAAACCCGAGGCTGCCAGAACCAATCCCGCCGCGAGTCTTGCTGCTGATTTCCTATCCACTTCCCATCTTCACCTGCTGGCCGGCGATTGCCGTTGCTTGCGCACGCGTTTAGGCACTCCTGCTCTTCACGTAGAGGAAAGGGAAGATAGAGTTATCGTGGCGGTGACCTGGATCACGTCCGCTGCTTCGCAGGAACCGCCTGTCCTCCCAGCACAGTCTTCCTGATCGCCACGTAGATCAGCGCTGTGGCCGCGAGCACGACCGGTATTGCGAACGGAAACGGAAACGCTGGTATTGGCGGGGAAGGGGTGACGGTCACGGTGTCTCCGGCCGAACAGGCTGTGGCAGCGTTGGAGTCGCTGACCTGATAGTAGTAGGTTGTTGTCACTGAGGGTGAAGCATCATACGTCGAAGAAGTGGCATTGGAGATTGGGTTGGTGCAGCCTGGGCCCGTGTACCACTGGTATGAAGTGTACGGTGGGATGCCGCCAGCAGGATTGGCGGTCAGCGTGACCGAGTCTCCGCTAGAGATGGTCGGAGACGCTGGCGTTATGTCACCGGCCAAGAGTGGAGTAACTGTGCTGCCGAATGACACCGAAGGCATCACGTTGTTCGGGGGGTAGGCCCTCAGCCTGAACCAGTAAGCGGTCAGGGTGTCCGAGGTGCTGTAGGCCACTGCGATGAGACCTGGGTAGTTCCTGAGAGAAATCGTTCCTGAGACCGTCGCAGGATTAGCGTAGTCCTGGTACCCGGTGGACGTAGTGGAACCCACGGCGAGCGTATCGACCTGCAGAGTCGTGCTGGGAGGGTTGGGAGTAAAGGACGTGCATCCCGAGTTGATGCACACGCCGACGTACCCAGAGTAGGGGCCCTGGGGTGGGTATACCCATTGGATCGCGCCGCTCCCGTACGAGGCTGGCCCGTTCGTCTGGAGGTTGCTGAAGGATACGCCTGACCATGCTCCATATGTGCTTGCCTGATAGGCGTCGGCGATCAGCGGACCAGTGTACTGATCAACGAGGGAGAACGCGGCGCCTCGAATCGGATCAGAGTACAAGATAACACCGTTGTCGACCGTGTAGTATCCCGCAGCTCCCGTGGTGTTCCAGGCGCTGCTGATGGTGGTGCCGGCGAAGTTGTCGTAGAAGGCAAAGACTTGGGCTCCGTTGTCATACTGGCCATAGGTGGCCGTGATGGTGGGAGCCTCGCCCCAATTCCCGTTCGGATTGAAGTTGTTCGTCGAGGTCGAATAGAGGCCCATGTAGATCGTCCTCGCCGACGACGCGGGTATCCCGGTGCTGTTGAGTTGGACCCACACCATGTCTGCAACGTCCGACGTCGCGGCGAATGTTTCCATCCATGCATGGAGTGGATTGCCGGCGTCGTCAAAGAAGACAACATTGCTGGACTGGGCGTTGAGGTAAGTGGATAACGAACTCCAGTCCACGGTGAGCGGGACTTGCGTCCCTCCCGCAACCGCGGACGCCTGAGAGTTGGTAAGTTCTATCGGTACGTAGTTCAGCACACCACTAGGAATCGCAGGGACCGCGGCGTCTACTGTTCTGATGAACGAAGCTGACAACAGAATCGGCAGAGCAAAGAGGAGTAGAACGAAGACGGCCGACGTCCTGACTCTTGACCTTCCACTCATCATCATCTGTAATACAATTGATGCTATTACATGTTATAGAGCCTGGCTCCATTCTCAGTGATCCAGGCCATCGCCAGGGCGTTCAGACGTTCCAGGACTATTGAAGTCGCTTGTTGGCGGGCGCGCGCCCTATTGGGCTGAAAGTTGCGGTCGCCGGGACTCGAACCCGGGTTCTTCGCCCGTTGGGGCGCCTACCTGAACTGAAAAGTCCCGGCCAGGGCGCCCCCTCCCACGCTTCGCTTGGAATCCACTTTTCGGACCTGTTTGGGGGCGAGTCCCACTGGTTTCGTCGGAAGAAATTCGCCCCCATACGGGCTCGCGCCCCACCGGGCCCGAACCTACACCGTGATTCGAACCCATATGGGTGTAGCCCCAGGCCGGGCCAAACCTTTCACGAGAACCTGTAGTTTGAGGCGCCTCAGATCTCCCTAGCCTTCACGCATATGCCACCACATTGCATGAGCCTAGACCACCCGAGTTCCATCAGAGTCATGACAGCGACTCTCAACCTCACCCAACCCTTGTAGACGCCAAACCAAGGCAGGAGCCACAATCGCAAGTGAGAGTATCAACAACGCGATGCACGGCCAGAATGGGCCAACCTGATGGATCCACCAGGTATCCAGTTGCCCTCTCGCCAACGTCGGGAGTACGTTCGAAATCAAGGGAGACGAGAACCACTGCGTGGTAGGCGGGATGGCACCCGTCAAAGCGGCGAGCCCGTTGATTGAGACGCCTACGGAGTAGAGAGGGTAGAGGAGCCAAAGAACGGCACCTGGCCACTTTCCATGAGAATCGTCTATGACCGAGCCGATTGGTAACAGGAGAAGGGGCATCGCAGGCACGAGGTACCTTGGGCCAAATGAATTTCCCGCGTCGGGTCTGCAAAACATGGAATACGGTATAACTATTGCAAAGAAGATCAATAGTACGAACAGTGAATTCCTGTTGAAGGTAGAAGACTTGAATTGCTTGTAGATTCCGAACAGACCAGCTGCCATGATGGGAGAGTAGAGAAAAAGACCTCTCAGTGGTGTGAAGAGATTCAGAAACAACCCGCTCGGAAGAAAGAAGCTGAAACTGCCGAACAGTCCGGGTGAGTGTTGGTATAGCTGTTCTGAAGATGTGAAAAACATCCCAAAGCTCGAGTAATTGTAGAAGGCGAGCAGGAGAACGCCAATTAATGCGGTCAGAAGAAATGATACTGCTCCTTTGATACGGGTTGAGATGGAACTGCTATTTGCGATGACCAGATAGCCTAGGAAGATTGGCACAAGGATTCCATCCACATAATCGACGGTCAAAGCCGTGCTTATTGCAAGGCCACACAACAGGAAATTTCTGATGGGTGGTTGGCTAGCCCCATCTGCCCTCTGAACGGCTTTCAATGCGAAGTAGAGAGCCAGAAGGACGAAAAGCGCTGAGACATCGCTCTGGAAGAGATAGGTGGCAAACGGCCAGCTTACAGTAGAAAACGCATAGGCAAAGGCGATAAAGATGGCTGCCCTCTCACTGCAGAAGAAGTTCTTGGCTATGCCGTACAGGACGTACACAGCCAGGGCGTTGACCAAGGCGACGAATACCTCAGAAAGAAGCAAGACCTTGCCGAATAGTGTGAAACCCCCTTCAAGGTAGAACCCAAGGGCAACGAATGGGTATGCCAAGATAGCCGTGCCTGGAGCCGATGCCGAATAGTAGGCACCCTTGTACTGGAACAAGTCTATCGAGTTCGGCGTGAATTCCCCAACCTTCCCAACCGAGAATGCATGATTGGCCCAGATTGCGTAGTCCAGATCAATGAAGCTCGTGGGATGGTCTGCGGCCCAAATTCCATTCAGGCATGCGAGAAATACCAGGAAGGACACGAGGAAAACGAGCAACGGGACTTGCCATGGTGATCGCTTGAAGGTCAATGACTTGGCGTAACCGTCTGTGTCGAAGTAAACTTAAGGCTAAGAAGTAGTGTGCCCGAGAAAGAATCGTCCGGAACCTGAGTGATACAATCGCTCAGAGTTGATTGACTTAACGTTGTTGGAGACAAGTGTTAGATGAGGTCCCGGCCAGCGCGCCTCTCAGGTTGTCTTTTGGTAGGAGACAGACACTCACTGTCAAAGTCAGACGTTCACGATGGCATTCCAAGCGTAATGGCAGGGGGCCTTGATAGTCAGGATTTCTGATATCACCGAAATTGACAGTTCTCTGTCAAATAGAGAGTTATCGTGACGATGACCTGGGCTGTGTCTGCTGCTTGACAGGAACCGCTTGTCCTCCCAGCACGGTCTTCCTGATCGCCACGTAGATTGCCGCTGTGGCCGCGAGCACGACCGGTATGGCGAATGGGAACGGCAACGCTGGTATTGGTGGCGGGGGTCCGAGTGGCAGCACAGAGACCGTGGAGTCATCTGTATTGGCAACATACATGGTGTTAGTGGATGGGTCGAATGCGATGCCCTCAGGACCGCTTCCAACGGTTAGCGTCGCGGTGACCGTGTTCGTCGACGCGTCGATTACCGAGACTGTGCCGTCACCAGAATTGGTGACATACACTGTGTCTGTGGTCGGGTTGACTGCTATGCCGGTGGGGGAAATCCCAACGGGTATAGTCGTCGGGCTGACCGTGTTCGTCGACGCGTCGATTACCGAGACTGTGCCGTCATTCCAATCGGCAACATACACGGTGTTTTCGGTTGGGTTGAATGCTGTGCCCGTAGGGAAGCCTCCAACGGTCAGCGGCGTCGGGCTGACCGTGTTCGTCGTCGCGTCGATGATAGAGACTGTGCCGTCACCAAAATTGGTGACATACACGGTGTTCGTGGACGGGTCGACTGCTACGGCAAAAGGACTGCTCCCAACGGTCAGCGTCGCTGTGACCGTGTTCGTTGACGTGTCGATTACCTGGACTGTGCCGTCATTCCAATTGGCAACATACACGGTGTCTGTGGATGGGTTGTATGCTATGCCAAGAGGGACGCCTCCAACGGGTATCGTCGTCGGGCTGACCGTGTTCGTCGTCGCGTCGATGATAGAGACTGTGCCGTCATAAGCATTGGCAACATACATGGTGTTAGTGGATGGGTCGAATGCGATGCCCTCAGGACCGCTTCCAACGGTTAGCGTCGCGGTGACCGTGTTCGTCGACGCGTCGATTACCGAGACTGTGTCGTCACCAGAATTGGTGACATACACTGTGTCTGTGGTCGGGTTGACTGCTACGCCGACGGGGGAAGTCCCAACCGAAATCGTACCCCCTTGAGCGTGCGCCGGTTGGACGAGCGAACCCGATAAGAGAATCGGCAGAGCAAAGAGGAGTAGAACGAAGACGGCCGCAACCCTAGCCGTTGACCTTCCGTGCATCATCTCATTAGCACCTGACTGATGTCAAGTATAGACTTTATAGAGCCTGGCTCCATTCTCGGTGATCCAGGCCGTCGCCAGGACGTTCAGACGTTCCAGGACTCTCGAGGTCGCCTGCTGGAGTCTCCGCCGTAGGCCGCCTTGATTCGGACGCCACCTGCAGCAGTAATGCAAAGGAAAGAGAAGATAGAGCCATCGTCGCGACGAATGACCTGGGCTGTGTCAGCTATTGAGAAGGGGCCGTTTGTCCCCCGAGCAGCCTTCTCCTAATCCCTAGGTAGATCAGCGCTGTGGCCGCGAGCACGACCGGTATGGCGAATGGGAACGGCAAAGCCGGTATTGGTGGGGAGGTCGAGCAGAGCCCGCTTGGGCTTGAAGCATAACTGTTGCCGCTACACTCGTTGCCGACATACGTGTTGTTGGTTCCTGCTGTGCCTAAGCCTGTGGTGGCGTCGGAGTAGCCAAAGTAGTTGCTGTCCGCCGTGTTCCCGGTGAGAGTGTTGCTGCTGGAAGAGCCAAGCGCAATGATGAAGCCAGCGTAGCTGTTGCTGTCTGCAGTATTCCCGGTGAGAGTGTTGCTGGAAGAGTCAAAAAGGTTGAAGCCACCAAAGCTGTTGCTGTCCGCAGTGTTCCCGGTGAAAGTGTTGCCTGAAGAGTAGTCAAGGCGGATGCCATCGTGGAATCCCGTAACGACGCAGTTCTCGACCGTGACATTTGTGTGCCCATAAAGGTCAATCCCAAAGTTGTTTGAGCTTGTTGAGCTTATGGTGTGGCCAGCGCAGTCGAGGACTATGTTGCTGGCGCCTATGTCGAGCCCATCTCCTGAGCAGGGGCCGATGTCAGCGCTCAGAGTCGTGCTTGTCGTGATTGATTCGCCACATGATTGGGCGAAGACACGAGCAGGCGAGAAGACGAGCATTGAACCCAGAAGGGTGAAGAGAAGCAGGACAGCAAGCGGGAGCCTCGGGGACTTTCCGTTCCTCAAGAATGCCACACTTCAAATTGGGACTAACTATATAGACTTTGGTGGGCGTTCTGCCGTTTCATCAGGAGCATACAGTGTTGGCTCGACTGGGCCGAGTTACCGCTGCGACAACTTTGGTTGTATCTGTCGCTGGATAGGAATCGTTTGTCCTCCCAGCAGCCTTCTCCTCATCACCAAGTAGATCAGCGCTGTGGCCGCGAGCACGACCGGTATGGCGAATGGGAACGGCAAAGCCGGTATTGATGGTGGGGAGGTCGAGCAGAGCCCGGCTGGGCTTGAATCATTGCCGTTGCCGCTACACTCGTCGGTGGAATACGTGTTATTGGTTCCTGAGGTGCCAGAACCGACTGAGTTGTCGAGGTAACCATAGTATGTGCTGTCGTCTGCAGTGTTCTCGCTGAGAGTGTTCCCGCCGATAGTGTTGCTGGAATAGTCGTAAAGGTGGAAGCCAGCGTAGTTGTTGCTGTCCGCAGTGTTCCCGGTGAGCGTGTTGCTGTAAGAGTCCCAAGTGGCGAAGCCATCGTAGCCGTTGTCGTTCGCCGTGTTCCCGGTGAGAATGTTGCTGTAAGAGTCGACAATGTTGAAGCCATCAAAGCCATTGTCGTTCGCCGTGTTCCCGGTGAGAATGTTGTTGCTGGAAGAGTAGTCAAGGCGGAAGCCATCGTGGTTGCTGTCCGCCGTGTTCCCGGTGAGAGTGTTGCTGGGAGAGGCGCCTAGATAGAACCCTTCATAGAATCCTATGACGTTGCAGTTCTCGACCGTGACTCCTGTGTACCCCTCAAGATCAATCCCGTTGCTTGTTGAGCTTGCGCCTGCGCTTATGGTGTAGCCGGCGCAATCAAGAGTGATGCCGTTGGCGCCAATGACGAGCCCATTCCCTGCGCAGGGGCCGATGTCAGCGCCAAGAATCGCGTTTTCTGTGATTGTATCGCCACACGATACGGACACATTGATTTCCCCTAATGGCTCCGCGGTGATTAAGCTGCCATCATAGTAGGCGACATACAGGATGTTCGTGGATGGGTTGACCGCGTCGAGGCTGTCAATTGCACCATTTGCGATGGATAGCGTCGTGATGACCGTGTTGAAGGTCGGACTGGCTGGGTCCCCGTAGATGACTGAGACTGTGCCGTCATTATTGGCGACATACACCAGGTTCGTAGCTGGGTCAACTGCTACGCCGGTCGGGTTATATCCGACGGGAATCGCCGGCGTCACTGGGTCGACCGTGTTCGTCGCACCGTCGATCACCGTGACTGTGCCGTCACCACTGTTGGCGACATACACCAGGTTCGTGGTTGGGTTGACTGCTAGACCAGTTGGGGCACTTCCAACGGT